>JAGIBF010000021.1 GCA_017744515.1 Niastella sp.
GTCAGTATACTCAATTGATTGCCAGGGCCGTCCGCGAGGCCAACGTATATTGTGAAATTGTTCCTTACCATCACAAAATTGAATTTGACGCCTCCCTGAAAGGGATCATCTTATCGGGTTCCCCCTTCTCGGTAAACGACGCCAACGCTCCTTTAGTAGACGTAAACAGCCTGCACCAGAAGCTCCCTATACTGGGTGTTTGCTATGGTGCCCAACTTACCGCCAAGCAATATGGCGGACGGGTGGCCAGTAGTGACAAAAGAGAGTATGGTCGCGCCCTGATGACCAAAACACAAGATGACATTCTACTGAAAGACGTTACCGATAACAGCCAGGTTTGGATGAGCCATGCTGACTCCGTGTTGGACCTTCCTTCCGGTTTTGAAGTATTGGCTACTACCGATTCCATTCCGTATGCAGCCTTTAGGAAAAATGGTACCGGGCTGCCATTGTACTGCGTACAGTTCCACCCCGAAGTATACCATTCCATCGAAGGAAAAAAGATACTGAAGAACTTCCTCATTAATATATGCGGTTGCTCCCAGGACTGGACACCCGCTCACTTCATCACCGATACAGTAGCTGCCCTCAAAAAGCAGATTGGCGACCGTAAAGTGATCATGGCACTCAGTGGCGGTGTTGACTCCACTGTAGCCGCTACGCTGATACACAAAGCCATTGGCGACCGCCTCTACGGCATATTTGTAGACAACGGCGTATTACGCAAAAACGAGTTCCAGCAGGTACTCGATATCTATGCCTCCATTGGCCTGAATGTAAAAGGCATTGATGCCAAAGAACTCTTCTACAGAGAACTGAAAGATAAAACAGACCCGGAAGCCAAGCGCAAAGTGATTGGCAGACTCTTTATAGATGTTTTCCAGGATGAAGCAAAGAAAGTAGAAGGCGTTGGATTACTGGGACAGGGCACTATTTATCCCGATGTCATCGAAAGTGTATCAGTACATGGTCCTTCCGTGACCATCAAGTCGCACCACAACGTGGGTGGCCTGCCCGATATCATGCACCTTGAACTGGTTGAGCCGCTCCGCTCCCTGTTTAAAGATGAAGTACGCCGTGTGGGTGCCGAACTGGGCATCCCCGCCAACTTATTAAATCGTCATCCTTTCCCTGGTCCCGGATTAGCCATCCGCATCCTTGGAGAGATCACCCCCGATAAAGTACAACTGCTGCAGGAAGCAGACGACCGTTACGTACAAGGACTGAAAGAACACAACCTTTATGACCAGGTGTGGCAGGCAGGCGCTATCCTCCTCCCCGTGAAAAGCGTAGGTGTAATGGGCGATGAGCGGACTTATGAGTTCACCGTGGCCTTACGCGCCGTTACATCAGTTGATGGTATGACAGCAGACTGGGCGCACCTCCCTTATGATTTCCTGGCACATATTTCGAATGATATTATCAATAATGTTAAAGGAATTAACAGGGTGGTATACGACATAAGCAGTAAGCCCCCTGCAACGATTGAGTGGGAGTAACCGTCTTGGTCATAATCCTTGTAACACAGCAAAATATCTGCCTATAGCAGCGCGTTATTGACTGCGCCTAAGGATATTGTGGAAGGGTCACCTCATAACGAACCATCATGAAAAGGAATAGACAGCTTATCGTACTTACCATTTGCGCCCTGCTGCAATGGACTATCTCTTTTTCACAAACGGATTCTGTAACAGTTGCTCAGTCCGATACCCTGTCCAGGCGTCACCACATTGCCCTGTTTGCCCCCCTGTATCTTGATTCAGCTTTTGATGCCGCCGGCCAGTATCGTTATGCCAAAAGCTTCCCCAAGTTCATCAACCCGGGCCTCGAGTTCTGGGAAGGCGCCCAACTGGCGATTGATTCCATGGAAAAGGAAGGACAGCAACTGGAAATACATGTGTATGATACCCGCTCAACCAGTCGTCCCCTGATGCAGGTGTTGCGAAGCGAGGAAATAAAGCAAATGGACCTGCTGATAGGACACGTGAATGTCAACGAGGCCAACCTGCTGGTACAAATAGCAGCCTCTCACACCATACCTTTCATCAACGTGAACATGCCCAACGTAGCAGGTGCACAAAACAACCCCTACTACGTCCTCCTGAACTCTACCCTGCCAACGCAGTGTACAGGCATTTACAAATTCCTGCAAAAGAATTTCTCCACATCGACTATTGTCGTATTTCGTAAGAAAGGAGCTACCGAGGATCTTCTAAAGACGTATTTTACCGACGCAGAGAAATCGACCATGGGCGTGCCGTTGAAAATGAAATACGTGACGCTGGAAAACAACTTCAAACCAGATGACATCACTGATTACCTCGACAGCAACAAGACAAACGTTTGTCTGGTGGCCAGCCTCGATGCCTTCTTTGGTCAGCAGGTTTGCCAGCAGCTGGCCGCAGTGAGCAGCAGCTATACCACTACCGTAATGGGTATGCCCACCTGGGACCAGTTTGATTTTGAAAAGCCTGTCTTCAAAGGCATAGAAGTATATTACAGTACCCCCTTCTACATCAATCCGGCTGACACGCTGGCTGTCGGTGTACAGGAACATTTCAGGGTCAATTTCTACTCCCGTCCTTCTGATATGGTATACCGTGGTTATGAAACCACTTACCATTTTGGTCGCCTGCTTGCTCAATATGGCAAGAACATAAGCTCCAGCCTGGGCGATAAGAAATACAAACTCTTCACCCAGTTTGATATCCAGCCGGTGATCAACAAACAAACCATGACACTGGACTACTTCGAGAACAAAAAACTCTACTTCGTTAAAAAGGTCGACGGCCTCGTAAAAGCTGTTTATTAAGTCTGAACCTGGATTTATAGGATTTAATGGATTGGGAGGATAAACTATATATCCTCTTGCATTATTTACCTTTAGTATTATCGGGCCTTAAAATTGCATAAATCCGGGAGTCATGGCGCAGGTAATAGAATTTACAGATAAAGGGCTTTACTGTCCGGCCGGTCAGTTTTACATTGACCCGTGGAAGCCGGTAGATAAAGCCATTATTACCCACGCCCATAGTGACCATGCCCGGCCCGGCAATCAATATTACCTGTGCCACCACGATACCAAACCCATGTTGCAATTACGATTGGGTGATCATCATTACCAAAGCATAGGCTGGAACGAACCCATCTACATGAATGAAGTGAAGGTATCATTGCATCCTGCAGGACATATCATTGGTTCCTCACAAGTACGTGTGGAATACAAAGGAGAAGTGTGGGTAGTGAGTGGTGATTACAAAACAGAAGATGACGGCATCAGTGGCGCTTTTGAACCTGTACGCTGCAACACCTTCATTACCGAATCTACTTTTGGATTACCGATCTACAACTGGAAGCCACAGGAAACTATTTACAGTGATATCCGGCATTGGGTACACAGCAATCAACTCGCAGGCAAAACCTCCGTGCTGATCGCTTACAGCCTGGGCAAAGCACAACGTGTATTGAACGCCGTAGCAGAAGTGACCGGAAACATTTTTGTACACGGCGCTATCTGGAATACGCACCAGGTCCTTACGCAGGCAGGCCATGTGTTGCCAGCAGTGATACGCGTAACACCTGAACTACCCAAAGAAGTATTCAAAGGAAATATAGTGATAGCGCCACCATCGGCTGACGGCACGCCCTGGATGAAACGCTTTGCACCCTACAGCGTAGGCATATGCAGCGGATGGATGCAGGTAAGAGGTCACCAGCGCAGAAGAAATGCCGATGCAGGGTTTGCACTGAGTGATCATGCAGACTGGAAAGGATTACTTGAAACCGTTAAAGCCACCGGCGCAGAAAAAGTATTTGTGACACACGGCTTTCAATCGGCATTCAGCCGCTACCTGAATGAACAGGGCATTGCTGCCGGAGAGGTAAAAACAGAGTTTGGAGCAGAGGAGGAAGAAGCAGTAGAAAACCCTGAAAAGACAGATGAGTAATACGAATCAGAACGAATTAAAAACTTTGGCTGAAACACGGAACCATACCATCACAGCGCCCACCTTAGGGGGCATGCAATTGTTTGCACAACTGGTGCAGCAATTGGGCATGAGCACCAAGACCAACGACAAGCTGGATGCATTGGTCAACTACTTTACGCATGCCGATCCAAAAGATAAAGTGTGGGTAATAGCCTTATTCAGCGGTCGCCGGCCAAGACGTACTGTTAACTCTACCCAGCTACAAACCTGGTGTGCTGAGCTCATTAACCTGCCATTGTGGTTGTTGGAAGAGTCCTATCACACGGTAGGCGATCTGTCGGAAACGATCGCCTTGCTGGTACCTGAACGGGCAGACACGCCTGCAACAGCCGGAAAGCCGTTGCACTATTATGTTGAGCAATTCCTGCAACTGGAAAAAGCCGATGAGCAGGAGAAGAAAACATTTATCCTGCAATCATGGGATGAGCTTACCAGTAAAGAACGGTTTGTATTTAATAAACTCTTATCGAGCACCTTTCGCGTCGGTGTATCCCAGGGCCTGATGGTAAATGCACTGGCCAAAATTGTGCAACTGGAGCCCAGCGTTATTGCCCATCGCATCAGCGGCAACTGGGATCCGGCCACTACCAACTTCGAAGAACTGCTAAGCGAACAGGACATTTCGTTCGACTATTCAAAGCCCTACCCTTTTTACCTTGCCTACGCTATCGAAGAAGAAGTGAGTAATTTGGGAGAGCCCGCCGAATGGCAGGCAGAGTGGAAATGGGACGGCATACGCGGACAGATCATCAAACGCGATAACCAACTCTTTGTATGGAGCCGTGGTGAAGACCTGATCACCGGGAAATTCCCCGAGTTCAGCGCCCTACAGGCAAAACTGCCAGACGGCGTAGTGATCGATGGCGAAATACTGCCTTACAGAGACGGGCAGGTACTCAACTTCAACGTGCTGCAAACACGCATCGGCCGTAAGAACGTTACCAAAAAGAATTTGCAGGAAGCACCTGCCGGCTTGTTTGCTTATGACCTGCTTGAACTGGGCGGGCAGGACATACGCCATTTATCATTGAGCGAGCGCAGAACTGCATTGGAAATATTGATCAACGACTTACAATTACCTTTCATACAGCTTTCACCCATAGTTGATTTCAATAGCTGGGACCAGCTCACCCAACTTCGTGAACAGGCACGCAACATCAACAGTGAAGGCCTGATGTTGAAAAGAAAGTCTTCTGCTTACCTCGTTGGCCGTAAAAGAGGCGACTGGTGGAAATGGAAGATCGATCCACTTACGATAGATGCGGTAATGGTGTATGCGCAAAAAGGAGCGGGCAGAAGAAGCAACCTGTATACCGATTACACCTTTGCTGTAAAGGACGGCGATAAACTGGTCACCTTTACAAAAGCCTATTCCGGCCTCACCGATAAAGAATTTGCACAGGTAGATGCATTCGTCAAAAGAAACTCGATAGAAAAGTTTGGCCCCGTACGTACCGTCAAGCCGGAGCTGGTATTCGAGATCGCCTTCGAAGGCATCGCGGCCAGCAACCGGCACAAATCGGGCGTCGCGCTTCGTTTTCCCCGCATCAGCCGCTGGCGCACCGACAAAAAGCCTGAGGAGATCAATACGGTAGAAGACCTCAAAAAAATGCTGGAGTTGTATGGAAAATAGCTGCGAGCCACGAGCTAAAGCACTCTTTTAGCAGTAAGATTGACGCAATATTAACTGATCAAAACGCGCCGGATGTAGTAACTTGAAGACTGAAACTGAGGGATACATGAGGAAATATGTTGTTTTGTTGATCCTGCTGATTAGCGGCTTTGCATTCACCACCTGGATACAGGAATCCAGTGAATATGATCCCGTTCCTATCCCACCCAGCACCCAACGCCTTGGCGGCGACGTACAAAAAGGGTTAACCTACCTCACCACCGGCGATTATGTAAAAGGCGGCATTCCCTACAGTGCTTTTGTAATGGGCCTCGGCAAAGACCGGCGCAACTTCCTGGAAAGAGATGGCAAGAATGAAAACCTTCCACACGAGTATACTGCCAACACTGCTCCCAATGGAGAAATCGTAGTAGCGCCTAATTGTCTGCAATGCCATGCACAGGTATTTGAGGACAAGCTATACATTGGCATGGGCAATACGTTCATCGATTTCACGCAGAACGATAAGATGAATATCAAGAACCTGAAGATGATGGAATCGTGGCTTAAACTCACTGCTCCTAAAAAGTACCAGGCATCCAAAAACTTCATCAATGTCGCAAAGGCTATAGGCCCCTACCTGCAAACAGATGTGCAGGGCGTCAATGCCGCCGACCGGCTTGCAGCGATCCTGGTGGCGCATCGCGATCCGGTTACTTTTAAATGGAATGACTCCGCCTACCTGGAGCTGCCATCAGATGTAATCCCCACTGATGTACCCGCCTGGTGGCTATTGAAAAAGAAGAACGCCATGTTCTACAACGGATTTGGCAGAGGTGATTTTGGTAAATTCTTAGGCGCCTCCAACCTGCTCACGGTGACAGACACCAGTGAATCGGCAGAAGTAGATTCCCATATGCCGGATATGCTCGCTTATATCTATTCGCTCGAACCACCTAAATATCCAGGTCCGATCGATAGTACGCTGGCAGCAGCCGGAGAAATAGTGTTCATCAACAATTGCGCGAAATGCCATGGCAAATATGGAGCAGAAGCCACCTTCCCCAACTTATTGATCCCATCGGCAGTCATCCAAACTGACTCACTACTGTTCAAAAGCAACTACTCCAATCCACAGTTTGTGGAGTGGTTCAACAAAAGCTGGTTTACCCGTGGCGATCATCCCGCACGGCTGGAACCATTCAATGGATATATTGCCCCGCCGCTGGACGGTATCTGGGCCACTGCTCCTTACCTGCACAACGCTTCGGTACCCACTCTGGAAGCACTGCTCAACAGCGACCTCCGGCCCACCTACTGGTCAAGGAACTTCGACAAGCCCGTTTACGATTATGAAAAAGTCGGATGGATTTATAAGAAACAGGAGCAGCCTGGCAAAAATGTCTACAACACCACCAAACCCGGTTATTCCAACGCCGGCCATACCTTCGGCGATCGCCTCACCGATAAGGAAAGAAAGGCCGTGCTTGAGTATATGAAGAAATTATAATCCTCCGCAATAATTTGATTATTAATATTCTAAATACTTGTTTGCATCAACCTTCGCACTTTCCTAATTATTTTAGTACCTTTATTTACATAAACATACAAGTGTAGAATGGAAAGTCTTTTATCACGTATATCAATCAATCCTGAAGTTTCGCATGGCAAACCAACTATCCGGAATATGAGGTATACAGTTGAATCAATACTGGAATATCTTGCAGGAGGTGATACAATAGAAGATGTGTTGAATGAGTTTCCTGACTTGCAAAGAGAAGATATTCTTGCATGTCTCGCCTATGCAACTGCTTCCATGAAATTTAAAGATATTGAGATACCTGCTGCATGAAGTTCCTGATAGATGCACACCTTCCACAATCTTTAGTTTCTTTTTTCAAAGATCATGATGTTGTCCATTCGTCAGAACTTGTTGAAGGCAATTTAACTTCAGACAAAACCATAAATGCTGTTTCAATAGCAGAACAACGAGCAGTTATTACAAAGGATACTGATTTTTACTACTCCTATCTCGCAAAAAAAGAACCTTACAAACTTGTTCTTGTCAAATTGGGTAACATGCGTTTGAAAGACCTGAAAGATTATTTCGAGCAAAACGCCCAACAGATAATTACATTAATGCAAGCGTATTCATTTATTATCCTTGAGCCAGAGAGAATCAGAATTTTAGAATAGAATGAGAGGATATAGCATTTGGAACTTCATGATACCATAGGATACAAGATCATTCAGCAATGGCTGGCAGACAAAGGCCATCGCCCATTTTCTTTCCAGGAAGAAACCTGGGAACACATCATACATGGCAAAAGTGGCCTGGTAAATGCTCCTACCGGCTTTGGGAAAACGTTCTCGGTATTCCTTGGCGCCGTGATCGACTTCATCAACCAGCATCCCAACAATTACAAAACAAAATCGAAGAGCGGCTTACAACTCTTGTGGGTAACGCCGCTGCGTGCGTTGGGAAAAGACATTGCCCGTGCAATGGAAGAAGTGATCACTGAACTGGGTATGAGCTGGAAAATAGGCATCCGTAATGGCGACACCGACGTGAACGAACGGCAGCGGCAGAAACGCCAAATGCCCGAAGCACTGGTGATCACGCCTGAAAGCCTGCACCTGTTGCTGGCGCAAAAAGGATATGCAGAAGTCTTTAAGTCACTCAAAATAATAGCCATCGATGAATGGCATGAACTGATTGGCAGTAAACGTGGCGTACAGGTAGAATTGGCCATTACGAGGATCGTACATGTACAACAGGCCCATTACAACACTCACTGCGCTGTGTGGGGCATCAGCGCCACCATTGGTAATCTCGATGAAGCACAGGATGTATTGTTATCGCCAGTTGGCGGAAAAGGAGCTACCGTAAAAGCCAAGCTGCGTAAAAAAGTAGCGATCGAATCCATCATACCCGATGAAATAGAACAATATCCCTGGGCAGGTCATCTCGGCATCAAACTGGCGCATAAAGTAATACCTATTATCAACAACAGCCGTACCACACTCATCTTCATCAATACGCGTGGCATGAGTGAGCGCTGGTACCAAACTTTACTTAACGAAGCGCCCGAACTGGCTGGCGCCATTGCATTGCACCACGGCAGCATAGAACAGCAATTGCGGATATGGGTAGAAGAAAACCTGCACAGCGGTAAGCTGAAAGCAGTAGTGTGCACAGCCAGCCTCGACCTCGGCGTCGATTTCCGTCCGGTGGAGACGGTGATACAGGTAGGTTCACCCAAAGGCGTAGCCCGCTTCCTGCAAAGAGCCGGACGTAGCGGTCACCAACCCGGAGAAGTAAGCAAAATATATTTCCTGCCCACCCACTCCCTGGAACTGGTGGAAGCAGCAGCCCTGAAGTCAGCTATTGAAGAAAACTTTATCGAAAGCCGCGACCCCATGTTGCTATGCTACGATGTATTGATACAGTTCCTCGGCACGCTGGCTATCTCCGATGGCTTCAACCCCGACACGTTGTACCCGGAGATCATTGCTACCTATTGCTACCGCGACCTTTCACCCGATGACTGGGCAAACATCATCCATTTTGTAACGGCCGGCGGCACTGCATTACAGCAATATGATGATTACAAAAAGATCGAAGTCATAGATGGCCTGCACCGCATTACCAGCCGGCGCATTGCCATGCGTCACCGCTTGCACATTGGCACCATCGTGAGCGAGTCGATGATGAAAGTAAAATTCATAAGCGGTGGTTTCATCGGCGTTATAGAAGAATGGTTCGTTTCGCGCCTACAGCCAGGTGAGGTGTTTACACTGGCAGGACGGAACCTGGAGTTGGTCATGATCAAAGACATGACAGCGCTGGTACGTAAATCCAATGCTACCAAATCCATTGTACCCAGCTGGCAGGGAGGCCGGATGCCTTTGTCGGCCAACCTTGGGAAAAAGCTGCGCGAGAAGTTCAATGAAGCGATAGTCAACGATCCACGGGAAGATAGAGATATTGAACTGGAAGTGTTACAACCACTGTTCCGGTTGCAGCAGTCACTTTCCCATGTGCCCCAGGCCAATGAGCTACTGATCGAACAAATAGAAACCAAGGACGGCTTTCACTTGTTTGTATTCCCCTTTGAAGGCAGGCTGGTGCATGAAGCCATGGCCGCCATACTGGCCTACCGCATCAGTAAGATCAGGCCCATTACGTTTTCCTTTGCCATGAATGATTATGGTTTTGAGCTGTTGAGCGATCAGCCTGTACCAGTGGATGACACCAACGTGTATGACCTGTTTACTCCCGATGATCTGCTGGCTGATATCCAGCGAAGCGTGAATGCCACCGAAATGGCAAAACGCAAGTTTCGGGATATAGCTGTTATTGGCGGGCTCATTTTCCAGGGATATCCCGGCGAACAAAAGAAAGCAAGACACCTGCAATCCTCTGCATCCTTATTATTCAATGTATTTTCTGAATACGAGCCCAACAATTTGTTGCTGCGCCAGGCTTACCAGGAAGTGCTGGACCAGCAAATGGAAGAAGTGCGCCTGCGCAACATGCTGGAGCGTATACAGCAATCCAACATCATACTCACCTTCCCCGAAAGATTAACACCTTTCTGCTTTCCCATCAAGGTCGACAGCATGCGCGAAAACCTCACTTCCGAAAAACTGGAAGACCGCGTCAAGAAGATGCAAATGCAATTGGGCAAGTAAATCCAACTAATGGTGTAAAGCTATTCCCCCGATTTAACCGGATTCATTAAATTGAGGCACCTTAACTCCAGTTGCCAGCCGCTGGCTGGTGACGTCTGTTGGTGAGCCCCTGGCTCACACCGAACCTAAAAAGAGCCGTATGAAGAAGAAAATATTATGGATACTACTGCTTATCATTACAGGCATACAATTTATCCGGCCCACCCGTAACGAGTCAACAGCCATTACAAACAATGACATCAGTCAACTCTATTATGTCTCTCCGGAAATAAGCGGTATTCTTAAACGCGCCTGCAACGATTGTCATACCAACAATACTATTTATCCCTGGTATACCAATGTACAGCCATTGGGTTGGTGGATGCAGGATCATGTAGACGATGGCAAGCGCAATTTAAATTTTAGTGAGTTTGGCACCTATAAACCCAAAGATCAGGACCACGCCATGGAAGAGATCATCGAAGTCATCGAAAATAATGAAATGCCACTTGACAGCTACACCTGGATGCATAGCGATGCCAAATTGACTGAAGAAGAGAAGGAAATGCTGGTCGAATGGGCGAAGCAACTAAAAGCAGAGATTGCAGCGGTGAAGTAAGAGCCCAACAATTCATGCACTTATTCTGTGAACATATTTAATTTCTCTTTTGCGTAGTGATTTGTCATGTATAAGCTCATGCTCCTTTTGCTTTTCCACCAACTTGTACCAATAATTGGCAGGGATAATGTTATTTGAATGTATCTCAAGTCTTATCAACACATATTCGGGCGGCATACGATGTTCATTGATAAGCTGGCTTAACAAGGTTTCATCTATACTAATCTGTTCGGCAAAGTCTTTCCGTTTTGCCTCAAATACTTCAATATATTCGCTGAGAAAAGAACCAAAGGTTTTAGCAGGATCAAAAATCTTTCCTTGTAAATATTGTTCCATCCTAAATTTCAAACCAAAAAGCTCAAGGTCAATTCGAACTTCTTCAGTCATTTCCTCCTGTCCTTTCATTCTTGCCTTGGCCAATTCTTCCTTAGCTTCTTTTTGCTGCTCTGGTGTTAGCTCTACAGGAAAAACAAAAGCATCAGCTATTTCTTCCAGAGTATATTTACTGCGAAGCTGACTGAAAAGGTCCTTTTTCTTTTTCATAAATCGTATTCTTTAAGTAAGCGCCTTAATAAGTCTCCTTCCAGATACAATTGCCAGCCTGCATATACCATGTGAAACTTGTTCGTATAGTGGGCAATTAATTCAGTCTTAGGAATCAAGGAAACACAAGCGTATCTCTTATATTTATCTGAAGCCATTTTACCTACAAAGGCAATCAGATAACCAGCTATACCTTCATAATGCTTTTTCTTCCCTACATTTTCCTTAGAGTTGGCAATAAGCTTGATCTCTATCCTCATTTCATCTGGCACATCTACTATACCAACAACGCCCAATATTTTATCCGGCTCATCTTCAAGGCACAATTTGAAAATAGCCAACTTACCTTTGAATGATTTCCAATCAAAAGAATACTGTTTTTTAACAAGCACCTTAAAATCATCCTCTTCTACAGTACTAATTATTACTTTCCTTTTGCAGCCGGTCGCAAGCTCTGTAATTTCCATACAAAGATAATAAACTTTACAAATTTTGTAAAGTTTTAACCTCAAGGGCTTGTTGGCTGGATTGACACATAAAATACGTAATCAATATCCGGATGGATTGTTAGTAATATCCAATGTACCAGATAAGCAACCAGAACCAGCTTTTTCCTAACTTTGCCGTCCATTCATGCAGGTACCCGTTGCACATAAATTACTTCAGCACCAGTTCTGGCTTTCGCCCGACCGTTGTGTTTTCTGGGAGGAAGAAAAAGCACTGATCGTTTCGGATCTCCATTTTGGCAAATCGGGGCACTTCCGCAAACATGGCATACCCGTTCCACAAACCGTTTACAAGAATGATCTTCAACGGCTGGTAAGTCAATTACAATATTTCCAGCCGAAACAACTCATTGTGGTGGGTGATCTATTCCACAGTCACCAGAATAAAGAACTGGAGTTATTTAAAAGATGGCGTCATGATCTTGCCGACCTGCCGATCCGATTGGTAAGAGGCAACCACGATATCCTGCACGATCAGTGGTACCAGGAAGCTGCCATCGAAGTGATAGAAGAATCCCTGAGCATCGACAATCATTTCCATTTTATACACGACCTGCTGCCGGAGCAAATGAACTATACCGGAACAGACTATTATTTTTCCGGACACCTACACCCCGGCATCTGCATCAGCGGCAAAGGCAGGCAATCACTTTCCTTCCCTTGTTTCTATTTCACCAGAAGCTTTTGCGTGCTGCCAGCCTTTGGCCAGTTTACCGGCTTGGCCATGATCAACCCCGCCGCCGATGAAAACGTATTTGCGATCGTAAACAAACAGATCATCCAATTGCAATGAGTGCTGCACAATTGAAGATCGCCTATGATCCTATCTACGCTCACCCGTTGCCCGAAGGCCACCGTTTCCCGATGCTGAAGTATGAACTCATCCCGGAACAGTTGCTATATGAAGGAAGTATTACCACTCACAATTTGGTTGCACCAACGCCCTGCCCGGATGAAATAGTGTTGTGGACACATGATGCGGCCTATCTCGAAAAACTACACCAGCAAACACTCTCTGCCAAAGAGCAACGACACATCGGCTTTCCGCAATCCCCTGCATTAACACAGCGCGAACTGGTGATCGCACAAGGCACGATCGATTGCTGTCATTACGCAATGGAATATGGTGTGGCGATGAACGTAGCCGGCGGCACGCACCATGCCTTTGCCGATCGCGGAGAAGGCTTTTGTTTGCTGAATGATTTTGCGATAGCCGCCAATTACCTGCTCCACAAAAAGCTGGCAAATAATATATTGATCATCGACCTCGACGTACACCAGGGTAATGGCACTGCCCGGCTGTTTGAAAACGAACCACGTGTATTCACCTTCAGCATGCATGGCGACCACAACTACCCTTTCCACAAAGAACGCAGTGACCTCGATATAGCGTTGAAAGATGGCACCAACGATACTATTTATTTACCACTATTGGAAAACACGCTGCAGACGCTGATCACACAACTGCAACCAGACTTTGCATTCTTCCTCTCAGGCGTAGACATATTGGAAACAGATAGGTTCGGCAAGTTGAAAGTCACCCTGCCCGGTTGTCGTAAGAGAGATGAAATCGTTTTTTCACTGCTTCGCCAACATCGCATCCCATGCACTGTAGCGATGGGCGGTGGTTATTCCCCCGACGTAAAGACGATCGTAGAAGCTCACTGCAACACTTTCCGATCTGCGCTGGATATTTATTTTTAGCACTATTTACCGATACCCGATGCATGGATTACCCTTACCTGAAGCATGGATGAGACCCAAAAAGACGAAGCCAAATAATCAATAATTAACAATCATTGATTATTTGGCTTGCCCAAAATTGACATGCGACTTGTGCTGGTCTTCAACAAACAGAACTGTCAACCTAATGTCAATAACATAAATCCAGGTGAACCGTCCGTATTAATTCGCTTTAATTGGCTTTCTTCTTCTTCAGTTTGCTTACCTGCTCCTGCAGATCACTTACTACACTGGCCAACTGATTCACATCCCAACGCTGTTGGGTATTGGCTTTGCTGATCACCATCGTAGCCTTCCACAACTCGATCACATCTTCTGCATTGATATTGTAAGGCTGATAAGCCACGTTATCACTGATCAGGGTAAACTTATTCCTGGCACGTGTATTTTTCAACACCCTTTTATATACAATACCCTCATTACGGGAAATAACAATATATGTGTTGTTGTTCCTTATTTCTTCCACATCATCCACCTTCTCTCCTACAATCACAGAACCGCTTGGTGTAGGCAACATAGAATCTCCCACAATTTCAAAAGCTCTGTAAGAGCCCGGCGCCAGCATGGGAAGGGTAAAAGTATTCAGTTCATCGAGGAACTCAGGGTCTGCATAACCAGCAAGGTAGCCGGCCGCCGCTTTTACAGGCACCAGTTGTATTTCTGCGGAGCCGGTAGCCATCTTTTGAGCACGTCTCTTGGCCAGGTAATTGCCTTTCGCATCTCCGAGGTCTTTCAGCAGCAACTCATCCAATGAGAGCTTGAACATTTCACCCACTTGCTCCAACACTTCAATACGCGGATCAGCCCTTTCTTCTTCGTAGGCGCCCAGTAAAGAACGTTTGATACCGAGTTTAGTAGAAAACTCTTCCTGGGTCCAGCCTCTTAGCTTGCGGAGATATTTCAGGTTTTTACCAGCTATTGCCATAGACTAATAATTTTAGCATCAAAAATACTAACTATTTTATCATTCCGCCAAATATTTTTATAGATAAAGTGTTGAGCCGACATTAAATCTTATTAAAAACCCCTCACAACTCACCACGCACATTTCTCAATCCATACTCCTTCCACTTTCACAACGCCTGTTTAATTGCAAGATTTGCGTCACTGATCTTTACCATATAACCCGTAACAGCCATCTAAAACAAACAACATGATTAAGAAGATCATCAAAGTCCTTAAATGGACAGGGATCGCTATTGCCACGCTGATCATCATTCTGATAATTACCGTATCATTCAGGCAGAACCTGCAATTCGAAGCCCCCTACCCCGATCTCAAGGCATCAACAGACAGCAGCATTATTGCCCGCGGCAGGTACCTCGCCTATGGCCCCGGCCATTGTGCTGATTGTCACGGCGACCCCAACTCACGCGAGCTGATGCTGAAAGGTCAGGAAGTAGCCCTCTCCGGCGGTATGCCTTTCAAATTGCCCATTGCCAATATCTATGTTCGCAACATCACACCCGATATGGAAACAGGCATCGGTAAATTGACCGACAAAGAAATTGCCCGCATGCTGCGCTACGGTGTAAGGCCCGACGGTACGGCCGGACTCAACTTCATGCCTTTTCATGATATGACCGATGAAGACCTCACTGCCGTCATTTCATTCCTGCGCAGCCAGCAACCCGTAAAACACAAAGTACCCGACCATGAGATATTTGCAATGGGTAAAGTAGTGAACGCCTTTCTCATCAAGCCGGTAGGCCCCAGTGGCGAAGTGCCCAAAAGTATTCCCCGTGATACCACCGCGACTTATGGTAAATACATCGCCAACAGCGTGGCCAATTGCGTGGGCTGCCATACCAACCGGGATATGATGACCGGCGCCGCCATTGGGCCCGAGTTTGCCGGTGGCCTTAAAATGGAATCGGCCGTAGACCCGGAAAACTACTCGATCCTCACCCCAAACCTTACGCCCTCCCCATCCGGCAGGCTATATGGCTGGTCGCAGGAACAATTCATCCAAAGATTCCGTCAGGGAAGGGTCATCCCGCACAGCCCCATGCCCTGGCCTTCATTCTCCCGCATGAGTGACGATGAGCTGAAAGCCCTTTATAAGTACCTCAACAGCCTGAAACCGATCAGCAATGAAATAAAAGAGATAGTTGTATCAAATAAGAAATAGCACAAAAATGTTGGTGCAGGCAAAGATTTTTTTGTTGGCAGGTGATGAACTTGCCAACAAATTTATGTCATGAACACCCATTGGTTAGACAAAACCGCTTATCCGTTTACGCCTCATTATTTTGAAGTAAATGGACATAAACTTCATTATATCGACGAAGGGCAGGGATTTCCGATTTTATTTGTGCATGGCACTCCTTCCTGGAGTTTCGAATACCGGTACATCATAAAAGTGCTTAGCAGCCAACATCGTTGCATAGCTATTGATCACATGGGTTTTGGCCTGTCAGATAAGCCTGAGCACTATGATTATTCCACTCAAAACCACAGCGCCACCCTGGAAAAATTCATTCTTGCTGAAAACCTCCGGAATATTACGCTGGTGGTACATGATTTTGGTGGCCCAATCGGTTTGAATGTAGCCATGCAACATCCCGATAGAATTACGGGCATTGTCATTCTCAACTCATGGTTATGGAGCAGTAAAGCAGATCCTGATTTCATAAAAACCAGTAAAATATTGAAAAGCCCCCTTCTTCCATTTTTGTTCCGCTACTTAAACTTTTCTCCGCGGTTTATATTACCGAAGTCTTTCGGCGACAAAAAAATATCGAAGTCTTTGTTGAAACAATACACGAAGCCTTTTGCAAATAGCAGCCAACGTAATGGGACACTGGCCTTTGCCCGGTCACTGCTTTATGACCAGGATTGGTTTGAAACACTTTGGCAAAAGAAATCGACAATCAGTCATAAGCCAATCCTGTTGATCTGGGGCATGAAAGACCCTATTATCAAGCCATCTTACTTGACGAAATTTTTATCCGGCTTTCCGCAGGCCCAGGTGGTCAAACTGCCCGGTTCCGGACATTTTCCTCAGGAAGAAGATCCTGAAATGATTATCCGGTCTATACAGGAGTGGCTCATGACGTTTTGAAGCATCTTGAAACCCAGGCGGGTCCTCGGCGACCTGCCTTTTTGCCCCACACTACACCTTAATTCCTACTTATTATGCTAAGCTGGCGCATCTGAAGGCATGTTAGCTTATTTTTCCACGATTCTCCAGGCTTTTACAGAAAACCTGACCCTAAAACGACCAGGAAATTTAACAGGAGTCTTTATATATATACATTATTTATTTTACAACTTTGTATAACCTGTAAAATGAACCGGCTGCATAAACTGCCCGGTTAGTTGTTCCTTATTTATTTTGTCTGTCATAAACAGGCGTCTTTATTGATTTTATATGACTCCCCTGCTTCACCGGAAGCTTTCACTCCCACCGCTTTTCCTTACCTTTGACGTCCTGTCAAATTGGCTCGTTATCAAACTATAGCACCTTTTTTGACAACAGTAATAGCCCACAGGTTCCGCAGTTGCTTATAAAGCCCTGTGCCCGTATGGATCGGCAGGGATCGGTGAGCGCTAATTTTGATTAAATCATTCAACCAGCTTATAATCATGTTAGGTTTTTTATCGAAAATGTTCGGAGGCAGTAAATCGGAGAAGGATATTAAAAGTATCCAGCCCATTGTGCTGCAGATCAATCAACACTTTGCTGCCTACCAGTCACTGAGCAATGACCAGTTAAGGAATAAAACACAGGAATTCCGCCAACGTATAAAAGCCCACCTGCAAAAGATCGATGAAGAGATTGCCGGGCTGAATAAGCAGGCTGAAGAATTACCTGTCAGCGACATCACCGGCAAAGACGCCATTTACCAGGAAGTTGACAAGCTGATCAAAGACCGGGATAAGCAGATCGAAGAAGTCTTGAAACAGATATTGCCGGAAGCTTTTGCCGTGATCAAGGAAACAGCCCGCCGCTTCAAAGAAAATGCCGAGATCGTAGCTACTGCTACCCAGCTCGACCGCGATCTGAGCGTAAAGAAAGAATATATCCGCATTGAAGGAGATCAAGTCATCTTTAAAAATACATGGAATGCCGGCGGCACGCCCATTACCTGGAACATGGTGCACTACGATGTACAGCTGATCGGCGGTACCGTACTCCATGAAGGCAAGATCTCTGAAATGGCCACGGGTGAAGGTAAGACCCTGGTGTCTACCCTCCCTGCCTACTTAAATGCACTGGCTGGCGAAGGCGTGCACATCGTAACGGTGAACGATTACCTCGCCAAACGTGACTCTGAATGGAACGGTACTATTTTCGAATGGCTGGGACTTACAGTAGATTGTATCGATAGACACCAACCCAATAGCGCCGACCGCCGCAAGGCTTATCAGGCCGATATCACGTACGGTACCAACAACGAGTTTGGTTTCGACTACCTGCGTGATAACATGGTGCACACTCCCGAAGAAATGGTACAACGCAAACATCACTTTGCTATGGTCGATGAGGTGGATAGCGTACTGATCGACGACGCCCGTACTCCCCTGATCATCTCAGGACCAGTACCCCGTGGCGACGACCAGCAATACCATATCCTGAAAAGCCGGGTAGATGCACTGGTAGGTATGCAGAAACAGGTTACCAACAAATACCTGAACGAAGCCAAGAAGTTATTTGCAGAAGGCGACGACGAACCCAAGAGCGGTGGTCTGGCCCTGATGCGCGCCTACCGTGGCTTACCCAAAAACAGCGCCCTGATCAAGTTCCTGAGCGAACCAGGCGTACGCGTTAAACTCCAGAAATCAGAGAATTATTACCTGGCCGACCAGCAAAAGCAAATGCCGATGGTAGACCAGGAACTGTTTTTCCATATCGACGAAAAGAACAACCAGGTAGAACTGACCGATAAAGGTATCCAGGCCATCACCAAATCAGGAGAAGACCCTGAGTTCTTTGTGCTGCCGGATATTGGCGTTCAACTGGCAGAGATTGAAAAAGAAGAGTTGGACAGCGAAGAAAAGCTGCAACGCAAAGAAGCTGTTCTGAACGACTATACCATCAAGGCCGACCGTATCCACACGGTACAACAGTTGTTGAAAGCCTATACTTTATTTGATAAGGATATAGAGTACGTGGTAATGGATGGTCAGGTAAAGATCGTGGACGAGCAAACGGGCCGTATCCTCGATGGACGCCGTTACAGCGATGGTTTGCACCAGGCGATTGAAGCGAAGGAAAATGTGAAGATCGAAGCGGCTACACAAACCTACGCTACCATCACCTTACAGAACTACTTCCGTATGTACCACAAGCTGGCCGGTATGACCGGTACAGCCATCACCGAAGCCGGTGAGCTTTGGGACATCTACAAGCTGGATGTAGTGACTATTCCAACCAACGTAACTGCCATCCGTAAAGACCACGAGGATCTGGTGTACAAAACCAAGCGTGAAAAGTACAAGGCTGTTATAGATGAAATAGAAAAGCTGCGCAATGAAGGCCGTCCCGTACTGGTAGGTACTACCTCCGTAGAGGTGAGTGAATTACTGAGTAAGATGATGGCGGGCAAGAAGATCCCACACAATGTATTGAATGCAAAGCAACACGCCCGTGAAGCACAGGTGGTAGCAGAAGCTGGTTTGGCCGGCGCTGTAACCATCGCCACCAACATGGCCGGTCGTGGTACGGATATCAAGCTCGGACCCGGCGTTAAAGAAGCTGGCGGTCTGGCTATCATCGGTACAGAACGCCACGAAAGCCGCCGTGTAGACAGGCAGCTGCGTGGTCGTGCAGGCCGTCAGGGCGACCCCGGCACTACTCAGTTCTATGTATCACTGGAGGATGAACTGATGCGTTTATTCGGCAGTGAGCGTATCGCTTCTATCATGGACCGTTTCGGTTACAAAGAAGGCGAAGTGATCCAGCACAGTATGGTGACCAAGAGCATCGAGCGCGCACAAAAGAAAGTAGAAGAAAACAACTTCGGCATTCGTAAGCGCCTGCTGGAATATGATGACGTGATGAACAAACAGCGGAACGTGATCTACAAGAAACGTAACCACGCCCTGTTTGGAGATCGTCTGGCCCTCGACCTCGATAATGCCTTCTACATTGTAGCAGAAGGATTGATCAGTTCATTCCAGGAGCAAAACGATTATGAAGGCTTCAAGATGGCCGCCATCGTAAACTTCGGAATCGACAGCGCCATCACAGCAGATGAGTTCAGCAAAGGCAACCCCAATCAACTGGCCGACCAGCTGTATGCCGAAGCTATTGCCCGTTACCAACGCAAACTGGCCGACGTACAGCAACAGGCTGTGCCGGTATTCAAGAATATACGTACCACACAGGGTAACCACATCGAAAACGTAGTGGTGCCATTCACAGATGGTAAGAAAGGCATGCAGGTATTGGCCAACCTCAACAAGACCGTCGATACCAACGGCCGTGAGCTGACCAACGCACTGGAACGCCAGATCACATTGGCCATCATCGACGATGCCTGGAAAGAGCACCTGCGTGCCATGGACGATCTGAAGCAAAGCGTACAAACCGCTTACCTGGAGCAGAAAGACCCGCTCGTGATCTACAAGATCACAGCCTTCGACCTGTTCAAGCGTATGGACAGTGATGTAAATAAAGACATCATCAGCTTCCTGTGCCACGCCAACATCCCGGTAGAGCAACAGAATCCCCAGCAGATCAGAGAAGGACGTGAAGAAAAGACCGATATGAGCCGCATGCAGGCCAATAAGGAAGAGATCGATCGTCGTGGTGATGACTATGCAGCTAATGAGAACGATTATTACGATCCTTCCGCACCACCTGTAAAGCAGGAGCCGGTACGTGTAGGCCCCAAGGTTGGCCGCAACGATCCTTGCCCTTGCGGTAGCGGCAAGAAGTTCAAGAACTGCCACGGTAAGGACGCATAATCCTAATTTCAGTTATAATATTATAAAAAGCATTCACGCAAGTGGATGCTTTTTTTGTTTGGTGGCGGTGCCCCCTACCCGAATTAACCTATCTTCATAGTAATGATCCAGCTTTCGCCATACAGCCAGCTTCCGGATGATGTCCGGCAACTACTCAACGATTATATACATGCCGAGTTTGGGCATATTCCTATCGTGCAGGAAACCGCCTGGGCATCACCTGACTGGACAATCCTATACAAAGAAGGAGATACGATCGTATCATTTTACAATATTATCGAGCGCTATATACTGATGGATGGCAAAAGCTGTAAGGTAGCTGGTATCAATAATGTCATCACACCAGCAGCATTCAGAGGGCAAGGCTATTGCACTAAACTATTAAACGATACTACATCGTTCATCTTTGACGAACTACGGACTGATTACGCACTGCTGCTTTGTGCTGATGCAATGATTCCCTTCTACCAACGGCTGGGATGGTACACAGTGGACAGTGAGGTCTATTTTGATCAACCTTCCGGCAGAAAACGCTGGGCTGCCAACATCATGTTGCTCAGTCTTCATAAGCCGGTTGCCCCTGCAACCATTGATCTGCAGGGAACGCCCTGGTAATACACATTGCAATTAACAACAGGATACAAATACCTTTTGTCTCTCATGATCCGCAGCAACAATCAACTTATAATATGGACGATCGTCGCTCACTTCTTTATTGTAATAGGAGCCGGGCATGGTGTAGGCATTATAGGGATCATAGAAATTTCCGGATTATTTAATCTTGGAGAAGCAAGGCTCCATACATCTTTGCTATCACCCTTTAAAGATTCATGGCATGCCGTTGCAATAAGTAGCCTGTTGGGGCAAATAGCTCTTGTTCTATCTATGCTACTCAAAGGCGAAAACAAGAAAAGCAAATTAGCACTGCATATAACCGGGTTGCTTTTCTTATGGATGAGCATTTATTATTTTACAAATGATGCAGCCCTCCATAGCGGAATACATATCAGTGCGCTTTTTTGCCTCCCTCTTCTTATTCTCACATTGGTTCCCTTCTTTCTCGTCATTACCCGGCGGTCGTTATCATAAAAAATCATTAAAACACAGGAGGTAGTTTGTTGGTCACAAATCAATGATACATTTGCTTACTAATCTTTCACAGCCATGAACAACTTAAAAATAGCTACTGCCCAATTCGAAAATAAAAGCGGTGACAAAGCCTACAACCTTTCCGTCATAGACCAACTGGCGCAAAAAGCCGCAGCGCAGGGCGCCAATGTAATTGCATTCCATGAATGCTCCATTACCGGTTACACTTTTGCCCGTCAGCTTACCAAAGATCAAATGCTGGCCATTGCAGAGCCCATTCCCGATGGAGCAAGCATTAAACAATTGCAGGCCGTTGCAGCGAAGCACAATATCACCGTACTTGCCGGCCTGTTTGAAAAAGACAAACAGGATAATCTTTTCAAAGCATATGTATGTGTTGATAAAAATGGCCTCATTGCAAAATACCGCAAGCTGCACCCTTTCATCAATCCCTACCTTATACCTGGCGATCAATACTGCGTATTCGACCTGTATGGCTGGAAATGCGGCATCCTGATCTGCTACGACAACAACATCATTGAAAATGTAAGAGCTACCACGCTCCTGGGTGCACAGGTTATCTTCATGCCTCACGTAACGATGTGCACTCCTTCCACCCGTCCAGGCGCGGGCTTTGTTGATCCCGCGCTTTGGCAAAACCGCGAAGCCGATCCCACTTCTCTCCGATTGGAATTTGATGGCATGAAAGGCCGCGACTGGCTCATGAAGTGGTTACCAGCCCGCGCCTACGACAATGCGATCTACGTCGTTTTCTCCAACCCTATCGGCATGGACGATGATCAGTTGAAAAACGGCTGCTCCATGATCATCGATCCGTTTGGAGATGTGGTTGCAGAATGCCGTACATTAGGTGATGATATTGTAACTGCCACCCTCACGCCAGAAAAGCTCACCCAGGCAGGTGGCCACCGGTACCTCAAAGCCCGGCGGCCGGACCTGTACCGTGACATTATCGGTAAGGAACATACTTCTGAGCAAAAGGTAGTTTGGTTGCAGGACGATAAATCGTAGAGCACAAGTCTGCCAATTAATAGCATTCAATCCTATGTATACAAAAATCTATTGGCTACACCAGTTCAACAATACCGCCAAGCTGGGAATTATGGCCCGGCCACGCGGTGGCGACTGGCTCACGCAGGAAATTGTCCAGCTAAAGAAGCAAGGCGTTCAAGTTTTGGTTTCTTTACTGGAACAACAGGAGATTACAGAACTGGGATTAAACGCCCAGCAGCAAATATGTACAGCCAATGCCATAGAATACATTAATTTTCCTATCACAGACAGAAGCATCCCTGCATCAACAGAAAAAACAAAAACGCTGATAGAAGTCCTTACCACAAAGATCAATAACGGCAGCTCAGTTGTTATTCATTGCAGAATGGGTATTGGCCGATCATCTATCATGGCAGATTGCATCTTATTGAGAGCAGGATATAGACCAAACGAAGTATTATCACACATCAGTAAGATACGTGGACTTAAAGTACCCGACACCGAAGAACAGGAAAAATGGCTGAAGCGCATATAAACAATATCATTCTTAACACTACTCACCGGACCTGGGCATTACCCACCGGCAAGTGGGCTTATTACCAGGAATGGAACCGTGTATTGTTCCTGCATTGGAAAGTACCAGCCCGTGAACTACAGGCGTTGTTGCCTAATCACCTGGAGCTTGACCTGTACGAAGGCAATGCCTGGATTTCACTGGTACCTTTTACGATGGAGAAGATCAGGCCCAATGGCCTCCCTGCCTTCACACCCATCTCCAACTTCCATGAGATCAATGTACGCACCTATGTCACAGCAGAAGGCAAACCGGGCGTTTACTTCCTGAACATAGAAGCACATAAATACCTATCGGCCTATATATCCCGGCTATTATCAGGGCTGCCATATGAAAAGTCAAGAATGACAAGAGGCATCATCAAGAGCAGGCAAGCCTATTCATCAGAGAATCAGCGAAAAGCTTTTCAATTGCACACTATATTTGAAACCGGCAATCTCGTCGCCCACAAAACTGTGCTGGATATATGGCTTACCGAACGCTACTGCCTGTACCTCGGACGCAACAAAAAACTATACAGGTACCAGATACATCACCATCCCTGGACATTGCAGGAAGTGAAAATCAAAGATCTTATAACCAGTTATACCATCGGTAATATTTCTCTCGATACACCACCCGATCTGGCACACTATTCGGAAGGAGTACAGGTAATTGCCTGGAAACGGGAAAAAGTAACCTTCTAAATATCATTAGCGCTTATTATGAAAAATATCACGACCTTACTCGCAATAATCACTTCACTCCTCACGCTGCACCTGCACGCGCAAACACCACCCGAGCCCAAACTAAAGATCACGCACCTAACCGGCGACTTTTATGTTTATACTACTTACAACCTGTACGGTAAAAACTATGTTCCCTCCAACAGCATGTATGTGGTAACCAACAAAGGCGTGATCATGATCGACGTTCCGTGGGACACGACGCAGTACCAGCCTTTACTCGACAGCATCAAGGCCCGCCACCATAAAGATGTAGTGCTCTGTATCTCCACCCACTTTCATGAAGACAGGACCGGCGGTCTATCCTTCCTGCAACGTAAAGGCATTCCCACCTGGTCTACCCAACAAACCTGGACACTTTGCAGGCAGCACAACATACCACCCGCCGTCTTTCGCTTTAAACAAGACACCACTTTCAACATAAGCAACCATCCCTTTCAGGTCTTTTATCCAGGACCGGGCCATGCCCCCGACAACATAGTGATCTGGTTCGATAAAGAAAAAGTGTTGTATGGCGGCTGCTTCGTTAAGAGCACAGAAGCCACCGGCCTCGGCAACCTGTCGGATGCCAACGTACAGGCATGGCCAACATCCGTCCGCAAGGTCATGAACAAATTTCCCAACCCACACTATGTGATACCCGGGCATGACGGATGGCAGGATAATCGGTCATTACAGCATACCTTGCAATTGCTAAAGGACCATAAACCATGAAACGCCCTTTCTGGCAGGCGGCTATCCGCTTTATTTTCTTTGGGAACTATTTCTACGGATTATGCGCCGTAGCCTTGTCCATTGAAGCCAGCCTGCAGCAACAATATCCACTCAACAACCTGCTGTATTATACCATCGTTTTTTGCGCCACCGTACTCTACTATACACGCGCCTACATTACCGACAACAAAGCTGTTACCAGCAACCAAAGAACCAATTGGTACATCGAGTTCAAACGATGGGTTGTTTTTTCACAGATCATGCTCACCATTATAGTGGCATTGGGAGCAGGAATCTTTTTGTACAAAAACTGGCAGGCCCTGAAATGGCTGACCTGGCAAAGCTGGGGGCTGATATTGATCTTCCCCGTTACCGCTGCCTTGTATTATGGCATCAACAGTAAAAAGCTGGGCAGGTACAACCTCCGTAATTCCGGCTGGCTGAAGCCATTTGTAATAGGTTTTGCCTGGGCAGGACTGGTGACTGTTTACCCTGTATTATTTTACAGCATCGATCATGGGCTGCACTTCCAACCTACGCTTGTAGGCCTCTTTCTCTTTATCAAGAACTTCATGTTCATCACAGTACTGTGCATCATGTTCGACATTAAAGACTATGCTGTTGACTACAACCGGCAGCTCAAAACCTTCGTGGTGAATGTAGGCCTGCGCAAAACTATTTTCTATATTATCATTCCGCTGTGCGTCATTGGTCTGGTGTCTTTTATATCATACGCCATGCTCCGCCATTTTCATTTTATGAAAATAGCACTGAACATCATCCCTTTTGCTGCCCTGATCGCAGTGGCCTGGTCTATGCACCGCCGTCAATCCATCCTTTACTACCTCATGATCATCGATGGCCTTATGCTGGTAAAAGCACTCTGCGGCACCATCGCCATGGTCTATTTTTAACCTAATGGTATCTGGGTAAAAAGTAAATTTGACAATTATTTAAACGACTCATAAATAATAGCTTACACTACATAAACCATTATAGCCGGTAAGTAAGAACCTATATCCGCCATATACAGGATTTTTGGTATTGATTTTCCGCTACTATCTTTGTGCAAGCTACCCTAAGTATAACAATAAGCCGGTGGCACCGGCTTTGCTTATGGAGTACCCTAATGAAGTTCTACTATTATGAGTCTCGGAAGTAAAGTAGTAAGCGCCAGGAAGAGTAAAGGCCTTACACAGGAACAACTGGCAGAAAGAGCATCCGTCACCGTACGCACCATACAACGTATCGAAAGTGATGAAAGCATCCCACGCGATTATACCCTGAAAGCTATAGCCGCGGCCCTCGGTATGCCTTTGGAAGACTTTATCTCGGTAAGGTCTTGCCTCAATAAAGTTTGTACAGCCTACCTGTCTGTTCAGGAAGAAAAGCCAGCCGAACCAACAGAAAGCCGCCACTTCCTTCAGCTACTCAACCTTTCAGCGTTCTCTTACCTCGTAGTACCTTTTATACATTTCTTAATACCTATCTTTCTCCTGAAAAAAAGAAAGGATAAAGACGATGTTCTTCAAACTACTGGTCAGCGTATTATCCGTCAACAGATCTACTGGACCGTTTCCACCCATTTCCTGATGTTCCTGACGCTTGTTTATAACCTGGTGCAAGCCACCTGGTTCGACAAAAGCAACCTGCTCAATTACCTCTGGGTGTTCGCAGGCATGTACATCCTCAATGCTTTTATCATCTTTTTTACGGCCATCAGGATCAGGCATAACAGCCGCACCTCCTATGTAAATAATTGATTGACAGCATATGTCAGGTAAATGTCGGGCGAATGTCGGGTACATTCCGGCTGCTCTTGCCCTAACTTGCCTGCATGAAAAAACGCCTGTTATTCCCAACCTTCCTATCCATCTTTTGCCTGCAAAGCACCCTGGCTCAAATGCCTCCTTCCCTTCCGGCTAATCAGTTAACCCTTTCCACCGGTAACCATACTTTGCCATTGCGCTGGAATGGAGATACACTCGCCGGACAGTGGAACCCACATGCAGCCCTTCTTATCCCGGTCACCATTGCCGGTTGTCCGCACACCTTCTACATGCAGTTCGACACGGGGTCTCCCTATACCCTTTTCTATGGCAACAAGCTACAGGCTATCTACCGGAAATACCCTGCAACGACTGCGCTGCGCAATGTTGGCGACAGCCTCAGCAGCTTCCGTTTCAAAGCGGGGCCGCTCTCCATTACCGCCCGCCAGGTAGCCGTTCGCACATTCGACAGTACAACTATTGATTGGAAAAATAACCGTACCCCCATCATCATCGGCACGCTTGGCACCGACCTGATCGACAACAAAGTAGCGGTGATCAATTATCCGCAGCAACAACTACACATTTCAGATAGTCTGCCAGCTGCCTTTCGAAAAGGGAGCGCTACCGGGTTCCACTTTTCTATGCGCCGCATTCTGTTGCCGGCAGAAGTGTCCGGCAAAAAAACGATCCTGTATTTCGACAGCGGTTCCAGCGCTTTTGAGCTGCTGACAGACAAAGCTACCTGCAGCAGGCTGGCTGCCGACACTTTACTAACAGTACGCTACCCCGTGCAATCCTGGGGCAAAACCTTAATAGCCAATACCATCACTACCACCGACAGCATTACATTGGCCGGACATACTGTGCCTCTTCGCCACGCCACCTGGATAGAAGGTGTAAGCGACACCCAGGTAAATCAAATGATGAAAATGGGCATAGGCGGCATGACAGGCAACAAATTATTCATATCAAGCATATTGGTATTGGATACCCGCAACAAACAGTTTAAGCTATTTTGAATATAACATCACGGCAGCGCGTATCCCGGAATCTCAGCCGAATTCAGTATATTTAGATAAACACAGTCACATGAGAAAAATGTTTGCAGCATGGGCCCTGCTGTTGGTCACCGCTACTGTGCTGGGCCAGGGATTGGGCGCCGATGCCCGGTCAGCAGGCCGTCCCATAGCAATGGGCCGGCTGCCAGATGTGCCGGAAAGCGAAACGGTACGCGCTAAATTCCTCAGCCAGGAATGGTCGCCCGGCGTAGTGACCTTTAAAAACGGAGCGCCCTCCATGGCAGTGCCTCTTCTCTTCGATGAGTTTGGCGAAAAACTATACTACCTGCAAAATAATCTCACGATGGAATTCAACAACCCTGTTGCTTCCTTTACCCTCATGCTGATCATAAAAGGCGACAGCGGCTATGTTACCTATAAAAATGGACTCCCTGCCATACATAAGAACACCAGCGAAACATTCTATGAAGTTGTAGTGGACGGCAAATACGAATTGCTGAAGTGCCGGGCTAAAACCATTGGTCTGTATAAAGAAGATGTACCGGAAGAACGCCGCAGCAACCAGATCAAAGAAATGCTGTATGCCTTGTTGCCTGATGGACAAATGACAGAAGTCAAAAAAGACAAAGATTACCTGTGCGCTCTACCCAAATATGGCAACACTATTAAAAATGTGGCAGATACCAAAAAGCTTAAACTGAAAAATGAGAAAGGGCTTATAGAGTTATTTGCATACCTCAACCAGTAATAATATACCTGGCCCATAAATTCCCCAACTATACTACACCTTGTTTAACAGGATGGAACACTGCTCCTGAATGACAGCACAAACAAGCTGGCACCCGTTATGCATGTATAGCTCTAAACATTAGTTATGAGCGATATACAAAACCTTACAGATCAGGAAGCTATTAAAAAGATGCAGGAACTGGGCAATGGAGAAGTTTGTCTCTTCTGTACTTTCGGAGAAGGACAGGAAGAAAACCTCCAGTTCAGGCCCATGGCCACGCAGTCTATCGACGACAATGGACACCTGTGGTTCTTCAGCGACCGTCGTAGTAATAAAGATGAGCAAATAGATGAGTACAACAAAGTGTACCTGCTTTATTCCAATCCCGGCAAGCAGAACTATATGTGCATTGAAGGTTCTGCTATTGCTACACTCGATAAGGCTAAAGTAGAAGAACTCTGGAATCCCATTGCTAAAGCGTGGTTCAAAGACGGAAAAGATGATCCGTTTATTTCCGTGATCGAAGTGATACCACAAAGAGCTCATTATTGGGATACCAAACACGGAAAGATGATCTCCTTCTTAAAAATACTGGCATCCGTAGTGAGCAATAAGACCATGGATGATGGCGTGGAAGGCGAACTGGAGGTAAAGTCCCGGTGATTGCTATCTTTACGGAAACGGATACAGATGCATACCAGGAAAGAGATACTGCCGGCCGTAGCAGCCATCGTGTTCAACCAGCAAGGCGAAGTATTGTTGCAGCGCCGCAAAGATGTAGGGAAGTGGGGCCTTATTTCGGGCCATGTAGAGTTTGGAGAAAGCGTTACTGATGCTATCCTGCGTGAAATACAGGAAGAGACCGATACGCAGGCAGACATCAAAAGGTTCATCGGCATTTACTCATCGCCCCTTTCGCAAACCTATCATTATACCGACAGGACCGTTCAGTACGTTACCTCCTATTTTGAAGTAAGGTTATTGCAGGACATACAGCCGGGCTTTTCCAATGAAGAAACAGCCGAGCTGCGTTACTTTCCACAGGAAGCCATACCTGAAGAACTGGCATTGGTAAATCCTTATTGGCTGGAAGATGCGTTGGATACAGCAGCCCCGCCATTTATGAGATAAGCACAAAGTCAGAGTTTATCCCGCTTTGCGGGACGAGTTTATCGAAGCCGCCTTCGACAGGCTCAGGCTGACAACACAATAAAAAAAGGGTGAGCCATAAAGGCCCACCCTCCTACATGGGTACGGATTAAACTTACTTTAACCCATATTTGTATTTGTAACGCTCGTACAATTGCTTGTGTTTGTCGGTAAGATTTACTTCACGACCCTGAATAAATGCATGCTGAATGATCTGGCTGCGCATATCCAGCAGGTCACCGTCACTTACTACGATGTTGGCATCCTTGCCGGTTTCCAGAGAACCAGTCTTATCTGCTACACCCAATATTTTAGCTGCATTGAGTGAAACTGCAGACAATGCTTCTTCTTTGGTGAGGCCATAAGCAGCGGCTGTACCGGCATTGAATGCCAGGTTACGCTGACGGGTGTTGCCATCTTCATCGTTGATGGCAAACAGTACACCTGCTTTTTGCAAAACGGCCGGCGTTTTGTAAGGCTGGTCCACATCATCATCCACCATTGTGGGCAGATTGTGCATCTGACCAAGGATCACCGCGATATTATTTTGCTTCAGCAAATCGGCAATCTGGTAGCTCTCTGAGCCACCTACGATCACCACGTCGAAGCCAAACTCTTTTACGAAATCGATCGCCAGCAGCATTTCCTTCACAATGTTGCAGTGAACAAACAGCTTCTGCTTTTTGGTGAACAATCCCTTTACTGCCTCATACTTCAAATTGGTTTCTTCATGAGCGCTTTCGGCCTGGTAAGCTTTAGCTTCACGGAAGAAAGCCTTCACACCTTCTATCTGATCAAGTGCACGCTTCACAGGATCACCGGCAGGCTGCTGACCACCAAAACGGCCAAAACCACCACGGCCACCGCCACGCAGCATCAAAGAAGGCATATGGAATTGAATGGCGTTATCAGGCAGGTAGGCTGCATCTTCCCAATTCCAGGCATCCAGCTGTACCACAGAAGAACTTCCTGAAATAATACCACCGTCAGGTATTATGTTGGCCAGCAGGATACCATTATTAGGCAACGTGCGCGTCACTTTCGAATCGGTATTGTAAGCAACCAGTGAGCGGATATTAGGATTCATTTGTCCCAGCTCACGAACATCATTTGTAGCGCGTACACTGGACACTTCTACCAGGCCAAGATCAGAATTGGATAAAATAAGACCTGGATAAATGTGCTTGCCTTTGCAGTCGATCACCTTTGCATCGGCAATGGATGCCGTTGCACGCACGTCAACAATTTTTCCTTTGGAAAAAACGACCATGCCGTTTTCGATAACCTGACCGTTACCAACGTGTACCGTAGCATTGGTTAGTGCAATAGTTTGCGTTTGGGCAGGCGCAGGATATATGCTTTCCTGGGCAGTAACATTGGTTACCATCCAGCAGCCCATCAATATAGTGAAGAATATTCTTTTCATAATACAGTTCATTTACAGGTGTTATTTGTTTTCGTTAAGCAACTCAGCCTCCTCTTCAGTAAGCGCCAGCAGTCCATGACTATGCAGGTGATCCATACAAGCCTGTATCACTTCATAGCGAGGTCTGGGGCGTGCAAAACCACCGCCACCGGCGCCACCCGCTCCGGGAGTACGCTTGGCCGCTGCCAGCTTTTGGATCAGCCTTGTTCTCTCCGCCTGTATTTGAGCACGCAATTCTTTGTCGCGCTCGCGATCAAAAAATACCGTCCCGTCAACGATTGTTTTTTCAGCTACTGCATAAATGCTCAATGGATTGTTACTCCACAGTACGAGGTCGGCATCTTTACCTACCTTGATACTGCCCACCTTATCATCTACGTGCAGCATTTTTGCAGGGTTCAGCGTTACCATCTTCAGCGCTTCTTCTTCAGTAACACCACCATACTTTACGATCTTACCAGCTTCCTGGTTCAGACGGCGTGCCATTTCAGCATCATCAGAGTTGATAGCCACGTTCAGACCGACCCGTTGCATGATAGCAGCATTGTAAGGGATAGCGTCTACCACCTCCATTTTGTATTGCCACCAGTCGCTGAAAGTAGAAGCGTTTGAACCTTGCGCCTTCATCTTGTCGGCTACTTTATAGCCTTCGAGAATATGCGTAAAAGTATTGATCGGAAAATTGAATTTATCAGCTACACGCAGCGCGGCAGTGATCTCACTTTGCACATAAGAGTGCATGGTGATGAAACGCTTTTTATTCATGATCTCAACCAATGCATCCAGCTCCAGATCACGGCGTACACCAGGCTTCCTGGCCTTCAATGCATTCTCGTAATCTTTAGCGCGCTGGAAGGCATCCACCAACACTTCTTCCACACCCATACGGGTATCCGGGAAACGATTGTTGTTTTGAGAGCTGCTACGTTTTACGTTCTCACCAAGGGCAAACTTGATGAAAGGATCAGAACCTTTGAACTTCAATCCTTCATCATCAGCACCCCAGCGTAATTTGATCAGTTGTGTTTGACCACCGATCGTATTGGCAGAGCCGTGCAGGATATGAGAAGAAGTTACCCCACCACTCAACTGGCGATAGATATTGATATCTTCCGGGTTCAGGTTATCAGCAATGCGCACTTCAGAAGTTACACTTTGTGCACCTTCATTGATAGAAGCAGCAGCAATGTGAGAGTGCTCATCGATTACACCAGGCGTCAGGTGTTTGCCGGTACCGTCGATCACTTTAGCACCAGTAGCAGACAGGTTCTTACCGATTTTGGAGATCTTACCACCGGTTACCAGTACATCGGTGCCTTCCAGTTTGCCATCTTTTTCATTGGTCCATACAGTGGCATTCCTGATCAGGATAGTTTCCTGTTTAGGCATTTCTTCAGCACCATAAGCGAGGAAGGGGAAAGTAACCTTGCCTAATTGCAAAGGCATTTTAGGACGGGCAGAATCGGCTTTGGCAACAGCTGCTTGTTCAAAAGTAGCAGTCCACGTAAACTTGTTGCCGCCGCCATCACGGCCTGCACCATTCCATACATTGCCATTGGCCACACCACTCAATACCGTTTCAGTAGCGCGGGGACCACGGCCTTCTGTAAAGCTCAGCTTCACCAGTTTGCCATCATAGGTATATTTACCAGTGAGGGTATCTCTTTCAGTGAAAGTAGCATTGCCGCCGTCTTTCAGTTCAACTGTATAATTTTTAGTTCCGCTGGTAGTGTTGGCAACCAATTTATAGGTGCCTTTCACATCGTACCAGCCATCTTCTTTCACAGCATATTTATACCCTTGTACCCAGTTTTGGTATACCACTGTTTTCTCCTGGAAGATGGGGCCAGAGGTGATCAGGAAGTTGGCCAGCTTGCCTGCATCGAGGCTACCGGTCTTATCATAAACACCCAACAAGGTAGCAGGCGTTTTGGTCAAAGCTTCCAGCGCTTTGGTTTCCGTTAAACCATACTCGATCGCTTTGCGCAGGTTGGCGAGGAATTCGCCCACATTGCCCAGATCGGAAGTGGTAAGGCAAAAAGTAATACCTGCTTTTTCAAAAGCAGCAGCATTACCAGGCGCCAGTTCCCAATGCTTCATATCATCGAGACCAGTGAAACGAACATCATTAGGATCATCTACGTCCATCGCTGCAGGATAATTCAGCGGCAGGATAAAAGCAGCCTTGGTAGCAGCCATTTCGTTGATGCGCTGGTATTCATTGCCACCACCTTTGATGATGAACTGAACACCGAACTCGTCACCTACACGGTCAACACGCAAGGCGTTCCATTTATCGTTGGCCTCCATGATCTGTGGCAGGCTTTGGATGTCGTTCCAGGCCTTCAGCGTAAGGTTGGTACCTTCTTTAGCCGGATTGGATTTATACCAGGCTGCATCGATAAAGCTCTGGCGCAACAAAGCAATCACCCCCATCATGGAAGCAGGATAGCTTTGCGTGGACGAACCTTTATTCAATGAATAATGTGCAGTAGCCTTTTCCTTTACCATGGTAAAGTTTTCCTTTACATCAGCCAGCGTCACCACAGCACCGGTACCACGGGCGATGCCATCTTTCTGGTGGGTAAGCACCGTACCAAAACCGATATCGCGGAGCGTCTTGGCTTTCGCTTCGTCGGCATTGAACAGTTTACCACCTTCCACATCGCTGTGAATAGCCTGGTTCCAACCGAAAGCACCTTTCTGGTTGGAAGTAAGCTGGGCGGGTTGATTGAAGTTGAAACCACCACCTAACTGACGTGTAGGAGCAGTAATACCATAATCGGAATAAGCATCCACAAAAGAGGGATAGATGAATTTGCCCTTACAGTCGATCACCACCGCATCCTTGGGAGCGGCCACATTGGCGCCTACAGAAACGATCTTGCCATCCTTGATCACCAATGTAGCATTGGCAACCGTAGTCTGGGCATCTTTAACAATCGTAGCGTTGGTGAAAGCGTAATAACCGTTCTTGGGATCAGCCACTCCATTCACGGGGAAAGTGGCCTGGGCCAGTGCGGAAAATTTAAAAGCAAGTAACAACCCCATCAGGGAAAGCGATTTCCCTGGGGGGCAAAGCCTGAGTTTTCTCATATGCTGGTTGGTTTTATAATCTTGAGCCGAAAAAGGTCCAATTTAGCCAAATGCACTAATTTAGACCTCATAAAATTTGCCTGACCGGCAAATAACCTCCATAAGACGCTTATAGCCGTTGTTTCCTGCTGACAAATGACTAAAATTGCTCATTTTTCTATGAATATTGCCGAATATATCGATCATACACTATTGAAGCCTACGAGCACTTCAGATGAAATAAAAAAACTATGCGACGAGGCCATGCAATATGGATTCGCTGCCGTATGTGTTCCCCCACCCTTCGTAAGGCTGGCAAAGAAATATTTACAAAGCAGCAACGTTAAAGTGGCTACCGTAATAGGGTTTCCCTTTGGCTATTCCGCACCGGCTGCCAAACAGGCAGAAGCAGAACAGGCCCTTGCAGACGGGGCCAATGAGCTGGATATGGTCATCAACCTCGTGGCCCTGCGGGCCGGAGACACCGCCTTGCTCGAAGCGGAGATAGCGCCCATTGTGGCGTTGGCGCATCAGCTCGGGCGGCTCGTAAAAGTGATCATAGAAAGTGGCATATTGTCTGCAGAAGAGATCATACAGTGTTGTACATTGTACACCGCAGCCAATGTAGACTTTGTTAAAACTTCTACCGGCTATGCCGAAAAAGGAGCCAGCGTGGAAGCGGTGCAACTGATGCGTAAACATTTACCGTCTACCATTCAGATCAAGGCATCCGGAGGCATCAGGAACTATGCTTTTGCAAAAGAACTGATCGACGCGGGGGCTACAAGGTTGGGAGCCAGTGCCAGTGTAGCGATTGTGTCGGGAGAAAAAACGAATGAAAGTTCAGGCTACTAAACAAGTGAATATGCTCATCGAAGCACAATCAATAATTATTAATTACTAATTATTGATTATTATAACCCGTGATTATTATGAAGAAACTTGTTTTTATATTGTTTGCATTCATGAGTGTGCAGGCTTTTGCACAGGCAGATACGAATTCTATCGTTGTACACAAAGATCCACGCATAGACCTGCTGGTAAAAAAACAGATCGAGATCAATGAAGTAACCACCCGCAATGCCAGGCGTTTTGTACCCGGCTTCCGCATCCTGGTGGTAAATACCAATGACCGCAACAAAGCGCTTAGTGCTAAATCAAAGCTATACCAGGAATTTCCTTCCCTGAACGTATACCTCATGTACCAGGCCCCTTTCTACAAACTGAAAGCAGGCAACTTCAAGGATCGTAAAGACGCCGATGATTTTCTGCCTACCATCCAACGGATGTTCAGTTCCGGCGTTTACGTGATACGAGATACCATTGAAGTAAATCCTGATCCGGCAGCGAATTAAAAAGCCCGAAAGTCAGCAAAGTCCGGAAGACCGGAAGTAATTTCTGGCTTTTCAACTTTCTACTTTTCAGACTTCCTGTCTTTCCGACTTCCGGACTATTGCTTTACATTTGGGCCATGAGTACGCTGAAACAAAAAGTACAAAGCCTGGCCAATACCTATGCACCGGCATTTATCGACATCCGTCATCACTTACATGCCCATCCGGAACTAAGCTACCAGGAAGTAGAGACTTCCCAATTCATACAACAAAAACTACAGGAGTTTGGCATCCCCTACCAGGTGATGGCCACCACCGGCGTAGTTGGACTGATCAAAGGAAAGAATCCTGATAAAAGAGTAGTCGCGCTGCGTGCCGATATCGACGCACTGCCCATCCTCGAAGAGAACAATGTTCCTTATAAATCTACCCGCGATGGCATCATGCATGCCTGCGGTCATGATGTGCACACCACCTGCCTGCTGGGTGCCGCTAAAATATTACAGGAACTGAAAGACGAATGGGAAGGAACGGTGAAACTCATCTTCCAGCCCGGTGAAGAACGCAACCCCGGAGGCGCCAGCATCCTGATCAAAGAAGGTGTACTGACCAACCCGGCCCCACAAGCCATCTTTGGATTGCATGTGCATCCCCAACTGGCAGTGGGTCAGCTTAGCTTCCGCGGCGGACAGGTAATGGCCAGCGCCGATGAGATCTACATCACCATCAAAGGCAAGGGTGGTCATGCCGCAGCACCGCACCTGACGGTTGACACCATTCTTATCGCCTCACATCTTATCGTGAGCCTGCAACAGATCATCAGCCGCAACAGGAACCCGCTCTCTCCTTCCGTATTATCCATTTGCTCTATACAAGGTGGACATACCACCAATGTAATACCCAGTGAAGTAAAGCTAATGGGCACCTTCCGTGCGCTCGATGAAGCATGGCGCTTTAAAGCCCATGAGCTCATCCGCAACAATGCGGTGCAGTTGGTGCATGCCATGGGTGGAGAGATCGACCTGCACATCGACGTAGGTTATCCGACCGTATACAACCACGAAGCACTGAACAGCGTGGCCCGGAAACTGGCAGAAGATTACATGGGCGCAGAGCATGTAGAAACTACTGAAATGCGGATGGGCGCAGAAGACTTTGGCTATTACACACAACTGATACCCGGCTGCTTTTACCGGCTGGGGGTGATGAATGAAGCCAAAGGCATTACCTCAGGCGTGCACACGCCCACCTTCAACATCGATGAAAGCGCTATTGAAACAGGTATGGGTATGATGGCCTGGCTGGGAGCGAATGCCAGCCTTGACAGTTAGATCAGTTACAGGTTACAACAAAGAATCGACATATGCTACGTCTCACCACCTTATTCCTGTTCCTGACAACATTGGCATGCGCCCAATCTTCCGACAGCAAATACGATCGCATGGAGATCATGATCCCCATGCGTGATGGCGTAAAGCTCAATACCGTCATCTTTACGCCGAAGGCAGCCAGTGAAAAATATCCCTTCCTGTTGAGACGTACACCCTACGGTGTAAGCGGTGCCGGAGCGCCGGATAAAAGTGCCTATACCAAAGACCTCGCCGATGATGGGTATATCTTCGTGTTCCAGGATATTCGTGGCCGCTATAAGAGCGAAGGAAAGTTCGAGATGCAACGCTTTAGCCGCAACAAGAAAGACCCCAAAGCCATTGACGAGAGTACCGACACCTACGACACTTTTGAATGGCTGCTCAGGAATATCAGCAACAACAATGGCAAGGCCGGCATGTACGGCATATCCTACGATGGATGGACCACCATGCAGGGCGCTATCGATCCTCATCCTGCTCTTGTAGCTGTTTCAGAACAGGCTACCCCTTCCGATATGTGGCTGGGCGACGACTTCCACCACAACGGCGCATTCCGCCTCAGCTATGGTTTTGAATATGCCTTCATGGAAGAGGCTGGTAAAACGGATAGCCTGTTCCCATTTGGCATGCACGATCTCTACGATTGGTACCTGCAGCTGGGATCACTTGCCAACGTCAACAAAAAATACTTCCACAACCATATTCCTACCTGGAATGATTTTGCCAGTCATCCCAACTACGATGCTTTCTGGCAAAAGCAATCACTGGCTTATCGCCTTGATTCGCCACGCGTATATACCATGCACGTGGCCGGCTGGTGGGATCAGGAAGATTTCTACGGTCCATTGAAAGCATATGAGGTATTGGAGAAGAAGGACCGCAGCAACAAAAACTATATCGTAGCCGGTCCCTGGAACCATGGTGGCTGGGCAGGTGGCGCAGGCAATACCCTCGGCAATATCAGCTTCGATACCAGCACAGGACCTACTTTCCGGAAAGACATACAAGCCCGCTGGTTTGGTTACCACCTCAAAGGAAAAGGAGATGGCAACTTTGCGGAAGCCATCACATTTCAAACAGGCTCCAACACCTGGAAGAACTATAACCAATGGCCACCGGCAGAAGCTGTAAAACAAAACCTGTATTTCCACCGTAACGGTAAACTCTCTTTTGATAAACCACCAGTATCTGCTGCTCCTGCTTTCGATAGCTATGTATCTGATCCTTCCCGCCCGGTGCCTTATCGCACCAGGCCCATCGAGCAAACCTATGGCCCCGGCTCCCGCTGGCGCACCTGGCTCACCGAAGACCAGCGCTTCGTGCACAACCGGCCGGATGTATTGAGTTGGGAAACGGAAGTATTACAGGAAGATGTATCAGTAACCGGTCAGCTATGGGCCAGGCTCTTTGCCGCTACTACCGGCAGCGATGCCGATTGGATCGTGAAGCTGATAGACGTATACCCTGCTGAATATCCCAAAGACCGCAAGATGGGCGGTTATCAGTTCATGGTGTCCAACGATGTGTTCCGTGGCCGTTACCGTAAAAGCTTTGAACACCCTGAAGCCATTACACCCAACAAAATAGAAAACTACAACATCGACCTCCACAGCATCAACCACGTCTTTAAGAAAGGCCATAAGATCATGGTACAAATACAAAGCACCTGGTTTCCCATCATCGACCGCAACCCGCAAAAGTATGTACCCAACATTTTCGAAGCGAAGGAGACAGACTTCCAAAAAGCAACCCATATGATCTATCGCACAGCAGGATCACCTTCACATATCGAGCTATCGGTGATCAGGTAACGGACGGGCTGTCCCACAATGCGGCATCTTTATTTGAGGAACTTTAGCCTGGTATCAATATTTTGCGCTGTCTTCCTGCCCTGTTTTGCACCTTCTTCGCATGAATAGCGATAATGAATGCCTCCATATAATCTTGAAATGGAGATCTCTTCCGCCATGGCGTCAAAAGAAGCATAGCGGCGTGAACCTAAATTTTCAGGTCCCTTGCCAATATCGGCCATCACACCTTCATAGGTAGCATTGGTAAGGGCAGTCTGGCTGCCATAAATACTGGTGAGCGCGTAGGCTACGCTATTGCTGAACACTGCGTGATTGGAAGGAAAATCAGGAAAACCGGGTGTTGCCAGAAAAGGCTGCCATACCGGATTTGCTCCCGGCGCAATGGTAGCACGGATAAACTGGAAAGGCCTTTCAGCCAAATGCGTATATTTTACTTTAAAGGAACCAGTAACAGCATCACACAAGGAGATACCGGTCTTTGCGTAGGTAAGCGCCGCTTTGTCCAATGCCGGTTTTAACTGTTCCATCAACTGCTTCAATATGGAAATATAATGCGCACCCGCAGGATAACCGGGATTCGAATCATTATAATACTTTGCGATCAGCTTTTGCTCAGGCGTAAGGTTCTTCGACACCGTGTACACTTCATTCATCTGTGCATAATAAGGTGAAGCAGGATTGGTGCTGTAAGTCAATGGCGGAGATGCCACATTATCCAAACTGCCGGGCACCAACAGCCGGTTGTATCCTCCGTAAGGATTTACCGGGGCGCCGGTTTCCGGTTGCCACATGCCGGGATAATAAGCAGGTAACTGATAGGCTGTTGTCGGCCAGTTGGCATTATCAGTCTGCGCCCACGCAAAGATCCTGTTGGCCACTTCTGTTCCAAACGCAGCAGAGCGCTGGAAAACATCAGTGCCCGCTTCTGCCTGGAGTTTTGTATTCAATTCATTTTCGAGGCTGGCAACAGCCTGTTCATTATAAGCAGCAGGCACAACACTGAAAAACTTTCGCGTCATAGCTGCCAACGCCGCATGCGCACAGGTGGGCCAATGATAAGGAAGCCCCGGGTCTGCAACCGGCATTGCAGGCATGTCAGTAAGCTGTCCATACAACGACCGGTTGGCAGGCATCCCCGGCAATATTGATTCATACAAAGCGATCCCGCAATAAGCCATATACCTGGCAGGATTAAATCCGAAAGGATTGCCGGATGGCCTGTTGAGCATAGAGGTTTGCACGCCCAGCCACTTTACCACCACATCAGCCGGATAGGTTTTAGCTTGCGGTATATCATGCTCATTTTTTTTCTTGCAGGCTACACCGGCCAGATAAAGCACGGCAATAAGCAGCAATACACGCCCTGTTCTATTACTCATAGTTGTAGTTGTTTAAGCGTTATACAATAAGTAAGGGATCGATAACAGCAGTAACAAAGGGCGGATGATTCCTGGTTAACCGGTAACGCAGCACCAAAATAGCAATAGCTGCCACTTTTTATCCAGGCAATCGCTCAATGCATTTATTTTCAGAAATAAGACAGGCACCACAGATCAATACCCCCCGGAGAAAGGAAGCTGCCGTTTGTCGGAAATCCCTGCCTTTAGTCTATTTTCCGCTGTCTGCGGGATAATAGTCAGGCCGATTGCTTAATTTGTAGTAGTTGAAATCCATGAACGCCTTCCTCTACAATGAGTTTATTTTTTCCTCCCGCTATCGTGTGTGGCGGCATATACTGTATTGGTCGTTTCACATTACAATATGGGCTGCATTTTGGGTCATCATGGGCGCACCAGGTTCCTATGCCCGCTATTTATTGAATATGACCATGTGGGTTCCGCTTTTTATATTGTTCAGTTATCCAATGGTATATATAGCCACCCCATACCTGCTGTTGAAAGGCAAAGTAATCCAGTTCTTACTTGCTATCCTCAGTTGGGGGGCGCTGGGCCTTTATATGGATGTGGCTTACAGGAGCTATGTATTAATACCTGCACAGGAAGCCATGGGATTAAAGAACATCATTCCGAGAGGGCCATTAGCCTTCTGTTACCTTTGCATGACCACTTCGGCAGCCAGCCCCATGATCATAAAGTTTTTCAAACTATGGTCTATTAAACAACGTGACTGGATACGCGCACAAGAGGAAAAAATAACAGCCGAACTGCAGTTGCTGAAAGCACAGGTACATCCGCATTTCCTGTTCAATACACTCAACAACATTTACTCTTTTTCGATGGAGGGCTCGCCGAAAACCCCGGGCCTTATCTTAAAACTGTCATCACTGCTCAGCTACATGCTCTACGACTGCAAAGCAGAAGAAGTACGACTGGAAAAGGAAATAGAGATCATGAAAAACTATATCGACCTGGAAAAAGAGCGCTATGGCAATAAGATCGAAATATCCTGGAGCGTGGAAGGTGATATAAAAGACAAGTTTATTGCGCCCCTGATCATGCTGCCCTTCCTGGAGAACGCTTTTAAACATGGTACTTCCGAACAAATAGAAAAACCCTGGCTGGGCGTGGATATTTCCGTAAAACACAATACTCTTCGATGCAAGATCGCCAACAGCAAGAACGAATACGTACCTTATAACAACAACGGCATCGGCATCAACAATGTAAAGAAGCGCCTGGAATTTATTTATGCCGGCAAGTACGAACTAAAGATCAACGACGAGGGAAACTTCTTCGTGATCTCGATGCTGGTGAAATTAACAGGCGATAAAACCGATTATAATACCGTACCCGTTTTCCCGGTGACCCCACAAACCATTTCTGCATGAAACTACGCTGCCTGCTGATAGATGATGAACCGCCAGCCCTGAAAGTGCTGACCAGTTATATCACTTCTATCAATGGGCTGGAAATTGCGGGGCAGTGCGGGAATGCTATCGAAGCCCTCGATGTGCTGAAACATAAAGCCGTAGATGTTATATTCCTCGATATAAAGATGCCCCGCATCATTGGCACCGAGTTTCTAAAAAACTTATCGCACCCGCCCAAAGTCATATTTGTTACCGCCTACAGAGAATATGCAGTCGACGGTTTCGAACTGGATGCTGTGGACTACCTGGTGAAACCTGTCTCGTTCGAACGCTTCTTCAAAGCCATCACCAGACTGAACCGGCTGATGGGACAGGAAACATCTATAACAAATACCAGCGAAGTGGCCACTACTGCCGCATTCGTTTACCTGAAGGTAGACCGCGACATGAGAAAAGTCATTATCAATGATATCCTGTATATCGAAAGCTGGAAAGACTATGTAAAAGTCTTTTTTGTAAATGGTCAGCATCTACTGGCAAAACAATCCATCAGTGCCATGGAGAACCTGCTATCGGAACATAAATTTGTGCGTACCCACCGGTCATTTATGGTATCATTGGATAAGATATCAGGCTACAATGGTTTTGCCGTACAATTAGGAAAAACGGAAATACCCATTGGAAGATTGTATAAGCAGGCAGTCATGGAAAAATTACAGTCATATTGAAAAGAACACTATAAACGAAAGAGGTTATAATAAAAGAGGGGCAGGTAAAAACCCGCCCCGTATCACAAAGATTACTGCGTATAGAATAAAAATTATCAGGCTAACATATTTCGAACATCACCTTGTTGCCCGTTCCGGTAATGGCTGAGTGATCCTCATAAAACTTTACACCATCCTCTTCACATTGCAGGGTAAACAACAGCCGCGGACCACCCTGACCAGCCTGCTCCCATTTCACCGGCTCTGTTTCATATACAATACTGCGGATGGTATAATCACTATTCATTGTACAATCCACCTGCTTCACCGCATTGGCAAAGCGCACCTCACGTCCATCGGGCAATTGGTAATGCAGGTAAATAGCTTCCTTATCAACAATGATATTGGTGAGCACAGAAGCAGTATTGTCCAGCCGGCCATCAGGCCCTACCCGGAACTGTCTTTCACTGTGCAATTGTAATTGTCCTTGATGGTTGCCGGCACCATTGCCAAACAACAGGCAACCGATATAATCCACAATCTCTTTTTTCATGTTGACTGAATTTACTGTCACCCTGAGCCTGTCGAAGGGAGGCTTCGACAAGCTCAGCCTGACAAAGGTTTATGTTGCTATTTCTCTTCGTATTTATTGATCAGCACCTTTATTTTCTTGCCATCAAGGCGTGCCATCTCCACGAGCAAATACAGTTTTCCGTCTTTGGCTTCCACCGTCATGGAGCCTTCATTCGTTTCACCCGTGTCAGGTTTTTGGAACAACACTTTGTACACCGCTTTGCCCTCTTTGTAAATCTCTTTCCAATCGCAGGTAGTTCCCTGAATAGTAGCCTTCAGGGCTTCCGGTTTGTCATTGGCGTTCACAGTAATGGTCTCTTTCGTAAACACAATGGACAACACATCTGTTTTTGAATCCATAACATCACCCTCGGCACTGATCCTTTCCTGCTTATCGGAATGGTACACTACGTTTTTATCACATTGGGCAATGGCGGCCGATCCGGCCAGCAGGAGGACAAGGAAAGACAGGAACATCTTTTTCATGGCTATACTTTTTGGTTAAAATGTAGTTGTTTTATCAGGGGACCTGCGCCATTAACCGGCACTTGGACAACCCGTTCAGGCTGCAGGTTACAGTTATTTTAAAAAAATCCGGCATCATTTACACCAACCCGCCTCCATAGCTGACAGACAAGGTTTTTAACAGGTCAAAAAAAATCAGTGAACTACCTGCCCAGCCTATCGGGCAAAAACACCTGCTGCGTCATTTGTATGCAACTATTTCGCAGCCAGCAACTGTTCTACAAACCGCTGCAGTTCCTCACCATGTAATTGCGCCGCAATGATCTTACCCTGCGGATCGATAATAAAGTTTTGAGGAATGGCCCTCACACCATACAGTTTCGGCACGCCACTCTCCCAACCTTTCAGATCGCTTACCTGCGGCCACGTCAGCTGGTCGTCCTTAATGGCCTTCAGCCAGGCTGCTTTACCTTCGGGCTTGTCCAACGACACACCGAGTATCACAAAATTTTTATCCCTGAAGCGGTCATAGAGTTTCACCAGGTTGGGATTGTCCTGCCGGCAGGGGCCACACCAGGAAGCCCAGAAATCGATCAGTACATACTTGCCTTTGAACTGAGACAGCGATACCGGTTGGCTTTTTACATCCTTCTCCGTAAAGTCTGGCGCAACTGCCCCCACTTTTACAAGGCGGATGTTATTCAGCATGCGCAGGAATGCCTGCCCGCCAGTTGTTTCCCGGACAGCCGGAGATAAAGTATTGAACAAAGGTTCCAGTTTAGCAGGATCGGGGAAGGCGCCAGGTATGTAATTTTCAAGTGCAAACAGACTGATATAACTGTCCGGATACCGGCGAATAAAATCCATAGCGATCTGCTGACGCTGCATTCGCAAAGTATCCTGCAAACGGCTGAGACTATCGCTAAAGCCAGGCGTTTTCGCCTGCTCACGTGTCATTGCCCGGATCCGTATGGACATATCCAAATGACGATCATCTACCGGTTTCATCAATGCCTGGAGCGCCTGGTAATCCACATTCAGTGCCGACCCGCTTATAGAAGCCGTGGCTACAGAATCCTTACCGGTGATAAGAATCTGGCCTTTCTCTACAAACAACTGCACCATGTCTACTCCGTCCCTTCGATCCAGCTTTTGAATGCCAACGCCTTTACGGTCGATTACCAACGTAGCGGAAAAAGGTTGGTCGGTCAAGCCTTTCAATTCGAATATCCCTTTTATGACCGGCGATGAATCGGCCCGGTGTCCGCCATCTTTCTTATAAGCCAGGTAAGCAATGGCCGGCGCATCAAGTCCTGTTATATTTCCTTTGATGGAATAAGCTCCTTCCTGCGCTACCAGCAATGCAGGAGACAATAAGGCTGCCAGATTATATATTGCACGTTTGAACATATAAATGAATTGTAGATTAAAAATCCAGTAACTCCAGCCTGTTCAATAGTCCCGACGACTCTACTACATCATCATACGCTGTCCCCGCCTCCGTATTCGTGGGAGCTGCTGCTTCCATCATTTCAATGGTAAAAATGGGATGCATAATCACTTCATCAGCAACGGCTCCCTTCGGCATACGGGAGATCAGCAACGTAGTTGCCAGCAACACGGCGACCGGTACCAGGAATCTCATAACAAATACTTTATTGTTTTAAACTATCACCCTGAGCTTATCACCCTGAGCTTGTCGAAGGGTGCTTTGTAAGATATCTTTTCAAACAGGCTTCGACAAGCTCAGCCTGACAACACTACCCTCTTTCCTTACGCTTCACCGTATCCCAGAATGCCAGCAGGGTTATTCCCACAAACCATATCCAGGAATAGTTCAGGTGAACAAGCACTGCATTTCCTTTATTCAGGTTCTTAAAATACGTGAGCAATGTATAAGCATAGGGATAGTAAACAACATGTTTCCATTGAACGATCATGATCCCGGTGATCAGCAGGGCCAGCCCGATGCCTATAGGCGCTATAAAGTTCTTGAAGCGCAGGCTGATCCAGTATTGAATGGCAGTCATGGCCAGGACAGCAGTGTACATTTTACCGGTCACGGTCAGCATATCCGTCCAGGGAACAGCCGTGTCGAAAAATTTATACGTGCCATGTATTGCATTCGCACCATACCCTGCCACCAGTATACTCAGGTTAAATAACAGCAGGGCTGTCAATATCAACCCGTGAATGACCAGGAATTTAGAAAAGAAAATATCAGCATAGCTACGGGGAGAAGCATACACCTGCTTCCAGGTATTGTTGCGGTATTCGATCTGCACTACAAGACTGGTCACCAATATTACATACATGGGCATTAAGAAGGCTGCCGTAGGCTGCCAGCAGGCCCTCATCAGCGTTTGCCATGCGTCATTCCCAAAATCCCTCACAAATTCTTTGGCATCGATGGTCATCATCAGCCACATTACAAGGGGAATAAATATCCCTGCTATCAATGTGATCCAGTAAGCGGCCGTTTTACGGCATTTCCACAATTCAGCTTTGGTATTGATAATAAAAGTAGCCATAACTATTCGGAGGTTATTTCGATGAATAAATTTTCAAGATCGTTTTGTGTAAGCGCCATCTGGTATACTTCTACATCCTGCTGGATCAGCGTTCTGTTGAGCAGTGCCGTTTTTTCTTTGCTTTCAAAATCCACCAGCAGGCGTGAACCATTTATCTGCTTCACGGGGAAATGACCATTCAACACCCGTTGTGCTTTGGCAGTATCGTTCACTTCGATCTCGATGGCAGACTGTTTTGATTTCAGTTGCTGCAGCTCCTGCAACGCTCCCTGAAATACCAGCTTACCTTTATTGATAATACCAACGTGCGTGGCCATCTTTTCCACTTCGGCCAGCATGTGGCTCGATACCATGATCGTCTTGCTATGCTCGCGGTTCAGCGATTTGATCAGCTCGCGCGTTTCAATGATACCACTTGGGTCAAGGCCATTGGTAGGCTCGTCCAGTATCAGCAGCTCAGGATCGTGCAGCAGGGCGATGGCGATCGACAGGCGTTGCTTCATGCCCAGTGAATAAGCTTTTACTTTTTTACTGGCAGCATCTTTCAGTCGTACGATCTCCAATACTTCATCGACCCTCTTCTTAGGACATTGATACGAGAGACGGAAGATCTCCAGGTTTTCCCGGCCACTCAGGTGCAGGTACAAAGAAGGCTGTTCGATAAGAGAACCCAGGCGACCAAGAATATCCAGGCGGTGGCCTGCGAGCTCTTTGCCAAACAGGGTGATAGAACCTTCCTGCTTTTTCAGCAGGCCGAGTATCAGCCGGAGCGTAGTTGTTTTACCGGCTCCATTCGGGCCGAGAAAGCCATAGATACTACCGGCTGGTATCTGCAGGCTCAACTGATGAAGGATGGGTTGTCCGGACCGGAACAAAAAGTCCAGTCGACGGGTCTCGATAATATAGTTGCTCATTTTATTCTGTTGAAGTGATGGTTGCTTTGCGGAGGTTTTTACCTTTTATAGATATATCAGAAGAACTGTCTACTTGTATGCTCAGTTTGCCAAATTCTACGTTATCTTCTTCGAGCCTGGATCCAATAAAGTATGCATCCAGCTCATTCACGTGAACACCTCTGCGAATCCGTAAAGCAGAGTTATTCCAGACGTTCACTTTCAACTTATCATAAAAAACAGGTTGATCTTCAGGACTGCCATTTTCAACGGCGAGTTCTGAATAGTTCAAGTATAAGTTGAAGGAAGGTGACAACTTGCCGGAATCGGTACCATTCCTGAGCGCCACTTCACTGTAAATAGCAGCGATACTATCCATCTTCGGCAGGAAAAGCACCACATGAGTCCAGGACCTGGTCACCGGCTGCCCATTCTCTTTTTTGGTAAGCTCAGGGTTGATGATATTCAATACTCCATCTTTTACTGTCCACTGTGCGCCGGGGCCATCTTTCCAGATTTCCATGCTTGCAGAGTCGGCTGGAATAATTAGCACATTACCCATACCTTCAATCCTTACTGATTTGAAAGGTTCCTTTATTTGATGCGCATTGCTCCAGGTATTATTGAGACCTTCTTTAGAAGTGATGATATTACCATTGGCAAATTTGACCCTTACGACTGCAAAAAGACTCGTAAATACCAGGATAGTGGTAAGCAGCAGGCCTAATAAAATTTTATTACTCTTTCTCATGTCACTGAGTTATGCAGGGTTAGCGAAATGTTGTTGTTTGTACTTTTCATACCAGGGTTTCAGATCGTCCGGCGTCATGCCCAGCAGGTACATATTGCGGAAGACCTGTGGCAGATCCTTTTCCGTAAATTCAACCTTACGGTATTTGACAGCCTGCTGCACGGCGCCGGGAGATACAAAGTAGCCGATGCCCCGCTGGTTGTAAATGATCTCCTGTTGTTGCAGGAACTCGAACGTGCGCATTACGGTATTAGGATTTACTTCCAGTTGCACGGCCAGCTCCCGTACAGAAGGCACCCTTTCCTCCGGCTTCCACTCCTGCAGCAATATCTTCTCGCAGACGTAATCGGCGATCTGTAAGTATATAGCTTGCGATTCTCTGAATTGCATAATAATTTGTTTACGTAGGTTAAACCTCTTTTTCCTTCAGCCTGAAATAAGTGACCACCCAAAACACCGGCGTCAATATATACTTGAAGTATCCAAAAAATACATCGTCGGTCCAGGTAGGTAATTGAATAAACCGCCTTCCCCATTCATTGCCAGGTCCAGGCAGGTTAAACACATTAAAATTCGAACCAAAACCACCTGACGGGAGGATTGGTGACAACACTTTGGCGATCAGGAAAATGAAGAGCAGGATGATCAATAACAACGCAATGGTTGTTTTGATAAAACTATAAGCCGGGAAATAAATAGATCCCAATGCATAAGCACCTTGTACCGCAAAGAAGATCAGCAATAAGGTAGTAAGCGTGTTAAAAGGATTGCCATTCTCACGTGAGCTGAGCTTAGAGAAAACATTGGCAACCGTTTCCGGCACAAACAATGCTTCCGTATTATGCTCTTTCCACCGGGCCAGGTTAACAGCGTTGGCTACTTTTACCATAATAAAATCGACGGCATAAAAGACGATAGTATAACAAACAAAAAAGATCAGCACACAATACAACGCCATACACAACACTTTCTCCAGTTGCGATGCAGGCACAGATAAAAAATTGATGGCTTTGGGTTTATTGGCAAGGTCACCAAAAAGCAAGCTGGCAAATAAAGCGCCGGTAAGAAAAAGGCCCACATAAAAGGTAATGATCTGCCCTTCTCGGTTCATCGCTTCACGGCCATCCACCAGCAGCAGAAAGCCATACCACATCAACAACAGGGCGGCGATGGCCCCCAGCGAAAGCGTATATTTATTCCTGTTATCGCTCCAGTGCTTGCGTACCAGCACTCCCCAGCGGGAAAAATCAAAAACCTGGTTCATGATAGTTATTTAAGAATTAAAGGCGGATTGAATGGGTTGACGGTTAGTGACGATGGCTTTGTACAAAAGCTCCAGGTCGATCCTGCTTTCTTCGCCATCGGTATTTTTAGTGATGATCGCACTGCCGCGCAGGGATGATTCACTGTACAAAGCATGCTTTACCTCCTCATGATCAAATGAAATGCGGAAGGACAGCTTGCGGGCAATAGCCTCAATGGTTTGATCGAACAGGATTGCTCCTTCATCAATGATAGTGATCCGATCAATGAGGTTCTCGAGGTCTTTTACCTGGTGCGTACTGATGATCACACACTTGTTTTCATCGATTGCGCCGGCCATCACCTTGCGGAACTGGCTTTTACTCATGATGTCCAAACCATTGGTAGGCTCATCCATCAACAACAGCGAAGTGTTGCAGGCAAGGCCAAAGCTGATCAGCACTTTTTTCTTCTGGCCATAACTCATGCTTTCCAGCTTATTGTCTACAGGGATCTCGAACTCCTGTATATACTTATCGAACTGTTGTTGGTTGAAGCGGGGATAAAAGGGCGACAGGCTATTCACCAGTTGCTGCAAAGGAATATTGGGCAGGTAAAACTCTTCCGGCACCATGAATACCTCCTGCAGGAAGGCTGGCTGGCGCTTGCCGGGTGTAAAACCCATTACGTTGATCGTGCCCTGATCGGGAAACAGCAGGCCGGCAATGTTGCGTAGCAAGGTGGACTTGCCCGTTCCGTTCTTGCCCAGCAGCCCGTAAATATGGCCGGGTTGTAACTGCAGGCTCAATCCCGTAAAGACTCTTTTCTTACGGTAGCCGAAGTGCAATTGTTGAATGTCTACCATGTTCGGTGTTTTAGTGTACTACTTAAATAGTACACAAACATACCAATACAGTAGTTAGTTCCCAAGATTTTTGATCCTTTTCTTTTGAACTTTTTTATCCTTAATCTTTATTAGCTATAAATCAACGCGTTAATAAAAAGTACACGCTCATGGTTTAAAAAAGCTATCCTTGTTGATAATCAATACTATGTAATAGGATGCAGCATAGATGCAGCATATATAGAGCATTGATGCAGCTTAGTTGCAGCATTCCTTATAAGATATGCTCTATCTATGTTCAAGTATAGTTTACATATATGTGCAGTAAAGTTTAGGATATTATTATGCCTAAAACACGCCGGTTGATATTTTACGATCAGCCCTGTGAAAGCCAGCTTGGAAACCAAACCAATATTATCCTTGTTTTTACCTAACTGGCAGATTAGCACCCGGATAGCATAATTCCCTTAAATTGCACGCCTGTTTCATGGCGGGAAAGAACTCAACCAAATATCCAAACCAACCTTCCCAGCCAGTTGATTAAACAAATAGTATGAAAAAAGAATTCATCAAAGAACAGGCACTGGAGTACCACGCTAAAGGCAGACCTGGCAAAATAGAAGTAATCCCCACTAAAGAGACCAAAACCCAAAGAGATCTTTCCCTCGCTTACTCGCCCGGTGTAGCAGAACCCTGCCGGGAAATCGAAGCCAATCCTGAGACTGTTTATAAATACACCGCCAAAGGCAACCTCGTAGGCGTTATCAGTAATGGTACAGCAGTACTGGGCCTGGGTGATATCGGGCCCGAAGCCGGCAAGCCCGTGATGGAAGGAAAAGGCGTATTGTTCAAAATATTTGCAGACATCGATGTATTCGATATCGAGATCAATGAGAAGGACCCCGAAAAGTTTGTGCAGATCGTAAAAGCGCTGGAGCCTACTTTCGGCGGCATCAACCTCGAAGACATTAAAGCGCCTGAATGCTTCTACATCGAACAGAAGCTGAAGGAGCAAATGAAGATACCCGTGATGCACGACGACCAGCATGGTACCGCTATCATCAGCGCCGCTGCCCTGCTGAACGCCGTAGAGATCCAGAAGAAGAAGATCGAGAAAGCAAAGTTTGTAGTGAACGGCGCAGGCGCTTCTGCGATGGCCTGTACCAAACTGTACATCGCACTGGGCGCTAAAACAGAGAATATCCGCATGTTCGACAGCAAGGGGCTCATTCACGAAAGCCGTACCGACCTGGACGACATGAAGAAAGAGTTTATGTCTACCGGCAAAAACCTCACGCTGGCCGAAGCGTTGGTAGATGCCGACGTGTTCATCGGGCTCAGCAAAGGCAATGTACTTTCTCCTGAAATGGTGAAGTCGATGGCCAAGAACCCCATCGTGTTTGCCATGGCCAATCCTGATCCCGAGATCACGTACGAAGCAGCTACTGCCGCCCGTAAGGATATCATCATGGCTACCGGCCGCAGTGACTATCCCAACCAGGTGAACAACGTACTGGGTTTTCCTTTCATTTTCCGCGGTGCGCTCGACGTTCGTGCCACGCAGATCAATGAAGCCATGAAGCTGGCAGCTGTAAAAGCACTGGCAGAGCTGGCACGTACACCCGTACCTGATATTGTGAACCTGGCTTATAACCAGAACAATCTGTCATTTGGCCCTGAATATATCATTCCCAAACCGGTTGATCCACGCCTGCTGAGCACCGTTGCACCCGCCGTTGCTAAAGCGGCCATGGAAAGTGGTGTAGCGCAAATTCAGATCGACAACTGGGAAGCTTATGTGGTAGAACTTGAAAAACGTCTGGGTCAGGACAACCAGGTGATGCGTATCCTTGGCAACAGGGCCCGCCGCGATCCTAAGCGTGTGGTATTTGCAGAAGCCGACAACCAGAAGATATTGAAGGCAGCGCAGATCGCTTTCGAAGAAGGCATCTGCTACCCCATCCTGTTGGGAGATGAAAAGAAGATCCGCGAAATAGCACAAACCAATAAGATCGATATCGACGACATGCCCATCATCGATCCGCGCAGTGATGATTATGAAGACCGTCGCAAGATCTATGGTGATGCCTTCTTCGAGAAAAGAAAGCGCCGTGGTTTCAACCGCTATGAGGCCACCAAGATCATGAAGGACCGTAACTATTTTGGCACCATGATGGTGGACACCGGTGATGCCGATGGTATGATCTCGGGGCTTACCCGCAACTATCCCGAAACCATCCGCCCTGCGTTGCAGGTGATCGGTACGGAGCCGGGTGTAAAGAAAATTGCCGGTATGTACCTGCTGCTCACCAAGCGCGGCCCCATCTTCATGGCTGATACGACTGTCAACTTCAACCCTACTGCGGAAGAACTGGCCGATATCACCTTGCTGGCCGCACAGGAAGTGCGCAACTTCAACCTCACTCCCCGCGTTGCCATGTTGAGCTATTCCAACTTTGGCAGCAGCGATTCGCCTGAGGCCAAACTGGTATCCAAAGCGCGTGAGATCGTGAAGCAGAAAGACCCCACGCTCATTGTGGATGGTGAGATGCAGGCCAGCACTGCCTTCAACCAGGAGCTGCTGAAAGAAAGCTATCCCTTTAGCGAACTGGTAGACCAGGAAGTGAACACCCTGATATTCCCCAACCTGGCCGCCGGTAACGTGGCATATAATTTATTGAAAGAAGTAGGCGGCGCTGATGCTATTGGCCCTATCCTGCTTGGCCTGAAGAAACCCGTGCACATCCTGCAACTCGGTAGTTCGGTAAGAAGCATTTACAACATGGCACTGATCACGGTGATCGATGCACAGTTGAAATGCAAGAGCAACGAAGCCGAAGCGGTGAGAACGCACTGGTGGAAGAAGGGAAAAAAAGAACCAAGGAACGCCTGATAACGAAGACCTGACAGGTTTCGTTGGCAACCTGTCAGGTCTTATCCCATTCTGTGGGCGCTAAGCAGATATAAGGTTCAAATTGGTCAATACTCAGTTAGTTGGCGTATTATTGTAGAAGATTTTATGACACTATTTACCGAATTTGGCCGATACCTGTTGATGATTAAAGGCATGTTCTCCAAGCCAGAGAACGGCAAGATGTATTGGAAGGAGTTCATGCACCAATGCGGTGAAATTGGAATTGGCTCACTGGGCATCGTTGCCCTGATCTCTTTCTTTATCGGAGCAGTATCCACGCTGCAAACGGCTTATCAGCTGGTAAGTCCCATCATCCCCAAAAGCACCATTGCACAGATCGTGCGTGACACGATCATTCTGGAATTTGCACCCACGCTCGTATGTATTGTACTGGCGGGTGTGATCGGCAGTAAAATTGCCAGTGAGCTGGGTAATATGCGGGTAAGCGAACAGATCGATGCGCTGGAGATCATGGGCATCAATACCAAAACTTACCTGGTACTTCCTAAGATCGCGGCTGCGCTACTCACCATTCCTATGCTGATCGTTATTGCAGGGGGGCTGGGCATCTGGGGTGGCCGTTTGGCAGGTACCTTGTCCGGCATTCTTTCTCCGGAGGAGTTTGATACCGGCTTGCTGAATGCCTTTGTTCCGTACAATGTGTTCTTTGCCCTGATAAAGGCCTACACTTTCGCCTTTATCATTTCCAGCATACCGGCATATTATGGCTACCATGTAAATGGCGGCGCTTTGGAAATAGGCCGGGCGAGTACAAAATCGGTAGTAGTAAGTTGTATCGCCATCTTGTTTGCTGATTATTTATTGTCGCAATTGTTGTTAAGTTAGCCGTTGTATGATTGAAGTAAAAGATATCAAGAAGGGCTTTGGCGAAAAGCAGGTGCTGAAAGGCGTCAGCGTGAAAATGGAAGCAGGCAAATGCAACCTGATCATCGGCGCCAGCGGCAGTGGAAAGACCGTGTTCATGAAATGCCTCGTAGGCCTTTTTGAACCCGATGAAGGAGAGATCATTTACGACAAGGCGAACTTCCTCACCATGGACGATGACCAACGGAAAGAAGTGCGCAAGCAGATCGGCATGCTGTTCCAGGGCTCAGCATTGTTTGATAGCCTGACGGTGGAACGCAACATCATGTTCCCGCTCGACATGTTTACCAAAGACAACTATGCTACCAAGCTGAAGCGCGTGAATGAGGTGCTGGAGCGCGTGAAGCTGAAAGACGTCAATAAGAAATTCCCCGCCGAGCTGAGCGGTGGCATGAAAAAACGGGTAGGTATTGCCCGCGCTATCGTACTCAATCCCAAATATCTTTTCTGCGATGAGCCCAACTCGGGCCTCGATCCTCAAACCTCCCTTGTTATCGATAAGCTGATCAAAGAGATCACCACCGAATACAACATTACCACCATCGTCAATACGCACGATATGAACAGCGTGATGGAGATTGGTGACCACATCATCTACATGCACCAGGGTCTCAAAGAATGGGAAGGCAACAACAAAGAGATCATCTTCAGCAAAAATGAACTGCTGAACGAGTTCATCTTTGCTTCCGAGTTCTTAAAAGACGCCAAAGACATGCGCATGCTGGAACAAACCGGTAAGATCGACAACGACCGGAATATGGATGAGCTAATCAAGTAAGAAGACTGGCTACACTCGCTCGCCTGTGGCAAGTGAGTGTATTTTCAAGCCTCCGGCTTGGTTGTGAGCGCTTCCTTTTCAACCTGTCAACTTTTCAACTCATTTATACAGTGACAACTTCCTCGTGAGTTTATTGATCAAAGTCTTATCGCCATACAAAGCAATCCCACTGTAATTCATTTCCGCTTCTGTAAGCGCTTCGAGTGATGCTTTGTAGGCTTCATAGCTGCGGGCAGTTTGCGCCACTTCAGAGAGATCGACAACCAACACATCACCCGGTAGCTTTGCTTCCGCAGCAATACGTTTTATTTCCTGCCGTGTGGCTTTCAGCATAGGTAGCGGTATCCAGGTAAGCCCGGCATGTTGACCACCCGAAGCATCCTGCAAATCTTCTGCAACCATATAAGGCAGTTTATTACCCAATGAAGCACCCAGCACTGCGCCGGTATTGATGGCCAGCCCGGCCGGCAGGTCATCGGCAATGATCATCACCGCTTTCACCAGGTCCTGCAAATGGATCTCCATCTTGATATCAGCCCGCTCATACTCAGTGGCGGGTAAAGGGACTTCCACAAAACCCAGCTTGCGGTAGAGGTTGATAGCCGGTTGCAACTTTGTATTGGAGAGCAACTCCACTTTCTTAATGCCCAGTGATTTTGCTTTTTCGATACAAGCTTTACCAAGGGCATAACCAATTCCCTTGCCTTGCACTTTATCGGTGACGGCCATTTTGGCCAGTTCAAACACACGCTGGTTTACCTTTATCAATGCACAAGCGCCTACTACTTCCCCTTCCCATAAGGCCATGAAAATAAATCCACCTTTGGCCAGTATATATCCTTCGGGATCATCGAGCGCACGGTTGTCGGCTTCTTCCAGCCGGAAGTACCGGGTGATCCATGCCTGGTTCAACTGGCGGAAAGCATCGCGGTGAGCGGATTCATAAGGCACTATCTTCAACTGCTGGTCTACTGCTGTAAGCATAACGTCATCATTTTAGTGCAAAATTACCGGTGGCGATCAGGACACGCAATAACGAACAAATGGTGATGGTACAATGTCAGAGCTTGTCCCGCCCTGCCGGATCGGGCTTGTCGAAACCGCCTTCGACAGGCTCAGGCTGACATGTATTTTTCATGCGCTTCACCCCAAAACCACATTTGCTTGATGATGGGGCAAACGGTGCTGCCATACGGCGTAATGGAATACTGCACTTTCAGAGGTGGCTTATGACCAGTGACTGCTTTGGCAATGATGCCCTCCTGTTCCAGCTCTTTCAACTGTTTGATGAGGATACGTTCGCTCATGAGGGGGAACTTGCGTTTGACCTCGCTGTAGCGACGGTGCTTGTCTGACAGGTAGATCAATATTTTCGCTTTATACTTACCCTTGATCACCTGCAAAAAAGTGTCGATAGGACTATAAATGGCAGCCATGGCTTGCGTATTAAATTAATTTAAAGGCTTATATTTTTAACGGTTTCTAATCTGCCTGCATTTGATTCATAGCCAGCTGCTTATCAGCATATCCAATGGCTTATTTCCTACCTCCTGCCTCTTACTTCTTACTTCCTATTTTACTACTGCATTTATGCACTTTATGCATTACTTTTGCCCCTCCTGAATTTATAAATCACAGCTATGAGCATATTAGTTAACAAGCAATCAAAGATACTGGTGCAAGGCTTTACCGGTACGGAAGGCACTTTCCATGCGAGTCAAATGATCGAATATGGTACTAATGTGGTAGGTGGCGTTACGCCCAACAAAGGCGGCACAACCCATCTCGACCGTCCGGTTTTCAATACGGTAGCAGAAGCCGTGAAAGCCACCGGCGCCGACGTATCTATCATTTTTGTTCCACCTCCTTTTGCAGCCGACGCCATCATGGAAGCTGCTGAAGCAGGTATTGGCCTCGTAGTTTGTATCACAGAAGGTATTCCCGTACAGGACATGGTGAAAGCCAAACTGTTCCTGCAAGGCACCAGGACAAGGCTCATCGGCCCCAACTGCCCTGGCGTAATCACTGCCGGCGAATGCAAAGTGGGTATCATGCCAGGCTTTGTATTCAAGAAAGGCAATATCGGCATCGTTTCCAAATCAGGAACCCTCACTTACGAAGCGTCCGACCAGGTAGCCAAAGCCGGTCTGGGTGTTTCTACTGCCGTAGGTATCGGTGGCGACCCCATCATTGGTACTACTACCAAAGAAGCCCTCGAATTGTTCATGAACGACCCCGAAACTGCCGCCATTGTAATGATCGGTGAGATCGGTGGTGGCATGGAAGCAGAAGCTGCCCGCTGGTACAAAGAGCAAAAGGTAAAGAAGCCTGTTGTTGGTTTCATTGCCGGCCAAACTGCTCCTCCCGGTCGCCGTATGGGTCACGCAGGCGCCATCATTGGCGGCGCAGAAGATACTGCCGAAGCTAAAATGGCCATCATGACAGAGTGTGGTATCACAGTGGTGAAAAGCCCTGCCGATATCGGTGCTACTATCGCATCTATCATCAAGAAGTAATTGTTCTGATTTATAGACAAAGAGGCGACACCTTCGAAAGTGTCGCCTCTTTGCTTTAGTATACCTTATAAAACCAAAAGCCCCGGTGCAAGCCGGGGCCATTAGTTTTTAATCCATCACTTTTAAACACGCAGAAACAGTTTCTTATTTATACTGACGTATATAATTAGCCAGGTCTTCTTTGCTGCTGCTGAAGGTGAACACCTCATACAACATAAAATAATCCTGTTTATTTAAGGTATTCTTGTAAGCATATTTGGCTAAGTCCAGCTTGTAGCTATCGGTCGTAAAGACCTGCAACAGTTGTTTTACCTGATCGGTAGTGAATAAATTCTGATCGATCACCTGCTTGGCAATGGTAACCCTCGAATTATCGAAACGCTCTTTAACAACAGCATCCCTGAAAGCAGCAAACGACTGCGGACTCATAGGACGGTTGTTGTAACCATAATCATTATCACGGGGATTGGGGTCACGTGGATTATTGCGCGGATCGCGGGGATCACGTGGGTTATTGCGATCGTCGTAAGGATTGTTATACCAATTGTCGTTATCGATATCAACATAGTTACGATCATTCATCGACAGCTCATCGAACAACACTTTTCCAAAACGGTTGATCACAATATCTACATGGAACTGCGCTCTTATGTTCACATTCTTTTGGAAGATCAGGGTTTGCTTCCTGATACCCATAGCGGTATTGTTATTGCGGTCCATCGGTATGGTATACACCCTTACCTGGTGATAGCCGATTGGCAGGGCAGGGACCAGCACGATGTTATCATTGTTGTTGATACGGTCGGTAAATTTTTTACCATCCACCTCTACAACGATACGCTGGTTACTGAGGTTGGTAATACTCATCTTTCCATCATTGGGAAGGGCAAAAGCCGAATAAGTAATAACCAATAATACAAGGGTAAAAATCTTTTTCATATAGGCCTCCTGTTGGTTGTTTAGGGTTTGATGCTAAGATGCATAGATCGTTTAGCGGGAATATGTTAAAGGATTGCTATTTCAGCTATAGGGTTTAATAGTCTGTGAAAACGGATCGAAAACTGCATCATAACAGGGTAGCACGCATTTAAAAACGTCCGTAGGGGCAAAATATTGCAGATTGTATAACTTGTATTAAAATTAGAGCGTATGTCCGTTAAACAGGTCATTTTCTTAGTCCTATGTAGCTTATTTCTGATCACCGCAACCGCACAGCAAAAGATGAATACGTATGAAAAAGCCTGGAAGAAGATCGATAGTCTTATACAGGTAAAAGGGCTTCCACAATCGGCCTTTACAGAAGTTAATAAGATCTATACCCAGGCAAAGCAAGAGAAGAACGATGCCCAACTGATCAAAGCACTGATCTATCGCGCGCAGTTACGGGACATCAAAGAAGAAGAGCCGCAATACGGCACCATCAAAGAACTGGAAACAGAGATTACCCAAAATTCAGGAGCAGCCCGCGCCGTGCTGCAAAGCATTACAGCCAGTATGTATTGGAACTACTTCCAAAGTCACCGCTGGCAATTATATAATCGAACTGCCACTGTTGATTTTAATAAAGCAGATATCGCCACGTGGGGAACTGAAGACTTTCACAAAAAGATTGGTGAGCTATACCTGTCTTCCCTAAAAGAAGAGAAGTTGTTGCAACAAACAAAGCTGGAACCTTTCGACCCCATCATCACCAAGGGTAATGTACGGCACCTGCGTCCCACCCTGTTCGATCTGCTGGCCAATCATGCACTGACCTACTTCCAATCGAGCGAAAGGGATATCAAAAAAGCAGCCGACGCCTTCGAGATCGACGACCCCGTAGCTTTTGCCGATGCCCGGACGTTTGCCACGCATAAGTTCAGGATTACCGACAGCACTTCCTTACATGCCAAAGCCCTGCAACTGCATCAGCGGTTGATCAGCTTCCACCTGGCCGATGCGCAACCAGATGCATTGATAGACGCAAACATCAACCGGCTCACTTTTGTGAATATGTACGCCGTCATGAGCGATAAAAAAGAGTTGTTCCGGAAAGCACTTGAACAGGTTACCGGCACTTATAACAATCACCCTATTGCTGCACAAGCCTGGTTTTTGCTGGCCGACACTTATTTTGATGAAGGAAATACTTACGATCCGTTAAAAGATACAACACAGCGTTACGCACTGTTAAAAGTAAAGGAGATCTGTGAAAAAGTAATTGCACAAAAAGAACCCAGCGAAGGCAAGGCCAACTGCCAGAATATGCTGAATACTTTATTGAAACGGCATATACTACTGCAAACGGAAAAGGTGAATGTACCCAACCAGCCATTCAGGGTATTGGTTACCTGGCGTAATGTAACCACCCTGCATTTCAGGGTAGTGAAGATGGACAAAAAAACAATGGACAACCTGGGTAACGATACCTGGAGCGATGCCTACTGGAAAAAGCTGACCAGTTTACCTGTGCTAAGCACATTCACACAACAGCTGCCCGATACCAAAGATTACCAGCAACACCGCACAGAGATCAAAGCGCCGGCATTGCCGATAGGCGAGTATGCTTACCTTGTCAGTGCCGACAGTGATTTTAGTATTGGCAAAAACGTGCTGGCCGTACAGGGTTTTTACGTTTCCAACCTCGCGTATATCAATAAAAGCAATGATTACTTTGTACTCAACCGGGAAACCGGCGCCCCCGTACCCAGAGCTACTGTACAGGTATGGTACCGCAATTACGATAGCAAAGTACGCGACTATGTAGAGCGCAAGGGAGAAAACCTATTTACAGATAAGGACGGGTATTTTACGCTGACACCATCCAAAACCAACAATGAAAACTATTCCCGTATAGAAGTATCTACCAAAGAAGATCATCTGTCGATGGCTGATTATGAGTATAGCTATAATTATCCTCAAACACAGGAGAAGAGCCGGAACACCAGCTATCTCTTTACCGACCGCTCTATTTATCGGCCTGGTCAAACTGTATATTTTAAAGGGATCGTGATCAATAGCCGGAGTCAATCGAATCAGCATGCCATAGTTGCCAATTTAAAAACCAGGATCCTATTGCTGGATGTGAACGACCAGCAGGTAGATTCTATTCAGGTAACGACCAATGCCTATGGTTCTTACTCCGGCAAGTTTACCCTGCCTTCCAATGCACTGAACGGCACATTCAATATCAGGGATGAGCAAACAGAAGGCTTTGCCAATATTTCTGTGGAAGAATATAAACGTCCTAAGTTTTTTACAGAGATCGCCAAACCGGCTGGTAGCTACCGGCTGAACGATAGCATCAAAGTGACCGGAACAGCCAAAGCCTACGCTGGCAACAACATTGATGGGGCGTCCGTTAAATACCGGGTAGTACGCAATGTTATTATGCCCCTGTGGTATGGCTATGGGTTTGGTAAAAGAGTATGGCCTCCGTATGGCACGCAGGAAGTAGAAATTGCCCATGGCACAGCCACTACGCAGGCCGATGGCACTTTCTCTGTTACTTTTAAAGCATTGCCCGACCTGAAGGTGGATAAAAAAGACCAGCCTACATTCCAATACACAATAAGTGCCGACGTAACTGATATCAATGGCGAGACCCGCAGTGGCAGCACAACCATATCTGTAGCTTATCAGGCATTACGCATGGAAGTAGTTACACCCAACAAGTTGCACAGCGATAGTATCAAAAACGTGCAGGTAACAACTACCAATTTCAATAATCTGTTTGAACAGGCGAAGGTGACACTGACCATGCACAAGCTGAAAACACCGGGACGCATTTTCCGCAGCCGGTACTGGGAACAGCCTGACCAGTTTGTGATGTCATTGCAGGAATACCAGGCGGCATTCCCCTACGATATTTATAAGAATGAAAACGAAGTAAGCACCTGGGAAAAGGGAGAAAAGGTATTGGAGGTAACAGACACTACGGCAGCCAATGGAAAATTTGCTGCACTGGCCAGCTCAGCTAAAGCGGTCACAGCGGGTTGGTATGTAATAGAAGCCGTCACCAAAGACAAGTTTGGAGAAACGGTAAAAGCCATCCGGTATGTAGAGCTATATAATCAACCCGGCAGTCAAAATCCGATGGGCTACGCCGATATCGAGGTATATAATGATGCTTTGGAACCAGGCGGAACAGCTTCTTACCAGTTGGTCACTAACCTAAGCAATGTATTTGTTATTCACGATATTGGCAGAAAAGGTGATAAAGAAGAAAGAAAGTTGCTTACACTGAATGGCAATAGCCCTGTCTATACATTACCCGTCACAGAAAATGATCGCGGTGGGCTGGGACTGCAGGTCGCTTTCGTAAAGCACAACCGCATTTACAGCAATGGCGCCATTGTGCTTGTACCTTACACCAATAAAGAGCTCACTATTTCCTATACTACCTACCGGGATAAAACATTGCCCGGAAGTGCAGAAAAATGGAAAGTAAAGATCAGTGGTAACAAGAGCGACCAGGCAGCAGCTGAAATGCTGACAGCCATGTATGATGCTTCGCTCGACCAGTTCAGTCCACACAATTGGAACAAGCCTTACTTATGGCATGATTATAACCTTCGTGGAAGCTGGAATGGCAGCCAATGTTTCCAGACGGTGCAATCGCGGGAAAAGCCCGACCGGAATGACGACTATGCCTCCTTCAACAAATCATATGATGAATTGATAGGCGATCAATATTCCGGTGGTGGCGCACGCCATATGAAGCTGGCAAAAACAGAGCTTGCAGTACGTGGAATGGCAAACATGGCAGCGCCATCCGTCCGGTCAAAAGCTAACGCGCTCGATGAAGTAACTGCAGGAATATCAGCAGGAAACGTCAGTCAAAAAGAAGGCAAACGTGGTGAGGAAGCCCAAGATCAGTTCGCACTTCCATTTACAGCAATTCCTCCGGTTACTCTGTCGGCTGATGCGCCCACCGTTCAACCCCGCAAGAACTTCAATGAGACAGCTTTCTTTTTTCCCGATCTGCATACAGATGCAGCAGGCAATGTAGAATTTTCCTTTACTATGCCCGAAGCACTGACCGAATGGAAATGGATGATACTGGCGCATACCAAAGAACTGGCGATGGGCTATAGCGAGAAGAGCATCATCACACAGAAAGAGCTGATGGTGCAGCCCAATGCGCCTCGCTTTATGCGCGAAGGCGACCGCATGGACTTCAGTAGCAAGATCGTGAACCTGAGCAGCAAGGAACTTACCGGACAGGTAGAATTACAACTGATCGATCCCACCACCAACCAATCGGTAGATGGCTGGTTCAGGAATGTCTTCCCCAACCAGTTCTTCACGGTAGCGGCTGGCCAAAGTATACCGGTTACCTTCTCATTGGAAATACCTTATCAATACAACAAGCCACTCACCTACCGCCTCGTGGCAGCCACCAAAGCGGGCCCCAATGAAACTGCCCTGAGCGATGGCGAAGAAAACATGCTACCGGTAGTGAGCAACCGTATGTTGGTCACTGAAAGCCTGCCTCTACCGGTGCGCGGCAATGTGACTAAAACCTTCACTTTCGGCAAGCTGTTGAAAAGCGGAGAAAGTGAAACACTGAACCAGCATGCTTTAACGGTCGAGTTCACCAGCAACCCGGCCTGGTATGCCGTGCAAGCGCTGCCCTACCTGATGGAATATCCTTATGAGTGTGCAGAGCAGGTGTTCAACCGGTATTATGCCAATACATTGGCAACCTCTATCGCTAATGCATCGCCCCGTATCAAGGCCATCTTTGAGCGCTGGAAAACTGCCGACACCGCTGCTCTGCTCAGCAACCTGCAGAAGAATGAAGAACTGAAATCGGTATTGCTGCAGGAAACACCCTGGGTGCTGGAAGCAAAATCGGAAGCACAACAAAAGAAGAATATCGCCTTGCTGTTCGACATGGTAAGGATGAGCAAAGAGCAGGCATCGGCACTCGACCACTTGCAGGACCTGCAAACCTCCAATGGTGGTTTTGTATGGTTCCAGGGCGGCCGCGACGACCGGTATATCACACAATACATCCTTACCGGCATCGGTCACCTCAGGAAACTGAAAGCCCTGAAAGAAGGCGATGCCATAAAGGATGTTATCAAAAAAGCGATCCCTTATCTCGACAACGCTATCAAAAAGGATTATGATGATCTGTTGAAGACCAATAAAGGCAAAGAACCTGTAGAGGCCCTCAGCAGCATTCAGATCCAATACCTGTACATGCGTAGCTTCTTCCCGGAACATACTATACCTACCGTCTCCCAAAAAGCCTACCAGTACTTCAGAAAGCAGGCGCAGGCCCATTGGGTGAAGCAAAGCAAATACATGCAAGGCATGATTGCACTGGCACAATACCGCACCGGCGACACTAAAACAGCTACCAGCATTATGGCATCGCTGAAACAAAATGCGCTGGTGAGTGAAGAAATGGGCATGTACTGGAAAGCCACACCCGGCTACTATTGGTACCAAAGCCCCATCGAAAACCAGGCTTTGCTGATAGAAGCATTCACTGAAGTATCGAAGGATATGAAAGCAGTGGCCGATATGAAGACCTGGCTGCTGAAACAAAAGCAAACGCAGAACTGGAAAACAACAAAGGCCACTGCCGATGCCTGCTATGCCCTGCTGTTGCAAGGCACCGACTGGCTGGCCAACACGCCCGAAGTACAGATCAACCTCGGCAACTATGCCATCCGCTCTGCCGACCAGCAGGCAGAAGCCGGCACCGGATACTTCAAAAAAGTAATCGATGGCAAAGATGTGAAACCAGAGATGGGCAATATCAAAGTAACCTTCTCTTCTCCTGCACCAGCCGCTGCCGAATCTGTATCCTGGGGCGCTGTATACTGGCAGTATTTCGAGAACCTCGATAAGATCACTACAGCAGCTACGCCTTTACAGTTGAGCAAGAAGCTGTTTGTGGAAAAGCTCACTGACCACGGCCCGGTATTGCAGCCCATCAATGAAGGTGACGCACTGCAGGTAGGCGATAAAGTGAAAGTACGTATCGAGCTGCGGGTAGACCGCGCTATGGAATATGTGCACATGAAAGATATGCGCGCCGCTTGCATGGAACCTTTGAATGTATTGAGCAGTTACAAATGGCAGGGCGGACTGGGTTATTATGAAAGCACCAAAGATGCGAGCACCAACTTCTTCTTTGGTTACCTGCCCAAAGGCACCTGGGTATTTGAATATCCTTTATTCGTAACCCATACCGGTACCTTCAGCAACGGCATCACCAGCATTCAGTGCATGTATGCCCCTGAATTTACCAGCCATTCCGAAGGCATTAAAGTGAATGTAGAAGCAAAATAAGAAGTAAAGGTGAGTCGCCCCCGCAGAGCGGGGCAAGTTCTGCAGCGCTTCAATGCTGCCTGGCAAGAGCGGCCCACCTTTTTAAATAACCGCCGGCCACTCTTTGAAAGGGTGGCCGGCTTATTTTTGCAGCATGCATACCGACTTCCTCATCGTAGGCCAGGGCATTTGTGGCACTTTCTTAAGCTGGTACCTGCAACAGGCAGGCTTTTCTTTCCTGGTCATCGATCAGCCTCAATCCAATACCGCTTCCAAAGTAGCGGCAGGCATCATCAACCCGGTCACCGGCAGGCGTATTGTAAAAACATGGCTCATCGATGAGGTCATGCAGTTTGCACACAAGGCTTATTCGGAACTGGGGCAGGTACTCAACATCACGGCTTTTGAGCAAAAAAGTATCGTCGACTTCTTTGCCACACCGCAGATGCGGGATGCTTTTGCAAAGCGGTATGCAGAAGATACACAATACCTGTCGCTGTCTGCAGCTCATCATAGCTGGCTGTCTTTATTCAATTATGATTTTGGCTATGGAGAGATCGATCCCTGTTACCTCATCAGGCTGCAGGATATTTTACCAGCTTACCGTACTCATTTGGAACAACAACAATTACTACGCGAAGAACTGTTTGAGATAGATCACCTGCAGGTGGCGCCTGATGGTATTACTTATAAAGATATTACTGCCTCCCGCATCATCTTCAGTGATGGCATTGCCACTGCTCAAAACCCATACTTCAGGAACCTGCCTTTTGCCCCCAACAAAGGCGAAGCCGTGTGGGTGGAGATCAACGATCTGCCAGCCACACACATCTTTAAAAAAGGCTTCAACCTGGTGCCGTGGAAGGACAACATCTTCTGGCTGGGCTCTACTTACCTGTGGGAGTTTGACAACGACCTGCCTACACCCGGTTTCCGCCAGTTTGCCCACAACTGGTTGTTGCAAACCGTCAAGCTGCCTTTCAACATCATCGACCACAAAGCCGCTGTGAGGCCCGCTACCCTTGAGCGCCGGCCCTTCGTGGGATTCCATCCACAGCATCCTGCTGTAGGCATCTTTAATGGCATGGGCACGAAGGGTTGTTCACTGGCCCCCTGGTTTGCCCATCAGTGGGTACAGGCTATTAAGGGAGAAGGGACCTTATCGCCAGAAGCCGATGTGAAGCGCTTCCAGCGTGTGTTGGCGAGATAATTCATATTTTTGCACCGTTCACCACCCTCAGTCATTAAAACTTATTGCCGTGTCTCAGGAGTCTAAGGACCTGTATGTAGTTCCCGCCAGGTTTCGCAAAATGGAAAACCTGCACATCCTTTTCTGGCTGGTAAAAGACCTGTGCTGGTGCCTCTTGTTCAAACCGCTGGGTATGATCATGATCGCCCCTACCCTGCTGGTAGCCATCTGGATCACGTGGAAAAACAGGCATATCGTTGCCGAACTGGCACACAATGCCGCCATTGCCATCTGGATCATGGCCAACTCGATGTGGATGGTAGCTGAGTTCTATGCGGTAGATGAAAAAGTAAAACCCTATTGTATTATCCCCTTCTCGTTAGGCATTCTGATATTGCTGTACTATTATCTCATTTATGCGCCGATGCAGCGCCGCAAAGAAAATGCGGAGGCTGACATAGAGATAGCACCGATACAACAGGAAGCAGTAGTGGTAGCAGAAAAAGCATAATCATTCTTACATTTCGATGTATAACAAAAAAGGCAGCCTCAGCGGCTGCCTTTTTTTGTCATGTGCCTTGTCTCTCGCTTAGCAATTAGCGTTGGTCTATAGCAATAGCCAGTGTCCGGTAGTTAACAGATGGCAACAAGGATTGTGTAGAATCCAGTTGAAATCCGATTGACCGGGCCTGACCAGCAGTAGCAGGTGCATTCAGTACATTGATCCTCAAATAGCCGAATGAACTGTCTGCAGGTATCACGATCTTATTATCAGCCAGCGTATAATGTGTTCCGGCAACAGCTGGAAGTACATTCAGATCAACCTTTACACAAGGCTTATAACCGGTAAAAGATATAGCAGTTACCGGTACATCGATGATCTTAAAACCAATAGCACGCTCTTCCCTGGCAGTAGGCCCCACCAGGTTCACACGCAGACTAACTACGCCTGAGCTACGTTTGATAAATGAATCTACAAACTGATACCCTGTTCCCTGACAAGAAGCGTGTATCACAGACAAGTCAAGCGGTACACCATAACCGGGAATCTGCGACAATAATGGATATGTTATCCCTGCTGTCACTGAATTCAATACCGTAGCATCAAACTCCACCACTGCGGTACCCTTGAATTGCTTTTCAGTTTGCTTGATACAGGCCGCAAATAATACAACTGCGACTCCTATACATATATATGCTCTTATTGAACGCGTATTCATAGCTTCTAACTGTTTTGAAATTGAAAGATTAATACCCAAAGTTTTGCTTCATATTAGGATTGCCATCTACTTCACCAGTAGGTATCCGGGGCAGCAACTTGAAGTCGGTTGCCGGCAGGTTCACTGAAGGAAGTGTTTTTGAAATAGCTGTTCCGGTACGTTTCAGATCAAAGAAACGGTGGCCTTCAAAAGCAAACTCCAGCATACGCTGACGCAAAATTTCATCCAGTAAAGCCTGACCGGAAAGGTCTCTTGGTGATGGAGCTGTAAAACCAGTATAGCGTGCAGTACGAATAACATTCAGATCGGCCCAGGCGCCAGCTTCGTCATTTTGACGGTATTTGGCTTCAGCCCTGTTCAGGTACAATTCAGCCCAACGGAGTACTACTGTATTATCCCAGTTAGCAGAACCGTTCTTACCCATCCATTTGGTACACTCTACATAGCGCCCGGATGCGTTAACACCATACTCAAACAACTTGTTCCTCACATCATTGCTGAAAGCAAGTACAGGATAGCCTGTGGAAGGTGCTACCAGGTCTGGTGGGAAATTGGTAATACCCAACTCCGTGAGCAATTTGGCATTGGGAACCAGGTCGCCCTGACCCTGGCGGGTAGCATTCAATGAACCCGGAGCAGGTAAGGTAGTATGTGTAGCGGCCAGTGAAGTATTAACACCAAGGTTTTCTGCCAGTGTAGCATACCACACCTGGAAGATACCTTCCGGATGATCGGCAGCTCTCCAGCCCGTTACATAGTTTGCAGCGGTAGACAGACTGCCAATACCACCACTAAGCGCAATAGAAGCGGTTGCAAAAGAATCGGCTTTGGCCCAATTGCCCTGGTACAAAGCTACACGGGAGCCGAGTGCCAATGCTGCATGCTTGCTGGCATAGTTACGGCCACGGTTAGCATTGGATAATGTAGCAATAGTAGCGTACAGGTCGGTCATGATCTGCGCATACACCTCAGCAGTTGTGGCACGCGCCGGATAAAAAGAAGCGGCGTCGGAAGCATTATCAAAACCTTTCAACGTCAGCACAACACCACCTCTATCCTGAGCAGGAACTACGAAAGTGGGAATATAAGCGTAGTTTTTCACCAGGTCGAAATAATACAAAGCGCGCAGGAACTTGAACTCACCTTCCCAACGGGTTTTATCAGCAGCAGTGGCATCCGTCACTTTATTGATGGCAGCAAGCGTAAGGTTGATCTCATTGATCACACCATAAGCTGTGCCCCAGTTGGCCATATTGGCGGCAGACTGGTTACGGTTTTCACTGAGCAATCTCGATGAACGTCCATTTGCGAAAGCTACATCAGCCATCGCTTCCGCCACAGAGAACATATCGCGACCATATAATCGTTCGCTTTTCAAAACGGAGTAAGCAGAGTTTAAAGCAGCTTCAATACCTTCCTTATTGGTAAGGGCAAGAGAAGCGTCCAGCGAGTTGCGGGAAGGAATATCCAATTGCTTTTTACAGGAGGGCGCTACCAGACCTGTAATAAGAGCAGCTATGATTAATTTGTTCGTTATCTTTTTCATACTTGTTTTTTGAGGGATACAATTAAAGTCTCACTTGAATACCTGCAGTCATGTTCTTGGACTGGGGAATAGTACCAGTGTTGGAACCGGTATATTCGGGATCATAACCATTCCACTTGGTATAAGTCCACAGGTTAATACCCTGAACATATACACGAATTCCTTCAAACGAGTATTTCCTGATCAATTTGGCAGGTAGTTCATAAGACAATGTAATCGTCTTTAAACGCACATAGTCAGTTTTATAATAATAGCGGGTACCAGTAGCCCAGCTTACGCTATTAATTTCAGCCATGCCATTCACAGGGCGGGGCACATCAACAATGTCGCCAGGTTTTTGCCAGCGCCCATAAAAGCCTTCCTTCAGGGTATTAACACCTGTGCCACCCATGCGCATCATTTGCTGGAATTGCTCGTCGGGTCTTACACGGCCATATTCATACTGCAGGAATGCTTCGAGACTCAACCCTTTATAGGAGAAAGTGTTTGTCCATCCACCATAATGAGTTGGATATACATTACCGACTACCTTCCTGTCTGCATCCAGAGGATTGTAAGTAATGTTTCCACCCTTATCATACCACATACCACGACCGGTAGCAGGATTTACGCCGGCCCACTCTGCCAGGTAGAAAGAACCCAGCGATTCGCCTACCCGGATAGTAGCATCACCAGGCAATGCCTGCAAGCCATCATACAACTCCTTTACCTTATTCTTCTGGAAGGAGATATTGAAAGAAGAGTTCCACTTGAACGCGCCATCAACCGGTTTTACGATCAACAGTAACTCAAGACCTTTATTTTCTACAGACCCGAGGTTCTGGGTAATACTGGAGAAACCAGTAGTAGCATACAGGGAGCGGCTCAATAACAAGTCTTTGTTGATCTTACGATACACATCGGCAGTTAATGAAACACGGCCATTCAGGAAAGCTACATCCAAACCAATGTTATGCTCTTCGCGGGTTTCCCAGCTGAGGTCGGGGTTACCCAGCTGTGTGGGGTTGATGGCAGAACTATTGCCATATATCCGGGCAGCACCATACAATTGTCTGAATTGCGTATTGCCAATCTGGTCATTACCAGCCTGACCAAATGAGTAACGGACCTTAAGGTCGGAGATGGCATCCACGTTAGCCAGGAAAGATTCTTCCTTGGCATTCCAGGCTAACTGTACCGATTGGAAAACACCATACAGGTTATTGGTACCAAAACGGCTGGAACCGTCACGGCGAACAGTATAATTTAAAATGTACTTATCGCGGTATGTGTAACCTACCTTGGCAAACTGCGAGAAAGCAGCATTACCATTCCACTGACCACTTACACTGCTGGCAGTGGAAGCAGCACTCAGGTACCTCAACTGGTAAGAAGGGAAGCCTTGTGCATCGGCCTGGAACCATTGGTTCTGGTCTTTCCTGAACTCGATACCCAACAAGGCATTCACACTATGATCTTCCGCAAACGTTTTACGGTAGTTGGCTGTAGTATTCGTAATAAAGTTGACATTCCAGTCAGTTTGGTTGCTCAGACGGCCTTTTACTGCATAGGCGTCATTGATACGGGGATCCTGGTAACGCTCATCCTGCGTAAGCCTGTAATCCAAACCAGCCATAGTTCTCAAGGTCAGTTCAGGGAGTACATTATACGTCAATGACATATTTGCCAGCAGCGAGTTGGTACGTGTGAAATAAGTGATGTAATCCGCTACTGCCAGGATATTGTGGTTAAAAGAACCTACCAGTGCCTGACCTGAACCGGGCATACCATAATAAGTACCATCCGGGTTATAAATAGGGTTGATAGGCATCATCATGGAAGAAGCGTAAGCCGGGTTACCGAAACCGGTATTACCTGTGCTATAAGGTGCATTCTGAGAGAATGTGCTCAGGCTGATACCATTGTCGAGCGTTAGCTTTTTGCTGATCTTGAAACTGATCTTGGAAAACAAAGTAGCACGCTGGAAATCCGTAGGCTGGATGATCGCGGTTTGCTTGGAATAAGCACCGGAAAGGTAATAGTTCACATTCTGGTTACCACCCTGCATAGTAGCTTCCACGCTGGTGATCTTTCCTTTGTGAAAAGAAGCATCCTGCCAATCGTAAGTAGGCAGGCTGTCGATGCCTTTATCATCAAGGCTGGTTGATACGCCAAGCGAGCTCAACACGCTCGTTCTGATAGCAGCAGGAGTCATATTAGGATTGGCATTAGCTACAGCTTCATAACGAACTTTATACCATTCCTGGGTTGTCAAAGGATCTACGAGTTTTAAAGCGGAGGATTCACCATAGTAAGCGCTGGCAGTATATTTTGTTTTTCCTACCAACCCCTTTTTAGTAGTAATCAGCACTACACCATTCGCAGCACGTGCACCATAAATGGAAGCAGCAGCCGCGTCTTTCAGGATTTCAATGGATTCAATATCATCAGTGTTCAAAAAGCTCAACGGGTTGTTCTGTGTATTGATAGAACCGACGCTGGTATTCAACTGTACACCATCTACGACATACAGTGGATCGTTACCTGCATTGATAGATCCAACACCACGAATACGAACGTTCATGGTACCACCGGGGATACCATTGGCAGCCGTGATGTTTACACCTGCAGCACGACCCTGCAATGCCTGTGCAAAAGAAGGCATCGGCAAGTTATCGATCTCAGAACCGGATATCTTGGAAATAGCGCCAGCCACATCCTTTTTACGGATGGCCTGGTAACCAACTACCACCACCTGGTCCATGGTTTTGTTAGCATCTGCGAGGGAAACATTCAGGGTAGCTGAACTACCGATAGCAACCTCTTTGGTTTCGAGATCAATGGAAGAAAATACGAGGATCTTTCCGGAAGCAGGAACCCCGATCGAGTAAGTTCCATCTGATTTAGTGGTAGTACCTACCTGGGTACCTTTTACAAGTACTGAAACATTGGGAATAGGGGTTCCCTTTTCATCAGTCACTTTCCCGGTAATTGTCCGGTTCTGTGCCAGCAATGAGCTGCAAAGAAATAGCAAGCCCATGGCCAGTGCCAGAATTTTTCTCATGCCTTTAAGTTTTGATTTAAGAATGGATAGATAAACTCTTTATCGAAAGAGCAATAGCTGCTGACAGGAGTAATAATTCCTGATCAGAGCGCAAGGCATCTGATATTGCAATAGTGAACACTACTTTTCACCAGCAACAAGCTGCTTGTGCTAACAGGCTACATGCCTCTGTATTTTTTTCCGGTAATCAGCTAATTATTTGCTTAGACTTACATGGAGATATGGCGTGCAATGGATCGCAGGCAAATAAATGAAGTAATAGTTTTACAGTCATCTTATATGTGTGTTTTGGTTGGTATGATCTCTCCTCCACAATAGTGGTATAGGCAATCAGGAATAATGGAATATTGGCGCAATAAGGGTGGCAGGTTAATGGTAGAAAATTCAACGGGAAGCAATCGTTTGCGTTAAACCTGAATCATTTTCTATTTTTCAGAGGAACAGAAAAATGAGCGCTCAAGATATGTAAATATTGCTAACGCAACTAAAAAAATTAACCACTAAATAACAAATATTACCCTCTTGCACTTTCATTAGACGCCATTGATGGCTATTCTGCTGCAAACAAGATATATTTTTTAGAACTTGATAAGTAGGCGTATGAAAACATGATAAGTAGAATGACTATTCAATTATTTTTAAAAGGTATATGACCTTTGGAAACCTTCCATATATAGCCATCGATGATATAATGTGTGATCTGCGGAAGCGCCAGTAAAGGAACCAGCAATACCAGGATATCTTTATCAGGATTGAATGCGATTGACTGGAAAATACTGAACACTGTATCATGCTCCTTCCACACCCACGCATCCCAGAAACCTTCTTCCACATAAGCTAACAGCATCATACTCAATACAAACAACACGGCGCCGTACCCGGTAAACAATTGTTTCACCAGCTTACCGTAGGACTTGTTGCCAGCTTGTGTGCTTTTCTTTCGTCCATATATCCAGATCAATGCCATATAAGGAATTCCGTGCGATACAACGTTGAGCAGCGTAAAAGCCATATCACCATTAAAATATACGATACCGAAAAACCAGGAGAGAAAAGTACCGGTTATTATAAAATTACGGGGATAGTTGAAAAACTTTTCCTTGTACACATATACAACCTCTTTCATTATATATACGGCAATTACCAACAGATAAATAATAGCAGCAACCCTTGCAACAGGCGCAGCCTGGAAATAAAAGAAATCACCATCCACAAACCAGTGGAAGTTGCGGGGCGCATGCAGGTGCCAGTATAACAACGGATAAATAGTAGCATAATAAATAGCTACCTGGTCGATGCGGTAATACCATTTATTGTGCGGCTCCCTGCGTGAGTAGATACGCATAAAACCATACTGCTGCCGCACAAAATGAAACACCGCGAGGTAAGCAAGCACCCGCCAGAAAAGTATCGCATCGATATAATACAACAACACAGCAACAACAAACCCAGCAAGAGGAATACCGATCAATACATGCTTCTGTTGACGAAAAGTATCCTTATCAAAATACGTTCGATACAGCGTGCTATAAACGTGGGCCACATCAATGAATACAACCAGTATCAACCATGCAGTAACAGGAATGCCCGATGAAGCCGTAAACAAACCGGGAAACAAGAAAACGATCAGCAGGGAAATAAACGGCGGCGACAGTATGAAGATACTGTCCAGCTTCAACGAATATATCCATGGTTGCTTCATGCGTTAAGTTAAGTTGTCACCCCAAAGCAATGTCACCCTGAGTTTGTCGAAGGGTTTCGACAGGCTCAACCTGACATGCGTGCTTTCAATACAGATTCTGCAGCCTGCAAGCCCTGGTAAAATCCTTCTTCAAAAATAGAGATTCCCGCCAGGTCGGTATGTGCAAAAAAGATGGTGTCATTAATAGATTTGTTCAACAACCTGCGCGCATCACTGTGAATAAATCCCTTCACCGGCCTGATCATGCCATGTCCCCATACCATCACATCGATATTCGTTACAGCAGCAGCGATGTTCTCATGTACCTTACGCAGGTCGTTCAAAATAATATCCACCCATTGCTCATGTTGCATGGCCGCAGCCTCGCGCCTTGCCGTTACTACATCACCCTGTGTTAGTGGCAGATAATAAGTAAGTACTTTCACCGGCTCACGTTGCTTTATGGATTGATGCGTGGCCACCACATAACCCAGCGATTCACTATTGTACAATACATTGTCCCAGCTCAATGCTTCCCCTCTCCGCTCCTTCAGTTCCTGCACGGTGATATTGGCCACCATCCACGGCGCATAAGAAAATTGTTGCACCAGCTGTTGCCGGTTGAGTTCAGGCGCCAGCATGCGCTGCGCCACAAACTGCGGTATTGCTACAACACATTGCTTTGCATGGACAGCTTGCAATTGTCCGGTGGCTACATTCATATACAAAACTTCCACACCTCCGCCAGTTGGTCGTATACTGGTAACGAGGCTATTCAGCTTTATCTTATCGCGGTAATCCTTTTGCAATTGCTCCACCAGCCAGCCATTGCCCTGTGGCCAGGTCAATACATCCTGGTGTTCGGCATTGGCACCTTTTCCTTTGCGGGCAGCAAAATAATGAATGCCTGCCCAGGCGGCCGTTTCATCATAGCGCGTACCAAAATCATCGCGGCAGCAGTAATTACAATACCAATGCAGGTATTCGGAAGTATAGCCCTGTTGCAGTAACCACTCTTTCATAGTGATGCCATCCAGCTTTGTATACTGCTCATCAGCAGAAGAGTGATTCACGGGAATAGCAAAAGCATCTTTCCCATCCTGCCCCTCTGCATAGCGCAGCTGGTGCATATGATCGAGAAAACGTTGTACTTGTTTCAGATCTTCAGCGGGTACACCATTTCTTGGCACCAACCCCTCCTGCCAGGAACCATTGATGTACAGGCGTTCCTCCGGATCAAAACACAAATGATATTCATTGTAAACAGGTAGCCCTTCACTATTATAACCAGTAACTACATTACATTCCTGCAAAAAGGATAAATAATCTTTGAGGTCATTATTGGGGATAGGCACATAATGAGCGCCCCAGGGATAACGGCTTACGTTATTTTCACCGGCGGCAGCATTGCCCCCTGCATGCGCTTCAAGGTCCAGCACCAGGAAATCCTGCACGCCCTGTTTATATAAATGACGGGCTGCAGAAAGACCGCTAACACCAGCGCCCACAATCACCACTTCAGCCTGTGTAGTGCTTTGCGGAGCCCCTTGTATCTTTTTATCGCGCAACAGGTGACCCACTTTTGCAGACGCACCAACAATGCGGCCGGGAATTTTGTGCTGTCCCGTCGTTTGACATTGCGATAGCAGGAACCCCGTTCCTGTTAAAGCAGCTACCTGTTGTATGAAGTTTCGGCGTTGCATATTATTCCAGGTAAGTACTCCATTCCTCTTCGAAGTAGTCGACCAGCGCCTGGTTATTGAGTTTATTCACAGCAAGCGGTTTCGTGGTGCGCATATCCTGTGGAAATACAAACATCTGCTGTGCCGTAGCAACATTGATAAATCGCAGCCCGGGAACATAGACCGTAGGCGCGTGATACACACTGTCCTTCATGGCCAGTATATAACCCCACTCTCCAAAAGAAGGTACAAGATTATGATAAGGCGCCGTATGAAACCCTACCGAACGGATGGTTTCATCGATGCACCAGAAAGAGCGCGGCGCCACGTAGGGAGAAGTAGATTGTACCACTGCTATTCCTTCCGGCTTCAACGCCTGGTACAGCAGCTTATAAAAAGTATTGGAGTATAATTTGCCAATGGAGAAATTAGAAGGGTCAGGAAAATCAACCACCACAAAATCAAACTGCCGCCTGTTATCCCGCAGCCAGGAAAAAGCATCCCCATTGATCACATGCACCCGGCTATCGAGTAAAGAACCTTGATTAAGGCTTACCAACATAGAGTTGGAAGTAAACAATTTGGTCATGGCAGCATCGAGGTCAACGAGCGTGATCGAGTCCACCGAGCTGTATTTAAGTATCTCACGAATAGCCAGTCCATCACCGCCGCCCAGTACCAATACCTGCTTAGGCGATCGCACAGCTTGCAGGCCAGGATGCACCAGTGCTTCATGATAGCGGTACTCATCGGCTGAACTGAATTGCAGGTTGCCATTCAGGAACAGGCGCGTTTCCTTTTTATTGCGGGTAAGAACAATACGTTGATAAGGAGAAGAAGTAGCAAATACAACACGGTCATTATACACCAGCGTTTCGGAATAACTAAGTATCCTGTTAGATAATACAAAAGCCACCAATTCCGCAAGGATGAGGAAGATGGCCATCGCCCGCAACACGCCAGGTCTTTTGATCTCCCTGCTGAATTTGATTGCCAGGAATAAACCTACGGCAATATTGAGCATACCGAAAAACAAAGAAGTGCGCATCAAACCGAGATAAGGCACCAATAACAGCGGAAACAGTAACGATGCCAGCAGCGCACCGATATAATCAAATGTAAATACACGCGATACCAGTTCTTTAAACTCTACCTTGTCCTTCAATATCCGCATGAGGATAGGTATCTCAAGCCCCACACCGGCGCCGGTTAAAAATACCAGCACATATAATACAATCCGGAAAGAAGCAGAAAGCGGGAATACAATAAACAACAACATGGCGCTGAAACCGCCGATCAATCCCACCAGCAACTCAATTTGAATGAACCAGCGCAGCAGGTTCCGGTTGAAATAACGTGAAAGAAAAGACCCCACACCCATGGAGAAAAGGTACACACCGATGATCGTGGAAAACTGCGTAACAGAATCACCCAGCAGGTAACTGGCGAGGGTGCCAGCAACCAGCTCATAAATTAACCCACAGGTGGCAATAACAAAAACCGCCAGCAACAACAGCAACTGCATACAAAATAATTACCCGGATTAGTGAATAGCCGACGCCACAATAATAGCAATGGCCAGCATAAAGAAGCCCGCCACAATGGCCAGCGCGATATTGTGCTTTTCAACGATCTCTTTCCAGAGATTGTGTTTAGGGGTCAGCTTCTCTACGATCACAAAAGAGATCACGAGCACAGCGATCCCAAGAAATGAATAGATCAGAGAATTTACGAGTGCTGTTTGCATATAGATAAATTGAATAATTATTTATGATAACCGGGGCCGCTGGAGCTCCACGTTTGTTGAGAACCAAATGAAAATATACGCCAGCCGGTATAATTGGCATACGTCATACCACCTGCCAGCAGCAGGGCCAGGATATAATACCATCCAAGCCTTTTTATATTGGGGTTGTTGATCATTCGTCATTGGTTGAATAAGGTGAAAAAGCACTGTTCTCCCATCGGATCTTTTCGCGGTTGCGCGCATACAGGAACGCACCTAAGCCCGGTATAATAGCCATCAGAACGAAAATAAAAAAGTTGCGCCACATGGCTACGTCATACTTCGCCTCGATGGTATAGTAAGCAGGCGAACTACCCACAGGCTTCGTAGCCATGATCTCCATGAAGTAAGTACCCTTCGGCAAATATTGTATAAACTCATCCGTTTCGGTACTGCCTTCCGACCAGGACTCACCACCTTCATAGCCACTATAATACTCCACGCCTTCTTCAATAGTATATTCCGTTCCATTGTCGGCATTGACGAGTGTGATGTTCGCTTCGAACCAGTTGTTGACAACAGGCGCCTGCAACGTCACCAGCAGGTTTGCCCGGGATTTGTCCAGCTTGAATTTAGACGTAACTACCTTATGACTGGTCAGTGTATCTTCCAGGTACCACGTATTTTCAAACACCACTTCATTGCGCAGAAAGACATTGCCAATCAGGAACACGAACAAAAAAATAAGTACCACACCTATTATAGATATCCGCAGAAAAGCAGGGTCAACAACGCCCCTTACCGGCTGTATAGCGCCAATCCCCGATTGATAAGGCAACGAAACTTCCTGACCAAAAGCAGCATACAGCTCATTACGGCTGATCGACTCTCCGTGATACCAACAAAGGCCATTGGGATGCAGCTCACGCGCCCATAGTTCTGGCGGGCAGATGAACTCCTTACAACCTATATTATCATGCTTGAACACATCGCCCGGAAACTCACCATAAGCATCGGAAATATTAAAATGATAACCATTGTACAACTGGAATTCATCCGTACCATACTCCAACCAATCACTTTGCGACTTCCTCATCACCGGCGCCACCGCCGTTTCCCGCAGGAATATCCAATGCCCATTGTATTCGGAAAGAAAAGCATAACCCCGTACAGGATTAAATAAAGTATATTCCCTCCACGACCAGCCATGCGCGTCTTGCTTCACCGCAAAACCGATCATTTCATACTCTATCCCCTTCAGCACGCCCTTCGCGTATAAAGGGATAGCAGGACTTTTATCATGCTTCATCCGCCGGCGAAACTTCACCCGCCCATCTACATAAGATAAGGCTGCTCCGCAATGCTTACAATTCCATGATTGTGACAGCGGAAAGGACTTTAACTCACCCGGCTTATTACAATGCGTACAAGTATATGTTTTAGTAACCTTACCAATCTGCAATTGACGCAGCTGTTGAAAATTGAAATCTTCAAACGCCAGGTAATGAATACGGAAGTTGAGATAAACCTGGTTCTCCAGGTTTAACAATTCTAACCTGTCGCCACCTTCACTGGCCATTTCCAGGCTCGTAAACTCACCATTCCAATCGAATACCCAGGTCTCGCCTTCCACTTCAATGCTTTTGCACGTGTTTTTGCGCTCCAGTATGTACCACTTATTATCGATCGACTCCAGGAAACCATCACCGAATCCCAGTCCACTTACTTTGAAATAAGGCATCTTGGGATCGGGCGGTATCTTCTCATAAACGGCCAGCTGTCCATAGCAATCTACCAACGTATGCAGCGTACCATCTTCAAAATAAATACTCCAGTTATTGGCATAATCCTCTTCAAACAAACAACGCACCCGTCCAATAACGGTGAATTTCTTTCCGTGCCATACACCTGTAGTGCCAATCTGGATAGGCGTAAGCGTATCCTGCGCCTTCACCATTAGCGGCTTTTCCTTCAACACGCCGTCATCCCATCGCTGCAGCCGGTTGCCACATTGATGACATACGATCAAATTGGTATCGCGCGAACGAAAAGTAAGAACCGATGAACAGGAGGGGCAGGTATGAAGGGTTAATGACATGAGGCCGTACTGTTATCGTTTTATTTGTTGACAGGAAATAATACCGGCGCCGAAAAACGCTACCAGCTCATCAAACAATTGCCGCCCCGTATCATCATTGTAGCGTTGGTAGTTGGACAAATAAATATCCAGGTTCACCCGCTCATATTCCGGCCAGGTGTGCAGGGAAATATGCGATTCACTCAGGCAGATCACCGCCGTAAAACCACCGGGCTCAAAATCATGGTACACCTCCCCCAGCTTGCTGAGGCCGTGCTTTATTACCTGTGTATCCAGTAATGCTTTTACTGCTGCGGACCTTTCAAGCAGGTGCTTTTGAGAAGAGGATATCTCTGCAATGATGTGTAAGCCAGGTTGATAATTCATGTTGGGTGATTCCGCTGAGAAAGGATAAATCTATAGAGAAAAACGATAGTGGCAAAATGAAAGAGGTGACACCTGGAAGGCATCACCTCTTATATAAAACATCTGTAAAACCAAAAACAAAAACAGTCAGATCTATTATTAAGCCGCGATCTTATTGGCAGTATTCACGATCACAGAGGGGTCCTGGCGCAGCAAATGCGTCATCGCCTTGTACAGCTCCGGCAACTCATGACGCAGGCGAATAGGATTCTCGAAGAATACCTCTACACTCACCGCCCAGAATTCATGATAATTGCTGCCGGCATAGTCGCCCAGAATATTCTTAGCCCCCTGTTGCATGGATTCAAAAATAGGGCGCGCCACTTTAGAGAAGTTCTTGAACTCTTTTTTGAAGTGCTTATCTTCTTCGGTCTTGGTCACAAAGTTTACCCACGCCAATGCATGACCCATTTCATGCAAGCCAACATTGCAGTTGGTAGATTCGCCCTTAATTCCTTTCAGGAAATTATCCCAGGATAAATAAATACCACTCAGGTCTACATGCCCCTGAAACGGACGCGAATAAAAACCATAATGATAATCATCCTTGATCACAAAAATATCCCTGAAGTAATTCAATGAATACTTCTCCAATCCAAAAGTGAGCTGTATAGCAGCAGCGCTGATCAGAATGGGCATTTCAGCACTCTCACTCACCTCTATATAATGGAAGCGTTTGGCTTTGCGGAACAAATAAGTGCGGAAAAGGAATTTACGTTGCTCTTCGAGGTTCAACCTGTTATAATAACGGTAGTAACGCGAAATGATAGAATGATAAAACGTTTCTTGTGCGAGAAATGATTTGTACTGACGTTTAACATTAAGGCGGTTGATCCACTCACCCACCGGATTCTGGAGAATGAGGATGCTTGTAACCACCAGGAAAATGATCAAAATTTCCATAAGGGTCCATTTTTTCTTTCTGTGAATAGGTACGCGAGCCACGGATTGGTTTCACAAAGTCTGGATTAGAAAAAACGGTCTTTCGGGAGATAGAATTTGATAGATAATTGGGGGATCAGATCGTGATCTGACTTATAAACTGGTTACAAAATAGAAACAATAGTTCATAAATGAAAGCCCTTCCGCCAAATTTTATGGAGATATTATAACAGGCTGGCTTTAAACATTTTCTACCGGACTTAGGAGAACATTGCCCGTTAGAATATCCTGATTTAGCAATACACACATAGCTGCATATAATTCAGGCAATTGTATCTTAAAAGAGGTAGGACGTTCGAAGAAATTCTCTACACACACGGCCCAAAACTCCTCGTAGCGCGTAGCAGCATAGCGCCCCAGGAAGCCACCGGTATGGTCCGATTGCATATCCTCGAACACAGCACGGCCGGTTCTTGAAAAACGTACAAACCTGTCATGAAAATCATCATCCCGGCCATCCTCCACATTAAAGTTCACATACGCCAGCGCGTGAGCCATTTCGTGGAGACCTACATTATCACCATCCTGGTAATTGTCATAACCCTTCAAAAAATTACTCCACGACAAATAGATCCCATCATGCGTCACATGCCCCTGGAAAGGCACACTGTTGAAACCATAATGATAATCATGGTGCATCACATATATCTTTTCAAAATGCTCCATCAGGTAATGTTCCAATCCGAAAGTAAGTTGTACAGCAGTGGCGCTGATGAGTAGCGGCATGCGTTCTTCAGGAGCGATCTCTACGTATTCAAATTGCTTGGTGGTCATGAACACTACCGTGCGGCGCACAAACCTTTCCTGTTCAGCAGGCGGCAGGTTGCGGTAATAAGGCAGGTATTGCTGAAGAATAGCGTGATAGTCAATTTGCTTGTCGTCATAAACCCCCTTCGCCTTCAGAGAATAGAAAAACAAGCGCAGTCGCTGCGGAAAGCGGGGAAAAAACAACCTGATCAAAAGAACACCCATGAAAATGCCAAACAGCCAGTTGCCCACCCAATCAGCCCTGTATTGCTGCTTCCCGGTCATAACATGCACGCGCTGAAGCAGCAAAGCTGTATCTGTCCGGACAGGCTCTTGCACCGTGCGGTAAACAGTATCCCCCTGGAAGCCCATCAATATATAAGTAGAATCCTGCGGCATGAGCCTAAAATAATCATTTCCGGTCACCCCGGTCAGCAGCGCAAGGATACCTGTTTTCTGTTACCTTTGCCCCTCACTGTTCAAAAGTGACCAATTGAAATTTGAATATTGAATACTAACAGTTTACAGATGCCTGGCCGGCATTTTCAGGCCGGTAGGAACAGGTTCCGTAAACAACGTTCCATTTCAGTATTCATTGTAACCAGCAAAAACATTAAATAAAAAATAGGATGTACAGAACGCATACCTGTGGCGAACTACGGTTAGCACAGGCCGGCCAGGAAGTAACACTCGCCGGTTGGATACAGACGGTCAGGAAATTCGGCAGCATCACATTCGCTGATCTGCGCGACCGGTACGGCATTACCCAACTGTTATTTGCGGAAGAACTGAATCCCGTGCTGGATCAACAGCCGCTGGGACGTGAATTCGTTGTACAAGTTGTGGGACAGGTAACAGAACGCACCAATAAAAACCCCAACCTGCCAACCGGAGATGTAGAAATCAAGGTAAAGTCATTCACTATTCTCAATAAATCGGTAACACCGCCCTTCACGATACAGGACGAAACAGACGGAGGCGATGACCTGCGCATGAAGTTCAGGTACCTCGACCTGCGCCGCAATGCGGTAAAAAAGAACCTGGAATTGCGCTATGCAGTCAACCGGGCAGCCAGGAACTACCTCCATGAACAAAACTTCATGGACCTCGAGACACCCTTCCTCATCAAGAGTACGCCCGAAGGCGCCCGCGACTTCGTGGTACCCTCTCGTATGAACCCTGGTCAGTTCTATGCATTGCCCCAATCGCCCCAAACCTTCAAGCAGCTCCTGATGGTGAGCGGTTACGACCGTTACTACCAGGTAGTAAAATGCTTTCGCGATGAGGACCTGCGTGCTGACCGTCAGCCGGAGTTCACACAGATCGACTGCGAAATGAGCTTCGTGGAGCAGGAAGACATCCTCAATATGTTTGAAGGCATGATCAAACATATCTTCAAGACCGTAAAGAACATCGACTATACAGAGACAGTACAACGGATGACCTGGGAAGACGCCATGTGGCAATATGGCAATGACAAACCCGATATCCGCTTCGGCATGTCACTGCTGAATATTAAATCAGCTTTCTCCAAAGAACATGAGGCAAGGGCAAAGAAAGAACTGATTGCCGGCGTCGACTTCAAAGTATTCAACGATGCAGAGACGGTGGTAGCTATCGCTGTTCCCGGCTGTGCAGAATATACCCGCAAGCAAACAGATGAACTGACCGACTGGGTAAAACGTCCGCAGATCGGCATGCAGGGATTGGTATTTATCAAATGCAATGCAGACGGCACCTATAAAAGTAGCGTAGACAAATTCTTTACCGAAGACAAACTGAAAGCCATTGCCGATGCTGCCGGCGCCAAAGCTGGCGACCTGGTATTGATACTGGCTGGACTGGAAGAGCGCACACGCAAAGCAATGAGTGAGCTGCGCCTCGAAATGGGCGAAAGATTGGGATTGCGCAGAAAAGATGAGTTTAAATTACTGTGGGTGCTCGACTTCCCGCTGTTTGAATACGCCGAAGAAGACAACCGCTGGGTAGCCCGCCACCATCCATTCACAGCGCCCAAGCCCGATCAGATAGCTACTATGATCGATAACAACCCCGTTATCGAGAACGCAGCAGAATATCTTAAGCACCCTTATGCCAATATCAAGGCCAATGCCTACGACATGGTATTGAATGGTAATGAAATTGGTGGTGGCTCCATCCGGATCTTCCAACGCGACCTGCAGGAGAAGATGTTTGCCGCATTGGGCATGAGCAAAGAAGAAGCCCTGCACAAATTTGGGTTCCTGCTCGGCGCCTTCGAATACGGTGCGCCTCCACATGGCGGTATTGCATTCGGTTTCGACCGTCTGTGCGCAATCCTCGGTGGCAGCGAAAGCATCCGTGACTTCATCGCATTCCCCAAGAACAATAGCGGTCGCGACGTAATGCTCGATGCTCCATCGTCTATCGACAATAAACAACTGGACGAATTACAGATCAGGTTGAACTTGAAAGCCTGAACGGTTTAGGCGGGAGAAGGGGTTATTAGAAACAGATAAGAAGACTTACAACATACAAGGTACAAGAGCAGGTAACACTCCTTGTACCTTTTTCTTTTTAGCAATAAGAATAGAAAGCGTAAATAGTATCTATAGCTTAATCGATTAGTTTGTTGCGCATTCCGTACATGATCAGGCCGGCGATTGTTTTAGCACCTACTTTGGACTTCATGTTCTGACGGATCGTCTCTACAGTCCGGGGGCTCAGAAATATCTCTTTGGAAATCTCTTCGGTGGTCTTGTCTTCGGCCAGCAGTTTCAAAATACGAACTTCTTTCTCTGAGAACTTAACGGGGTTGGGGTAAAACTGCCTCACCTGCTTCTTGGTTTGCAGCTTAGATAAAACAGCTTTGTTTACCAGGTCGTTGAAATAAAAGTCATCATTCATGCAGGTCAGGATAGCCTGGTAGATCTCCTCGGGGTCTGATGTCTTGGTGAGATAGGCATTAGCGCCCATTTCCATCATCTTGGTGATCATTTCCTGATCGTCATACATGGTAAGTACAATGATCTTTACATCACTATACTCTTTGCGGAGAATGCCGATAGCATTAACCCCATCCATTTCAGGCATCCGGATATCCATCAGCAGCACGTCGGGCTTCTTCAATTGCATTTTGTGCATCAGGTCCTTGCCATCTTCGGCTTCCCAAAGGATTCTTAGGTATTCCTTACCTTTCAGAGCCATTCTAATACCATCACGGAAGATTTTGTGGTCGTCCGCGAGCGAAACTTTGATTACCAGTTCAGCACTCATAGTTGTAGGCGGGTTTGGCGTATTAACGGGTTATTAGGCTACATAAATATTTGGATTATGGTCCACAACTCCAATTGCCAGGGATAATACCGTTACAAGCTCACAAGGCGACCCTGTGCAGGCAATTTCGTGTAAAAAAATTACCTGACCGACACAACAGTAGTTAGTTGATTATTATCAATCGGAGTTTTTCGAACCGGGGATATTGAACTTTTACGTTCAGCCCTGTAAATACTGAACGCATAAAAACGAGCAAAAGTGCTCTTGACCTATATAAAGTATCCGGTTATTTTTGTTTTGAAGTTGATTGGTGGAAGGATAGGCAACCTCTCATATCCAATGTCCTGAGTTACCGTCCAGAAAAAATTTCCAATTTATCTTATGTAAAACCAGTCAAATCCAATATCAGTCAACTTCTTCTTTCTTCTGTTTGTTGAATCTACCTCACCGTTTGTTGAAGCTTACCCTCAAGTCAGTCACCATGTCAAGTGCTACCTTTCCGGAAATATACCATTAAAAGCCGGGGAGAGAAAAACAGCACAATATTTGTAGCTTATCCAACCAGATAGTCCCGTTTTTAAAATCCACTTACCACTAAGTATTTATACTTATCCACATTTTGCCTCGTTTTGTTAATAACCTTACTCAATTCGTAACTCTACTCATCCAAAACGCGCATTCTACGTTAGTAAAAATACTGTGTTATTCTCGCGATTTTACTCGTTTTTGCCTCGTACACTTACTACCCGAATCCTCGCAAATCCACTACAGCATTGAATTGTAGGCAATTTAATCCATTTTAACCATCCATGCTACCCGTTGTCCACCTTTTTTTTTTGGAGGTTTTTTGGTGTTCCAAACTACTATTCTAAACCTCTAAAAACTTACTACTATGATGCAAAATGAACTCATCACCAAGCGTCCTATGGCTGAAATCGGTGAGGAAGTTGGCTATCAACTGGGAACTGAATTTATCTCTAACTACCGGAATGCCAATCCAAATGAGACCCTCTCTTACGTAATTGGCAAGAACATTATCGAAAAAATCCTGGCTCAACCTGGCTGTGAAGGCATTCACTTCTACAATGCTATCAACGAGTACGGTAAAAAGACCCTGGTTTACGTAGGTATCGACAAAGACGGCAAGAACATTTTCGAATACACTGCCGTAAATAACGAAGGTAATATTACGAACGAAGGTGGTATCGTTGGCGACAGAACTGACGGCGACGGCGAATCATGGTGGAAATGGATCTTCGGCTGGTAAAAAAGTCTTTTTTCCTGATTACTTGACTATTAAGCAAATGCCGTTTATATTTGAGAAACTTTAAAAGGCATTGTTACTTAAAATATTAAGTGGCTTTTCGGGAATCTTACCCATAGTTTTTTTTCTTGTCTTCTTTAAAAGAAATAATGAGAAAAAACTATGGGTAATTTTTGTGTACGTCTTACTGTCTTTTATTGTTGATAATGCGATCCTCTCTTTTCCCAAAGACTCGCAGATAAAATTCTACTTCTTTAGTTTTTTTACGGTCGTAGAATACACAGTGTTTTCCATATTCCTTTATCTCAATTTCAAATCTGCGAGAATAAAGAAGGTCATCCTGGGTGCCATTCCGCTCTTTTACATCATAGTTTCCTATTACATTATCAATAAAAACGAAACCAACTATTTTGACGCTATTCCGGCTTCCCTGGAATCTATACTCATCATTATTTTCTCTGTGTGCTTCTTCTTTGAACAGATCAGGGATATGGAAGTGTCATTCATCTATTCTTCCAAAACCTTTTGGATCATCGTAGCCATACTCGTTTACATGTCGGCAACCTTCTTCCTGTTCGTTTCTGCCGAGTTTGTTTCACAGGAAGAAAGACGCTCCTATTGGTTTATCAACTCGATCTCTAACTTAATTAAACATATATTATTAACCGTTGCGTTCATTATTCCTAATCATAAACCACGCCCTTTGAGCGAACACTCTTATGATGATAGAATATTTGACTATGAAGAACCGGCCCACTAACCCATAAAACCCAACCCTGCCCACAAGGCACACCATGCTGTTGCTGCAACTCAATAACCCTGAAAGTCCTGTCTCCCTGGTACTATTTTTCGGTACTGTAGGTATGTTGGCGCTTACCATCGGGCTTATTGTGTTCATCATCTTCCACCAGCGAAAAGTGATCAGGTACCAGATGCGCCTCCAGCGCCTGGAGCAGGAACAGCAAAAAATGCTGCTCAACGCCTCCATCCGCCTGCAGGAAGAAGAACGCCAGCGCATTGCCGCCGATCTCCATGATGATGCCGGCCCCCTCCTTGCTACTGCCCGTCTTTACCTCAACGAAAACCTGGTGAATCTGGACAAGACTACCCAGTTGCAGAGCATTTACAACGCCAAACAGATTATCGACGATACCATACAGCTGATCCGTAATATCTCCCACAGCCTGATGCCCCCTACCCTAAAAAACTTCGGGCTCGAATCGGCTGTCAATGACCTTTTCCAAAAGATCAGCGGCTCCGGCAGCATGAATGCCAGCTGCCGATTCCACGATTACCGCGAACGCCTCCACCCCGACCAGGAGCTCATCATCTTCCGCGTTATACAAGAGCTCGTAAATAATATCCTGAAACACAGTAATGCCAGCTTTATACACCTTACCCAAAACCTGGGAGGCAATAAACTATACATCCGCTTGCACCATGATGGCCGGGGGATCACACAAAACGACTTTGAGAAACTCAATAAAAGCAATGTGGGACTGGGATTGAAGAATATCCAAAGCCGGCTTAAATTACTGCAGGGACGTATCTTTTTTGAAAAAGATATGTCACAAACTTATTATAAGGTGACGATAGAAATTCCGAAGCTGGAAGAAGAACCTGCAGCCGAGTAGGTAACTT
>JAGIBF010000022.1 GCA_017744515.1 Niastella sp.
GCTGCCGATCTTCTTCAGCATTCCAATCTTTGCCAAGCTCTAATATTTTCAGCAGCTCTCTACTGTCATTTATTAAAATCTTCTTTAGGTTGTCTGAGAATAGCTGGCTACTAATCCAGTCAAACCTGTTCTTGTAGGCTGAGGAAAATAATGCGTACACTTTATGTGCCTGGTCGTAGTACGCTTCTTCGCTGAGCAATAGGTTTATTTTCTGAACTTCATCAAATGTATCTTCTATATCTTCATCATCCAGAAAATCATCGAGCATATTTGAATCCTGTTTCCCGATCGGGAATGGCAGCTTGTTTTCAATGGCGTAAACAAAAATGAAATTCCTGAGAATATGGCGACTGATTGAAAGCAGAAAGGAATAGCCGCTGCTTTCCAACCGCTTAAATAAATTCGTTCTTGCAAAGCCTTTTAGCCTTGCGCCGGCACGGCCAAGGTTCTGCATGATCACCAGTTCTTCTTTTGTTGGTTTCTGCAGGGGTTTCTGGTTGATATACTGGTCTTGCCCCAAACCATAACGGGGCAGATTCAATTGATTGATTATTAGAACGACATCATCAGCATACAGTTTTGCGTACTGGTCTTTCGGGTCATTGGCATCGAAATGATATCCTACTTTCTTTGGCTTTCTGTCCGGGAAATATGATTTTGTACCGTCTGAAAAGGTTAGAAATTTTCTGCCATTTGCTTCATCTGTTTGCGTGTAGTATGCTTTGATAAAGCTCCTTGTGCGGCGAACCAAATACAGCCGCATCAATTCTCTCCAGTCATCCGGAAATGCGCTTTTTTCAAAAGCAGGCAGGCTGCGTATGGGAGTTTGATACTTTGCCATGAACTGCACTTTACCGCCAATGCTTTCAATAAAATGCTCCGGGCTTATTCCTAAATCTTTTTCATCAGCAATAAATAACCGTAACTGGTTTGAAAGGTCAAGAAATGTCTTGTTATAAGGTGTTGCCGACAACAAAATGACTTTACTGTCATTCAGCTGTATATATTCCTGAATTGCTTTATACCGTTTTCCCTCTCTGTTCCGGAGGTTATGGCTTTCATCGATAATAACAACTCTGTATCGTCGTTCTTTGGGTAAAATGGTTTGTACCTGGGTTATTGAAATAATTCTTGCTCTAAGCTGATATTTATGTTTGTAGTCTTCCCACATGTGCACCAGGTTCTTTGGGCAAATGATCAACGTCTCCAACAGGAAATCATCTTCAAACATTTTGGCCAACGCTGTTGCGGTAATGGTTTTACCCAATCCAACAACGTCGCCAATGATCACACCTCCTCTTTTGTTCAGGTGATGTGCCGCCACTAAAACGGCTTTCTGCTGAAAGTCCAGTAATTTCTTTTCAAAAACTTTAGAGAGTTTAAATTCTGACAATCCTGCTCTTGCTTCTCTGGCTAAGTGGAAGGCTATTTTTAGATAGATGTGATAAGGCTGGAGTAATTTGTCTGCTGCCCAGCTATGGTCAATTATTTCAGCAAGTTCTTCTGAGATGTCAAAGCAAAACTTATCATTCCACCTGTCATTGAACCATTTCGACAATTTAAGATTGGGATCATGTTCTAATACATCAATATTCAATTCGCCTTGTAATGACAATCCTGAAAGGGTCAGGTTACTGCTACCGAGGTACCCAATGATTGGGTTTATTTTATCATTACGGAAGCATAAATAGAGTTTAGCATGAAGCGGATGACGAAGGAATAATTTAACGACAACTTTCTTTGCTTTTATTTGGGCTGAAAGTCTTTGCAAACCTTTTTCATCTTCCTCAGTTGGAATGCCGATTGTCAGCTGATCTTTGAATTCCTGCGCCAATTTCTTTTTGAAAGCTGCTGCAGTTTGTATGTCTATTGCGCCCAGTTCAGATTTTGAAAAATAATCTTTAATTGTTTCATAAGGGGGCTTTTGCATTCCTACCAATAAGCGACAACAGTTGCCATCTCCGCCTTCCCAGTTTTCTATGTGGTGGGCGACCTGTTTCCATCCACGAAGGTTAAAGTATCCTACGCAAAAGTCTGCGCGGTGAGAAACATCAAGCGTATAATTCAGTGCCTCAACTAAATGGTTTTCTATGTTGTCAAATATCCTCGGCATTTATTTCTTTCCTTTTAAAATTTGTTTGCCTGCTTCTTTCCATCCTTCGTCCAGGTGTGTTGTCTGCGATGTATTTTGAATTGTCTCTCCTGCTTGCCTGATATAGTCACCAATGGCCCGGTGCTCATAGCCCAAATGATTTGGGCTAATTTTTCAAATATAATGTCTTTAAGGTTAAAACTTAAAATTCCAAGTGACGGCAGGGATGATGGGAAACAGTGATACCTGGCGGGCGTCGACTTTGAGGGTGCCGTCGTAGGGACTGCCTTCCTGGTCGAAGTAGATGAAGTAGGGATTGAGTCGGCTGTACACATTATAGATGCTGAATACCCAGTTTTGCTCCCATTTCTGTCCGGGCTTTTTGCGGGGGGTGAGGGTGGCCGAGAGGTCGGCGCGGTGGTAGGCTTGTAAGCGGTACTGGTTTACCTTACTGTATTCCTGGGTGAGCACGCCTCCAATCACATAGAACCGTTCGGGCAGTGAGGTGGCATTGCCGGTGCCGTACACGAACAGCGCCGAGATCTTCCACTTTTTGTTGATCTCGTACATGCCCACTACCGACATATCATGACGACGGTCATATTTGGCGGGATATTTTTCACCGTCATTGAGACCGGCAAACTTTCTCCAGGTCCACGACAGGGTATAGCCTACCCAACCTGTAAGCCTCCCTTTCGTTTTATTCACGAAGAGCTCTGCGCCATAGCTCCATCCTTTGCCGAATGTGAACCGTTCTTCGGGATCGGTTAAGGAAGGGGTATAGCCTTCTTCATATTCGATCTGGTTGTCCATGGCTTTGTAATACAATTCCACGGAGGTTTCGAAAGTATTGTCTTTAAAATTTTTGAAGATGCCTGCTGCATACATCCAGCTCGTCTGGGGCTTCACCCGGTAGGTGCTTGGCACCCAGAGATCGGTGGGCAGTGTTGATCCGGCATTGCTTACGAGGTGGATGTATTGGTTGTTGCGGGTGACGGCTGCTTTGATGGAGGTTTCATCGTTTAGGATATAGCGAATGGTAAAGCGTGGTTCCCACCCTACATACGTTTTCACGCGGTCGCCGCGGCCGAAGACTGTACTGTCGAGTTTGTTGCCATCGGCATCGCGCTCAAATATTTTATAGGGGCCTATTTGTTCAAAGCCACTGAAGCGAAGGCCTGCATGGACCTTGATGCGGTCGCTTACTTCCCAATCGTCCTGCACATAGATGCCCGATTCCAGTGCGTACTTCCTGCTTTCGTTGTTGGGCTCAAAGGTGGTGCTGCCTTGTCCGCCGCTCAACACGTTGGGTGTAAAGCGGTGGTAGGTATATAGTGCGCCAAAGCGCATTTTGTGGCGCGGGCTGGCGAAGTAGTCGATATCTATTTTTCCATTCAGGTCGCGGATGCCCGAGGAGAGCTTGATGGAGAAATCGTTTTGTGATGCGCCGAAGGAAAATGCGTAATCGTTGTATACGAGTGTTGTATTGGCAAACAGCTTTCTGTTGAACACATGGTTCCAGCGCAGGGTGGCTGTGGAGTTGCCCCAGGGTATGCGTGCGTTGAAGGATCGTTGTGAGTTGCGGAAGTCAAATACATCTCTGCCGAAGTAGCCGCTCAGGTAGAGGCGGTCTTTTTCGGAGAACTTGTAGTTGGCTTTCATGTTCACGTCGTAGAAGTAGTAGCCTGAGCCGTAGAAGGCGTTGTCTTTGCCGATAAATGGTTTTATCAGGAGGTCGATATAGGTGCGGCGGGCCGAGACGATGAAGGAGGCTTTGTCTTTTTTGATCGGTCCCTGTACCGAGATGCGGGAGGCTATCGCCCCTACTCCTCCTTCTACTTCCCATTTTTTCATATTGCCTTCTTTCATGGCAATGTCCAGCACTGAGGACAGTCGTCCGCCATATTGGGCCGGCATACCGCCTTTGATGAGGGAGATGTTCTTGATGGCGTCTGAATTGAAGACCGAGAAAAAGCCAAAGAGGTGGCCCGTATTATATACAATGGCATCGTCGAGCAGGATCAGGTTTTGATCGGGGCCTCCTCCGCGTACATACAAGCCTGTATTGCCTTCTCCTGCATTGCGTACGCCCGGCATCAGTTGGAGGGTCTTCAGCAGGTCCACTTCTCCCAACAGTACCGGCACTGCTTTTACCTGGTTCATGGACAGGTCGATCTTGCCCATTTGTGCCTGCTGCACGTTGCCATCGCGGCGACGGGACGAGACGACTACTTCTTCCATCATGGATCGTTGGAGCAACTGGAAGTTGAAGGCCGTGTTCTTATCCAGCGTGAGGCTCATCTGCATGGGCAGGTAGCCTGCAAAGGTGACGTAGATGTTGTAGGTATCTGCCGGCAGGGTGATGGAGTAAAAGCCGTATTGGTTGCTGCTGACGCTTTTGCCCTGACCATTGACGGCGATCGTGGCGCCAATAAGGGATTCGCCGGAGAGGGAGTCTTTGACGTAGCCGCTCAATGTGTATTTAGGCTGCGCGAGCGCAGGGATCGTGCTAAGGCAGATAATTATGGCGGCGACGCTGTGCTTCATAGTACACAAGCCAGTGGCTTGTAAATAGGCGTCATCCCGCTTGTGGCGGGACGACTGAGAAAAAATTACTTTTTCGAATAATCCAGGGAGTCTTCAGTGGTGCCGCAATGAAGCATTTGGTCACCGAAATAGGGATTCAGGACAACAGCGGTGTCACTCATCCAGTAGGCTCCTTTGTCGTTGAAGGCCATGGGGCAATATTGCCAGTATACTTTCTGGCCGTCGTATTTCACCGTGCGGGTGAGCTGCCAGAGGCCGTCGGCTATCATTTCAAATTGTTTACGTTTATCGTCGAGGGTTTTGCCATCGGCCAGTGCTTTGGCGGTGGTGCTGATATTGGCGGTGTAACTTTTGGCTGTTTCTTTGATCATCCCGGTGGAATCTCCCTGTATCTCGTTCACCTTCAGGCCGTCGGAAGCGCCGATCAATTGCTGTGCGGCGGCTGTAGCTTTGGCTGTGTCGCTGGCTACCAGGGCATCTTTTACTGCATAATAGGCGTTCAACAGCTGGTCGTAGGACTGGTTGAAAGCGCTGGTGTTGTCCGCTATCGCCACCGGCTTTTGTTTTTCCCGGGGTGTTTCGTCCTTGCCGCCCCATAACTTCCACGCTATCAATCCTGCAACGCCCAATACCAGTATGCCTATAATGAGTTTTTTCATTTATGAAAAAGTTTTGCCAAAGGTAGGGAATAGTGAGTTGTAAGTGGTGAGTTGTGAGTGGGAAAATGGTTGATTGTTCGTATCTTGCGGGGTTTCCGGAAAGGCAGGTAGTAAGAAGTAAGAGATAAGCGGTAAGAAAATGCAGCAGACCTTCTTGCGGAGGCCTTACAGAGAAAATATAACAGACAAGTTAATAAGTAATAATATATGCTCGCAGGATTTACGAATATGACGTTTGAGTTTGGCGCCCGTGCTATCGTTGAAGATGCTACCTGGCATATTCAACCGAATGAACGGATCGGGCTGATCGGGTATAATGGTACTGGTAAATCAACGTTGTTGAAGTTGCTGGTGGGTGAATACGCTGCTTCTGCCGGCACGGTGGAGCGCAGCCGTGGCACTTCTATCGGGTATCTGCACCAGGATCTGCTGAGTTTCGATACGAATGATTCCATCCTTGAAGTGGCGTTGGGTGCTTTTGAACGGGTGCGTCAACTGGAAGTGGAGATCGAAGAAGTGGGTAAAGAACTGGAAAAGACCGGTGACGAGGACCTGCTGATCAAGTATACTGATATGTTGCATGAGCTGGAAACGCTGGGCGGCTATAATATTCATCACAAGACGGAAGAAGTGTTGCAGGGTCTTGGTTTTGCCAATGCCGATCTGCAACGTCCTTATAAAGAGTTCAGCGGTGGCTGGCGTATGCGGGTATTATTGGCTAAGATGATCCTTCAGGCTCCGGACCTGCTGTTGCTGGATGAGCCTACGAACCACCTTGACCTTCCTTCTATCGAGTGGCTGGAAAAATACCTCATCCATTACCAGGGTTCTGTGGTGATCATCAGTCACGATAAATACTTCCTGAACCGGATGGTGACGAAGATCGTGGAATTGTATCAGCGCAAACTGCATATTTATAATGGTAATTATGCTTTTTATGAAACGGAGAAGGAGTTGAGGCTGGAGCTGGCGCAACGTGCGTATGAGAATCAGCAGGACTATATCCGTCAGCAGGAAAGGTTCATCGAACGTTTTAAAGCGAAGGCTTCCAAAGCTGCCGCCGCGCAGAGTGCCATGAAACGGCTGGATAAGCTGGACAGGCTGGAGGATATCGGCATCGAGCGTCCCAGTCTGCGTATCAACTTCCAGGTGGATAAAACGCCGGGTAAGGTGTTGTGCGAACTGAAACATATCGGTAAAAGTTTTGGCAACAATAAGATCATCGAGGATACCGGTGCCGAGATCAACCGGGGTGATAAGATCGCATTGATCGGCGCCAACGGTAAGGGTAAATCTACCGTGTTGCGCATCATTGCCGGTGTAGAATCTTTCACCGGTGACCGCCGCTGGGGTCATAATGTGGATGAGAGTTTTTATGCGCAGCACCAGCTGGAGGCGTTGAACATCAACGATACTATCCTTGATGAAATGAAGAATGCCGGCAGTCAGAAAACAGAATTGGAGCTGCGTACCATATTGGGTTGTTTCTTATTTAGTGGTGATGATGCGGATAAAAAGATCAAGGTGTTGAGTGGTGGAGAAAAGGCACGCGTAGCGCTGGCTAAAACCATCATCAGCAAGGCCAACTTCCTGATGCTCGATGAGCCTACAAACCACCTTGACATGCATACTGTGGATTTGCTGATCGAGGCGCTCAACAAATATGAAGGCAGTATTATCCTGGTGAGTCACGACCGTTATTTCGTTTCCAAGGTGGCCAACAGGATCTGGGAGATCGATGATTACAAGATCAAGGATTTTGATGGTGGTTATGAGGAATGGGTGGAATGGAAGGAACGGATGAAGAGTCGGGAGTCGGGAGTTAAGAGTCGGGAGTCAGGGGGTAAGAAGTCAGAGTCCGGAGGTCAGAAACAGGAAGCAAAACCTGTGGTTGAAAGCAAACCGCAGCCTGCGCCTGCGGCACCTGTGAAACAGGAGCCTATTAATAAAGAGGCGAAGAAGGAGCTGCAGAAAAAGCAACGTCTTTTCAAAGAGCTGGAAGATAAAGTAGCTGCCTTGACTAAACGGAAGACAGAGTTAGAAGCTTTGCTGGCTTCTCCTGATGTTTTTTCGGATAAGAATAAGTTTGTTCAAACGGAACAGGAATATAAGACTAACGCCAACCAACTGAAAGACGCTTCTGCTGAATACGAGAAGGTTTTTGAGAGTATTATTGAGTTGGAAGGGCAGTAATAATGGTGTGCGTTCATGACAATATAACCACCTTACCTGCCCGGTAATCAATGTTTTGGGAGATTCGTAACCGTTTAAGGAAAGGCATAGCTTTTCGCCCCCGAAAGGTTGTACAGTTTTAGTATATCGCATACTTATAATTTTAATGGAGAAACTTACGTTTTTTCCCTTTTTTTGCATGGCATCTCTTCCATCCCTATCAGAGACCTATATATCTCCAGTCATCCGACATTCGTCAATTCCAGGTAAACTGTAAAATAGTATGAAGTATTTCTACCCCGAATACAGAGGGTCCTTTGTGTTTACTACAAAGAAGATGTTCCTTTTGTGTTTTTCCCTGTTGGCAATAAATATTCTCGTTGCTCAGCCTGTTATTCAGTCAATCGCTCCTACTTTCGGTCGCATCGGATCTACGGTAACTATTACCGGTAGCAATTTCAGTCCGGTGCCGACCAACAATATCGTTCGTTTCGGTGCTGTAAAAGCGGTAGTAACGGCTGCCAGCGCCACCTTGCTTTCTGTTGTGGTGCCGTCAGGCGCGTCTCACGGGCCTATTTCGGTGACGACAAACAACCTGACGGGCGTATCTGCCGCTTTGTATCGAACCAGTTTCCAGGGTAATTACAGTGAGTTTAACGCTGTGTCTTTTTTAAAAGAAACAGAGATTGCTACCGGCGGCTATAATGTTGCGCCCATTCTTATGGACCTGGACGAAGACGGCAAACCGGATGTGGTAGCTGCTGATGAAGTTAATGGAGGCATTGGTGTTTTTAAAAATACAAGTGCTAATGGTAAGTTAGCTTTGGCAGAACGCGTCATAGTAGCGCCCGGCACTTACGCGTCTAATTTGTTTGCTGCCGATATCGATAATGATGGAAAACCCGACCTCATTTACCCATATCCCGGCTCCGTTAAGCAAGCTTTTGCAGTTCATAGAAATCAAAGCACGCAGGCCGGGTTTGCATTTGGCGCAGCACAAGATATTACAACGCCTGCCGCTATCGGTATTTCATTTTATGTTGGCGATGTAAATGCTGACGGCAAGCCCGATGTTGTTGTTGGATATGGTTATCCTTCGACTCAACTTTCTATTTTCAAGAATACTTCCTCTGTCGGAAACATCTCATTCGACGCTCCCGTTGCTATAGAGCTAACACAAAATATGGCCAATATTACCCTCCAGGATCTTAATGGAGATAATCTACCGGAAATTGCCGCTACTACTTTTGCCGCGAGCTTTATTGCCATTTTTAAAAATACCAGCACCAATGGCAATATTGCTTTCGCTCCTATTACAAAATTGCCCGCCAATCCTTATAGTATCTCCATTGCTTCTGCAGATATTGACGATGATGGAAAAATGGATCTTGTGGTTGGCCACACCTCTTCTCAGACAAACGTATCTATCTTTAGAAACAATAGTACATCCGGCGATATCTCGTTTGCTACCAAAATAGATTATTCGACGGGTGTTGATCCTTATTCATTTTCTCTAAATGATTTTGATGGGGACGGGAAAACGGATATCCTGTTGTGTAATTTTAGTAACCTCAATGCATTTATGCTCAGGAACTGGAGTTCTCCTGGCTCTATTATTTTTTCCGGACATGTTAATTATCCGACCGTCAGACAAGCCAGAAGGGTTGCTTCAGGAGATCTTACGGGCGACGGTAAACCGGATTTCCTGGTAGTAAGAGAGGGTCAGCAGGTGGAAATTTTCCGGAACAGGATAGCTGAACCGGTTTTGTCTGCTTTTTCTCCTGCATCCGGTGGCAAAGGAAGTGTCATTACTATCACCGGTAGAGATTTTACCGGGGTTACCAGTGTCAAGTTTGGAGGTACACCTGCCGCTTCTTTCAATGTTGTCAACGCTACAACCATTGAAGCGGTATTGGCCGGTGGTGCATCCGGGGATATCAGTGTTACCAGTAATAGTGGCACAGGCAAAATACCTGCCTTCCTGTTTATTCCTCCACCCACTATTGTCTCGATCAGTGATTCTATTGGAACGAAAGGATCGACGATCATCATCGATGGAAAGAATTTCAGTAATGCCACTGCTGTTTCGTTTGGCGGCACAGCCGTCAATTCCTTTACTGTAGTTTCCGATACCAGGATCAGTGCTGTATTAGGAGCCGGCGCATCGGGCAATATTGAAGTGACCACTCCTGCGGGACAGGGATTATTGGCTGCCGGCTTTGCCTATATTCCGGAAACGACTCCTCATATCATCTCTTTTACTCCCGAAACAGCTACCGGAGGCCAGGTTGTTACGATCAATGGTTTTAATTTTACGGGGGCGACAGCCGTTAGTTTTGGTGATATTGCGGCTACTACATTTACCGTTGTATCGGCCAGTAAGATCGTTGCAACTGTGGGCACCGGAAACAGTGGCGCGATAAAGGTTATAACTGCAACGGGAGCAGCAACCAAAAGTGGCTTCACCTATGGCACAACTCCCGTCCCTTCCATCACTTCGTTTTCGCCACTGTCTGCCAAAGCAGGTCAGCAGGTTACCATTCAAGGTACCAACTTCAGCAGTATAACTTCTAATAACAGGGTGACGTTCGGAACGGTCAATGGGAAAGTGATCAGTGCCTCTCCAACAAGCCTGACGGTCATAGTGCCTTCCGGGGCTTCTTACTATCCTATTCAGTTAACTACCAATGGTTATTCGGCTCAAAGTAGACTACCCTTCACCTTAACATTTGAAAGTGGTGGATTAGGCGTGAAACCGCAGGATTTCAAATCAACATGGATCGCATCGGTTGCGTATTCTCCGGACCATGCGCAAACGCATGACCTCGATGGGGATCAGAAACCAGACATTGCTATTCTGAATGATGGTATGTACGCTGATCTATACAGAAATACCAGCACTGAGCAGGGGGTATCGTTTGCAGCGCGCAGGCGATTGCAGGTTAGTAACAATACCAGCCTGCCCATAAGAATGAGGATCAACGATCTGAACAATGATGGAAGGCCCGATCTGATCGTTTCCAATCAATGGACCGATGTGATCGTTACGATGAAAAATAACAGCACGCCTGGCACATTTTCTTTTGATTATCCACAATTAGTCAGCCCGACCTATGTAGGAAGAGGGTTTACTCATATAACAGTGAACGATATCGATATGGATGGTAAAGCTGATTTAGTGGCATCGGACAATCATCCTTCTTCTATTTTTATTTACAGGAATACAAGTTCTGCCGATGTCATCCAATTTGCCGGAGGCATCGACATGAATGTTGGCCGTTATGTTGCAGCTACTTTTCTGGAAGACATCGATGAGGATGGCAAACCAGACCTCATTTTATCAAGTGACGTATCAAGTATTATATCTATTCGCCGGAATATCAGTTCGCCGGGCAATATCCAGTTTGCCCCTCCTGTGGAATTGGATGTGGTCAACGCTGCGTATAATGTATTCATAGCCGACTTTGATGGTGATGGCAAACTTGACTTATCGAATAGTTTTTCTTTCTTAAGAAATACGAGTTCGCCGGGCTCCATTTCATTTGCTGCAAGGCAGGATCTGCCAGAGGGAGATAGATTCAAAACAATCGGCGTTGCAGATCTGGATGGAGATGGGAAGGTTGACCTGGCTTGTCAGCTGAGTGACATACACATAGGAGTAATGAAGAATAATAGTACGGCAGGGAATATAAGTTTCAGCCAGGCGGGTACTTACACAACGCAAGCAGGCCCTTATCTGGCGGGGATTTGTGATTACGATGGCGATGGCAAACCGGATATGGCATCAGTGAATAGTAATGCATCATACAGCCAGCTGTTGATATTCAAAAATGCTATTGGTGAAGCAGTTGTTACGCCATCCGGGGCTAATCCCGTTACCGGGGCGATCGTGCAGAAGACATACTTTGACGAGACAGTACAAACTTATAATGGCAATCCGTATGTACAACGCCATTATGATATTAATCCGGTCAACAATCCAATGACTGCCACAGCTACCCTTACTTTGTATTATTTACAGTCTGAATTCGATAATTATAATGCGCATCCGGCGCATGGCTTGCCCCTTCCCACCAATCCCAATGATCAGACGGGGAAAGAAAATCTCAGGATATACCAGTATCATGGATTCAGTGCTTCGGGTTTACCGGGCAGCTATACAGGTGAGACAGTAGAGATCAATCCTGATAATGACAAGATTGTGTGGAACGCAACTTTTCAGCGTTGGGAAGTTACTTTCAATATTATCGGATTCAGTGGATTTTTCGCCGGTAGTGAAGCGGCAAGCTTATTGCCGGTTCACCTGGTGTCGTTCTCAGGAAAAGCAAGAAGCGCTGACATCGTTTTACAATGGAGTACTGGTTTTGAAAGTAATGTCAGCCGGTTCGAAATAAAACGCAGTAGTAACAGCACTGATTTTAAAACGCTTGGTACAGTTGCGGCAACGAACGAGCCTAATGGTTCTTCTTATTCTTTCATCGATGCAAATCCACTGAACGGTAACAATTTTTACCGGTTGAGCATGGTTGACCTCGATGGTTCGCGGAATGAGTCAAAAATTATACTGATCAATCTAAATAAGGGTGCTCATGTCGTTTCCAGCCTGGCACCTAATCCTACCAAAGGGAATGCAACGTTAAAAGTGGAAGGCGTACTCCAGGGTATGGTATCGTTGTCGTTGTATGATTATGGTGGAAAGCTACTATTCGCGCGCACTGTATCAGCCAATAACAGCGCATCATTAACTGTTGAAATTCCGGCCGGCAATTACCCCAAAGGTGCATATGTTCTACATGTGAAAGTAAATGGACAGGTAATTACTCATAAAATTGTCGTTCAATAGTTCTGAAAGGACATCAAATGAGATTTTCAATGCTGCGCCAACCTGTAGGTTTGGCGCAGTTCTTTTTTGGGGTATTCTAAATCAGGCAAGCTATTTGCCTACGGTAATGAAGCCTCCTATTCCCTGGACTTCCAAGGGTATGTCATTTATTCACTTAAATCATATAGATGATGAAAACAATCTCCATGAGGCTTACGTTGCTCACGCTGTTGATGTCCGTAAGCGTGTTATTCCTTTCTTCTTGCAAAAACGATGTCAAAGACAGTGATCTCCAGGCGGCGATTACAGAAAAGACGCAATCGATTCCGGGGGCGAGTAGTATTACTGCTTCTGTAAAGGATGGTGTGGTAACACTGACCGGTGAAGTGACTGACGTGACGGCCAAAACTGCCTATGAAAGTGCCGTGAAGAATATTACCGGCGTTAAAGAGGTAGTGAATAATGTTACTGTAGCGACTCCACAGCCTGCGCAAGAGCCTGTCACAATCTCGCCTGATGAGACGTTGCAGCATGCCGTCAACGAGGTTATCAAAGCTTATAATGGCGTAAAGGCTGATGTGAAGGAGGGTGTAGTGACGCTCAACGGCGAGATCAAGAAGGCCGAGCTTACTGTGCTGATGCCTGCGCTGCATGCTTTAAAGCCCAAGAAAATCGAGAATAAGCTAACTGTTAAAAAATAAACGGAGGAACCATGCTATGGCTTTGCAAGATAAATACAAAGAGCTGGTGGATGCCGCGAAGGCCTCTGGTGTAACCAACCTGCAAGTGCGGGAACAGGATAATGTGCTGTACATCGACGGGGAGGCTGCTTCGTTTGACATCAAGGACCAATTATGGGCCATTTATGATAAGATCGATCCGGACTACCGGGCTGCCGACCTCGTATTGAATGTAACTGTTGCTGCTTCTGCCGCTCCGCAGGAGTATGAAGTGGTGAAGGGTGATAACCTTACCAAAATCGGTAAGAAGTTCGGAATGGGCTGGAAGGAGATCTATGAGGCGAATAAGGACCGCATAAAAGACTCTGATCTCATCCAGGTGGGCTGGAAGTTGAAGATACCGAGGGGTTGAGGTTGGAGTTCAGGGTCGAGAGTTCAGAGTTGGGAGTAAAGGTAGCTTTGAGCTACGAGGTACTTGTGTGGTTCGTGGGGACACGAACCACGGCGGCGAGAGCCGCGAGCTTTGCGCTACGAGTTGCAAGCCGGAGGCTTGCCAATAGCCTCACTCGCCAGAGGCGAGCGAGTGTTTGCTGATCATTACCTGTATTTTAACTTTTTCTTGTAATAAAGCTGTTCCGTTTGAACGGAACGGCTTTTATTTTGTAATGGCTGTGGGTGCGTTATGATTTGGTTCGTGTGGACACGAACCAAGGCTACTGTGAAGGTTATTCTTTCAACAACCCTTCGACAGGCTCAGGGTGACAGTGGGCTTCAACCCTTCGACAGGCTCAGGGTGACAGTGGACTTCGACCCTTCGACAGGCTCAGGGTGACAGTGGGCTTCAACCCTTCGACAGGCTCAGGGTGACAGTGGGCTTCGACCCTTCGACAAGCTCAGGGTGACAGTGAAGGTCATATAACATTTAGTTGTAAATTAGATTCTTAACCCGGTGTGCTCATGAAATTTAGTGTTGCCTGTATCTTTTTGCTGGTTAGTTGTTTTGCGGTGGCGCAACCCAACGCTGCTGTGCGGCCGAAGATCGGTGTGACGCTTAGTGGCGGCGGCGCCAAAGGTCTGGCGCACATCGGCATCCTGAAGGCCATCGACTCTGCCGGCCTGAACATAGATTATATCACCGGTACCAGCATGGGGAGTATTATCGGTAGTTTGTACGCCGTAGGTTATTCTGCCGATTCTATTGAAAAGATCGCCCGCGTTATCGACTGGGACCTGCTGCTGAGCAATCAATCTTCTCTGCGCAGCATTTTCATGGAGGAAAAGGACGAGTACTCCAAATACGTGATCGAACTTCCGTGGGTCAATCATCGCTTCCGCCTGCCCAGTGGTGTGTTGCAAGGCCAGGAGTTGTGGCTGAAGTTCTCCGAACTGTTTTTCCCTGTTTATAATCAAAAGGACTTTTCGCGGTTCAGCGTGCCTTTCCGGTGTATCGGTACGGATGTGGGCACCGGCGAAGCTGTGGTGATGCAAGAGGGCGAGATCATCAGCGCCATCCGCTCCAGTATGGCCATCCCTTCTGTGTTCACAGCTGTCGACTTCAATGGCCGCAAGTTGATCGATGGTGGCCTGGTGCGTAACTTCCCGGTCAAGGATGTAAAGGAAATGGGGGCCGACTTTGTGATCGGCAGTAACGTGGCTACCGGGTTGATGCCTTCTGAAAAGGTGCGCAATGCTTTACAGATCTTATTGCAGGTGGCTTTCTTCCGCGAAGCGGAGGATAATAAAAAGGAGGTGGCGCAGTGTGATATTTATGTGCCTTTCAAGATGGAGAAGTACAGTATGGGCAGCTTTGGTGATTCGAAAGAATTGATGGAACTGGGGCTGGAAGAAGGGCGCAAATTGTATCCCCGCTTCAAACATATTGCCGACTCACTGAACGCGATCTACGGGCCTCAGCCTCCTCGGCCGGACCGCCTGCCACAGGTTCATGGGGTGGTTATTTCTTCTTATGAGGTGCATGGAGTGGAAAGGACTTCTGCCGAGTTCTTTATTCATACCATGAACTTTGAGACCAACAAGTTCTATACTGCGCGCATCCTGGCTAATATGGTGCGGCAAGCTTATGGCACACGGTATTATAGCCGGGTGACGTATTCGCTGGTGCCTCAGCCTGATGGTACTTCGCGCATCATTTTCGATGTAACGGAATATCCGCTCACGTTTGCCAAACTGGGGTTACACTATAATCGTTTTACCGGGGTGGGCCTTATTGCCAATCTTACTGCGCGCAATTTTTTCCTCACCAATTCGAGGAGTCTGGTTTCTGTGAACATCGGTGAAACGTTCCGCATCCGTGGTGAGCACCTGCAATACCTGGGACGGCTTAAGAATGTGGCGGCGATATTGGAAACGCAATATGACAATTTCGATATTGGCACTTATACCGAATCCAAGCAGGACGGGCTTTATAATCTCAACTTCTTCAAGTTTGGCGGCAAGGTGCAATTCTCTGCCAAACGCACTTTCACGATTGGTGGCGGTGGAAGGTTTGAATGGGTGAAGTATAGTCCCAAAATATCAACGGAGCTGGAGTTCAAGGGTAGTAAGAAGTTCTTTACGCCTTTCGTTTACATGAATCATAATTCGCTGGATAAAAATATTTATCCGAAGCGGGGTATCAAGCTGGATGTAGAAGCGGGTTGGGTAGCTCCGCAGAACTCGCGTGTGCGGTTTTATGAGAACGGGCTTGAAGTACCTCCTGAACTGATCCCCATCAGTGATAAAAGTTTTTACCGTACCAGTGTAAATCTTGAAAGTTATACGCCACTGAGTAAGCGTTCTACCTTCCTGTTCAACGTGCAGGGTGGCGCCAATTTCAATTATGGCGACAATGTGCTGAATGAGTTTGTGATCGGGGGACTTACGAAGACGTTCCGCAACCAGATCACTTTTGCCGGGTTGCCGGAAGGGGCTGAATACTCGAGCAGTGCGCTTGCCGTACAGGGTGGCCTGCGGGTGCAGGCTTTCAACAATACTTACCTGATAGGCCGGGCCAATGTGCTCGTCAATAATTTTGTGAAGGAGACCGGCTACCTCACTACGCGGGATTTCTTCTCCGGCTACTCGGTGACTTTTGCTTATAATTTTGCGCTTGGCCCGCTGGAAATAAGCGCGATGTATTGCGACCAGACGCGGAAGATCCAGTCGTATGTGAATTTGGGAATACCTTTTTAGCTTGATTGTGCTTTTGGTGTGGCGAACATGTCTAATACTTTCAGCAGGGCGGCGATGACGCCGGCGGCAGCGCCGAGCCAGGCGATCAGGTTGTTGAATGCATCGCGCTGGGTGGTAAACAGGAACAGGCTTACTGCGGCTACCACAATGATCACCGGCAACTGGAACCTGTTCCAGCTATGACTCGGGTCTTCCTGTCCTCTTTGTACGCTGATCTCTTTCTTGTCTATTCTCATCAGTATAAATCGCCGGAAGCTTTCATTCATGACACAGTAGCCTGTGGCGTTGTCATTGATCTTTAATATGCCCAGGGCGTGCAGGTTCTCTGCCACATCTTCGTTGCGACGGTTCATCAACTCATCGCAGGCTATATCGAACAGGGTGAGCTGATCATAGCTTGTAAGGGATTGCCAGAGGGACATGTAATAGTAATGTGCCAGTGTTTGAAGCTTCAGGCAAAAGACATCGAATTGCTCTTCTATGATCTTCTCCGGTGTTTTGTTGGCGGCCAGTCCTTCTTTTACCAGTTTCCTCACCGGGCCGAGCGATTGGCGCACTGGCCCCAACAGGCTGTACAGGAATGCGCTGTGCTTGCATTCTTCGTTGAACTTTTGTTTGAGGATGGCAGTCAGGCGGTCAATGACGGCTTTGTTATCTTCGATGACAAGTTGCGGATGTGAGCTATCGGCTGCTCTCTCTTCGTATCGTTTTACGCTGTCGCTTTTTTGCATGTTCCATTTGTGGTAGAACACCGTGAAGTTGCTCATCACATTGGCCCAGCGTGCAGACAGGTCTTCTTCTACTTTGCCGTCTTCTTTTTCCTGCCGCATTACCATGTTGTCGAAATGACTGCCGGATGATATAACAACCCGTACCTGGCTATAGGATAGTAGTTGCTCCATACGCACCAGTTTTTCTTTCGACACCTCGAAGTCATTCATCCTGTTGTCGAAATGCCGGAGGATCACGATCGTATCTTCGGAAGGTGTATTGGTTCCTTTGCCGAGCTCTTCTGTCATCGTTTTCCATTGGGATTCCAATGCGGGGCCTGCTTTGCCTCCTGATGCTATTTCGGCAAAGTCCAGCTCGTAATATTTTTTACCTGGTTTATCGAGTCCCAGTCCTTCGCGTATCTTTTCGTTTTTACCGCTGTTGATGATGCCCAGTATAAACATGTGGTTTGGCCCCAGGAAGAGGTGCTGCATGGCTACGAATGCATTGTCTATTACCTGCAAGGGTGAGGTGGCTGGTTTGTTGAAGAAGAATACGCGTTTGATCAACCCGTCTATCAGCCAACGCATGGCCGAGAGGAACATGAATGCAAATACGCCCAGCAACAGTAACTGCATGATCATGGTTTTCCAGGGCTGGTGGAGAAACAGTCCGACTACGGTGTATAGTTTTTTTGCTACGAATATGCGCTGGTCTTTCCTTGCAAACGTGCCTGACCTGATGACATCGATCCGGAACTTCAGGGTATCTACGACTGCTGCATCCCAGGCAAATTTGCCTGCTGTGGTATCGCTCAGGTATTCTATTCTTTTGGCATAGGAAGAGAAGGATGGTTTGATTGCTCCATAGAGGTTGGAGAAATGGGTATTCGTTTTTTTAAGTTCTCCGGTATATTTTTCCCAGGCTATGCTATCGGCCACGTAGTTGTGGTAAAAGGGGAAGTGATAGGAAAAGCGCGGGAAGGAATCGTGCCTGTAGAAGTCGAAGGGTTTCCTGCGCAGGAAGGTATTCATAAAGTCCAATTGCTGGTATTGGAGTACCAGCTTTTGTTCTTCGCGCAGGGAAAGGGTAAAGAAGAGTATGGTTGGTATGATGGCTGTGGCCAGCATAAAACCGTATACAGAACGATGGTACCAGCGTTTCAGCCGCTGGTCGTTGACTGGTTTTTCTCTATTGGGTATCAGGTAGCCGGAATGGTTGAACAGGAAGAGCAGCACCAGGAATATCACTTGTGTCAACAAAAACAGCCAGCCGCCTTCCGTGAGGTTGATCAGGAATATAAAGGCTGTTACAAAGTATACTATTGCCAGTATCCATAGTGTGCCGGCTTCTTCTTTTATAAATTCTCTCATGGTTGCGGTGTCTCCGCTATCTTCTCTCTTTTTCCTCCAATCGCAAAAGTTGTACAGGCAGTAGGAATATACCACCATGATGTAGGTGAGTCCAATGGAGACGCCCAATAAATACAAACCGTCGGGCGCGCGGAAGAACAGGATAAATCCTATTATGATGGCTGTGATGATCAGGAATGCGCGGGATACTTTTTTATAGGCTTCCGTACGGTGGAGCTTGGGCGCCAGCCAGATGAAGAATACCGCTTTGGATAATGCCCTGAGGTTGACAATGCGGGTGACCAGTACCAACAGCAGGATGATGCCAATGTTGAGCAGCACCAGGATGGAGCTGGCGCTTACTATGTCGAGGTCCTGGTTCCAGATGTTTTCTTGGTTGTAAAAGGTAACGATGTAATAGGGCATTCCTTTTACCGGCAGCACATAGAAGCGCGTGCTGGTGCCGGAATAGCTGGCATCGAAATGTCCTGAGGCATTGGTATTGAGGAGCGAGCTCAACTTGAGGTCGTCATTGCATTCTTTGAGGAGGTTTTCGTTGAGGCTACGGTTGGGATCGTTGTGGAATAGTACTTCTCCGTCTTCGTTGATCATGCAAAAGCCGTAGCCATAGGGCAATACCGGGTTGAATATCGAGCGCAGGGGTGCGTTCAATGACACCACTTTTAGTTTGGACAGGTCTTTTTGGAGTTGTGCTTTTGTGGCGGAGTCTTTTATGCCCACTTCTTCAATCGCTTTGTCTATCTGGCTGCGGCGTGCTATGCTGACCAGTTTTTCTTCGGCCACCCAGGAGCTGATGGCCGTGAGGTAGTATTCGTCGGTGTCGTTGCGAAACATGGTACCGTTCATGACTGCCTGGAAGTAATCGCGCCTGCGCACGTTTACTTTGTGGGGCACCATGCTTTTATTGGTCCAGCGCATGATCTGCCGGCCGTTGGAGTCTGCCCAAATGATGTGTTCAAAATAGGGGTATTTCGTTCTGAGCCAGATGGCTTTGTGGGGTGACTGGTCCTCTCCTCTTATGCCGTTGCTTGTTCGCAGGACTTTATAGGTGGAATCTGCCGGGTTGTAATCATACAGATCGAGGTATGGCGTGGGTGTGGGACCTTGTCCTTTTCTTTCGCTGATGGCTTTTACCAATTCTTTCTCTCCCAGTTTTATCTCCTCCAATACGTCTTTTACTTCGTTGCGGAATATCTTCTGCATATCGGTGGCCAGGTCCTGCAGTCCTTTGTCTGATTGTGGTTTTATAAAGCCCCAATAGACGTACATATTGATCAGGATGATGGTGAGTATGGAGCCAAGGATATGTATAGACATCATCGAGTTGAGGACATCGCGTGCATTCAGGCGTTCGGCTCTGTTCATGAGGAATATCCTGAGCAATGGGAACATGAGGATGACCATAACGATGCCGAATACCAGCCACATGATGACGATGCCCATGATCTTCCTGCTTTGTGCGTCGTATTCTTCCTGGGGCATGTATCCCCCGATCACAAAATGGTGGGTGCCCTGCACTGTGAAGGGCAGCATGAAGAGCCGGTATTTCCTGCCGCCGGCTTCTACTACCTGTACTGTGCTGTATTCAGTAACTTTTTCTCCGGTGAGTGTATCGTTTACTTCGCGGCCTTTCCAGATAGCGGGGATCGTGTCGTGGGAGAGGTTGAGCTCATCGAATACCACGTTTTTGTCGTAGGCGAGGAAGTACTGGCGGAAGAGGTCTCTGCGCAGGAATGATTGTACAAACTCTTTTACCGGTGCGCCTGCGCGGGAGTCGCCTTTGTTGCCGGCGAAGACAATGTTCCAGTCATCTGTACGGGCTACCACTACGGCTTTACCGGAATCTTCTTTGCGGCCGTTGGTGATGCGCGTGAGACCATATTCTTTTATCAGGAGTGCCGTGTCGCGGCTGCCGAGCTGCCGGAGGGAGTCCATGTCCTGGAGGAAGTTCTGGCTGTTGCGTTCTGCGTATACATCGATCTTCTCGCGGATGTTGGTGCCGATGCTTTGGAGCCCGCGGAACGAACGGCCCAACAGGTCTCTCTTGTTGTTTTCGATGACGACGTTGGTGTAATAGAAGAAGGCTCCTGCGAGGAGGATAAGTGTAATGAATGCGGGTGCATAGCGACGGCCGAACTGGCCAATGGCATTGCTCAGTTTTGTACCTGAAATTGTAGGCATAGAATACCTGGTAAGTTTGATTAAACTTTATCACCGGTACGGAAGTAAAGGAAGATTTAAACAGAGCGGCGGGAAATGATGCCTGAAAGATAATGAATAAAAGGCAACGAGGCAATAAGGCATTGAGGCAACGAGCATTCTTCGACAGGCTTTCTTTAGCGTCCGGATAACCTTTCGACGAGCTCAGGGCTTCGACAGGCTCAGCCTGACAAAGAACAGCTATGGGCTGCTGTGGGCTTTTACGAAGTCGCTTACGAGGTAGCTTACGAGTTTGCCGGTGGTTTCGTCTTTGCGGCCATCGGATAGCTGAGCGGCTCCTTCACAGATGTGGAGGTATGCGGCATCGCAGTCGATGCCTGTGAAATTGAGGTATTGCCGTGCATGGAGCGTCAGTATGCCTGCAGGGGTAACGGCGCTCGACAGGGTATGCTCGATACAATCGAGGTCGAGCTCGATGCCTGTATAGTTGTCGCCTGTGAAACCTGTGGCATGGGCCACTGCCTGTATGAAGTTGCGCTTCTCGTGCACAAATATGTCTTCATAGGTGATGAAGTCCATAAACGGGTTGTTGACGATGTCCAGCCAAACGTTCTGGGGGAGGTAGTTTTCGTGTAGCCCTATTACGCAGTATTTCTGCAGGTAGCCGTCTTCTTCGGCATAGCGGAAGCCGTTGCCGCTGTGGCGGCCTTCGGCAGGCCGGAAGTCGGCATGGGCATCGAGGTTGATGCAGTTGATCTGTGCCAGGGGCAGCAGTCCGGCTTTGTGTAATCCTTTGGCTGCGCCTTTGATAAGTGGGTAGGCATTGTTGTGGCCTCCTCCTATTACAATGGGTAGTTTTTTATGGGCTGTGATCAATTTGATCAGTTCTTCTACTTCTTCATCGATGGTGATGACCGCATGGCGGTAGGCATCAACTTTTTCTTCGGCGCCGGCGGCGTTCTGTTCTATCAGGTACTTCAGATCGCCAAAGTCGAAGTGTCCCAGGAGTAATATGTCATCGCCCAACAAGAAATCGTTGCTTTGGATATTGAGGAAGGATGTGAGGAATGGTACCCAAATAGAGTCAGTGCCTCCTACCCCATAATTGGCGCGTACGCCTATGTCTTCCGGGATGCCTATGAGCACATACTTAACTGTCGATTGTGCAAGGGATACTTCGAGGTGTTCCTTGTCCGCAATGACTTGTATGCTTTCGCCCAGCCTGGTCTCGAACTTTCGCAGACGGGTCAGGGACAGTATATCTTGTTTGTTGTAGTATTTGAAGTGTTTCATGCTTTGAGAATTTAGAATACAGAATCCAGAATTCAGAATCCAGAATTAGGCTTCGAAAGCCCTTCGACAAGCTCAGGGTGACAATACTTAGGGTGATATTATGATGTCAATCTTCTTCTCGGTCTGAAAAAGTCTAAGGGGTGGGAACGGAAGTACTTCCACAAGATACTCAGGAAGCCGGGATAATCGCGCAACTTGATGCCTCTGGAGCGTACTGCCACAATGAATGCCAATGAAAAGCTCACCAGAAAGTTCAGGAAGCCGATGCCTAATACGCCTGCTACCACAATGGCCATGTAGCTGAAAGATACATTATTCCAGCCTACGCCATACAATCCGATGGAGGTATTGGCGGCGGCGATGGTAATGTGGCGGATATCGAAGCCTATGCCGAAGAGGTCGCCGGCCGTGGTGGCCATGCCCAGGAAAAAGCCGAGGGTGACGTTTCCGGCTAAGCTGCCTGCGTGTCCGTCGACATAATTGGCGATGCGTTGTAAGCGTACGCGGGAGGTGTACTGGCGCAGCAAAGGGTGTTCTACCAGCCGTGTGCCTATACGCCCATAGTTTACTTTGTTTTGTACGTATCCTGCGATGATGCCGCTCAGAAACAGGAATATGCCTGTATTGCAGGCGTAAAGCAGGGACAGGCTATGCCAGGGGTGCTGAGCTTCCAACATTTTTATGGCAGCATCTCCTCCTACCATTGGTTTGCCGAAGCAAATGTCGTAGAGCCAGGCCAGCAGGAAGGTGACCGGAAATACAACGATGAGGTTGCCCACAAAGGAGGCAATCTGGCTGCGGGATATTTTCGATACGGTGACGGCGAGGTTGTAGAGGTTGGGGGTATTATCGCCTTTTCGCGTGTCGAGCGAACTGGCTACTGCGCTGGCTGTAAATGCCGGCTGCTTCGTGGCCAGGGTTGCTTTTGTTTCTTCTATGGCCACAAAGCCCAGGCTATAGTTGACGCTGTAGGTGAACCCATGCCAGAAGGGGGCCATGTGTATCTTACCCAACAGGACTTTGAACATCGCTACAAAGCAAACGATGAGCCCGCCCCACATGGCGCTCGCTATCATCTGAAAGTATTCGAGTGGCGAAGAGGTAATGTATTTGTTGCCTTTCTTGCCTTTGTGCTCTGCTATCTGGTAGGCAAGGTAGCCCGTGGTTTGTGAGAGGAATTCCCACAAGCTGTTTTTGCGGTTCTCATTTCTGATGGCGGTTATGAACAGACTGGCCAACCGGGAGGTATCCATCTTATCGTCGAGGTCCACGATGTCCAGCACCAGCTGCATGCGTTCCAGCTTTTGTTCCAACTGGAAGAGGATAAAGGTTTGTGAGAGGCTGGCGCCGCGTTCGGCCGTCTGGTCGCGGATGTATTGTACTACTTGTCTATCTTCTTCAAACACCGCTTTTATGCGCTCCAACAAGGCTATTATTTCTTCTTTGGAACCGTTGTTGAGGAGCAGTTCTTTCAGCTCGTACACCAGGTATTGTTGTACGGCAAAGGGATTGTCTGTTTGCGGATGTTTGAATGGCGCGTTGTGCACGATCGCACTCTCCCATCCCAGCTGTGCCACACCTGCTGATAATATTTGCAGGGCCACGAGTGCCTGCCGGGTGATGACCGGCTCGCGACCCTGAAATGAGAGGCCAATGGCATCGAAGAACTGTACCCACCGGGCATGGCCGATCTCTTCAACCCATTCGTAATCGTCTTTGCGATAGAAGATGCGGTCGAGCAGGTAGAGGAAATCGTTTGGGTCCTGCAGGGCTGGCAGGAATTTATGTTTGAGGCGTGCGTATAGTTCACGGCCTGCTCCGCGGGACACCGTGATGCCGCTTTCCGTGAGCAAGGGCAGCAGGTTGCTGTTGATGAGTTGTGCGAGGACGGCTGTACGCAGCTCAGTCAATATTGCCGGATGGTTCTGCAGGAGTTGCAGGGATCTGGCAAAGTTTTGTACAGATTCTTCCTGCGCGCTGGTGCGTGGACGAATGAGCTGGAAAAAGGTGACCAAATAATCTAATGCGCCTTCACGGTCTTTGATGCTGACCGTGGGTCGTTTCTCCAGGAACTGGGCAAATGGATCTATTTTCTTTTTCTTTCTAATCTTCATTCGTATAATATTCGCGTGTTTTGTGCGACTCCCTAAAGGGGTCGAAGGCAATACGCAATCTTAGGCTACACAGCTGTTGCCCCTAAAGGGGCAAGAAAACTCTTTTGGCCCTTCGACAAGCTCAGGGTGACAAAACCGACAACCCTTCGACAAGCTCAGGGTGACACAACCGACATCCTTCGACAGGCTCAGGGTGACATGCTGAGTTGACACTATTAATGAATATACAACATTTATATCCAGGCTCCTTTTATCATTACTTTATCAATGAGGTTGGAGCCGAAGGCGTAAGGCAGGTAAGCGAGTGAAGGGATTGGTTTTGTAATGATCAGGTTGGCTTTTTTGCCAACGGTGATACTGCCCAACTCCTGCCCCAATTCCATAGCATAGGCTCCGTTGAGGGTGGCTGCATTGATGGCTTCTTCGGGCAGCATTTTCATTTGTATGCAGCTCATGGCCACCACCAGGTTCATATTTCCGCTGGGCGATGAGCCGGGATTGAAGTCGGAAGCCAATGCAATAGCGCATCCTGCATCGATCAATGCACGCGCCGGCTGCATTGGCATGCGCAGGAAAAAGGCTGCTGTGGGTAACAGGGTACCAATCGTATCGGCATTCGCCAACGTTTTGACAGCTGCTTCGTCCATTGTTTCGAGGTGATCCACGCTGACAGCGCCCAACTTGACGCCTACCTGTGTGCCACCGGACAGGTTCAGCTGGTTGGCGTGTATTTTCGGTTTCAACCCTACTGCCATGCCTGCCCTGCAAATGGTTTCTGTTTCCCCGGGTGAGAAGAATCCTTCTTCACAAAAGACATCGATGTAATCGGCCAGTTCTTCTCTTGCGATCACCGGCAGCATATCGTTTATGATGCTATCAATATATCCCTGGTGGTTGTTCTTGTACTCCTGTGGGTAGGTATGGGCGCCGAGGAAGGTTGCTTTGATGGATAGTGATGAATGTTCTTTCAGTTTTTTGATCACGCGCAGCATTTTCAATTCTCCTTCGACTGTAAGACCGTAGCCGCTTTTTATTTCGATGGCACCTGTGCCCAGTTTGCTCAACTCTTCCAGCCGCTGCCATGCCTGGGTGAACAGGGTATCTTCTGAGGCGTCATTGAGCTTACGGGCCGAGTTCAATATGCCACCGCCTTTGGCGGCTATGCCGGCATAGCTCATGCCTTTGATCTTGTATACGAATTCTTCTTCGCGGCTGGCGGCAAATACCGTGTGGGTGTGGCTGTCGCACCAGGCGGGGAGTATAAAAGCGCCTTTGGCGTCGATAGCAGTCGGGAGTCGAGAGTTCAGAGTCGAGAGTTCGTTCATGGGGCCGTAGCCGGCAATGGTATCGTCTTCTATCAACAGATAAGCATTGTCTATGCAGGGTAGTGTGGCCAGTTCGCTGCCACGCAGCAAGTTGCTGTGTTGGCGAACATTGACAAGTTGTTTGATATTGGTAATGAGTGTTGCCGACATTGATGGCCATTTGATTGGGCACTAAAGTAAGTCAATTGGGCTAAAGCCCAAATGGGTGTGAAGCATTTGTGTCCCGGCCCTAAAGGGCAATTCCGTTTGCTTCGTCAGGCAAGGTCAGAAAAAAATTGGCCAGGCTACTTGCATAGCCTGGCCGGTGTTCTATTTCTCGTGAGTCTAAAAAAACCTTTAATGATCCTTCGACAGGCTCAGGATGACACGCTTCGATAACCCTTCGACAGGCTCAGGGTGACACGCTTCGATAACCCTTCGACAAGCTCAGGGTGATACGCTTCGACAACCCTTCGACAGGCTCAGGGTGACACGCTTCGCTGGATTAATTTACTTCTTCTGCTACGGGGCTCAGTACTTTTTCTTTTAGGAATTTTACTTCGCCTGTTTCAACGCTGTAATAGCCTGCTGCGAGGCCGATCTCTCCGTTCTCATACATTTCTTTCAGGATCGGGCTGCGCTTCAATACTTCTTCGAGTGTGTGTAAAGTATTCGCATGGGCTACTGCTTCGATAAACTCGGGGTTTACTGTTTCTTTGCCTTCGCTCTTTACTTTTTCGATAGCGGGGTGTACTTTTTCCAGTAAGCCTGTGAGGTTGCCTAATTCTACATGGTTGCAAGCTCCTTTGATGGCGCCGCACTTGGAATGTCCCAACACCATGATCAGTTTGGAACCGGCTACTTTGCAGGCGAACTCCATGCTGCCAAGGATGTCTTCATTGATCACATTGCCGGCGATACGCACGCTGAATACATCGCCAAGGCCCTGGTCGAAGATCAGTTCGGCCGATGTGCGGCTGTCGATACAACTTAATATCACAGCAAATGGCCACTGTCCTTCTTTGGTGTCATTCACCTGCTCCAGCAGATTCCTGTTCACTTTGAGGTTGTTCATAAACCGGGCATTGCCTTCTTTCAAAAACTGTAATGCCATCTGGGGTGTGGTAGTGTCCTGTGTTTCTTTGCTATGGGTCCTCATTGTTGTATAGGTTTATAAGTTAAAAAGTTGATAGGTTGACAAGTTGAAAGGTTGATAAGGAATACCTTGAAAGGTTAACAGGTTGATAAGTTAATTAGTTGACAAGTGTTATACTCATCCGAGTGCTTGCCTGTGGTATGTTAAAATATTGTTAGCGATAGTTATTAGCTAACTTAAGCGAGGCTGGAAAGGAGTTCGGGAGGCAGTAATAAGGTTTCTGCGTGCTGCCAGGGTAATTCGGTTGTATGGCGGATATGGTAAGCCGCGCTTTCTCCGGACAGGAACAGGGCTACGATGCTGGTGGAAAGTTCCTGCTCAACCATAAAGACCGGTGTATCTGCAGTATTCTTAACTTCTTCTGTATCAGCGAAGCCTACAACGGATTCCATATCAACGCTATCGTTTTTTACGATAGTGGTAAGGCGATACATGTTGGCCATCAGGAGGAAGCCAAAGGTGATCACCTGTAATATGGTTACCAGTTTCTTCATTGCCGTGTAAAGTTAAGGGAATCGGGTCAGAGGAAATCGACTTTGTCTACTTTTCTGGCGATCCGGAATACCGCATTGATAAGGCCCACATGGCTATAGGTTTGCGGGAAGTTTCCCCATTGGGAACCATCCACATGTACATCTTCGCTAAATATGCCCAGATGGTTGCTAAAGGACAGAATCTTATCGAGATTTTTTATCGCATCGTCTGTTCTGCCTACGCAGGCCAGTGCGTCCACATACCAGAAGGCGCAAACCAGGAAGGTGGTTTCCGGGAATCCGAAATCATCATAGTGTTTATAGCGGTAGAATAACCCATGATCGGCGAGTAATTCTTTTTCGAGGGCAGTGATGTGGTCGCGCGCGCGTTGTGAATTATGGTCGAGGTAATTCATGGTGACCATGCTGAGGGTACTTGCATCGAGGTTCGGCGTACCAATAGCCTGCGGATAAACTTTGCGCTCTTTGTCGTACGCCTCTTCCAGCAGTTTGTTGGCGGCCGCGGCCAGTTCCTGTGCTTTTTGCATGATCGGTACATCATTGAAGAGGGCCCCGATCTTATAGGCTGCTTTGGCTCCTGCCCAATGGAACAACAGGGTGTAGGTGTGTACCTGTACCTGGTTGCGGAATTCCCACAAGCCGGAATCGGGCATCGTGAGTGTGCGTTCTATCTGGTTCAGCAGCCAGGGTACGATATTGCGGTAGCTGTTCTTGCGTGTGAACGTAAGTCGCTTGTCGGTGTACAAGGGTAACAGGCTTACCAATACCTGACCGTATACATCGTGTTGTACCTGCACGTAGGCTTTGTTGCCTATGCGCACTGGTTTATTGCCCAAATAGCCGTTGAGGCCAATCGTAATTTCTTCCAGATCCTTCTCCCCTGCTATGGAATACAGTGGTTGTAATGAGCTGCCTGCGTTGGCCAGGATGTTATGGATGAAATCGAAATATTTTTCCAGTTCTTCGAAGTGTCCGATCTGGTTGAAGGCGCGCAGGGTATAGTGTGCATCACGGAACCAGCAAAAGCGATAGTCCCAGTTGCGGGTGCTGTCGTGAAACTCCGGCAAGCTGGTGGTGCCTGATGCGATGATGCCTCCTGTGTCTTCATACTGGTGCAGTTTGAGCACCAGTGCCGAGCGGATGATCTCTTCCTGGTATATATCCGGCAGGTAGCAGCTTTTGATCCACTGTTGCCAGTGTTGTATCGTTTTGCGTAGGAACTCTTCGCAGGTTTCTTTCAGCGGTGCTTCGAGGGGCGCTCCGTATGTCAATACTACATAGCGATCCTGATCGAGCAGGAATGGCTGCTGGTTCAGGATGTAGGTGAGTGATACATCTGTTGTGATGCGTACCTGTTGGCCGAGGTTCATGTAACGGATGTGGTTGCTGCCGGTAGATGCTTCCGGAACGATCTGCCCATACTCACCTCTCGGATCGCAGGTAATGCGGATAGCCGGATCGCCGTGCAGCAATTCGATCTTGCGTACCATCATGAGGGGCCTGAACTGCCGTTCATGGATCGTCATGCGCGGTGCGCAATCTTTTACTACAAAGCTGCCATCTGCTGCCGTAAACTCTGTACACAACACATTTGTATTGGGCACATAGTATTGACGACTGGTGTATCCTTCCGTAGCAGGTACGATGGAGAAATGGCCTCCTTTCTCTTCGTCGAGCAAACTACCGAAGAGGAAGCTGCTATCGAAGCGTGGCAGGCACATCCATTTAACATCTGCTTTTGTATCTACATAGGCGAGGTACGAACAGTTGCCTATGATTCCCATGTTGTATTTATGCGCCGGCATATTCATTTTCCGTTAAAGGGGTCATCAATTGCTCCAGTAACGGCAACACTTTTCTTTGGGAGAATACCGTGTATTGTGCAGCCGTTATTCCATTGCTCACTTTTATACTGTAGGCTTTATTGCCTAATGCTTTGAACATATCTTCATCTGTCGTATCATCTCCTATGCACAGGGTAAAGTCGGGATTCATCTCATTGACGAGGCGCAGTGCCATGACTCCTTTATCGAATCCTGCCATGCGTACTTCGATGACTTTGTTGCCATCGATCACCTGCAGCATCGTGTTTTGCAGCATTTGCGAGAGGTTGTTGATCAACTCGCGGGAGCGGCTGAATCCAAGATCAGCTGCCGTATTCCTGTAGTGCCAGGCAATGGTGTTGTTCTTCTCTTCTATGAATGAGCCTACGCACCTGCTTACAAACATTTGCATGATGGGGCGTATCTCGTCTTTCCATTGCTCCGATACCGGGATGGTCTGTTGCCAGTTGTCGTTGCGCATTTTCAAACTGGCTCCGTGCTCGGCAACGAGGGTGATGGGCAGATGGCCGAGCCATTTTTCCAATACTTCCGCATCGCGGCCGCTGATGATGACTACATGGTTTTTCTCATCCTGTGCCAGGCGGTATAATAGTTCTTTCAATTCTTTGGAGGGAACTGCTTCCTGCGGCACACGGGCAAATGATACCAGCGTGCCATCATAATCCAGCAGCAGGCAACGTCTTTGTGCTTTCTGGTAATGCTGGTGTATGCGTTTGTATATTCTATCGTCGAGTAACTTGGTTTGCAGTTTCAGTTGTTCTTTCCTGATGTTCATGAGCTGATCGAGGAAGTCGTTCACCCATTTTACTACATCGTAGTCAGACAGTCTTTTCTGCATGAGGGCCATGCGGTTCTTTTGTTCATGCAATGGCATGTTCAATGCTTTTACAATCGCATTGGAAACATCCACTACATCCGTAGGGTTTACCAGCAGCGCCTCATTCAGCTCACTGGCTGCACCTGCCAACTCGCTCAATACCAGTACGCCCCGCTGGGTACTGCAGCTCGCCACGTATTCCTTCGCCACCAGGTTCATTCCATCGCGCAGCGGGGTGATCAATGCCACATCTGCTGCCTGGTATAAAGCGCAAAGCTCATTGAATGGAAGGTGGTTGTAGCGGTAGATGACCGGCTGCCAACTAATGGATGAGAATTTACCATTCAACGTACCGATCTTTTCTTCAATCTGGCGCTTCCTATCGAGATAGGCGGGTATCTCATCGCGTGAGGGCACTACGTTGAGGACAAAGACTACTTTGTCGTGCCACTCAGGGTTTTGTTGGAGGAAGTATTCAAATCCATTCAAGCGGTCCATCAAACCCTTCGTATAGTCAAGCCTATCGACTGAGAAGATGATCTTCTTGTTCTCAAAGTTCCTTTTGATATCATTTCTCAATTCCAGCACTTCGGAGTCGTATGCTGCTTTCTGAAATTTTTTGTAGTCGATCCCTATCGGGAACAAGTCGGCTTTTACCAATCGGTCCTGGTATTGCATCGTGTAGAACGAACTATCTACACCCAGCAACATTTTTACGCTTTGTAAAAAGTGTTGTACATAGTCGTGGGTATGGAATCCTATCAGGTCGGCGCCCAGCAATCCTCGCAGGATGGCAGTTTTCCATTCTGCCGGCATCAACCGTAATATCTCATAGGAAGGGAATGGTATGTGGAGGAAGAAGCCAATATTGATATCTGATTGACGGGCCCGTAACATTTCGGGCACCAGCATCAACTGGTAATCATGTATCCATACGGTATCGCCAGGCTTCACTACTTCGGCCAACCGATCTGCAAAGGCTCTGTTTACCTGAACAAAGGCTTCATAATAATGTGTATGGTACTGCACCAATGATGGAAAATAGTGGAACAAGGGCCATAATACTGAGTTGGCGAAGCCATTGTAATAATCTTTATACAGCGCAGAATCGAGGAATAAGGGTTGTGCTGTAAAATCATATTTGGCGAGACGCGGCGCTACTTCTGTTTCCCAGTCATCTCCTGAGAAATCAGCTACGCCCATCCACATCTTTTCTCCAATATTACTTTTGGCAGATTGTTCGCTTTCAAAATAGCTTTTGATGGCTGACACCAACCCGCCAGAGCTCTGCCGGATCGTCACCTGATCTCCATCGCGGTCTACTGAGAACGGTAATCTGTTTGATACTATTATTAGTCTACCCATAGTATAATAATTAGGGGTACGGATTAGTTAACAAATGGTTTTCAAAAAGGAGGCCAGTTTGGGTGTTTATGTCCCAATCAATTAATATGTTATACACAAATACGTACAACGAGGCCTCAACCTGTTGATAACAGGCGATAGCAGGTTAAGAGATAGCAATCCTGCCTGAGCAAATGTAAATGCGGGGTATTAGGAGGGACTTATAATGGTATTACAATTACATTAAAAAATGGGGAATTTATTGGACACTATCCCAATCGTGTTTGTATATCGAGGTTATGATCGGTTGCTGTCTTTTTGGCTGTTTCGTAGCCTGCATCTGCGTGGCGGATAACGCCCATGCCAGGGTCATTGCGCAATACGCGTGAGAGACGTGCAGCAGCAGCATCCGTACCATCAGCCACGATGACCATACCTGCATGTATGCTGTAGCCCATACCTACTCCTCCACCATGATGCAAGCTTACCCATGATGCGCCGCCAGCTGTATTGACTAATGCATTCAGCAATGGCCAGTCGGCCACGGCATCAGTGCCATCCATCATCGCTTCTGTTTCGCGGTTGGGTGATGCTACTGATCCTGTATCGAGGTGATCGCGTCCTATTACGATTGGCGCTTTTACTTTTCCTGTTCTTACCAGTTCATTAAATGCTAATCCAGCTTTCTCGCGCTCTCCCTGTCCGAGCCAACAAATGCGTGCGGGCAATCCCTGGAAGGCGATCTTTTCTTTCGCCAGTTTGAGCCAGCGTTGTAAGGATTTGTTTTCGGGGAACATCTCTCCTATTACCTGATCGGTAACGGCGATATCAGCCGGATCACCACTGAGGGCTGCCCAGCGGAAGGGTCCTTTGCCTTCGCAGAACAGGGGGCGTATGTAGGCCGGTACAAAGCCGGGGAAGTCGAATGCATTTTGCAAGCCACGTTCCTGCGCTCTTGCGCGTATGTTGTTGCCGTAGTCGAACGTGATGGCTCCTTGTTTTTGTAATTGTAACATCAACTCCACATGGCGGTACATAGAGTCGTAGGCGAGGTCGATGTACTGTTGTGGATTCTGTTCGCGCAATACTTTCGCCTGCTCATAGCTGATGGTGCGGGGCCAGTAGCCAATCAGCGGATCATGAGCAGACGTTTGATCGGTGAGAGTATCGGGAATCACTTTTCTTTCCAGCAAGCGTTCCAATAAAGCAACGGCATTGCAGCACACACCAATGGAGAGGGTTTCTCCTTGTTGTTTTGCTTTCAACGCGCGGTCGATCGCTTCGTCTATATCTTCTATCAGCAGGTCGAGGTATTTTGTCTGGAGGCGTTTTTCCATTCTCCATTTTTCTACTTCGGCTATCAATGCTACGCCTTCATTCATGGTGATGGCCAGTGGTTGTGCGCCACCCATACCACCGAGGCCAGCTGTAACGTTGAGCGTGCCTTTGAGTGTGCCGCCAAAATGTTTGTTGGCGGCTGCTGCGTAGGTTTCATAGGTTCCCTGCACAATGCCTTGTGAGCCGATGTATATCCAGGAGCCGGCGGTCATTTGTCCATACATCATGAGTCCTTTCTTTTCCAGCTCATCGAAATGTTCCCAGGTAGCCCAGCGGGGTACCAACTGAGAGTTGGATAATAGTATACGGGGTGTATCGGGATGTGTTTTCAATATGCCGACGGGCTTGCCGCTTTGTATGAGGAGTGTTTCATCGTTCTCCAGGTCTTTGAGTCCTTTGATGATGAGGTCAAGTGCTTCGAAGTTGCGGGCTGCTTTGCCACGACCGCCGTATACGATGAGGTCATCGGGCCGCTCAGCCACTTGTGGGTCGAGGTTGTTGAGGAGCATGCGCAGGGCCGCTTCCTGTATCCATCCTTTGCAGGTGAGCTGTGGGCCTGTGGGTGTCTTGTATTTGATAGGATCGTATTTGCGTGTCGTGGTATTCATACAAAAAGTTTTTGCGTTAACAGATAAAGAATCGTCACTATCCAGTGAGGGCTTCGACAGGCTCAGCCTGACATCATCTCCGTTGTCACCATGAACACCCTTGTCACCCTGAGCTTGTCGAAGGGTCCCTTGTGAAGACCTTGCCAACTTTTTAATCTCGTCCCAGTCTTCACGAAATAAGGTTTCTTTCTTTTTTCTTGACCAACCTTTTAGTTGGGTTTCCCATTTTATTGCGGCTTCTATATTCTGAAATCTCTCTGCATATCTTAAGATTACAGGCTTTTTTTTATAAGTGTAACAATTTATATCATATCCATTGTTATGTTGCCAAAGTCTCTTTTCAATATTGTTTGTTACTCCAACATAGTAAGAACCATCTTTACATTCTACGATGTACACATAGTAGTTATGAGCTAATTTCATGGCATTTCAAGAATATTGGATTCAAAAATAGTTCTCTTACCGACCCTTCGACAAGCTCAGGGTGACAGACAAGGTTAATCGATATCAAAGCTTTCGTAGCCTTTATTCAGGTCTACGCCGGCAAGGTGGCTGTGGGCGTTGACCGCATCAACAAAAGAGAAGTCGCGGATGATGCTGCTGATCTTGTTGATGTCTTCTGCAAAGATCCTGTCTTCTTCAGCAAAGCTCACCACCTTGCGTACATAGTCGTGGGCAAATTCCAAAATGGCGCTGCTCTTGAGCGGGTGACGGAACTCGATGGCCTGGCAGGCGCTCAGCAATTCGATGGCGAGGATCGATTCGAGGTTGTCGAGCACTTTGTTGAGCTTCCTGCCGCTGATGCTGCCCATGCTCACATGGTCTTCCTGTCCAAGCGAGGTAGGGATGCTATCTGCACTCGCGGGAAAGCAGAGGGTTTTATTTTCCGTGACCAATGCAGCCGTGGTGTATTGCGGGATCATGAAGCCGCTGTTGAGCCCCACGTCCCTCATCAACAGCATCGGCAATCCCCATTTGCCTTCCAGCAATAAGTAACAACGGCGATCGGCAATGTTGCCGATCTCTGCGGCAGCAAAGCAGGCATAATCCAATGGCAGGGCCAATGGCTGTCCATGGAAGTTGCCTCCGCTGATCGTGTCGTCGGCTGCGAGGATGATTGGGTTATCAGTGACGGAGTTCAATTCTATTTCGGTAAGTTCTTTCAGGTGCAGCCAGGCGTTGCGCGAAGCGCCGTGTACCTGGGGCATACAACGTAAGCTGTAAGGGTCCTGCACACGGCCACAATCCACATGGCTTTGCATGATGGCTGACTGGTGTAGTAACAAGCGCAGCCGTTGTGCCACCAGCCTGGTGCCCGTGTATGGGCGCAATTTATGCAGGCGCTCATCGAAGGGGGCTTGTGTGCCCGTCAATGCTTCGAGGCTCATCGCGCCAATGATATCTGCTGCTTCGAGGCAGTAGTGCATGCGCTGTACTGCTTTTACTGCAAAGGACAGGATGAACTGGGTACCATTGATCAAGGCCAATCCTTCTTTGGGGCCCAACTGTATCGGCGCCAGTCCAAACTGTTGTAATATTTCGGGTGCTTTATAGCGGGTACCTTTGTAAAATACTTCTCCCAGTCCGATCAGTGGCAGGAACAGGTGGGCCAATGGGGCCAAGTCGCCCGAAGCGCCCACACTCCCCTGCTCCGGCACTACCGGTATTACATCCTGTTCTATATGCCAGTTGACGCGTTCGAGTGTTTGTAATTGGACGCCTGAGTAGCCTTGTGCCAATGCCTGCATTTTGGTAATGAGCATCAGCTTCGCTACTTCTACCGGAATGGGGTTGCCCACGCCTACGCTGTGGCTTTGGAGTATTTTATGCTGGAGGGTGCGGGTATCTGCTTCCGATATTTTGGCATTGGCCAGGATGCCGAAGCCTGTGTTGACGCCGTATACTGTTTTGTGGTCATCTACAATTTGCTGTACTTGTTGCTGGCTGACTGTGATGCGTTGGCGGGCGGCATCGTTCAATACGCCTTTTATTTCGCCGCGGGCAATGGCCAGGGCTTTACCAGTGGTTAGGGTGTCTATGCCGTATTCGAATGCTGTGGTCATGGTTTTAATCGTTATGGTTCTCGTGGGATAACACGAATTTCAGGCGAATTACATGAATTGAAAGGCAAACTCCTTTTTTAAGCTATGTGCTGCGAGTCTTTTGCTTCAGTTCTTTTTGATCTTTACCCTTCGACAGGCTCAGGGTGACAATGACGCTAAGAATGACAATGACGCTCAGAATGACAATGACGCTCAGGGTGACATGATTCTTTCAACTCTGTCGAAGACGCTCTCGCGGGCCATGTGTTCTTCCGTTTCTGCTATTGCTTTCAATAGTACTTTACTGTGGCGGCCTTCTTCTACCAATTCTTCCATTGCCTGCGTGAGGGCTGTCCAAACGGGGGCTATCTGCTGTTGCAGCTTTTTGCCTTTCGCTGTGAATTGCACTTCTTTGCGCCGGGCATCGTCGGCAGCGGTAGTGGTTTTGACCAATCCTTTTTGTTGCAAGGCGCTTACCAACTGGCTGACCGAGGAATGGGAAATGGCGAGTTCGTCGGCAATGTCCCTGATGGAAACTGATCCTTTCCGGGAGAGAATGTAGAAGACCGGGAACCAGGCGGCATCGAATTGCAACTTGTGGGCGCCGTAGATGCGGTTGACATCTCCGAGGAATGTTTCACTGAGCCGCCGCAGGCGGCTGCCAAAGACGAGGAAGCCAAGGGATTCGTAGAAAGTCATAAATTGTATAAGTACTTATACAAATGTAGGTAAACAAGTTGAAAAGTTGACAGGTTGATAAGGGCAAAGCCGGAGGCTTTGAAATAGGCGTCACCAGCCAGAGGCTGGCGACTAATACAGCTGGAACTAAATCGTTGCAGCTCATATTGGATTTGTTCGTAATTTTCGCCACGCTATTCTACCAAAACCAAAAGTTCAAACTACAACTGATGAAAACTACGACCGGCGTTTCGCTTGGATTTATGATGTTTCTGCAATATTTTATCTGGGGTGCCTGGTATGTATCGATGGGCACTTACATGGGAACTCATTTTGTTGCGGAAGATCTCGATAAACAGATCGGCGGTGCTTATAGTGCGCTGGCGTTGGCTACCATCATTTCTCCTTTTTTCGTAGGGCTGGTGGCCGATCGTTACTTCGCCGCACAGCGTATGATGGGTGTGCTGCACCTGCTGGGGGCTGCGCTGTTATTCTTTGCTACCAGGATTGATCATGTTGGCCCTTTTTACTGGGTTATCCTGGCCTATTCACTGGCTTATATGCCTACTATCGCGCTGTCGAACAATATTGCTTTTACTCAAATGAGTGACCCCGGCAAACAATTTCCGTGGATCAGGGTGTTTGGTACGCTGGGCTGGATCGTTGCAGGTTTCCTGATCGGGGGCCTTGCTCTTGAAGCAAGTGATGCCATTTTCCTGATCGCTGCTGCTGCTTCTGCTGCGTTGGGCTTGTTCAGTTTTGCACTTCCCAATACGCCTCCTAAAGCTAAGGGTGAGGTAGCTTCTTTTGCCAAGACGCTCGGTGTGGATGCTTTTGTATTGTTCAAGAGTAAATCTTATCTCATTTTCTTTATCGCCGCCATCCTGGTTTGTATACCGCTGTCATTTTATTATGGCTTTGCCAATCCTTTCCTCAATGAGGTTGGCATGGACAAGCCTGCGCAGAAAATGATCCTGGGCCAGTTTTCAGAGGCCATCTTTATTGTTGCGATCCCTTTCCTGTTCAACAGGATTGGTGTCAAGAAAATGCTTTTGCTGGGCATGGCTGCCTGGGTGTTGCGTTATGTAGCTTTTGCGTATGGCGATGCAGGCAGCAATACCTGGCTGTTGTATGCCGGTATCATTTTGCATGGCATCTGTTATGACTTTTTCTTTGTGACGGGTTATATGTATACAGAGAAGAAGGCCGGCGAAAAGATCAAGAATGCTGCTCAGGGCTTGTTTACTTTTGCCACCTACGGTTTAGGCATGCTGATCGGCACCTGGTTCTCTGGTGTCATCGTAGCACGCTATAAAACGTCCGTGGACCCTGCCCCGGCAACGCATGACTGGACCAGCATCTGGTACGTTCCTGCCGGTATTGCCGTAGCTGTACTGATCTACTTCTTCCTGTTCTTCCGGGAAAAGAAAGAGATCGCTCAGGCTGCTTAAGTCATTCAACGACACACTATCTATTTAAACCATAATCATTATTATATGCAACGGATTGCTATGTTAGGTTCCGGATTCATCGGCCGTTTTTATGCTGATTCGATCCAGGGTTACAGAAGCAAGGATAAGATCGTTAGTATTTATTCACGCCGCGAAGAGAGTGCGAAGAAGTTTGCCGAGGATTACAAGGTGTCGCACTGGACCACCGATATGGAGGAAGCGATCGCGCATCCCGAGGTGGACATGGTGTGCATCTCGCTGCCCAACAACCTGCACGAGGCTGCCGTGATGCTTTGCTGCAAGCACAAGAAGGCGGTAATCACCACCAAGCCTTTGGGCCGTAATGGTGAAGAGGCTAAACGCATGCTGGAAGCGGTAGAGAAAGCCGGTATTTTCAATGGCTATCTCGAAGACCTTGTATACACACCCAAGTTCATCAAAGCGATGGAGAGTGTAAAAAATGGCGCGCTGGGCCGCATCCTGTGGGCCAAGAGCCGCGAAACGCACCCTGGCCCGCATAGTGACTGGTTCTGGGATATCGAGCAAGCGGGCGGTGGTTGTATCCTCGACCTCGGCTGTCATTGTGTGGAGATCACACGCAGCTATATCGGTAAAGACATCAAGCCTGTAGAAGTAATGTGCTGGGCCGACACACAGGTGAAGCCTATCGATGCGGAAGATCATGCGATCGGTCTCGTCAAGTATGAGAATGGCGCTATTGGTCAGTTTGAAGTGAGTTGGACTTTCCGCGGCGGTCTTGATCTTCGTGATGAAGTGATGGGCTCTGAGGGCACCATCTGGGTAAACAGCTTCCTGCGCACCGGTTTCGACATGTTCACTACCGGCAAGGGCGCCGACTATGTGGCTGAGAAGGCTGAAAGCAATACCGGCTGGCTGTTTCCTGTAGGGGATGAACTGAATGAACTGGGATATAACCACATGTTCATGGACATGTTCAACGCCATCGAGGCTGGTACTGCGCCTAAAGAATCTTTTTATGATGGCTATGTGGTAAACTGTATCCTCGATGCTGCTTACCGCTCTGCCAAGAGCAAGCTGTGGGAGCCCGTGAAGCTGGACATCTGGCGCGGCAGGACGGGTGTTTCGAAAGACAGTCACCTTACTGAATACGACGCGGATCACTATCTCGTGAAGGAAGAGGTGACGCATTATGGCGCGAAGAAGGTGATCATCAAGCATAAGAAAACGGGGAAGATCAGTGAGGTGGTGGTTGAATAGCTGACTGGTTGATACGTTGACAAATTTAAAAGTTGAAAGGTTGAAAAGGCCTTTACTCAGCTATAGAGGGGATGAAGAATTGTGTTCTTCATCCCTTTTTGTTATCTTATGGGTATGAAACGATGTTGCCTGTTACTAATTGCCTTCACCTTCCTTGTCATTTTATTTATTGGTTGCCGGGAATCTGCCGATCCTCATACCGGCTGGCCGGCTTATGGCGGCGGCAAGGATAATATTCATTATTCTTCGCTTAGGGTAATAGATACCAGCAATGTGTCGCAGCTACAACCCGTGTGGACTTATCATACCGGCGATGCCGATACAGCGCATCATTCGCAGATACAATGCAATCCTATAGTGGTGAACGGTGTTTTGTACGGCACCTCTCCTACCCTGAAGTTATTTGCCGTGGATGCCGCTACCGGTGGGCACAAATGGACGTTTGACCCGGCCGACTCAACGCAGCAAAATAGCGTGATCCGTTTTATCCTCAACAATAACCGTGGTGTTGCTTACTGGTCGGATGGATCGGCGCAACGCATCCTGTATACGGCTGGCTCCTTCCTGTATGCCATCGATGCGCTTACCGGAAAGCCTGTCGACTCTTTCGGTACGCATGGGCATGTAGACCTGCACGATGGATTGGGCAGGGATGTGCAGGACCTTTACGTAACGGCTACTACACCTGGTGTTGTTTACAAAGATCTATTGATCCTTGGCTCTCGGGTGGATGAAGGGCCTGCTGCTGCGCCGGGGCATATACGGGCTTATGATGTGCGCACGGGCCAGATCAAGTGGATGTTTCATACCATCCCACGGCCCGGAGAGTTTGGCTATGATACCTGGGAGGATAGTATTGCTTACAAGCATATCGGTGGCGCGAATAGCTGGGGTGGCTTTTCGCTCGACGAAAAAAGGGGAATCCTGTTTGCTCCTACCGGCTCTGCTTCTTTTGATTTTTATGGTGGCAAGCGGCGCGGTGCCAACCTGTTTGCCAACTGCCTGCTGGCGCTCGATGCTGCCACCGGTGAACGCAAGTGGCATTTCCAATTCATTCATCATGATGTGTGGGATCGTGACCTGCCTGCGCCGCCTGCCCTGGTGACGATCAAAAAAGATGGCGCTACTATCGATGCGGTGGCGCAGCCTACCAAGCATGGAATGGTCTATATTTTTGACCGGGAAACCGGCAAGCCGGTTTATCCCATTGAAGAGAAGCCCATCGATACCAATACTGCACTCGTGAATGAACAGATATGGCCTACACAGCCTATTGTATCAACTCCCAAGCCTTTTGTGCGGCAGCGCTTCACGGCGAATGACCTTAACCCTCATTTACCGGATAGCTCTGTTGCAAAGCTCAAAACAGCATTGGCAGGTTATCGCTATGGCGATATGTTCATGCCACCCGGTAAACAAACGCAGGTGTTGCTGCCTGGTCTCGATGGTGGGGCTGAATGGGGTGGCCCATCGTATGATCCGGCTACCGGTATGCTTTACGTAAATGCCAATGAAATGGCCTGGCTGCTTACGATGCGTGATAACAAACCAGCCGATAACAAAGCAGAAACGTATGGTCAGGCCGGCAAACGTTTGTATGAACGTCATTGCGTGGCCTGCCATGGTAATGACCTTAAAGGCTCCGGCAACAATCCCTCGCTGGTAAATATCCAAGCACGGTATAAGGACCCGGATATTCTTGCGCTCATCAATACAGGCCGGCGCATGATGCCCGCTTTCAAGCAACTGGAGGAGCAAGAGAAAGAAGCAATCGTTTCTTTTATCGTGGCTTCAAAAGAAAAACAACAAAAGGCTTTTCTATTGCCGCCAAAACCCATAGATAGTTTCCGCAACCTGCCATATGGCATGACCGGTTATTACAAGTTCCTGAGCCCGGAAGGTTATCCGGCTATCAGTCCGCCCTGGGGCACCATCACCGCCATCAACCTGAACACCGGTGAGCACGTATGGAAAACCACACTGGGTGAATATCCTGAACTGAAAGCGAAAGGGGTACCTCCTACCGGTACGGAGAATTATGGTAGTTCCGTGGTCACTGCCGGTGGGTTGTTGTTTATTGCGGCTGCCCGTGACGGTAAACTACGGGCTTTCAATAAATACACCGGTAAGCTGTTGTGGGAATATACTTTGCCTGCCCCGGGATTTGCTACACCTGCCGTGTATGAAGTGCAGGGAAGGCAGTATATTGTTATTGCGTGTGGTGGTGGTAAATTGGGGACTGCTTCGGGGGATAGCTATGTGGCATTCTCCTTACCGTCTGAACCTTGATTTATGGGATTTTTAGGATTGGGTGGAAGGTTAAGGTAACATTTGTTGTATTAAACACGTAGATGAATGAAAGAATTTTTTAAGGAATTATTTGAGTACGGGCATTACTTCAATCAACAGCTGGGTGTAGTGTTTATTGACAAGTCAGACAAAACTTCTGAAAAGTCGGTCAAACTGTATAATCATATTCTCAACGCTCATCAGATCTGGAACAACAGGATTAATCCTCAGCAACAGCTTTTTGGCGTTTGGGAGATGCACCTGCTGCAGGACCTTAAAGAAATCGAGTTGCTGAACTATGAACAATCCTTGTCTATTCTTGACAATTTCGATCTAAGCGAAATCGTACATTATACCAACGTTAGAAACCAGGCTTTCAGCTATAGCGTGCGCGACATGCTGTTTCACGCCATCAATCATACTACTTATCACTGGGCGCAAATTGCCACTGAATTCAGGAATAACGGGATTGAGCCTTTGGCGGTGGATTATGTTTTGTATAAGAGGAGGTGATTGAAAACACGAATTTTTAACGAATTACACGAATCAGAAAAGCAACGAGGGCTTGTCTTGTCGTTTTGCCTGAACACAAGTATGCTCAGGCACAGCGCATTCACTGCGAACTGCATGAAGCTGGTGAGTAGCTATTGTTTTATTACTTTTTTGACGATGTGCCTGCCGTTTTCTATTATGCGAACGTAATAAATACCTGCGGGCCGGGCAGACAGGTCCAACTCTATTCTGTTTCCGGCTGTTCTTGTCTGACTGACAACTCTGCCATTGGCATCAAGGATAGCCACTACTGCGTTTTCCAGAGACTTGCTAAAGGTTATAAAAAATCTTCCTGTAGTGGGGTTGGGAAATAGTGCATCTACCTCCTGAAACTCCGCGGTCTCCGTTGCCTGTACGATGGCTCTCTGCGGATAGGGGTCAACGCCATTATTGCAGAAGTATGTGCGTTTTGTACGATTACCGGCCGCATCGTAAACGTTGACGATGCCACAGCTACCTACCGGTATCTGCTGTGCAAAAGCCGAAAGGCCTGAGGAAAATAACAAACACAGCAGGATGATCTGTGTGCGCATAAACAGTTATTTAATGGTTTAATGATCTTGTTGTCAAAATGGTATCTACCAGGCTGCCTTCCGCAGCCTGACTAATATTGATGCACCGCCTGTTATCGCCCTTCAATTCGCCTCTGTATGTAGCTGTTACGCGGTAGGTCGCGCCCTTCTCTACCATAAATAGTTTATTGATCGTATAGGGATACACTACCTCGACTGAATCACGAGCTGGCAGCCGGATAAACTCTTTCAGACAGGCCGAATTGACCTTTACTTTAATGCCTGCCGGCGCCGGAGCGCCTGCCTGGTTGTATAACGCGATATTCGTACCGGCCATACAATCGGGCCTTGTAATCTCCACATCAAAGAGGTTTGGATTGGTCAACAGAAAAGTGACGGGCTCATTGAGCGAACCTTTTTTAATACGCATACCGAAATGGATATCACATTCTGAACCGCTATAGGTATTTTTCTTCGTACCAGCACAACTGGTTATCACGATCAAAACAGCTAACACATATACTTTTACCATGGTCGGGATATTACGGTGTGACTAAAACGCCTCGGAATCAAGTACAGCCACTTGAAATTTAAGAAATTATTATTTGACATATCCTTGAACAGCGTATAATTTGTCCACAAGGGGTTGTCTCTTTGCAAAGGCAATATACCAGCCCGTAACCTGCCTGCATTTAAGAATTCCATGGAGTAAGCCAATGGGCCATCCGTATCAAGGGTTGAATTTGAAAAGCTTCGGAAATTATCCGGACCATATCTCCACCGAACGAAATTGCCATGTGCATCCAGAATTCTCTCGTATACTGAATGACCATATTCATGCACTACGGTATACTTCAGGTAAGAGCTGCTGGTAAAGGCGGGTGGCCCGATCTCAATGTTACCTGTAATCTCATCTGTTTCTCCATAATCGGGTTGTGCCTGATTATACGTCATATTGACCCCTGTCATTCCGTAGCGTAGTTGTACAAAGTCGACCGCCCTATCAGCAATGGCATCCTGAGCAGCTGACCCTGGCACGGCTGCTTTATAAGCCTTGACAAACTGTTTTACCCTGCCATCATTTGTGCCAAAGCCATAGCCATCTTTCCAGTTCTTATAGGACTCGATACCCGAGGTCACGGCCGCAAATGCTCCACCTATGATTGCCGCTGTTCCGGCTCCCTGGAAGAAGGGGTCGCCATCCAACAGGTTGGAGAATCCATTCATCAGGACTCCCTGCCCCGCTCCCCAGGCCACGTTGGCTATAAAAGTGCCTCCTCCCACAAAGGCCAGTGCTCCGCTGGCGCCTCCTACGAGGGCTCCACGCCAAAAACCTCCCCAGAAGTTCTTACCTGCTTCTGCATACTGAATGCCTTTCATGAATCCTCCGATGAGGGCACCAGCTATGATCGCGATCACCAGTGGGTTATCTCCATTGGGATCTATATGGCTTAAGGGATTGTTGAGGGCATAGGCATACCGGTTATATGCCTGCGAACTGAAGAGGTCTGATATGTAATTATCCGGACCTAACATGCGCCCTTGTATAGGGTCGTATATGCGGCCATTCATATTGATCAACGCGAACTGAGGCAGGTGTTCATGTCCTGTGTAGCCACGGTATAGCCAGTTACTCACTGCAGGAACACTGGCATACGACCAGTTGGTTGGGTTTCTTTTGCGCCCCCATGCGTCGAAGTTCTGCTCTTCTACTACTGTTCCTGCTGAATTGGTAACTGTAAGTATGCTGCCCAGGTGGTCGGTGTACACATAATATGGTGTTACGGTAGCTCCTTCTTTTACGATTATGGCACATATACCATTACCGGCACCTATGTAATGTATTTCCCTTGTTGGTCCACCGGACATTATCTGTTTTTCATAACTACCCATGTAAAGTCTTGTTTCCTCTACTAAACCGTTGTTCCTCAAAATGGACCTAACGCGTTCATAAGCTGGTCCATAAACAAACTCCAGGCTGTATGGGGCTTCGGTAATGGTAGCCGTCTTCAGGAAAGGCGTATAGGTGATCAATTGTTCTACCGTGGAAATATTGGCCGGCGGTGTTTGTGCTCCTGCAGGATTGGTAATGTAGGCTACTGCATGCACTTTATCTGTCTTATACACATAGTTGCCTGCGTCGGTCTTGGAAGAGATGTTTCCCCTGGAAGAAGAAGGTGTTCCATCGTATGTTACCGCTATTTGCTGTACTCCATTAACGGTTGATGAGGTGAGCCTGTTCAGGTTGTCGAATGTGAAGCTTTCGGTAATGTTCTTAATGGCATCATTCCTACTGAGCAAATTGCCTTTTTCATAGTCGAACGTCAGATTCAGGTCTTGCACACCGGGGGTATAATACCGCTGCGGTGTTCCATATACATAGGTATGTTGCGATGTTTTTCCGTTGCCCATCGTAAAACCGGTGTATTGGCCAAAGCCATTGACGGCGGTGGCTGTAAACAGGGTGATCTGCGCCCCTGCTGCTCCTCCGGTTACTGTCAACAGGCCTCCGTTTGCATCATAGGTCCTGTTTTCTTCTATACCCGAGGGGTATACTGTTTTGGTAAGGTGGCTGTACTGATCATGGGTAAACGAGGTGGTATAGAAAATTCCGTCCGTCGTAATCTTTTCGGTAGCGGGCCGCATATAGGTATCATAGGTGTACTCTTTGGTTATTCCGTTGAATCCTATTACCCTGGTGAGTGTGTTGTTACTGCAGGCGCCATTGGTATAATATTCATAGGTAGTGACACCTTCGGGCCCTGTACGACTGAGCAGGCGGCCAAGCCCATCGTACACCATAGTTCTTGTATTGTTTTTGGCGTCTGTCTGTTCGATCAGTTGGCCATAGGCATCGTAGATGTAGTTAATGGTACCGGCATTCTTATCGGTAAGGCTGCTTTGTCTGCCGTACGCATCAAATGCAGTACTAACCATGGTGACGCCATCATGTTTTACCTCTACCTGGTTGCCTTTACTATCGTACGTAAAATCAAGCTGTCCACCGTTATCGATAGCTGTTATCACCCGGCCTGCCGCATCGGTAATCTTTGTGCTGCTTTGTGAGCTGCCATTGGATGTAACGGTTTGCAGTCTGCCATTGCTGAGGGTTGTATAGGTATTGGTAACGGTGGCCTGCGTATTGGCCATCATGGTGGGCCTGCCATACGCATCATAGGTATTGGTGGTTGTGAGCGCTGTTTCAGAAGCATAGCGATCGGCAGTCTGTGCGGCCACCTGTCCTTTGGCATTGTAGGTAACAGTGCGGGTAAGCCACTGGCCATTAAAACCGGCCGTCTGGGTCTGGGTTTCCCGGTTCAGCTTATCATACCATGTTTTGGTATCGGGGCTGCCACCCGGATGATCGGTAAAGGCATAATATACATTGTTGCCTGCTACGTCCCATACCAGGGAGTTGTTGACTGAAAATCTCTGGGGTAAGGTGGTTTTCTTCAACCGGCCGAAAGCGTCGTATTCAAAGGTGGTGGTGAGGCAATCGATAGAAGTTTTGGTCAACGCCTTACCCCATTTACTGTCATACGTAGATGATATTGTTTGCGTAATACCGCCTCCACTTGTCTGTTGCGTCAATGCAAATCTTCCTTTCGCATCGTAGGTACTTGTTATTGTACGGCTATTCAGTCCAACTGCGCCGGTTGCATCTGTGAGCACATTGCCAAAGTTGTTATAGGTATAGGTATGTGTAAGGGCTTTGGGCAATCCACTGTAGAATACCTCGGTTTCCACCAGTCCTTTTGCGTTATAGGTAAATGTTGATGTGGTGCTGAGTGCAGACATGCCTGTTCTTGTATTTGCAACCGTGATCGTGGTGGGCCTGGCCGGCACCGGCGTATTGTAGGTTCCATACGCAGTGGTAGTCGTCATGGTTTCTGTAGGCGTGACCGTACTGCCTGCCAACACACCTGTTTTAACTGTGCTGGTGGTAATGTTACCGTAGCTATCATATGTATTGACTGTTTCTACCGCTTTCCCATTGATATAATCAATTTCGAGTGCCTTATCCGACTTCTGGAGATACCGGGTGTCGCCATACCCGGTTGAAAGGTTGGTAAATGACGTAGTAAACTGTGTTTCGGAAAGCAGTGCCGAGGTGGCGGTGAGGCGGGTTGTCTGCTTTACTGTGTAGGGCACAGCAAACTGCGTATTGATATTATTTTCCGTGATGGACGTGATGCCGGTTACATCGTTTTTAGTTGTGATCTTCCTGAAACCCAAAAAGCCTTTAGCAGCGCGGTGCACTACCGCATTTTCATAATTGAAAGTGTTGGTTTGAACGCCTCCTATTCCATCCGGCGAGCTTATAGATGATGTCGCATATAGCGGAAGCTGAACGTAATTGTAAGGATTATGGTTAGCAGGATCGTCCAGCGAAACGGTTCGGTCGTAGAACCACGGGTAGTTGGTCTTGTCTGTCAATAGCTTGTATTCGAATGAAAGGGTTGTATTATGCCCATCTGTTATTTTGGCCAGCATCCGCTCTTTTCCAAATGGCTTAAAGGAAATAAAGTCGGCGGGACTGTATATATTGGGCCGGTTGATGATATCTGCACGGCCATCGCCATTAAAATCGCCCGACACGATGCCCTGCGAGGATCCATATATGCCTAATGCCAACAGGTTGTAGTAGGTATACTGCTCATGGTAAAAGCCGGTTACCGAGCCTCTGCTGTAATACAGGGAGAACTTCGATTGATTGGGTGAAGCCCCGCTTACTGTGAATCCCTGCAGGATATCGCTTTTGCCATCGCCATTAAAATCTGCCACCTGGATGATGTGATCGCCATAGCTGCCGTTGAAAACAACTGCCTGGTTGAAGGCAAAGGACTGTGAGGTGTAAGCCGTACCTGTACTATAGAATATATTCCATCCACCGGAGTTGTTCCTCACCAGCAAATCGGTCTTCCTGTCGCCATTGAAATCGCCGGGGAAGATCTTGTTATCTTTTATGATCGAACTGGTTGAGTAAATAACGGAAGCGGCAAAGGAAAACCCTGTAGTAGCTGAAACGCGCTGTATGGCCAGGACATAGGTGGTATAGTCTTTGGTGACCAATAGTTCCATTTTCCCATCGCCATCGAAGTCGATGGTGCTGATCGTATCGGCTCCTGCCACTGTGCCTGCATAAAAATCGGGACTGGGATTGGCCCCAAAACCGAAGTTGGCTATTTCAAGATTGACCTCGCCGGAAGAGGGACTGGTGAGGAAAGCCTTGAAATCGAAAACATACCTGGGCTGGAACAGGCAAGTACCGTTTTGACGCTTTCTGGCCAGCACCATAATATAATCCTGGTTACCATCGCCATCAAAATCACCTGGTATAAAATAATTCCCGGTAGTCTTGTTTACATACTGGTAGGGCTCTCCAAAATAGGTAGGGTAAGTAAAAGTTTGCTGCTGGTATTCGGTCCACCCTGTCTGGTTGTTGAAGCTTTTGGTATAATTAATGGTGACGTTACTTATTTTTCTGATATACCCAACGCCACAGCTAAAGTTTTCCACGGATGCGTTGATCTCCATCACGTCATCTCTGCCATCGCCGTTATAATCACCATTCATGAAGCTAAAGAACTTTTTATCTTTTATGATCTCCGACTGTACGTTCTGTGGAAGCGACTTCATATACATCAATGTATAGCTGGACTCGCTCACATCGCTTACGAGTGAGTATTCGTTGTGCAACCGGGTGTTGGCGTTGGCATCGAAATAGCTTTTGGCAGCCAGCAAATCGGAATGGCCATCGGCATCGAAGTCGCCGGCGAAGAAGTCATATTCGCCTGTCAAAGCTATCGTGGTTGAGATAAGCATGTTTTGTGGCGTTGCTCCGTATAAGAAGATGGTTGAATTGAGGGCCACATTCCCTACTCCAAATTCTGTTACTTCCTTCAGCAGTGAAGTGATGTTATCGAATCCATAATCGAACTGGTAGGTTTTTATTACTGTGCTGCCTTCTCCGTTGACGGTTATTTTTTCGAGCAGATGCTGGTTGGACAAAGAGGCTCCGGCATCGTAACTGGTATTTCGATCGGTGCGCACCTTGTAGTCGAATACGATGGAGTTATAGGTGGCTTGCCCGGTATTTATATTGCCTGTGTAGTTGATGGCCTTGATGCGCGTATCGCGGGCATTGTTCTCATACACGAAATCGATATAGTTTCCATTTACATCCAGTATCCTGTTCAATCGCCAAAGCACTACGCTGGCGCCGTTGTCGGTGAGTATACGTGAATCGGCGGTACGTCCAAATTCCATGACACTGCCATCTTTGGAAGTTACTTCGAACCAATCGGGGTTACTGGCCTGCCCTGTTGTGTGGGATACAATTTTAGCAAAAGACTCGGCTTCTCCGGCATAGACTGTTCCATTGGCCCCATTTGAGCCTGTGATGACATTGAGCCGCATTCCGTCGAGCGAGAATGCGTCGTCGGTAGTATAGGTAACGGGTTTCACAATACCATTATGGTATATGTTTCTTCCTGTTCTGCCAATGGATGAAAGGCCTGTGATATTCCATCCCCAGCCCATTGGCCCATCGCCTCCCTGTGAATTGTAGGTAATTCCCACGGTTGGCTGGAAGCCATTGGTGCCTGGCGGTGTATAGACAGGCATACTGTATGTGACAGCGCCTGACGGCGTAGTGTTTGTCGATCCGGCGATCGTGCCCACGGGCCTCGACAGATCAATGGTCTTTGTAAAGCTACCGTTTGTGAACAACGGGGTATAGGTAATGGGAGGCAATGATACGACGACGGTGACTATTGCGGGGTCTGATAAACAGCTGCCATCAGCACTGCTTGCCTTTACCTTGTAGGTATACGAACCGGGAGGGAGATTAGCGGGCACACTATACACCCAGCCCTGCGTAATCAGATTATCATTTGCATCGTACCAGTTATAGGTATATGCCGTTCCACCGTTTACTATCAATGTGGTACCGGTTCCCACCGTAACAGACAGGTTGCCCGTGATGGTCGGTGGCGTTGAAGGCACTGTTTCAAACCATAGCTGGTAATAATAGTTCACCCCACAGCCGTAAGGTTGGTATACTTTGGCATAATAGCTGTATTCGTCACCGGGATAGAAATCGTATATCTCGAAATAGCCTGTATAATTGCTTTGTACCAACTGATAGTCCTGCACGTATCCATACCAGGGATCGTAATACTCATATAGTTTATACAGTTGAAAGGTTACTCCTGATACGTTGCTACTCAACTGAACTTTAGCTACATCCTCACGGCACTTTTGCGCATAGTCCTGGAAAAGATTTGGCGCCGAAGATATATATACCGTGTAGGGCATCCTGTAGGATTCACAATATGTATTGTAGTTGAAGAAACTGACCCACACCGTGCTTCCATTGGAAGCATAGAAAGAATAATCGGCGGTCAGCTGAAAATCCGAATAGATATAGTTGGTTTGCAACGGGGTAGTTGAAGTCTCTGAATCATACCAGCGAAACTCTCCTGACACATAATTATAAGGGTCTGTGAAATATTCAGTCCTGAGGGTGATATAGCCGGGGGAACAGAGCTGGCCCGGCGGTGAATACTGGTACGTATAAAATGGCTCATAGCATTGAGCGTACCCCATCGAGAGGCTAAAGAAAAAGCTTACGAGAAGTAGTTTGAGGCATTTTTTAGGAGAGGATAGGTTTAATTTTCTCATGGTAGGGGCAATTGTCAGTTCAACTTTTTTATGATCAGGGCGGTAATATCAATTCGTCTTTTGTTATCGGTGAGTGTAGCTATTCCTCCTTTCGGCACCGGCTCCACGCTGGTAAATTTTCCTTCTATTACAACGGCCTGGATGGCCTGGGTTATCTTCGCCTCATATGTTGTCATCATGGAGATCCTTTCCTCGTGTCTTTTTTTCTGCTCCTGCTGCCAGACCAACATGAGTTGCGATCTTTCACCGTCTGCCTGTCCGTTTATCTGATCACGTTTCTTCGCTCCTTTCAGGCTGTCTTTCTGCAGGTTTTCACGTGTACGCTTGTCCAGCGACTGCAACGACTTATCCAACGCTGCTTTCGAAGCGATGTGGGTCTGGAAGTTTTTTTGTTTGGCGGCGAAAAATGCTTTGTATGCTTTTCTGATACTATCCTGATCGACCATCGCGATTTTTTCAACTTTATCAGAAACAGTGAGTTGTCTTTTTTGCGCATCTGCCTCCGGGGACAACGATAACACTATAGTAGACAGCATGACCACACAGGCATACGATCGTATTGTACCAGCAATATTCTTCAGTAAGTAAATCAGGGAATGAAACGTAGTTCGGGATGAAACAACAGGAAGATAATCAAAGGAATGCAATTGCATCCCATGATACGGGCTTTTGGAGTTCATAAGCAGGATAGGTTTATTATTCCTAAGGTAAAGAAAAAAAATATTACAAAAATACAAACATCATTATTTTTTTAACGATACCCATTATCCTTATGCGGAGTTTCAGGATATAACGACGCCTCTAACGGGAAGGTGTGTAAGAATGTCATCAGCCGCATAAAGCATTAAGCGGGTAACCCAAACCATTGCCGGCCATCATGCAACGAGTTGGGTGGGTGGTTTTAGTTGGAGGGCTTGCCGTTGTTGTTCGCGTTTTCTTTTCTTCTTGCGCAAGGCACCTGACGTTATGATCTCCTGCATCCATCTTTCTTTCAGGCGTTGCTCTTCGAGCCATTGGAGTTTCTTTTCGCGGGCTATACGCTTGCGTTCCCGTTCGATCAACTCAGCAGTATTATCGTAGTTGCTTTTCCAGTGATTACGGCCAATAAGCTTGCGGTAGCGACGGCACTTAGGATTTTCGGTGCGGTGCTTCAGGCGGGTCTTGTAGGTTTTCTTTGGTCTGACGGGTTGTTTTTTGCGGCCTGTTTTGAGGGTGATGCCGGTGGCCTGCTGGTAGAGTACCCAATATTCAACGTACGTCTTCCAAAGGTAGTCGTAGGCTTCCTGTGCAGTGGCGCCGTTGTCGATCATGATCATCGCTTCGCCGGTAAAGTCGCGGTACATCCAGAACTGCCGCCAATCCATGGGCAGGTCGCTGTATATAGAGGAGGCAATCTTTGAAGCGGTAACCAGTCTGCTGGCAGCAACGCGGGTTTTGTGGAAGGCCGGGTGTGTGAGGACCTTTTCCCGGGTGAGCCTGCTTTTCCTGCGCACGAGATACTCGCCCTCCCATTTGTAAAAGGTGAGGTCGTCCCAGGTGCATTCAAGAAATATGGGTCCACATTGTCGGGCCATTGGTAAGCGATAATTATATGCATAAATTTAATAATACTACTTGGGTTTTGAAAGAGGATGACCGAAATTATTTTGGGGTTGACAGCTTAACAGGTTGATAAGTTGAAAAGGAGGTAAGGATGAGCACTAAGGGTTTGCTGTGGTAACTCATTGGAACCTCGAGCCAGATAAACTCTTAGACAATTGACCGTCAAGTAACTATCCAGCTTTTAAACATAGGAAGGGGTTCAATGTTTATGAAAATGCGCCTTTTGTCCGGATCATGTCCGGCTCAACCCCGGCTCAAGTACGGCTTATCCCGTTTAGTGGTGCGGGTAAAGCCTCTCTCTAATATGAGCGCGGGAATAAAAAAGCCGTCACGATGGAAATCGCACGGCTGCAGTCACATGAGAAAATTCTACGCTTTAAAAAGAGGTTCTTATATCAATTCACATAAATCTATCTGGCACTGCAAGGTAGAGCAGGGATGTTATGTATACCTTACCCCAGGTTTACGGTACCGTTAAGGATTAATGAAAAGCCGATTTAAAAAACGCACATCTAAATAATTGCAAGACAACTCATTATAAATACTCAATAGGATATCCAATAATTATTTGTAAATTATAGTATACAAGGTTTGCCGGTGAAAAAATGGGTTATCATATTATCCCTGTTCCTGGCAGCGTCCGTTGTCCCCGCTGCTGCCCAACCACAACAAGTATCAACCATCCGGTTTGATTTTTGCGGCACCGCTATTGTATTCGACTTCGATAAAGCCAATCTTGAGCCCGTACAGCCTACCCCATTAACGCAGGCTTCTATCCAGGCATTTTATAACAATGTCAATAATGAGCATTACGAATCCATCATTCGTGCGCTGACTGCTTACAAGAAGCAATACCAGCCCGATGATTGGTTATTCTACCAGCTTGTTCGCAAGACAGCGCAATACATAAGTCCCAAGGCCGACGACTATCTGCGTTATACCTTTTATAAATGGTACCTGCTCAATAAAACCGGCTATGATGCCATGCTGGCCGTGTCGGGCGACCGGGTACTGTTTTATATCTATTGCGAGGAAAACATCTACAACATACCTACACGGGTGTATGATGGCAAACAATATGTTTGTCTCAACTACCATGATTATGGGACTATCGACTTTCTGAAAGACAGGTTCACGCCGGTCAGCGTGCCCGGCACGGCGGAAGGGAATACTTTTTCTTATAAGATCAACAGGCTGCCGGAGTTCAATCCGCGCGACTACCAGGAAAAGGAGTTGCGCTTTAGTTATTACGACAATGATTACCATTTTAAGGTGAAACTGAATCCCCAGATCAAAACGCTGTTCACTAACTATCCTACCGTAGATTATGAAGCTCAGCTTAACATCCCTCTCAGCAAAGAGACTTATCAATCGCTCATTCCCTTGCTCAAGAAGAACGTGAAACGCATGAACACTAAAAACGGTGTGGATTACCTTATGCGGTTTACCCGTTATGCCTTCCTTTTTGAGACAGATTCGAGGGCTTTTGGCGGTGAGAAACGATTATCGCCTGAACAAACACTGTTGTATGATCAAAGTGATTGTGAAGACAGGGTGGCGCTGTTCTTTTACCTCGTGAAAGAGATCTATAACCTGCCCATGATCGTGCTTTCGTATCCGCAGCATGTTACTATTGCTGTGCAGTTCGACAAACCACTGGGTAATCCCATTATTTATAATGGCAACAAATACAATGTTTGCGAGCCAACTCCTCAACAAGAAGACTTGCCTATCGGCCAATTACAGGCCAGTTTGCGCAGGTCGTCGTACGAAGTGGTTTATCATTACGCTCCTCCGGGCATTAATCAGCCAAAGTAAGAGACCGCCTCCGGCTAAATTGTTCACATTATTAGACTGTTCATTATCAGTGAACATGAAATAAAGATGAACACTCAGAATAACAAATTGAATATCAACATCATTTAAACAATCCGCTTACGGTTAGTGAATTAAGCTGTCTGCCAAAATAGAAAGAGGGTATATCAAAGTATGATACACCCTCTTCAACTATAGTCAGGTTTATCTATTAATATCTTGTCCATCCTTTGTGCCAGTTGGCATAAGCGCCAGAGGGAGCGATTGCGCCGATGAAATCAACTTTCTCGATGAAAGGCTGACGGGCAGTCAGGATCGGATCATCAAAGTAGGTGTTGGAGGCAGTAGGGATAACCAATGGTGAGTTACCAAAAGGTACGAAGTCGGGGTTAACATAGTCGAATGGACGTGTGTAACGGATCTCATCTACTGTAAGTATCCTGTTCTTTTTAGCAGCGAGGTTAAACTCAGCAGTCAGAGAAGCTTCTGTGGTAGAAGCCGCAGAACCTGAGCCTGATACAAAGTTGATCGGCTTTCTGCAACCTGCAATGAATATACCGCTCAACTGCAAGGTTTTTGCAGTCAGGAAATTTTCAGTAGAACCTGCAGGACCATCTTTATCGTTAAGTTCGATACCTGATCCCCAACCTACGATTGCAGTATTGAAGATAGAGATAGAAGAATATCTTCTGATCTGCGCAGCAGATCCCAGGTAGTTGGTGCTACCAATGTTGTTCAAAGTAGCTAAAGGTCCGAAAGCAGAAACGTTACAGAATACTGCTTTGGTTTGTGGGAGTACAACTGTACCACCGCTATTGTTGTCGCTTTCGAATGCTTCTGATTTAGACACATCGGCAATCAGTGAATCGCGGATGATCAGACCAAACTGAACGCTACCACTGAAACCGTTATCGGTATCGAAGTCATCGTCCTGTGTTTTGTAAGCGATCAGGTACTTACAGTTTACTGTACCACCAAACCACTCGAATGCGTCATCTTTTGCATAAGAAACCTGTACGTGGTCGATCACCGTCTTTCTTCCTACAGCAGCCATGGTGAGGCTGTTTACTTCTTTGTCGGGCTGGAAAGCGTAACCAGCATATTCGATACGTACATATTTCAGCACACCAGAGCTATCGTTGTCATCGGGAGTAGTACCACCACCAGCAATGGCATCGCCGTTGCCGTTATTGATACCGCCTTCTACTTCCAACGTGCCAGGACCACCGCCTGTGCCGGTGAAAGTAGTGTTGATGTTTGCTTTACCGCAAATTACGATACCACCCCAGTCGCCTGATTTAGGAGTAGGAGAGTTGGAAGTAAATACAATGGGGGCATCAACGGTTCCGTTGGCCACGATCTTTGAACCACGGCTGATCACCAGTACAGCAACATCAGAACCGGAATAAGCACCCTTGATAGTTGTACCGGGTTCGATGGTCATCGTGTGATTACCCACCAGGTATACTTTATCTTTCAGAATATAAGTATTCTCTTTACGGAGGATAGTGTCAGCATTGATACGACCTTGCAAAGTAATCGTTATACCGCCACCTCCACCGTTGCCACCACCGGGCACGATGATCACTTCTTTTTCTCCGTCCGTTTCAATTTTACGGCAGCCTGCAATAAGAAGTGCCGAAAATGCGGCGAGGAAAAAAATCTTCTTTTTCATATTCTTTGATTTGTATTTAAAGAGATTAGAGTATAGAGTAGTTAAATGTTACACCGATGGTAGTACCAAACCTCCTGGTGAAGCGGAAAGGATCTTTGCTTTTCTGGAAAGAGTCCTTGCTGCCATCAGGGTTCTGGTAGAAGTATTGTGTGCGGTTCAGAATATCCGATACGTTTACACGGATCTCACCTTTGCTTTTGAATACTTTTTTAGCCATTTGGAAGTCAAGCACAGGGCGTGGAGCCTCATATACATCCGGCGTGCTGGCACCGGCGCTGATATCACCCACCAGGTAGATCCTTTCACCGATCTGGTTGAATAACAGCGTGGCATTGAACCCTTGTTTGGGTACATCATAATTCAGACCCAGGTTGAGCAGGTAGGGCGACTGACCTTGCATGGGACGGTCGATCTCGACGCCAAGGATATTAGCCTGTACGCGGCTCTTGATATAAGCAGCGTTGGCTGATAAGGTGAAGTTCTTCAGGGCAGGTGCGAAATCAAGCTTTTTGCGGATCTCCAATTCAACGCCATAAGAAGTAGCCTTATCAGTATTCTGATAGTTGAAAGTGCTCGCACCACCGCTACCTTCATTATATATCTGCTCGATGGCATTATCGAAATATTTGTAGAATACACCTAATGAGAATACCTCGCCTGCTTTGGGATACAGTTCATAGCGCAGGTCGGCATTGGTAGCCTTCGTCCTTTTCAGGTTGGGGTTACCTTGTACAGATGCATTCAATTCAAAATCGTACAGGTTCAGGAAAGAAAGCTCACGCAGTTCGGGCCTGATCACTGTTTGAGAACCAGACAAGCGGATATTTGTCTTAGCGTTCAGCTTATAGGTAGCATTCAAACCGGGCAACCAGTCCAGCACTTCACTATGCGTATGGCGGGGATCATATTTCTTAACGCTACCCACGAGTTGATCATAATTCTCAACACGCACACCCCACACAACACGCAGGTCATCGAAGAACGAGTTGTCGAACTGGATATAACCTGCATTTAAAATAGTGTTGGCCAGGTAGCGGAAAGCGTTTCCTTTGATCGCGTCGAAACCTAACATATTGCTGTTAGCTGAACCGTCACCAAAGTTCTCCGGTGCAAACACTTTGTCTGCCGGCAACTGCCTCAAAGAAGGATTATCGAGGGGCAGGTAGTTAGCAAACAATTTTGCATCGTACAGACGGTCCTTGATCTGCAACATATATCCTCCTTTCACAGTCTGGCGATCGCCAAACATATTGAAGTTGTAGGTCAGGTCGCCACCGGCAGTATAAATATAATCGCTTAGGTTCTGGAAGATACGGCTACCACTTTCCTGTGATAGTGAATTTGCAATCAGGAGATTATAAGGATTTTGTGTGCCGGTGGTACGGGTATACACTATACGACGTTGATCGGGGCTGTAGCCATCCAGGATGTTGAAAGAGCCATACCATTTCAGCCGCAAGGGCGCTGCCAGTGTATGCTCGCCGATCAACTGTGTGGTGAAGAAAGTATTTTGCTTGAAGGTAAGTTCAGAAGCGCGCACATCATTACCGCGATCAAAATCAAGACCAGTACGGTTCGTGAAATAGTTGGTAGTATTAACGTTCAAAATGGACTTTACAGATATCTTGTGTTTAGGGCTGAGTTGAACGCTCAGTCCTGCGAGGGCGCCAGCCAGGATATCCTGTGCATAGCGGTCATCATTATAAGTGTAGTTCCTGCTGACTGTGTTACCAGTGATGTTGTTCCGCTGGTTCAGCATGTCTATGAAACGGTTGCTCTTATTATAAGTAATACCGAAAGTGCCTCCTACCGTTTTATCGAATATTTTGGTAACGAATCCGCCATTGGCCTGGAAAGAAGTATTCAAAGGAGCAGAACCGGAAGTAGCAGTCCAGGAGTTAGCCATGGTTTTACCCAACGCAGTCTTTTCTGCGGGTGTCATGATATCGAAGTTCGACTTGGTGGTATAACCTTTGGGCAAACCTCTTGTACCATCATCAATACCGAGCCAATCCCAGCTACCACCTTTTGCTTTGTAGAAGTCTTTACCGATCGTTTGGGTATTGAAACCGGTACCTATCTGTACATTCAGGAATGGTTGTGTAGGGATATCTTTTGTATTTACCTGGATGAGACCGCCTGCCCATTCGCCTGGATATTCCGGTACAAATGCTTTATTGATAACGATGTTATCGATCATGTTGGCAGGGATAAGGTCGAAAGAGAAGGTCTTACGGTCGGGCTCGGTGCTGGTGAGCAGGATGCCGTTCAGCATTGCCTGGTTGTAACGATCGGCCAGACCACGCACCACGAGGAACTTACCATCCTGCAAGCTCGCGCCAGGCGTTCTCTTCAATACCTCACCCGTGTTACGGTCGGGGGAGCGGCGGATGGTTTCAGCAGACACTACAGACGCTACTGTATTCGTGTTCTTCTGGAAGGCGATCACTGAGTTGACTGATTCCAGGCGTGCAGGAGTACGACGGCTGGTAACCGTTACCGTACTCAACTCTGCTCCACCTTTTTCCATCATGATGGAAAGGTCATTCACCTGGCCGGCAGTGATCTCTACATCACTTACCACCTTGGCAGCGTAACCTACTGCAGTAAAAGTCAATTCGTATTTCTTACCGGAAGAGAGTGTAAGTGTGAAGCGGCCTTCGACATCAGTAGTGGTACCTCCGGGTGCGCCGGTGATCTTGATGGATACACCTTGCAGGGGTTCATTCTTACTGTTCAGGACTTTACCGGATATTTTTCCGGTTTGGGCAAAAGAAACAAGTGTCACTAATATAAAGACAAATAACAGGGAGTACTTTTTGCTCACAACAGTCTATTTAATGTGCGGGCAAAAGTATCAGCAGCATGTTACCGTCATATTACTGCAATGTTAAGGAATCATTAACTGCGCCTGTGGACGGCATCAATGTTACGGGAATGTTACGCCAATGTTACGGGAACATTTATTTAATGTTATCAATTGCCTGAAAGGGTCGTTTTTTATCGTTTGTAACATAAAAACCCTTAAATGTCCCGGCCCCATGGTGTTAAAATCTGAATTGCAAACGGCATGTCAGCACATTTGAGCTCAGGTTGCTTGCATAAGCCGGCAAAGAGGTTGATTCATTGTTAACGATGTCGTACCACAACATGAGTTTGAGGTGTTCATCTATATAATAATTATAACCGAAGCTCCATGTATCATAACGGATGTTGGCGGCCGTAACATTATTACCGCCTTCACCGATCTCCTTTCCTTTTACTTCGGTGTTGGGATCATACCAATCGTATTTCACGCCCAACTGATGTTTCTTATTGATAATATTTTGCAGGAAATAAAAGAAGGCGCCATTGAATTTCCTTATATAATAAGGAGAAGTAAGCAATAAGCCCGGTGTTTCCGTATCGTTGGCAGTAGCTGTTTGCGTTCCCCACCAATATTCACCACGTAATTCTGTAGCACCCCAGGCATGTTTCAACTTCCACTGCATGTCTACTCCTCTGTAGTCGCGTGGTGCTTTATCATACAGGTTGTCGGCAGAAGAATCTACCACGAATGTTTTATTTCCGTTTGTGTTGCGGGTTTCATATACATACTTTGTATTTTGTATCAGTCCGCCTTGCAGCATCGATAGCCCGGCAGCAACAGACAACTTACTTGTGATGGGATAAGGCTTCAATGACAACCGGCCAATGACGTCTTTATAACTGTCATACTCACTTGGTCCGGATAATCCCTGACCGTTGAATACACCTATATCCAACTTGAAGTAATGCAGGGGATGATTCTTGCGTCGGGGTTCAAAGCTCACCATTGCGCCCAGGTCCCGTTCTGTTCTCATGAGTATCTGTGACATGCGGCCACGCTCAGGTGATTCCCGGTCGGGCGAACCGAGGTTCACTTCATATCCAAAGGGACGGGCAAACAAACCTCCCGTGACAGAGAACAACTGCCATTTATTTTCAAAAAACCGGCCCCAGAAGTCGCGCACAAACAAGCCACGCTCCGTGCCATCAACCTGGAAAACAAGGTGTACCTGTGGCTGGTCCTGGTCATTCAGCCGCAGGTAATCAAACCGTAATCGTCCCCGGCGGAGACTGAACCGATTATTGGACTGGGGTGCAAAATTCCCGCCGTTAAAGCTTTCCACCCCCTTCCGATCGGCCAGCTGAAATTGAGGTTGCAGATAACCGCTGATCTGTATCCGGTCGAATTTTTTGTATATAGACAGTAGTCCTTTCCCAACATCCGTGGTAGTATCCATCATATCCGTAAGGAATTGGGCCTTAACTATTTGAGTTAAAATTAGCAGTAGGGCCAGCAATCCGCCCCGGCGGGGACTTAACAATAACTTCATATATTCATAATATTGGCGCAAAGGTAATTTGGTGGAAAAAAGCTATTGTTAAGAAATTATTACCAATTTGCCCTATCTATAACATCAGTCTATTAGTTCTATTTTTGCCCCCAAATAATATAGGTGTATGGGTTTGAACTCTATCATGAAGATTTTCATGCCAAAGGACAAGATCTTCTACTCTCTTTTTGAACAAGTGGCAGTAACTGTGGCCGAAATGGGTAAATTGATGAAGGATGTGGTAACTGAGCCCGATTTCGACAAACGTGCTGCCCTGATCGCCCAGATCGAAGACATGGAGCATGTGAATGACGATTACACCCATAAAATATTCACCGAGCTCGGCCGCAATTTCATCACCCCGTTCGACCGGGAGGATATTCACTATCTGGCCACTGCCCTGGATGATATTTGTGACTACATCTTCGCTTCCGCCAAAAAGATCAACTTTTATAAAGTGAATCCTAATGATCAGGGCATCCAGAAAATGGCCGACCTGATCGAGCAGGGTTCCGAGCAGATCAAAGTTGCGGTGTTTGAACTGCGCAATATGCGCAACATGCGTAACATAACTGATGCCCTGGTAAAAGTAAACAGCATTGAAAACCAGGCTGATGATATCTTCGATATGAGCATCGACCGCCTGTTTGAAACAGAACCTGATGCCAAAGAGGTGATCAAGAAACGGGAGATCTACCAGGTGATGGAGATTGTAACCGACAAATGTGAAGATGCCGGCAATGTGATCGAGTCCATCATCATTAAATACGCGTAATAACCGTTTATGACATTCCTGGTTATCATTATTATACTGGCATTGGCTTTCGACTATATCAATGGATTTCACGACGCAGCCAACTCAATCGCCACCATCGTTTCGACCAAAGTGCTTACGCCGTTTCAGGCTGTGATCTGGGCAGCCGTATTCAACTTTGCTGCGTTTTTCATTGCCAAATACTGGATTGGTGAATTCAAGATCGGTATGTCGTTTGCCAAGTCCATCAATTCACACTTCATTACGCTGCCGGTGATCTTTTCGGCATTGGTAGCTGCCATCGCCTGGAACCTGCTTACCTGGTGGTTTGGTATTCCTTCTTCCTCTTCACATACTTTGCTGGGAGGTTTTATGGGTGCTGCACTGGCGCACGTAGGAGGCCTGTCTGAAGGTGGGTTTGATGTGATTAACTATAGCGTGGTGCTACCAATCTTCCTGTTCATATTCGGTGCGCCGCTCATCGGTATGTTCGTTGCGCTGGTTATAACGCTCATTATCGTGAATCTGTGCCGCAGGGCCAATCCTTACAAAGCAGAAAGCTGGTTTCGCCGGTTGCAGCTCGTATCATCAGCCTTGTTCAGCCTCGGACATGGTAGTAATGACGCCCAAAAAGTATTGGGCCTTATTGCTGCAGCGATGGTAGCGCAGGGAGAGCTGGATAGTGTGAAGAATGTGCCCGACTGGGTACCACTCGCCTGCTTCAGCGCCATCGCGCTGGGTACCATGAGTGGTGGCTGGAAGATCGTAAAGACCATGGGCTCCAGGATCACCAAGGTAACACCGCTGGAAGGTGTTGCTGCTGAAACTGCCGGTGCAGCTACGCTCTTTTTAACTGAACATCTCGCTATCCCGGTAAGTACCACGCATACCATTGCCGGTGCCATCATGGGTGTAGGTGCTACGAAACGCTTATCGGCAGTACGCTGGGGCGTGACCATCAACCTGCTCTGGGCATGGATCCTTACCATCCCCATCAGTGCTATCCTGGCAGCGATCGTATACTATATCGTGAAACTGTTTATATAAGATTTGTCAGCTACTAACTTCTTTTCCAACAACACCAGCCCCGCATCTTGCGGGGTTTTGTTTGCGCGGCAAGTTCCAAATCATTGGAAATTTTACTATTTTGGCGAATAATCAATGCGTTTTACGCACTAATAACAATATATAAATGAAAGGAATTATACTGGCTGGCGGTTCCGGAACCCGTTTACATCCGATTACTTACGGTATCAGCAAGCAGATCATGCCTATCTACGATAAACCCATGATCTATTATCCTTTATCGACGCTGATGCTGGCCGGCATCCGTGAAATCCTGATCATCTCTACTCCTCATGACCTGCCTCAATTCAGCAGGCTGCTGGGTGATGGCTCCAAACTGGGGCTTAAATTCTCTTATGCCGAGCAAGCGGTGCCTAATGGACTGGCCCAGGCCTTCGTGATCGGCGCCGATTTCATCGGAAAAGACAGTGTAGCCCTCGTATTGGGTGACAATATATTTTATGGCGCTGGTCTGGGAGAGCAGCTTGAAAAGAATAACAATCCCGATGGCGGTATTGTATATGCTTATCATGTGAGTGATCCTGAACGCTATGGTGTGGTGGAATTCGATGACAATAAACAGGCGCTTTCTATTGAAGAGAAGCCGGCTAAACCCAAGAGCAATTATGCGGTGCCTGGCTTATATTTCTATGATAATGAAGTGGTGAAAATAGCCAGGGACCTGCAACCAAGTCCCCGGGGCGAATATGAGATCACTGATGTAAATAAAGAATATCTGCGCCGTAAAAAATTAAAGGTTTCCATCCTCGACCGTGGTACGGCCTGGCTCGATACCGGCACCTTCGATTCGCTTATGCAGGCTTCTCAATTTGTTCAGGTTATCGAGCAAAGGCAGGGTATTAAAATAGCCTGTATCGAAGAAATAGCCTGGCGTAAAGGGTTTATTTCCCGGGAGCAACTGGAAACTATGGCTCAGCCGTTGCTCAAAAGTGGCTATGGTCAATACCTCATGAACTTAATAAAATAGAAAACTGAACAATACCGTACCCCTTACAGGAGTTTAATATAACTTTAGCAAAATTTTCAACGACCCAACTCACCATTATCCAAAGATGAGCAAAATTCTTGTTACCGGCGGTTGTGGCTATATCGGCTCTCATACAATCGTAGACCTTGTAGAGAACGGATTTGAAGTTATTTCTGTTGATAATAACTCACGTTCTACCCCTCGTATATTTGAAGGCATTGAAAAGATCACCGGCAAAAAGATCAAGAATTATAAGGTAGATCTTTGCAACTTCGACGACACTTTTGCAATTTTCCAGGAGAACGAAGACATTACCGGCATCATCCACTTTGCTGCCTACAAAGCTGTAGGTGAATCTGTGGAGCAGCCGCTGATGTATTTTGAGAACAACCTGGTATCACTGATCAACCTGCTGAAATGTGTGCAGGAGTTCAACATACCGCATTTCGTGTTCTCTTCTTCCTGTACTGTATATGGTAATCCTGATAAGATACCGGTAACGGAATCCACGCCTCCCAAGCCTGCGGAGTCTCCTTACGGATACACGAAGCAAATGGGTGAGCAGATCATCAACGAGTTTTCAAAGGCCAGCAGTGCTCAATGTGTATTGCTGCGTTACTTCAACCCGGTAGGCGCCCACCCTTCTATCCTGATCGGTGAATTGCCCATCGGCAAGCCCGCCAACCTGGTGCCTGCCATTACGCAGACTGCTATTGGCAAATTGCCGCTGATGCAGGTGTATGGTGATGATTATGATACAAGGGACGGCTCCTGTGTACGTGACTTCATCCATGTAAGTGATATTGCCCACGCGCATACGCTCGCCATACAATTTCTCGAACAAGGCAAAAGCACCAAACGTTGCGAAGTATTCAACCTCGGCAGTGGCAATGGTTTCACCGTACTCGAAGCCATCAAGACTTTTGAGAAAGTAACGGGTGTGCATCTCAACTACGTAATAGGCCCACGCCGCCCCGGCGATGTGATAGCTATTTATGCCAATAATGACTTTGCTGTAAAAACATTGGGCTGGAAACTGAAATATTCACTGGAGGATATGTTGCTTACTGCCTGGAAATGGGAGCAGCGTCTCAAAACGGATGAAAAATTCTACCAGAGCAAACCGGCAGATTTAAACTAGTCTGAAAGACCGCAAGTCGGAATGTCCGAAAGAAAGATAAGATAGGACTAAAGCAAAATACTTTCCGACATCCGGACTTTCCGACTTCCGGCTTATATTTGCAGCATCAAATCAAGGACCATGCTGAAAGAGATACAGCCCACCGGGCAAAAAGATACAAGGAGCGGCTTTGGCGATGGAATAGCAGAAGCTGCCCGTAAAAATTCTAACGTTGTTGCTTTAACAGCCGACCTGGCTGGTTCTTTAAAGCTCAACCAGTTCATTAAAGAATTTCCTGAGCGTTATGTACAGTGCGGTATTGCAGAGGCCAACATGATCGGTATTGCAGCCGGCATGACCATTGGCGGAAAAATACCTTACACTACTACATTCGCCAACTTCTCTACTGGCCGTGTTTATGATCAAATCCGCCAGTCAGTAGCTTACTCAGGCAAGAACGTAAAGATATGCGCCTCTCACGCTGGTTTAACGCTGGGTGAAGATGGTGCTACTCACCAGATACTGGAAGATATCGGTATGATGAAAATGTTGCCTGGCATGACTGTAATAGTGCCTTGCGACTATAATCAAACCAAAGCTGCTACGCTGGCTATCGCTGATTACGTTGGTCCTGTTTACCTGCGTTTTGGCCGTCCTGTGTGGCCCATCTTCACTAAAGTAGAAGATTTTGTAATTGGTAAGGCTCAGGTATTCTCCGAGGGTACTGATGTATCCATCTTTGCCTGTGGCCACATGGTATGGAAAGCCATCGAGGCTGGTGTTATCCTCCAGGAAAAAGGCGTGAGCGTGGAAGTGATCAACATCCACACCATCAAGCCGCTGGATACTGAAGCGGTGATCAAATCCATCACCAAGACCAAATGTGCCGTAACTGTAGAAGAGCACAACATCATTGGCGGCCTGGGTGATTCTATTGCACAGGTTGCTGCGCGTCACCTGCCTATTCCCATCGAGTACGTTGGCACCAACGACACCTTTGGCGAAAGCGGAACGCCTACGCAACTGCTGAAAAAGTATGGTCTGGATACCCCCAACATCCTGACTGCCGTGGAAAAAGTAATGAAGAGAAAATAAACATCTTCGATAGAATACAGAAAGGCCCAACCGCGTGTTGGGCCTTTTTATTTGCAATTATTTGTAACTTTTGCCGGTACTTTCTCTCTAATCAATAAACGCATCCTATATGAGACAAGCTTTATCCTTCCTGCTTTGCTTCACTGTTGCCCTGACTGGCTTAGGCCAGGAGAAAACGCCCTACGGCAACAATCCGGCAGCGGGCAAACTCTATGATATACGGGGTTTTAAAATGTATTGTGAAACGTATGGTGAAGGCCAGCCGTTGCTGATCATCCATGGCTGTGGGGGTTCTATTGCAGATTGGACCAGCCAGCTGCCTTACTTCGAAAAGAAATACAGGATCATTATTGCAGATAGCCGTGCCCAGGGAAAAAGTGCCGATAAGGGTGATTCGCTTTCTTATGAAATGATGGCTGATGATTATGCCGCGCTGCTGGATGTGATGAAAATAGACTCTGCTTATGTTATTGGCTGGAGCGATGGGGGCATCAACGGTTTGCTGCTGTCTATCCGCCATCCGAAGAAAGTAAAGAAGCTGGCTATTACCGGGGCTAATCTATCGCCTGATACGACAGCCGTTTACCCCGAGGTCATTGGCCTTGTGAGACCGCAATATGACATGCTGAAAAATAAGAAAGACAGGAATGAGATGGAGAAGACCGGCTGGAAGCTCGTTCAGTTGTTGCTCGACAACCCGCACATTCCGCTTACTGATATCAATAAGATCAAATGTCCTACGCTCGTTATCGGCGGTGATCACGATGTGATCAGGGAAGAGCATACCATGCTCATCTATAAGAATATTCCCAATGCCTACCTGTGGATATTACCTAATTCAGGACATAGTACCCCTCTTGTGTATAAAGATGAGTTCAATAAAGTAGTAGATGACTTCCTGTCGAAGCCTTACAAACGTTTCAATGCTCAGGGAAGGTTCAACTAAGCTTGTACAAAGCCCAACCTGCGTTCCATTTCAGCAGGTAACGCAGGTAGCTTTCTGCGTTCGATCAGGAAGCTGGTAAGTTTTGCGATGTCTGCAAAAATGTAGTGTTTGTCCAACGCTCCTTTGAGGTAGTCACGGCCAGTGCTGCCGCCTGTACCAATGCGGGTGCCGATCATCCGGTGCACCATATTCATGTGGCGATAGCGCCAGGTGCTCAGTTGTTCATCTATCTCCAGCAGGTTATTCAGCACCTGGAAAGGGAGTTGCAGGATAGGATAGCCGCGATAGAGCATGATGAATAAGGCAGAGCGGCATGCTTTGGGGCTCAATCTGCGCTCGCCTTCAGCAGCGGTGTCGGCAAAAACGTTATCGAAGAATGCCTTGTTCTCCTGTTCGGCAGAGGCCAGGCTATTGATATAAATACTGCGATAGTCGTTCCAGAAATTGTCCACTTCATCCACAAAGGGCATTCTCTCCAGCCAATCGTTCAGCAGTTCGATGAATGACCGTTCCTGCTCTACTGAGCGGATAAGCTCTACCTGTTGGGGGCGAAGTTGAGAGATATAGTATTCCTGTCCGAAGCGGTGCTGGTACTTGAGGCCCAGCTTTGCTTCCAGTATTTTGAACTGCCAGCTTTGAAACCCGGAGGCGGGGCGCAGCATATCGCGGAAGTCGAGGAAGTCCATGGGTGTCATGGTTTCCATGATATCGATCTGCTGTACCAGCACTTTCAGGATAGACACCATACGCGACAGGCGATGTACCACCGTTTGTAATTCAGGCGAATTATCATTCACGGAGGGCTTCTTCATGATGGCGCTCACAGAATCTACTTCATAGAGTAGTTGTTTGAACCACAGCTCATATGCCTGGTGAATGATGATGAACAACATTTCATCATGTGCCGGTTGTCCCAGCTTATCGCTTTCGGGCAACTGCGCGTTCAGAATATTATCCAACTGCAAGTAATCGCTATAGTGTACTCCTTGTTGAGCCATGTGTAGTTTCTAATGCTTGTTACGCAAACTCGTATCCAATGTCCTTTCTGTAATACATATCCTCGAAGCTGATCTGGCGTAATACTTCTTTCGACTTGCTTACGGCGCCGCTGATCGTATCGCCATAAGAAGTAACGCACAATACACGTCCACCGCTGGTTACTACTTCTTCTTTCTGGGGAGTAGTGCCTGCGTGGAATACCATGCTATCGGCAGGAAATGACTGATCCAGTCCTTTAATAGCGTAGCCTTTTTCGTAATTGCCGGGATAGCCACCGCTCACTGCCATCACCGTGCAGGCGGCTCTGTTATCCTGTTCTACTTTCACTTTATCGAGTGTACCATCGGCAGCGGCTATCAACAGGTCTACCAGGTCCGTCTTCAGGCGCGGCATCACTACTTCTGTTTCAGGATCACCCATGCGGCAATTGTATTCAATTACCAGCGGTTCTTCGCCTACTTTGATAAGGCCTACAAATACAAATCCTTTATAGTCGATGCCTTCGCTGGCAATGCCTTTTACTGTTGGTTCTACCACCTTTTCCACTACCTTTTTCATAAAGGCATCGTTGGCAAAAGGAACAGGGCTTACGGCACCCATGCCGCCTGTATTCAGGCCGGTGTCGCCTTCGCCAATACGTTTGTAATCTTTTGCTTCGGGCAGTAATACATAGTTCTTGCCATCCGTCAATACAAACACACTCAACTCGATGCCATCGAGGAACTCTTCTACTACTACTTTCTTACCTGCTTCTCCAAACTTGCTTTGCTGCAGCATCAGCTCAAACTCGGCCATGGCTTCTACGTGCGATTGACAGATCAATACGCCTTTACCGGCAGCCAGGCCATCAGCTTTCAGCACAATGGGCAAACTATGTTGTTGTAAATAAGGGATACCGTCTGCATAATTGGTAGCATCGAACTCACGATACCGGGCTGTGGGGATATTGTGACGCATCATGAACTTCTTGGCAAAGGCCTTGCTGCCTTCCAGTTGCGCACCGTACTGTGAAGGGCCGATAATGGCTACCTGCTGCAGGGCTTTGTCTTTCCTGAACAGGTCGACAATTCCTTTTACTAATGGCTCCTCGGGTCCGACTATCACCATATTAATGTGTTTATCTAACACGAATTGCTTAATGCCATCAAAATCCGTAACGGACATGTTAATATTAGTGCCGCATAAAGCTGTGCCTGCATTGCCCGGTGCTATATATAGTTGCTGACACTTTGGACTTTGTGATAGTTTCCAGGCCAGTGCATGTTCACGGCCTCCGGCGCCAAGGAGTAGAATGTTCATGAGTACAAACGTAATTAAGAATGCCAAAATAACCGCTAAAATAGAACACTCCTGTATATATTTGGCAAATACGTAGTACTTTCCACGCTTAAAGCAAGCTTTTAAACTGAAAATCAACCCTGGATGGAATACAAACAGCATCAACTCGCCGGACACCCTTTAGGTCTTTTCGTATTGTTTTTTACTGAAATGTGGGAAAGGTTTTCTTACTATGGCATGCGGGCTTTGTTTGTATTATACCTCACCAGCCAGATCGCGGAAGGCGGCCCCGGATGGGACAGGTCTTCGGCCAGTTTATTATATGCTTTCTATACAGGCTTAGTTTATTTAACACCTATTCTTGGTGGATTTATAGCAGATAAATATTGGGGATTTAAAAAATCTGTGGTGATAGGCGGTCTCATCATGACCCTTGGCCACGGCGTACTGGCGTTTGATCCTATCGTAGCTTTTTATGCAGGTTGTATACTCATCGTAATTGGTAATGGATTGTTTAAACCCAACATCTCCTCCATGGTAGGTGAGCTGTATCCGGAAGGAGCGGCTTCAGCAGGTTTACGGGATGCAGGATACACTATCTTCTACATGGGTATCAATACTGGTTCATTCATAGGTACCTTGCTTTGCGGCTATATTGGAGAGAAAGTGGGCTGGCATTATGGATTTGGACTCGCAGGTATCTTTATGCTTATTGGCACTTTGCAATTTCATTACATTCGCAAATTCTTTGGTCATATCGGCGAACCACCTGCAAAGGCAGCAGTTACAACTGCCCAGACAACAGTAAATACTGATGCTCCGCTTACCAAAATAGAGAAAGACCGGCTCGTTGTAATAGGCATCTTATCTTTCTTTACCGTGTTCTTTTGGTTTGCCTTTGAACAGGCTGGTTCTTCCATGAATCTCTTTGCGCGTGATTATACAGAGCGCAACCTCTCCAGTCCGGTTGCCGCCAATGCCTTTAAGTTTATCAATGCTATCATATCATTATTGCCGGCCTGTATCATTGCATGGCTCTTGTATAATTTGATCAAGAAAATAGGCAAGCAATATCCCGTCAGCATAGCTATTATTACCATCGGCATCCTTGCCATATGGGCACTCGTAATATGGATGCTGTTCAAGGAATTCACCGCCGAAAAAACTGAAGTAACTGCATCGTGGTTCCAGACGCTGAACGCGCTGTTCATAGTCATGTTTGCGCCGCTGTTCTCCTGGTTATGGAAAAAGCTGTCGACTTCTGCAAAGTACAATCCATCGCCAGCCATGAAATTTGCGGCTTCCTTTATATTCGTAGGCATCGGTTTCCTGGCGCTTGTTATCGGTTCTTCCCAGATACCCCAAGGAGCCATGTCTGCCAACGTAAACATGATCTGGCTGGTACTTGCCTTCCTGTTCCATACACTTGGTGAATTGAGTATTTCACCGGTGGGTCTTTCTTACGTAAGTAAACTGGCGCCTAAAAGACTGGCCGGCCTCATGTTTGGCCTTTGGTTCTTCTGTACTTTCCTGGGCAATTTCCTGGCAGGTTTTACCGCCAGTTTCATGGATAAAATATCTGCATCTACTTCGATGTCAGGGTTCTTCACCATTTTCGTTGTCATACCATTGGTAGTAGCTATCATCATCATGGTCCTTAACAAATACATGAATAAAAAAATGCATGGGATAAAATAAGGACTGTTCTGTCTGCCCTTTTTTCCTTTATCTTTCCGCCTAAAACTTAAACTGATTGCTTATGGCGGAAAAGAAATTTCAGCCTTTCGTTGCTCCGGATCAAAATGTTGCGGAACTAACGATCAAATCCATTGTCGTTGGTAGCCTGTTTGGCGTAATCTTCGGCGCAGCTACTGTATATCTGGCTTTAAAAGCCGGTCTCACCGTTTCAGCCTCCATACCTATTGCTGTAATTGCCATTACGCTTGGAAGAAGGTTCCTGAAAACGACCATCCTTGAAAACAACATTATCCAAACTACCGGCAGTGCCGGTGAAAGTATTGCTGCAGGCGTAGCCTTTACACTGCCAGGGTTTCTTTTCCTTTCGTCGCCCGACAGCGCAGACTACTTCAATTACCTTACGATCCTTATTCTCGCCATCGTTGGTGGATTATTAGGTACCCTGATGATGGTGCCACTCAGAAAAGCCCTCATTGTAAATGAACATGACAACCTCCCTTATCCGGAAGGAACTGCCTGTGGTGATGTATTGAAAGCAGGAGAAAAGGGTGGCGACTTTGCCAAAACGGCTTTCTGGGGTCTTGGAGTAGCTTTCTTGTATGCCATACTGCAAAAGATATTGCACGTTGTAGCAGAGTTACCCGTTTATGCTACTAAACAAGCCAACAAATACTTTCCTTCTGCAAAAGTAAGCGGGGAAATCACCCCGGAGTACCTGGGTGTGGGTTATATCATCGGCCCTAAAATTGCCGGTGTGCTGGTAGCCGGTGGTGTATTAAGCTGGCTCGTTCTTATTCCATTACTTTCTTTTCTTGTACCAGCCGATGTTATAGCTGCTCAATTAGTGAAACTTGGTTATCTGGCCGACGTTACCAAACCCGGCGGCAAAGGTGGCTGGGACCCCGTAACACATACTTTTGCAGATTATTCTGTAGCTGTGTATTATGCATTCATCAGGCTGATCGGCGCCGGTGCTGTAACAACTGGTGGTATCATCACTCTGCTCAAAACATTACCTACCATCATAAAATCTATCAAGTCGAGTGTTACTTCTATCAAAGGCAACAAGGAAACCGGAACAAGCAATGTGCTGAGAACAGAAAAAGACCTCAGCCTGAAAGTTGTATTGTTTGGTTCGCTCGGTCTGGTCCTGCTGATCAGCGTACTGCCTCAAATACCAGGCAGCGGCATTGGTCAAAAACTGCTGATCGGTTTACTGGTTGTATTATTCGGTGCTTTGTTTGTAACTGTATCTTCACGCATTGTGGGCCTGATCGGTTCTTCGAATAATCCTATCAGCGGTATGACGATCGCCACTGTAATGGGTACCAGTCTTATCTTCCTCAGTGTGGGATGGGGCGGAAAAGCATACGAACCATTGGTGCTGGTAGTGGGTGGCATGATCTGTATTGCTGCGGCCAACGCCGGCGCTACTTCGCAGGATCTGAAGAGCGGCTTTATAGTAGGCGCTACACCACGTAACCAGCAAATTGCTTTATTCATAGGCGCTATCGTATCATCGATCGTAATTGGTCTTACCGTAAAGTTTCTTGACAATCCCACTGCCGACATGATAGCTCAGGGAACTAAACATGCGATCGGTTCTGAAAAATATCCGGCGCCGCAGGCTACACTCATGGCCACCCTGATCAAAGGCATCCAGTCACAGGCGCTCGATTGGCAATACATCTTTGTGGGTGTATTCATTGCTATCGTAATGGAACTTTGTGGCATCAAATCACTCAGCTTTGCTGTTGGAACCTACCTGCCACTGTCTACTACTTTGCCGATCTTTATTGGAGGAGCCATTCGTGGATTGGTTGAATGGAAAAAGAAGAAAGAAAACATCCAGGAGTCTCCGGAAGAGGAGGAACTGGGCAAAGGAAACTTGTTTGCAACGGGACTGGTGGCAGGTGGTGCAGTAGCTGGTGTAATTATCGCCTTCGTATCAGGCTCTGATGGAGGGGCAAGATTCCTCGATGCAGTCAATACAGAACACTCACTTAAAGACTCCTTTTCAGAAGGAGGTTATTACTTACTTGGCGTTGTAGCTTTCGCAGCCATGGGTTTACTGCTTTATAAAATTGGCCGGCAAAAATCACAACATCTGTAACGGCACAATAAACTAAAACACATAATCAAGCCGCGGACATGTTCTGCGGCTTTTTTGTGCAAATTACCCGCCACGAAAAATAACGACTTTGTCGAAACGCATTTCGCCTACGACGCAAACGCACTTGTAGCTCGCAGGTCCTCTTAATTCATCTTGAATGGAACGATCATCTCAAACACGGGGATGTTCACATTGAAAGTGGCTTTATTGTGCAGGTTTTCCATCAGGTAAATGCCATACATTTTACCCATTTCGCTGCGGAGGTTGCAGCCGCTGACATACTGGTAGCGTTCGCCCGGTTGGAGGGAGGGCTGAACGCCTACTACCCCTTCGCCTTCCACTTCGCGGTTACTGCCATTGCTATCGACTATAAACCAGTGGCGGCGGTGTAGTTTAACGGGGAAATTGTTATGATTTTCAATGGTGATGCGGTAGGCAAACATGTATTCTCCCGATACCGGATTGGAGTAATCCGGCTGGTAGAACGTCTCTACACTTATCTCAATACCTTCGGATATCTTAGATACCATAATAGCTGTTTGCCCGTTTAAAGGTAAACAAAAATAAAAGCTGGCTGTAGTTATTAGACAAGATTTAATGGCATTTATTGCCTGCAGATGCTAATTTTGCCCCGCTTTTACGCGGTTTTCTTCATAAACTACCCAGTTACATTACAATAATTCAATTATGAAAATATCAGTTGCGAAAGGAGATGGTATAGGCCCCGAAATCATGGAAGCAGTTCTCAAGATCTTTGAAGCCAACAAGGTTCCCCTGGAGTATGAAGTGGTTGAAATGGGCAAGTGGGTATTTGATAAAGGTTTTTCCAACGGTATGACGCCTGAGGCTCAGCAGACTATTGAAAGTCTGGGCATGCTCTTCAAAGGGCCTATGGAAACCCCCAAGGGCAAGGGCGTAAAGAGTATCAATGTTACTGCCCGTAAAACCTGGAATACTTTTGCCAACAAACGCGTATTCCAAAGCCTGCACGGTGTAGATACCGTATTCTCCAAAGCAGGTATTCCCATCGACATTACTGTTGTTCGCGAGAACATTGAAGATACCTATGGTGGTATCGAGCACATGCTCACCCACGACGTAGCGCTCAGCCGCCGTTTCATTACACGTCCCGGCTCCTTGCAGGTGATCCGTTATGCGTTTGAAATGGCCAAACAGAAAAAAGCAAAACGCATTACCTGCGGTCACAAGGCCAATATCATGAAGCTCACCGATGGTCTCTTCCTGGAGTGCTTCTACGAGGTAGCTAAAGAGTATCCCGAGCTGAAGGCTGATGATATCATTGTAGATGACCTCTGTATGAAACTGGTGAGCCGTCCCGATACATTCGACGTAGTAGTGCTCACCAACCTGCAGGGTGATATCGTATCCGATCTTTGTGCCGGTCTGGTAGGTGGATTGGGGTTTGCGCCATCAGCCAATGTGGGTGATCACATTTCCATCTTCGAAGCGGTGCATGGTACAGCGCCCGATATCGCCGGCAAGAACATCGCCAACCCAACAGCGTTGCTGTTGAGCGGTATTTCTATGCTGCGCCACCTTGGTCTTACCGAGAATGCGGCCATCATCGAGAATGCGTTGTTGTATACATTGGAAAGCGGCGTACACACCGGTGATTTCGGCGACAAGTCTACCCCCTCTTCTAATACCACTCAGTTTGCCGATGCCATCATCAGCAACTTTGGTAAGCAGCCAGCACACAATCCGAAAGAGGTGATACCCAACCAGCCCGGCACTCCCACGCCGTTCAAGCTGCGGGAGAACGCTATGATGGAATCCAAAGAAACAATGCAGGAAAACATTGTTGGTGTTGATATGTTCATCGAAAGCAACCTGCAGCCGCAGGCCATTGCTACCAAATGCCAGCGTCATGCCGGTGTGAAGTTCAAACTGGTCAACATCAGCAATCGTGGTACACAGGTGTGGCCTACTGGTTCTGTATACACCAACCTGGTGAACCTGTACAACGTGCGCTTCGAATCACTCGACGGCGAACCACTTAGCCAGCAGGATATTCTCGGTCTTTATGTGAGCCTTAGCGGCAACTTCAAGATCGCTTCATCGGAGTTGCTGAACATGTGGGGCGACAAAAAGGCCTACAGCCAGGCTGCAGGACAATAACAAATAATAGCTTCTTACAACAGAAGCCGTAAAATAGACAAGTCCGCAACGGTATCGTTGCGGGCTTTATTTTTTGAATTATCGTAACTTACAGAGAGGAATCGTGGATAGAACTACCCTCTGTCACACTTCGACAGGCTCAGTGTGACAGAGGGTGACATTGCTTGATAGATCACAGAACAAAAACCTGAAATAGTATAGTGGAAAAGAAATACACCAATAACGAAGTGACGATCGTGTGGAAGCCTGATATGTGCATCCATTCAAAGGTTTGCTGGAAGAACCTGAAGGAAGTGTTTGATCCCACCAAACGTCCTTGGGTGAACATTCAGGGTGCCGATACGCAGCGTATCATTGACCAGGTGCGTCATTGCCCCAGCGGCGCGCTGAGCTATTTTATGAATAATGCGGAAACGACTGAGCCGTCCACCTTTCAAAAGCCGGTGGCAGAAGCTGCGCACATAACAACGGTAGAAGTAAGCTCCAAAGGGCCATATATCATCAACACCGAGTGTGTCATCAAATATCCTGACGGAAGGGAAGAAACAAAAAGCGGTACTGTTGCGCTATGCCGTTGCGGCGCTTCCAACAACAAGCCTTACTGCGATGGCAGGCACCGGGAGGTCAACTTTGAGGGATAACTTAATAGATTGAAAACGGGTAAGTAAAGCAAACCCACCACACGAACATTATGACGATCGTTATAATGGATGTCACCACCAGCATAGCAATATCTTCACGTTTTGTGTGACGCTTGTCATCGTACACACCAATGGCCAGCCTGCGCAATGCCCTCACCAGGCATATTGCAGCAATCAAAAAAGGAAGGATCAGGATAAAGAATGCAACAGATATCATATCTTCTTAGCCTTGGTATACCCATTCTTCTGCATCCACTGCATGATTTTGTCACGCTGATCGCCCTGGATGATCGCTTCTCCATCTTTCACAGCGCCGCCGGTGCCGCAGAAGTTCTTCAGCTTCTTGCCGAACTCTTCGAGGTCTTCATCGGTACCCACAAAACCCTGCACCAGCGTTACGGCTTTGCCGCCTCGGTTCTTTGTATCCAGTCGCACCTTCAGCAATTGCTGTGCAGGAGGCAAGGTAGTGGCTTGCTCCTGCTCTTCTTCTTCAAACCGAAAGTTCGGATCGGTGCTATAAACAAACCCTTTATTATCGGGCTTATTCTTCTTACTCATCGTATATCAGTTTTCAAATCGTTACTAATATAAAGTACTTTCTTATTACACACAACAGCACTCTTGACTACCGACTCATACTGTGGCTGCCTTCAAGCTCAGGTCTAAACTCTTCGCCTGATGTATCAGGGCGCCTACACTTACATAATCTACGCCCGTTTTTGCGTATGCTTCAATATTGTCGAAGTTGATACCTCCGCTGGCTTCCGTTTCCATCTTGCCTTTGATGATACTCAATGCTTCTGCCAGTTGTTGGGGTGTGAAATTATCCAGCATGATGCGGTCTACTTTTCCGAACGCCACTACCCGCTGTACTTCATCGAGATTGCGGGTCTCTACTTCAACCTTCAACCCGGTATTCGTTTGTTGTACATATTGCCATGCACGGTCGATCGCTTTTTCGAGACCTCCGCAGTAGTCGATATGATTATCCTTAAGCATGATCATATCATACAATCCCATGCGGTGATTATGGCCGCCGCCAATGCGCACGGCTTCTTTCTCCAGCAAGCGGAAGTTAGGCGTAGTCTTGCGGGTATCGAGTACTTTGGTACGATAGCCTTTGATGATAGAGCTGTAAGCATGGGTTAACGTTGCAATGCCGCTCATGCGTTGCATGCAATTCAGTACCAGCCGCTCGCATTGTAAAATGGTATGTACAGTGGCTTCTACTTCAAAAGCGATCTCGCCGAATTTCATGGCCTCGCCATCTTTCTTAAGGGGCGTAAAAACAGCTGAAGGTTCTTTATAGTGAAAAACAGCTGCCGCCACTTCCATACCTGCCAGGATACCGTCCTGTTTGATCTTTAAAACAGCTTTGCCTCGTGCGTCGGCCGGGATACAACTCAACGTGGAATGATCTCCATCTCCAATGTCTTCTGCCAGTGCCGACCTGATCAATACATCTAATTGTTCATCAAAGGTTAACATGCAACAAAGATAAACGAAAAAGACCCATAGCATTACTGCCATGGGTCTTTCGTGTTTTCAGGGATAAATGAATTTATTCAATTAATTCGAAGCCCATTTCCTGTACCACTTGTTGCTCTCCTTTCTGCTTCATAAAGAATTTTGTGCGGTAGTTGCCATTAGAGGTTTGCAAGGTTCCTACACAGAACAGGGAACCGTCTTTGTTTTCTCCCCGGTGCTTGATCTGGAAGTTCTTCACTTTGTTGCTGGTGAAGAAGTCTTTGAGGATCATTTCAGCCTGGCTTTTGCTGTAATTATCACTTTTCCCGGGCATGGAGATGTCTACGCGACTGTCGAAGTACCTTGATAGTTGGTTTGCGTTTCCGCTACGCATTGCGGTTACTACGTCATCAATCGAATAGAAGTACGAAGTGAATGAGACCAGGAATAGCGAAATGGCTATTATCGCCAGTCTCAGCTGTTTTATCATAAGTGCATTTTTACTGCTTCAAAAATTGCCAAAAACATGCCAAAGTAAGAGTACGTTGAAAAAATACTAATCCCTGTGTATTACTTACCTTTGCGGCCGGATATATTCACAAATCTAACATAATCATATCGTTATATGTCAGCAAGCAAAGCAATTCTCGTCATCATGGATGGTTGGGGGCTCGGCAAGGTGAAAACCGCCGATGCTATCCAGAATGCCCATGTTCCTTTTGTAAGTTCCCTCTATTCAAAATACCCAAATACCACACTGGTAACCTGCGGTGAAGCGGTAGGCTTACCCGATGGCCAGATGGGTAACAGCGAGGTAGGCCACCTTAACCTCGGCGCCGGACGTATTGTGTACCAAGAGCTCCAACGCATCAATGTTGCGGTTCGGGATGGCTCTTTTGATAAGAATCCTGTTCTGCTCGATTCCATACAATATGCGCTCGATAATAAGAAGCCGCTCCACCTGCTGGGCCTGGTAAGCGATGGCGGTGTACACTCGCACACCCTTCACCTCAAAGCTATTGTTTCCTTGTGTGCCAAAAAGGGCTTAAAGGATGTATATATCCACGCTTTTACCGACGGTCGCGATACTGATCCTAAAAGCGGTCTTGGTTACCTGAAAGACCTGCAGGAGCACCTCAACAAAACTACCGGCAAGATAGCTACTGTAAGTGGCCGCTACTACGCCATGGACCGCGACAAGCGCTGGGAGCGCGTGAAGCTTGCTTATGATGCGCTGGTAAATGGCGTAGGAGAAAAAGCAACAGATGGCATCGCTGCCATCGAGCACTCTTATGCGCACAACATCACAGACGAGTTTATAAAGCCAACGGTTGTCATTGGCGCCGACCAGCAACCGCTGGCTACCATTAAAGATGGTGATGCAGCGATCTGTTTCAACTTCCGCACCGACCGTTGCCGCGAGATCTCGCAGGTGCTTACGCAGACTGATATGCCCGATCATGGCATGAAGAAGCTATCACTGCACTACACCACCATGACCGACTATGACAAAACATTCAAGAATGTGAGTGTTGTATTCGAGAACGACAACCTCAACAACACGCTCGGTGAAATACTCGCCAAAGATGGCAAGACGCAAATACGCATTGCCGAAACAGAGAAATACCCCCACGTATCTTTCTTTTTCAGTGGCGGCCGTGAAGTGCCTTTCGATGGCGAACGCCGCATCATGATACCTTCTCCCAAGGTGGCTACTTACGACCTGCAACCTGAAATGAGCGCTATGGAGCTAACCGACGCCATCGTGCCGGAAATAGAGAAAGAGAGTGTTGATTTCATTTGCCTCAACTATGCCAATGCCGACATGGTGGGCCATACCGGGATCTTCGAAGCCGCTGTAAAGGCCGTGCAAACGGTAGACAAATGCGTAGAGCGGGTAGTGACCGCTGCGCTGGCGCATGGCTACACTGTTTTCCTGACCGCCGACCACGGCAATGCCGATTTCATGATCAATGAGGACGGCACGCCCAACACCGCCCACACGCTGAACCTGGTGCCCCTGTTTGTGATCGACAAAGACTGGAAAGGCTCCCTGAAACCCGGCAAGCTGGGCGATATAGCGCCTACCATTCTCACTAAGATGGGACTGGCTATTCCGGCGGAAATGACGGGGGAGGTGCTGATTGGTTGATAGGTTGAAAAGGGTAATCTGAAAACGTAATAATCAATCTATTGCAATGATATCAGGCTGCCGGGTACTTATCCGGCAGCCTTCTTTTTGTTCTAAAACAAGTCGTAAATACAGGCAAATATTTCCTTTGCGGTCCAGCTCTCTGCTCTCCTTTTCCCCATCAACTTTTCAATTTTCCAGCCCCACCTTTTCAACCTCTCAACTTAACGCTCCCTTTCAACCGCGCAACTGGTCAACCTTTCAACCAACTTGATCCGCATTATTTTTCCACGGTACGCAGCTTTTACTGCAGGAAATTGTCTAAATTACAGGGCAACCAAACGGTTTATATGACCGAAGACGCCATTTTACAAGGCTGTTTACAAAACAATACAACTGCCCAGCGGGAATTATACCAACGGTATAGCCCGAAGATGTTGTCTGTTTGTTACAGGTTTGCCCACAACAGGGAAGATGCAGAGGACATGCTGCAGGAGGGTTTTATCAAGGTATTTTCACAAATACACACCTTCCAAAACAAAGGCGCTTTCGAAGGCTGGATACGCCGCATCATCGTTCACACCTGCATCAATCACCTGAAGAAAAATAAGAAGTTTAATGAAAGCGTGGACATCATTCACGCAACTACTGTACAGGTACGGGAAGAATCCGTTCCTTCTATAGTACAGGCCAAGCAGGTGGTTGAATGCATACGCCTGTTGCCCATCGGATACCGGACTGTGTTGAACTTGTATGCTGTGGAAGGGTATTCGCACAAAGAGATCGCAGACATGTTAGATATTGAAGAAAGCACCAGCCGCTCCCAGTACACCAGGGCACGGCAAATGTTGGAAGATATACTGGTCAAGAAGAAAATTATCCAGAAGCCAAAAGAGAAGATCAGTTGGCTGGGCATGACCGCGGGACAGTAATTATACATATACTATAACCCCAGATTGTTGCTATGAATACTAATCCTTTGAAAAAGCACACCCGTACAAACACCAACGATTATGGAGCGCGGTTTTTACAATGATGAACTTGAAGACCTGCTTAGAGAGAAAGCTGATCAATACAAAATGTATCCATCCGACCAGGTATGGAAGGGGATAAACCGCTCATTGCACACCCGCAGAAAATGGTATTGGCTTAGTTTCGTTCTCTTTATTGCCGGCCTCACTTATTATGCCATCGTTCAACTCTTGTCACCATCCACTGGTAACAGGAAGATCGTTGCTCAGTTGAACCCTACGCCCCGTATTGCCTCTACCGACGACAATGCCAATAATAAGCCTGCTGTAGTAATTCCTTTCTCTACACAGATCACACAGAAAGGCGCACGCAATGGCCCGGCTACCACTCCACGTTCTTTCGTTACAAATCCCGACAGGTATGCCGATGAGCCTACCAATAGCATAGCTCCCACTGTTGTGACCGTCAACAGCATCGCAGCCACTAATGAAGCGGCCCATGAAACTGCCGGCACAGAAGAACCAACCAGTCGCCAGGGCAAGACCACAACAAGCAATAGCAATACTTTATTGGCCGATAAGCTAACTGCTGCCACTGCCCGTAGTAACAAGAACAGCACATCATCCATAGAATACAAGCCATTGATCATTGTTACCGAACAGTATCCTGCAGCGCCACCTGAGGAGGAACAAAAACCCTCAACGCCTGTAAAAGAAACTGTTGTCAGCCCGGAAAAGGAAGACGAGGAAAGGATCAACTGGCTGCAACAATACGCTGTTTACAAACTTGCAGTACCCAAAATGAAACGCCTCAGCTGGCAGTTGTCATTTGCACCCACTATGAACTATCGCAAACTGCAGGGAAGTGACGCTTCTATTCCTTCTGATATCAAGAATGTACCGATCGCCCAAAATGTAGCAGGCGATCCCAATAAGCTGGTAAACCATAAGCCAGCCCTCGGTTTTGAGCTGGGTTCACATTTCCTGTATGCCGTGAACAAAGACCTGCAGATCAAAGCCGGCGCCCAGTTCAATTATTCGCGTTATGCCATAGAGGCCTATGGCTCTTATTCAACCGACGTAGCGACTATCGCCCTCAACAGCAGCACACCCGGCCACACCGATTCGCTTATCAACTATACCCGCATCCGGAACTTTGGAGGCGATATGTCGGAAAGCCTGCAAAATCAATATTTCCAGTTGTCCGTACCGGTGGGCCTTCAACTGCGCCTGATCGGTAATGGCAAACTGCAGATAGGCGCGGCGGCTACGATACAGCCTACTTACATGATCAACAGGCAAACGTACCTGATCACTACCGACTATAAGAACTACACCAAAGAACCCTCTCTCGTAAGAAGGTGGAACCTCAATACCGGCGGGGAAATATTCCTTGCTTATAAATCGGGCGACCTGAAATGGCAGGTTGGTCCGCAATTCCGATACCAACTGCTGTCCAGCTACGTGAAAGAGTATCCTATCCGTGAATACCTGATGGAATATGGTATCAAGATAGGCGTAACCAAAACTATCCGCTAAGACATATACACAATTAGCAACAAAAGCTGCCGTTATTACCAACAGCAGCTTTTTTTATTTTTCACCTATTTTCGATCCATGAAGTTTTTCCCGGTATTACTGGCTATCATCATCTTTGCATCCTGTAAGAACAAAGGCAGCCAACCGCCTGCCACCAGCACAGGTGTAGACACCACCCAGCGCGCCCAGGATACTGCCTCTTTCCTGCCGATATCCAGCCTCCTGCGCGAGGACCTGCTCCGCGTAGACTCTTTTGGAGGGGGCATCCTGAAGAAAACCACTCTTAACGGCAAAAAAGATTCCCTCTTCATCAAACTTCCAGCGTTCAAGCAGGCTGCCAGCGTATTCTTCATGCCCGAATTGGAAACCAGCGCCTTTCGCCAGTCGTTTACCGAAACCTCTCTCCTGGACGCCACCACCGAGATGGTCCAGTTTATGTATGCGCCTAAAGACGCTTCCAATACCCTTCGCAACGTAGTAGTGTACATCAACCCTGTCAACTCCCAGGTGAACAGGTTTTACTTCGAAAAAGAATGGGCAGCAGGCGACACTATTGTGCAGCAAAAACTAACCTGGAAAGCCCGTCAGTATTTTTATATCATTACCCTGCGCCAGCCAAAGCAGGGAACGCCCACTACCAGCATCGAAAAGCTGATCTGGGCCCCGGAATATTATGGTGAGTAATGGTCAGGCTCCCCGTTTGCGCAATTCGTGTCCATTCGTGCAATTCGTGTAAATTGCACCCTGCCCTACTGCGTGGCAGATAAGATATGACGGCACAGGATTTTCAAAACATAGCGCATACCATCCCGGTCAATCCAGGCATTTACAAGTATTACGATGCACAAAACACCCTCTTATACGTAGGCAAAGCCAAAAGCCTGCGCAAAAGGGTAAGCTCTTATTTTGTAAAGACCTTCACCTCCTATAAAACCCATGAGCTGGTTCAGCGCATCCACCACATCGAGTTTACCATTGTAGACTCGGAACAGGATGCTTTTCTGCTGGAAAACTCTCTCATCAAGCAGTTCCAGCCCCGTTTTAACATCAACCTGAAGGATGATAAGACCTATCCTTATATCGTCATTAAAAAGGAACCCTTTCCCCGTATTTTCCTTACCCGCACCGTGATTGCCGACGGGTCGGAATACCTAGGGCCTTTTACTTCGGTAGGCCGGGTGAGGGAGTTGATCGCTTTCATACGCAACAATATTCCGCTGCGTACCTGCAAGCTCAACCTTACCGACAATAATATTCAAAAGAAGAAGTTCAAGGTTTGCCTCGAATATCACCTGGGTAACTGCAAAGGCCCCTGTGAAGGATTGCAGAGTGCGGAGGATTACCGCGATGGTCTGCAACAGATACGCAACATCCTGAAAGGAAACCTCAGCCCGGTTATACAGCACTTCAAGGAGGAAATGAAAGCGGCAGCGGCAGAACTGGCTTTTGAAAAGGCCGAGATCATCCGCAAAAAGCTGGACCACCTCGAGCAATACCAGGCTAAATCTATTATTACCACCAACCGCCTGACCAATGTGGACGTGTTTTCCCTGCTGCGCGATGGCGATCAGGCTTATGTAAACTACCTGATGGTGCAAAACGGTACCATCGTACAAACGCACACCTCTCAACTGGAAACCCACCTCGACGAGCCGGATGAGGAGGTACTGTCCTTTGCCATCGGGCAATTGCGTACCACCTTCAACAGTCTTTCATCGGAGATCATCGTTCCATTCGAGGTAGAATACACGGAGCCTAACGTAATACTCACTATACCCAAAGGCGGCGATAAAAAGAAGCTGCTGGAACTGTCCGAAAAGAACGTCAACTACTTCCAGGAAGATTTGAAAAGAAAGAAGATCCTGAAGCTGGAGGGTAAAGACGACTGGGAGCGCAAGGAGGTATTGTATCAGCTACAGGAAGACCTGCAACTATCCGAAGCTCCTTTGCACATCGAGTGCTTTGATAACTCCAACTTCCAGGGTAGCTATCCTGTTTCGGCCATGGTATGCTTTAAAGATGGCGTGCCCAGCAAAAAGGATTACCGGCATTTTAACGTAAAAACGGTGCAGGGCATCAATGACTTTGCCACCATGAAGGAAGTGGTATATCGCCGCTATAAGAGGCTACAGGACGAGCAGCAGCCTTTTCCTCAGCTCGTGATCATCGATGGTGGTAAAGGCCAGCTGGGTGCCGCTCTCGAAAGCATCGAGGAGTTAGGACTACAAGGCACTATGACCGTTGTGGGGTTAGCAAAAAACGAAGAAGAGATCTTCTTTCCCGGCGACCAGGAATCTGTTAAGCTGCCTTATAACAGCGAAAGTCTTAAGCTCATACGACGCATCCGCGACGAAGTGCACCGTTTCGGTATCACCTTCCACCGGCAAAAACGCAGCAAGGGCACCTTTAAGAATGAGCTGGAACAGATCAAAGGCATCGGCAAGAATACGGCCGATCAGTTGTTGAAGGAATTCAAGTCTGTAAAACGTATCAAAGAATTATCTGAAGAGGAACTGACCAGGGCGGTAGGCGCTTCCAAAGCGAAGCTGATCCGCGCACATTTTACGCAACCCAGCGAACCTACTGATACACCGCCCGTGAATCCATAAGAAGGTATTAGCTTTTAGCCTTTAGTGGAGAAAAGGGGCTAACATCTGCAAAAAGGCCCGCCCTTAACAGAGCCGGCCGTGCTAACCTATGAAAAAAAACCTAAGTGAGATAAACTATCATCTATTGTTCAACCGCTTCCGGTTTTCCAATCGCTGCTGCCGGCGCTCCAATAACTCTTTTTGTAATTGGGTGCCAAACTCTTTCTCTGCCTTGAAAAAGGCATTTACTTTCTCAGCCGACAAGACTTTGCTGAACTCGCTGTTGTACTTTTTGCGGATAGCCAGCAGTTTCTCCTCGATATCGATCTCTTTCTCATTATTCAATTTGCCATCCACGCGCACCTTACGTATCTCAGCGGCGTACTTGTTATAAATAGGCCAGAACTTCTGGGCCTCTTCCGGTGAAAGGTTCAGCTTCTGGGTGAGGTAAGCAATCTTCACCGCCTCCACCCTGCCCCCGGGAACCTTTTTATCCCCGTCGTCATCCTGTGCCAACACAGCCATGCCGGTGGTGAAGAAAAGGGTTAATATCAATAAAAGCTTCTTCATGGTCGTAAAGTTAGTTTGTACCTGTGTTTTTTGAAAGCAGATTCTGATCCAGGTATTTTTGAATTTCTTCGTCTGATACATTTTGAAACAGATCACTCATATCACTTTCCTCGATCTCAGGTTTGGTATTTGCAGCCAGCAGGTCGGCAGGCACAGCTACAGGCACCTCATCAAGGTAGCTTTGCAGTTCTTCTGTAGACAGCTTGTCTACTTCTTTTGAAGCTACAATATCAGTGATAGCACCAGCGTCAGGTTTGCCACCCATAAACCACCAGGCGCCCATGGCTACAATACCGATCACGGCTGCAGCTACTGCATAACGCATCAGCTTACGGCCAAAGCCAATGGATACTACTTTGGCCGGCGAATGCATGTTTTTTACACTATCCAATATCACTTCGGGTAAAGCATCAAAATAACCAGCAGGTACTTCATACACTTGCTTATCCTTCAATCCTGCCATCAGTGGCGACAGGTTTTCCAGCTCTTCATTTACAAATTCGATGGCCTGCACACCGGAAACAACATTATCAGAAAGGTCGGAAAAATAACCGGCGGGCGCCTGAAAGGGTAGCTTTTTATCCAGCTTGCTCAACAAGGGAGAAAGCATGGAGAGCTCCTCCTGTGCTGAAAGTCCCTCATCCGACGCCTTTACCCGCGCCAGGATATTACCGGCCAGTTGGTCAAAATAGCCAGCTGGTACCGAGTAAGGATTGGCGCCTGCCTGTTGCAAAACAGGTGGCAGCGCAGCTTCTTCCTCCCGGATCTGCTGCATTACCTGCGCAGCCAGCGCTTCGAAGTAACCGGCCGGCACTTCATAGGGAAGTTGCCTGCCAATCCGGGCCACTTCAGGGCTGATGGCTTGTAATTCGCTTAATATGTTGACACTGTGTTCCATGACCGCTATATGAGACCTTTTTTGTTAAGTAAAGTTTAATGGTTCAGGATATAATCTTCGATTTTTTTTACCGCATGGTGGTAGGAGGCTTTGAGTGCTCCTTCGGAGGTTTCCAATACCTTGGCCATCTGCTCATACGGCATTTCATCGTAATACCTTAAACCGAATACAATTCTCTGTTTTTCAGGAAGTTGCTGGATAGCCAACTGTAGCTTCCATTCCAGTTTGGAGGCGTCGAAATCCTTATCGGCCTTGATCTTATTTTCCAGTCCGCTTTCTACATCTCCCAACGGCACAGATGACCGTTTTTTTTGCTGCTCCAGAAAAGTGAGACTTTCGTTCGTAGCAATACGGTATAACCAGGTGTACAACTGTGCATCTTCCCTGAAATTCTCCAGTGCATTCCATACCCTGATGAACACGTTTTGCAACACATCGTTGGCATCTTCATGTTCGATCACCATACGACGAACATGCCAGTATAGTTTTTCCTGGTACTTCCGGATGATGGATGTATAAGCACTCTCTTTGGTGGCAGGATTGCGGAATTGGACCAGCAACTCACTGTCTTGCGTAGTAACTGCCATAGGTTAGCATTTATGGTTGGTCAGCAATATGAATTGGAATAAAATTAACCCATTTGGTTTAAAACGTGGAGCTGCTTTAAGAAAGTATTAGCAAGTATAACCACTGGTAAATTCCACGACACAGCCGTGACACGAGTTTCATCTTTTTCTTCGTTACTTTGCGTTTGCAATACCTCGTTGTTTTTCGCTTAGTGCTTTATCAAAGAAATCAACAACAACAAACAATTAACAGTGATATCGCACGTTAGTGCAACAGCAGGCAACCGCATTGTCAAAAGAACAATCTCGGCCAAAGAAGGGGAAAAGGCAACAACAGAATTCACAGATGTTGAAAAAATACTGTCCTGGCCGCACCTACAGCGGGATTACACTTTGTTAATTCGGATTATTTGCATCAATTTTGCAGGCATTATATTCATATCCAAAAATCTGACCTTTTAAAATGGGCTTATTCAACTTTTTTACCCAGGAGATTGCCATAGACCTGGGTACAGCCAATACCCTCATTATCCATAACGATGAAGTAGTAGTAAATGAACCAAGCATCGTTGCACTGGATCGCAATAACCCCAAAACCGTACTGGCCGTAGGAAAGCGTGCGCTGATGATGCACGAGAAAACCCATGAAAGTATACGCACTGTTCGTCCGTTGAAGGATGGCGTAATTGCCGATTTCAACGCTGCAGAACTGATGATCCGGGAGATGATCAAAATGATCTATCCAAAAAAACCATTGTTCCCCCCAAGCTGGCGTATGATGATCTGCATTCCCTCCAGCATTACTGAGGTGGAAAAGCGTGCCGTTCGCGACAGTGCTGAACAGGCAGGCGCCAAAGAAGTATACCTCCTGCATGAGCCGATGGCAGCGGCCCTGGGTATTGGTATCGATGTTGAAGAACCTGTTGGTAACATGATTATCGATATAGGTGGTGGTACCACTGGTATCACTGTAATAGCCCTGGCAGGTATCGTGTGCGACCAGAGTATCCGTATCGCCGGTGATGAATTCACTGCCGATATCATGGAAGCGCTCCGCCGCTACCATAGCTTGCTGATCGGTGAGCGTACTGCCGAGCAGATCAAGATCAACATCGGCGCTGCTATGAAAGACCTCGACAACCCACCCGATGATATCCCCGTTAATGGCCGTGACCTTGTAACTGGTATTCCCAAGCAGATCATGGTAAGCTACCAGGAAATTGCAGAAGCGCTGGATAAAAGCATCTTCAAGATCGAAGAAGCCATCCTGAAGGCACTTGAAATGACACCGCCCGAACTTGCAGCGGATATCTATCGCCGCGGCTTGTACCTAACTGGTGGTGGCGCCCTTTTGCGTGGATTGGATAAAAGGCTTAGCCAAAAGATCAAACTACCGGTGCACGTGGCCGATGATCCGCTGAAAAGCGTGGTACGCGGTACCGGGCTGGCGTTAAAGAACTACGAACACTATCCCTTTGTGATGCGATAAAAAGTTGAAAGGTTGAAAAGTTGACGGGTTAAAAAGGAATGGCCTGTTCTTTGCCTTTTCAACATTTCAACTGTTCAACTTATAAACTTTACCACCGGTGCGCAATATCTTCCTTTTCATCAGAAGGTACTTTAACTTCCTGTTCTTCATAGTGATGCAACTGGTGGCATTGTACATCCTATTCCATTAC
>JAGIBF010000023.1 GCA_017744515.1 Niastella sp.
GAATATTACTGGTCCGGGTTTTCCATACATGTCTCCGTATATATAATCTTTCACCACTCCTATCACCGTCAGGCTCGTGTATTTTCCATCTTCATTGCCGCGTGGTGATTCGATGATCTTTCCTATCGCACTTTCTTTGCTTATGACCTTTGCCATCGACTGGTTGATGACAATTGCATTATTACCTGCTGCTGCATTTGCGTCGAAGTCCCTGCCTTCTATGATCTTCATTCCTGTTGTGGCAAAATAATCGTTGCTGATGCCTCTATGCGCAATGGATATTTCCTGCTCAGGCGTTTTGCCCTCCCACCGGAAGCGGCTGTCTGTGTTTCCTCCTCCCATGATCGTCCGGTCGATCATGGCTACATTTTCTATGAGGCCTGATTGTAAGAGGTCTTGTTTGATCAATGGGAATATTCCTGCAATGCTATGTTGCATATCAACTTGTACCAGGTTTTCTTTGTTGAAACCAAGGTCTCTGTCTTTTATGTGTTGTAATTGCTGGTATACAATGATCGTGCTGATGATAAATACCACCGACACGGCAAACTGGAGAACCACCAATCCTTTTCTAATCCATACTGCACTGCCTGCTTTGAGTTTTAACCCTTTCAATACTGCTACCGGCCTGAATGAAGACAGGTACAACGCCGGATAGCTTCCTGCCACCAATCCACAAATAAGGACAATGGTAAGCAGGGCTATTATATGTATGGGTTCATTGAGTTGTATGGACAGGTTTTTCTGCATGAGCAGGTTGTAGCCGGGCAATGAAATCATTACTATGATAATGGCTACAGCAGCAGCCAGCAACGTCATGAGTAATGCTTCGCCAATGAACTGTGCTACTAACCTTTTCTTTTCAGCACCCAGCACTTTGCGTACGCCTACTTCTTTTGCGCGCTTCTGGCTACCGGCTATTGCGAGGTTCATAAAGTTGATGCAGGCAATAAGCAGAATGATCCAGGCGATGATGGTCAACATGCGCACTTGTTTGATGCGTCCGCCTCCAGTTTGTTTGCCGCCTTCAAATTCACTGTATAAGTGCCAGTCGGACATCGGGAACAGGAATGCTTCGCTTTGCTGGCTGGCTTCTTTGTTGTGTATAAAGTTCTTTAGTTGTTGATTGACAATTGTCTCGCTGGCGTTGGGGTCTAATTCTATATAGGTGTAGGGACCATAGCTGTCCCAACTGAGGGCAGCCTGATCTTGTTGTATATCGAATTCATAGGGTGCCAGCCATTCAAATTTCAGCGTGGTGTTTTCGAGCAGGTCTTTCAATACACCCGTCACCACAAAGTCCTGTTGGTTATCTATGCGTACTGTTCTTCCTATTACATTTTTTTCTTCTCCAAAGAATTTCTTTGCTGTTGCTTCTGTGATCACCACCGAGTGTAACTGTGCAAAGGCGTTGCTGGCACTTCCCTGCTCAAAGGGCAGGGTAAACATTTTGAATATTTCTGGATCAGCGTAGCGGCCTGTGGCATATAGTGATTTATCATCAAAGCTGAAAAGTGCTTTTTGTGGTTCGTCGGACACGCGGGCCGTATTGGCTATTCCAGGAATTTCATTTTTCAGCGCGGCTGCCATGGGGCGTGGCGTTGACCCCATCGTAAAGAGGCGGCCGTCGAATTTTTTGTTGATGTTGAGTCTATAGAGGTTATTCTTTTTTATATGTACTGTGTTGTAGTTCACTTCGTCTTCTACCCAGAGGAAGATGAGCGCGGCGCAGGCTATGCCGATGGCCAGGCCCAGGATATTGAGGGTGTTGTAGGTCTTATTTTTACGCAGGCTGCGGAAGGCGGCTTTTAGATTCGTGAACATGTTAACTGGTTGAATTGGTTGTGATAAGAGAAGAGACGCCCTCGAAAATGAAATGTTGCAGATGGGTCCGTTACGTGCAACAGAGGTGACACCTTTTTGGAAAGGTGTCACCTCTGTTGCAAAGAGAAGCCCGCCGGATATGTATCGCCGGCAGGCTTTGTTCTTAACCCTACTTTGAAAACAACCTTCTTCTTAATTCCTTCCGCGGGTTCTATCCAGTTCTATTCGTGCTGACAGGTATTCAAATACCGCTTCGAGGTAATTCAATTGTGCTGTTGTGAGTGCCAGTTCTGCGTCTGTCAATTCCAGTCTTGAAGCTACTCCTTTGGAATAGCGGTATTGTATGATATCATAGCTCAGTTTTGCCGTTTCCTGTACCTGTACTTGTGTTTTCATTCTTTCGAATGTTTCGTTGAGGTTGGCTATTACCTGTGCTACTTCTGTTTTGAGCTGCTCGTGTGCGTCGGTAATCCGTACTGCTGCCTGGTCTTTATTGATCTTGGCCTGGCTGATGCGGGCCTGATTCTTATAGCCCGTGAATAAGGGCAGTGTTACCTGTGCGCCTGCAAATGAAGCGCTGGGCCAGTATGCGTCAAAGAAGTTGGCTCCTTTGGCCTGGCTTTGTACCTGGTACTGGCCAATCGCTGATACTATTGGTAAGCGTTGTGCTTTTGCCGATATAATCTGCTGCTCACTGATCTGCTGGTTGATGGCCAGCAATTGCAAGTCGGGACGTTGGGCTTTTGCTTCTTCATATAATGCTTCCTGCGTAGGTATCTGCTCATCTTTTGTCAAGGTGAGTGAATCGGTAAGCTGAACATCCTGCAAAGAATCTATTCCGATAAGGGTAACCAATTGCTGCTTGCCTACCTGCAGGGCATAGTTCAATTTCAGGATATCGGGTTGCAGGTTCTTTACGGAAGTATATGCCCGTAATGTATCCACCCGCAATCCTCTGCCTTGTGCCAACAGGGATCGTGCATCCTGCAGGGCTTTTTCATTGCGCTGCAGGCTTTCGTATTGGAGCTGTAATCTTTCGTTCAACACCAGCATGCCGAGGTAGACGCGCTTTACTGCAGCAGCCACATCTATTTCATTGTACTTTTGGTTGGTACGACGTGCGTATTGATTCAGTTGCGCTTCACGCAATGCCGGCTTTGCCGATGGATTGTAGAGGGGGTATGCTACTGAAAGTGTAGCGGCAAACTGGTCTCTTCCTCCGATGCGGGAGTAAGGAACTTTGTCGCCTCCTCCATTGTTCCCAAATCCGAAGAAAGCAGGCATTACGAAGTAGTGCAGATACTGCCCGCCAATGCTGGCTGTGGGCAGTGAAAGACTGCGGGCTACACGTATTTCTTCTGCTGCTTTATCTATATCCAGGCCCGATATTTTCAATGCCCGGTTGTTTTTGATGGCCATTGACACAGCATCTGGCAACGTCAATGATAATGACTGCGCGATGCTGCGTACGCCGGGCAGGAGGATGCCTATCGATAAAATGAGGGCGTACATTATTTTTTTCTTATTGCTCATATTGATGCATTTGGATTCACTATAACTGGTGCGGGGGTTGGTACTGTACCGTGTGGTATAGCGCCTTCTCCGCCTATTGTCTTTTTAGCGGGCCGTGAGAAGTATGAATACACTGATGGTATTACATAGAGTGTAAGAATACCGGCGAAGATGAGTCCGCCTACTACCACGATGCCCAATGAGGTGCGGCTTCCAGATGAAGTGCCGAGCGACAGTGCGATAGGGAGCGTACCAAAGATCATGGCCAAAGTGGTCATGAGGATCGGACGGAAGCGCGATGTAGCTGCTGAGACTACCGCATCTCTTACTTTCAGTCCTTCATGTTTACGCTGGTTAGCAAACTCTACGATGAGGATACCGTTCTTCGTGATCAACCCGATCAGCATGATGATACCGATCTGGCTAAAGATGTTGATCGACTCGCTCGTGAGCCACAGGCTCAACAATGCTCCGGTTACCGCCATCGGCACTGTGAGGAGGATAATGAATGGATCTATCAGGCTCTCGAACTGCGCAGCCAATACCAGGTAGATGAGCACGATGGCAAAGATGAATGCGAAGATCAGGCTGGAGCTACTTTCTGCATAATCACGGCTTTGTCCGGCCAACTGTGTCCTAAATCCTTTCGGTAACACTTCTCCTGTGATCTTGTCCAATTCTTTGATCGCTTCTCCAAGGCTTACGCCGGGTGCCGGTGTGGCGCCAATCGTAACGCTGTATGATTGGTTGTACCGATAGATGGCGGGTGGGCTGATGCCTTCTTTGAGGGTAACCAGGTTATCGAGTGACACCATTTCATTGCTGGCTGATTTCAGGAACAGTGAGCGCAGGTTTTCCGGTGTTGATCTTTCAACACGGTCAAGCTGCCCGATCACTTCATACTGCCTGTCATTGTAGATAAAGTATCCATAACGTCGTCCGCTCAATGCCAGCTGCAGTGTTCGCCCTATTTCCTGTGTTGAAATGCCCAATTGTGCAGCTCTTTGTCTATCGATGGAAATACTGATCTCGGGCCTATTCACTTTAAAGTCCGGATTCTGGAATGCCAGCTTGGGGCTTGTGAACACCGCTCCCATCAGTTTCGGCATCACCGCTATAAGGCTATCCAGAGAAGGGGCCTGCACCACATATTCAACCGGCTGTGATGTCGAGAATCCTCCGATCGTAGGTATTTGAATCGGGATCAGGATCACGTTACGGAATTTTGCGGATGCCACTACCAGCTTTTCATAGATCTGCTGTTGTGTCATTTTGCTTTTCCGCTTTTGGGGGTCTTCGAGGAATATCCATTGGAAGCCTCCATTCACCGGTTGCACCAATGTTCCTACTGAGGCTGCAATACCTGCATAAGTCGTATTATTGTTGAGGTCGGGGATGGAATCGGCTACGTAGGCAGTGATCTCTTTCATCGTCTCTTCCATGCTCTCGTAGGATGTACCTTCCGGTGCAATCACTGCGAGACCAACCATCGACCTATCTTCCAATGGGGCCAATTCCGAAGGGAGCTTCGGCGCCAGGAAGTAAGCGATGCCAAATGACAGCAACAGTAATACAATTCCCAACCAGCGAAAGCGCATGAAGGCTTTCAAGGAACGTTCGTAGCCGTTGTTGAGCTTTACGAACCAGGGTTCTGTTTTGCGGTAGAGCCAACCGTGCGTAGCGCCGGGCTTCAGCAGGTAGGCGCTCATCATTGGTGACAGCGTTAAGGCCACGAATGCGGAGATCAATACTGATCCTGCTACCACAATCGCGAACTCTTTAAACAATCTACCTGTGATACCACCCAGGAACAGGATCGGCAGGAACACGGCCGCCAGTGTAACGGTTGTCGAGATCACCGCAAAGTATATCTCATTGGAGCCTTTGCGTGCTGCTTCCAATGGCTTCATGCCTTCTTCTACCTTACTGTAGATATTCTCCAAGACCACAATCGCATCATCTACCACCAGACCAATGGCCAGTACCATGCCCAACAGGGTAAGTACGTTGATAGAGAAGTCGCCCAGGTACATAATAAAGAAGGCTGATATAATAGACACTGGTATTGCCACCAGCGGGATCAGCGTACTGCGCCAGTCGCGCAGGAAGATGAAGATGATCAATGTTACCAGACCAAATGCCAATAACAATGTTTCTTCTACTTCCGAGAGGGAGTTGCGCACCGGCACTGTGAAGTCTTTTCCCAATGTGATGTTGAAATCTTTGGGTGCTGACTTTACAATGTCATCAAAGCGTGTTTTAAATTCTTCTACTATCGCCAGTGAGTTGGCGCCACGCTGCGGCTGTACACCTGTTCCCACTCCGTATTGTGCTTGCTTTCCTTCGGCCACGATCATCGCTGTACGTTCGTTCTGAGAAGACATGATGGCTGTACCGATGTCTCTAAAGCGAACGATGGCGCCATCTTTCTGGCTAATGATCATGTTATTGAAATCTTCTTCTGTTACAAGCCGTCCTTGCGTACGCAGCGTTACTTCGGTATTCTGTCCTTCAATACGTCCGCTGGGCAGGTCAACATTCTCGCGCTGCAGGGCTGCCTGGATATCGTTGGGCGTGAGACCATAAGCAGCCAGCTTCACCGGGTCCATGCGTAAGCGCATGGCTCTCTTGCGGCCTGCGTAGGTATCTACCAGGCGTACTCCGGGAATGGATTGCAGCCTTTCTTTGATGTTGATGTTTACAAAGTCGGTAATGTCTTCCAAGCTCCTCGTGTCGCTTTGTACGGTGAGGAACACCAGGAAGTCGGCGGGCCCTGATTTTTCAACGATCGTGGGTTCAATATCTGTTGGCAGTTGCTGACGCGACTTGGATACTTTGTCGCGCACGTCGTTGGCTGCTGCTTCCAAATCGGCATTGAGGTTAAACTCAACGGTGATGATGCTCACCTGTTCTCGGGATACGGATGACATGGCGCGTATTCCGTTTGCTTCCGCCACCGCTTCTTCGAGTGGCTTCGTGACCTGCGAGGCTATGATATCCGCACTGGCACCAGGGTATACTGTTGTAACCGTGACAATGGGTGAATCTGTAACCGGGTATTCACGGGTACCGAGGAAGGTGTATCCCACGATACCGAAAAGTATTAGTAGTACTGACATCACTCCGGCCAATACGGGCCTGGAGATGCTCATTTGTGAAATGGCACTCATACAAATGTTGTATTAATTAGAATAAATTCTGAGACGGATGACTGAGGTAGTGGTATTATTTAACTTTTACCAGTGCTACATCCGCTCCGGGTGAAAGGCGCAGCAGGTTGCTCGTGATCACCGTGTCGCCCTGGTTGAGCCCGCTGATGATCTGTACTTCCTGTGTTCCGCGCTGTCCGATAACAACCGGTGTTATGGCTACTTTATTTCCTTTGGCTACATATACTGCATATCCTTGTGGTGAAGGTATCAATGCCTGGCTGGGAACTTTAAAGGCGTTGTTGGTCGTGTGCAGTGCGAGGCTGAGCCGTGCACTCTGTCCTGATACCAGCTTTGCCTGTGGGTTGTTGCCAATGGCTTCTACGAGCAGTGTACGTGTTTGTTCATTCATCTTTGATTCTTTGGCTACTACTGTAGCAGAGTAGGAGACAGTATCTGACTGCACCGTAAAGCGTTGTGCTTTACCTATGGCTACCAGGTTGGCATACTTTTCCGGCACTGCAAATTCCACCTTGATGCGGGTATCATCTACTATGTTGGTGAGCACCGTATTGGGTGATACCAACGCGCCGGGGTATACGCGTACGATACCAATGCGGCCATTGAAGGGGGCACGTATGCGTGTTTTATCAATGGTAACTGCCAGCTGGCGAATTTCTGCTTTCAGCACATTCAGGTTAGTTATTGCCTGATCGTAATCCTGCTGGATAGCGGCATCATGGGCTATCAGGTCTTTCATGCGTGCTTCATTGAGTGCGGCCAGTTTTTCCTGCTGGCGAAGGCGTTCGAGCTGCGCCTGCAGATCAGCGTCGTCAAGCTGGAAGAGGAGGGCGCCTGCATTTACGTAGTTACCTTCTTTTACATGTACTTGTACCACTTTGCGCAGTAGTTCGCTCGCGATTGTCACTTCCTGGTTGGCAACCAGTGTTCCGGTAATCTCTATTTCTTCGCTTACTGTACCAGGCTGTACGATATAGCCATCGGCAGGTACGCCGGGGTTGGCTGGCGCTACCACTGTTGTGGCGGCTTTGGGTTCGTTGGCCTGGGTTTCGCAGGCCTGGATGAAGATCAGCACAGGCAACAGCAATAACAATAGTTTGTATGCCTGGTTCTTGAATAATTGTGGGCTCATATATCTGGTGTTTAAATTGATACATTCAAATATTTCGATGTATTAAGGTATAGGATTCCATCCGCTAACTACTTCGGCGAATGGTGACAAGCTTTTCGGTGGAAACGGATTGCAAACTTATAGAAACATCGAAATACTTCGATATGTTCGGCAAAAAAAAATTTGTTATGCCTTTAGCGCCTGCAGGAAGTTAACATACTGATCGATCATTTTGTTGTTGAGTTCGTACTTCATATTTCTCCCTTCTTTGGTGGGGATGATCAATTCTGCATCGGTCAATAGCTTGAGGTGATGTGAAATGGAGGGTTGTGTAAGGTCCACAAACTCATATACATCTGTACAATACAAGCAATTCTTATTTTTCCGGAGTTCTTTAAGGATCAGGAGCCTATTGGGGTCGGCCAGGGCTTTGGAGATCTTTTCTACTTTTTTTGCGTCCATAAAATATCTTTTAATCGTTCTGCCTTTTGCAAGGCACTCACGCAGAAAGTTTTATGGTTCGAAATGAAAACATGTCTATTATAACAGGTGTTGGGCAAGATTTGTTGCCGATTGCAAAATTAGGTGTTTAAACAATAAGGTGCCTCTTTTTTTGTAGGCAACAAGGCATTGAGGCAGTAAAGCAACGAGTGTTGGAAAGGCTTACTTATTGAAAGTTGACTGGGTAAAGCGATTCGGGATAACCCTTTACCAGGCTCAAGTTGACAAAATGAATGTTCACTTTTTAATGTGCAATATTCAACAGGATGGTTTAGGATGGAGCATAAAAAAGCCACCCTTTGGGGGTGGCTCGCCTGTGTGAATTGATACCCTATTGAATGATGACCCTGCTTATACCAATCAGCTTGTATAATTTTTTTGTGCTACGGTTTAAACAATCAAATTGTTTTCATGGCTATACCTTGTTGGGCCTGTCGCCTGTTCAGGGATATTGAATATTTGACTACCCAGTTAATCGATGCATCTCATCTGCATCTTAATCCTTTTACTAAGTATCGATAAACAGTATACGAATATCTGTTGCGTGCAGATTTGTATTTGTAAGAATATTTTTGAGTTTTTATTTATCGAGTTTTACCGTGTACTAATGTGCTAAGTAGTTCTACGCAAGCCTTTCTACAACAAGGTTTCAAGTGTTGCAATATTTCCCGCTATGGGACAACTTCTATTTATAAAATTGTCTGCCGTCAATAATTTTAACTACTCTCTACTGTTAGCAATTAAAAGCTAATAAAAATGACAAAAAATCTGACTTTCATTTAGTACGGTAATTCAGTTTACTTGTTACATATATAGGACGGTAGTGATAAGAGAAAATACTTATTAATCTCCACTACATACTCGTAGAAAAAACACGATTAAAACCATAAACCATGCAAACTGAAAAACCAATTCCCGACTTCACGCAAGATGATTGACTGATCTACCTACACATTTTAGTATACACGTTGCATTTATAGGGTACACTCCTGGGTAATGCCTTTGATGGGGGCAAGGCTTTTGCAGTAATATTTACACCACATGTATTTAAGGTCCCCCCAAGTTGCGCTCTTTCCGAGCGAGTGTACTGTATTTTTTATAATCACTCAAAACCTGTTATGAATTTAAAATTACCAACCAAGCACTATAGTATTCCCTTGCCTGCAATGGATTGTGTGCAGGATTTTGAACAGTTTGCCCGCGCCTTGAATGGGGAAGTGATCGGTAAAGATATTGTGCAACTAAGTGGCGGTTTAGCCAAGGGGATGGTGAAAAAGCGACAGATCCAACCGGGTTGTTGTCTCCGGTCGTGGAATCTTGTGTTCAATCATCCTGTTGAGTTGCAAAAATGTGGTGAAGACCCGGACAGCAAGCGCTTTACCATTGTATATGTATTGACTCCCGGCAGCTGCCGGTTGAAAAGTATAGGGGGTCATGAGCAGTTCAGCCAGATCGAAACGCGTAATACGCTGATGGTGGCTAATGATGTAGCGCTTAAGTTTGACATTGCGCCTCACCGGGCTGTTCAGGTGATCGAGATCAGCGCCACTTCGTTTTGGCTGGCGCAGCAGTTTCAACGGGCTGGTCTACCATTGGATAACTTCCTGGACAGGGTCAATGAGAAGGGTAATCCGCTCATTCTGAACTGTACGTGTCCGCCTTCGGTCATCAACCGGGTGAATATGCTTTTCGATCACCTGATGGGTGTTGAGGAGGATTACGCTGATGCTGACCAGTTAGCGACTTCATTGATCCTTGACTTCCTGCATAAAATGCTGAACAGTCAAGTGCCGCGGGTTGCCGGAAGCCAGGATGCGCATTTTTTGAAAGTTATGGAAGCTGAGGCTATCCTGCAGGCTCACCTGCAGCGTAACCTGCCCAATGTGTGTGCTATAGCGCAGCAGGTATCGCTCAGTGAATCGACGCTGAAGCGTCATTTCAAAATCATCTTTGGCAAAAGCTTGTATGAATATTATCTGGAGAAGAAAATGAATCTTGCGAAGGTTATGTTGCTTGAGAAGCCATTGACTGTGTATCAGACAGCATCTATGCTGGGTTATGAGAAGGTGAGTAATTTTATTGGCATCTTCAAGAAGCATCATGGTTATTCGCCGGGGAGTATGAAGAAGAAAGGTTTTATGAATCAGTAATAGTACATTTTGCGTAATAAGTTTCACAGTCGGGACGAATTCCCATTTTTGGGGCAAACATTGGTTAACAAGTGTATTTGTTAGCCTACTAACAAGGGTAGCTAAGTGAATTTTAATTTCTGCAGGCTCTAATATTTGAAAAAAAATTCTATCTTAGTATCCTCATTAGCAGTAGCATTAGGTTATTATTCCTGACTTCTCACAATTGGTTAAAGATACTCTGAAAGTTGCTCCAGGCAAGGATTACATGCCATCACTCAAAGCCTTATAATTTTATCCCGGTTTCGTAGTAACGGGATTGCTATTTCTTTTTGTGAAATCAATTGAAAAACCACAAATAAGAAAGAGTCAAGTGCCACATCCAGGCATGAAGTAAGTTGCGTGCCCTACCTGGTTAAATGGCATATCTCTTTCCAGTTGATCGCTTACCGGCCACTCCTGCTTAGTAATAAGGAGGAGTGGTTTTATGTTCTTAAAGAATCAATCCGGATCACCGGTTTATGCTCAAACAGCGACTCTCCACTGCTGCAAAGCATGCAAACCGGTGATCCGGATTTTATTCTTTATCCTCCTGATTTACGTGCGTATATACCTTTTTAATTCCATTTTAATGCGATATTTATAGCAGGAAACCCTTAGATGGCCATTATTTACTGATTTTTGCCTGCATAATCATCTACTTACACTATGGAAGAAGTTAAAATCTTATTGGTAGAGGATGAGAAGAAGATCGCTGAGGCCCTCAAGAAAGGATTAATGGAGCAACAGTATCATGTGGAAGTAGCCTATGATGGGTTGATCGGGAAGAAGATGGTGGAGACTTACACGTTTGACCTGATCATTCTCGACATCAACCTACCGGGCATGAATGGCTATGAGCTTTGCAAGGAGATCCGTAAACGTGATGAGCGCATCCCTGTTGTGATGCTCACGGCTTTAAGTGCCACGGAGGATAAGATCGAAGGGTTTGACGCAGGTGCGGATGATTATATTGTGAAACCTTTCGACTTTAAAGAATTACTGGTGCGCATCCGGGCATTGCTGAAACGTATCTATCAAAATGTTCCCACCGGTAATATGTTAAAGGTGTCCGACCTTGTCATGAACCTGGACAGTAAAGAGGTGATGCGCGCCGACAAGCCTATTTCGCTTACCGCCAAAGAGTTTCAATTGCTTGAATTCTTAGTGCGCAATAAGAACCGCGTCGTTTCGCGTGCCGATATTGCGCTGAATGTATGGGATATCGATTTCGATACTAAAACGAATGTGATTGACGTGTACGTTAATTTCCTGCGCAAGAAGCTGGATAAAGACTTCGATACCAAACTGATCCATACGCAAGTGGGGATGGGCTATATTTTAAAAGAGCAAGCATAGGTGAAGATCAAATTTAAAATAACTGCTCTCTTCACGTTGCTTGTAACGGCTATCTTGTTGCTTCTTAGTTTTTCCATTTATTATTTTACTTCGCTGGAAAGGCTCGAAAGTTTTAAGAAGCGGTTGAAGGGCCGTGCCAACAACAACGCTCAATTGTATACTTATTTCGGTGACACCAGTGCATCGATGCTGCGGCGTATTGATTCCGGCTCCACCAATACGCTTGTCGATAAGAGTGTAATTATTTTCAATTATCTCAATCAGCCAGTGTATGAGTTCAACGCCCAAGGTGTGAAAACTCCGGATGTGCCTTTGACTATGCTGGAAAAGGCCCGCCTGAATGGGGAGATATATTTTCATATCGATAAGCGGGACGCGCTTGCTTTCCATCATACTGATTCTGTAAACCGCATTGTGGTGGTAGTGGCGTCTTATGATACTGATGGTTGGAACCGTCTGTGGCAACTACAGAAGCTGTTGCTGACGAGTTTATTAATCGGTATTGCTGCTGCGGCTATCGTTGGCTACTTGTTTTCGCGTCAATTGCTCATGCCTATTTCCCAGATCATCCGCGAGGTGAATGATATTTCTTCCCAGAATTTGTCGCACCGCATCGAAGCTGGCAGCGGACAGGATGAACTGCACCAGCTGGCTAATACGTTCAATGAGCTGTTGAACCGTCTGCAGGAGTCTTTTATGATCCAGCGGCGGTTTATCTCCAATGCTTCTCACGAGCTTTCCACACCGCTTACGTCTATCTCCAGTCAATTGGAGGTGACATTGCAGAAGGACCGGAATACTGCGGAATATCAACAGGTATTGTCTTCCATATATGAGGATGTGCAACAGATGCGGCAGCTTACCAAAAGCCTGCTGGAGATTGCCAAGACCGGCTCTCAAGGCACCATCGAGCTGAACGAGGTGCGGATCGATGAGGTGTTGTTCAAGGTAATGAGTGATGTCCGGAAGATCAGCCCTTCGTACCAGGTGGAGCTGCAGTTTGGCGAGTTTCCCGAGGATGAAAAGAAGTTCCTCGTTTTTGGCAATAATGATCTGTTGTATAGTTCTATCAAGAACCTTGTCGAGAATGGCTGTAAGTATTCCCCGGATCATTCTACCTGGGTTGATCTTTATTTTGCAGATGACCAGGTTATCATCGAGGTGAGGAATCATGGTAATGTGATCGCTGCAGAAGAAATGGATCATATCTTCCAGCCTTTTTATCGTACCAGTAATACTACCCAGGTCAAAGGTTTTGGTCTTGGTCTTGCCCTGGCCAAGCGGATCATCAATATTCACAGGGGCAACATCAACGTGCAATCGGACGAAAACGCCGGCACTGTTTTCACTATCCAATTACCTTCTATCAAGGCTTTCTCTGCTCACCTCAATGCGCTTAATTAATAGCCTTTTAATGCTTGTTTAATTGGTGTTTAACGGCAATAAAGCATATTTGGCGTTGTATTATCAAGGTATGAACAGACAATTATTCTTTCGCTGGTTTCCCTTATTGTGTCTCATCCTGGTCATTGCTGCCGGGATCAGCCTGGGGCAAAAGAATTCGAAGCTTGTCACCAGAAACCACTCTTTGGTATTGCAGAATGATTCTATTCTGGCCGTGAACCTCCGGCTTTCAAAGGAGGTATCAAAGCTGCAATCTTTACTGGATAGCATCCGGTTAAAAAACAGTTCTGCCGGCAGTTTACGTATCCACAACTAATTGCCGATTCCGGCCCGATTTTTATATGTAATTGTATTGTTAATCCGTACTCTATTTTATTGTTCCCTCACGTTGATTGATGTTGCCCCATAAATTACCCAGTTGCTGGCAGGGGCTAAAAGCCCGGAATAGAACTTCGACGCTTATAGCCTTAAAGAGCCCAATGCGATAACCATTTTTTAATAAAAAAGTCTTTCTGAATCTCCTCAACACTTCGTACCTTTTAGGACGCAAAAAAGGAACTATCTCTCCGTGCATGGCTTAGTTTATTAGTAGTATCACCGATTGCCCGCCTTCCTTGTTTTATCAGCCCGTTTTAATCAACCCCAGGTCCCTACCTTATGAAAGCGTGTGCCGATGCCCGTGGCATCCAACATCATTCCTGTCACACTCAAAAAAGGAGAAGCTATGAAACCGCATCAATCACCTTACATCAACAAGCGGAAGAAGACGATCGAATTCCACATTCACAACAGCTGTGCTGGTAATATTGCGCTTGCCGGCACATTCAATCACTGGGCGCATGATGAATTAAAAATGCAGCCGTCCAAGAATGGTATGTGGCTGATAGAGATCCCTATGCTGCCCAGCGGGAAGTATCACTACAAGTTTTTTATTGACGGGCGTATGTGGATGGAAGACATTGAAAACCAGCTGAGGGAGCCAGATGGCGTTTGTGGCTGGAACAGTGTGCTAACTGTGTAGCTCTGTGTAGCTTGCTTATCGAATTAAAGGTGTAAAGAGATGCTCTTTACACCTTTTTATTTTCAGTCGTTCTTAAGCTTCTCCATATATTTTATACAGCGGTGCGCGCAGGGGATCGCCTTTATCGGAGCAGATAAACTCCAGGAGATCGGCAATCTGTGCCGGGCTTACCCATTTGCTGAAGTCTGCTTTGGGCATATCCTTCCTATTTACGGGTGTATCGATCGTGCTGGGGGCAATGACTGATACCACCACATTTGTTCCTTTGGCGGCCTCGTTGAGCAGGTCAGCGAGCTTGATGAGGAGCGATTTGCTAAGCGCGTAGGCGATCATATTCTTTCCTGCTTCGGGCTGCAGGGCTGGCCTTGCTCCTACCAATACGATACGCCCATAGCCATTTTCCATCATGTGTTGAAAGAGGGGCCGGGTGAGGTAGTAGGCTGTTTCAAAGTTCCTGGAGAACATCTTGCGGAGGGCTTCTCCGTCGGTAGCGGCAATGTCGCCCATCGCAAATCCTCCGGCCAGCAGTAATGCTCCGTCGATCTTTTTGTAGAGGCTGATGGCTTCTTTGACAAAGGTGTCGCTTTCTGTTTCGGAAGCAAGCTCAACAGCATGCAGCTCAAACTGTGGATGGTTATTGGCAAAGCCCAGGCGGCTGCCGGAATGGTCTACTGCTACTACTTTATAGTTTTCATCGAGGAATTTCTTTACAACAGCTGTTCCCAGGCCTCCATTGGCGCCGGTGATTAATATCGTTTTGGGCATATTAGAAATTGTATTTACAAATTTAAGGTCTTAGGACTTACTTTTTGACAACCCTTCGACAAGCTCAGGGTGACAGAACAGGCTCCTGCCGAAAGGGGAGCGCCGCCCTCCCGCAGAGCGGGACAAGTTTTGAGGGCGCCCCCCCTTTCGGCAAGCTGACAAATAAAAAACCGGCGTGGATACGCCGGTTATAACCAACATGGACTCGGTTGATCCTTTATAACACAAAATTCCAATTATGTATATCTGTTTCTTTGCCTGTGCGCATGGCTTCGAGTTTATCTCGCAGCTGGTACATGACTGCCAGGGACGTATAATCGGGTAAATGGTAGTCGATGCCGTTGATATGGATCGTTCCGATGGGTGCTACTATGGCCGCCGTGCCTGCTCCAAAGGCTTCGGTAATTGTATGGTGACGGAATGCCTTTTCCAATTCTTCGATGCTTACGGGGCGTGTCTCTACCGGAATGTTCAGATCACCGGCAATGGTGAGCAGGGAATCGCGGGTGACGCCGTCGAGGATAGAATCGCTCAGTGGCGGTGTTACCAGCTTGCCGTCTATGACAAACATGGCGTTCATCATTCCTGATTCTTCAATGTATTTGTTCTCCTTGCTGTCGGTCCACAGTACCTGATCATAACCTGCTTCTTTAGCTTTCTGAGTGGGGTAGTATGCTCCTCCGTAGTTACCTCCGCACTTGGCAGCGCCGGTACCACCTCTGGCTGCTCTCACGTATTCTGTTTCCACCTTCACGCGTAATGGCTTTTGGAAGGCTCCTGCTACTGGACCTGTGAAGATGACAAATTTGTATTCGTCCGATACCTTGACGCCGAATTTCGCTTCGCTGGCGTAGGCAAAGGGCCGGATATACAGGGCTGTTCCGGGTGCTGCCGGTACCCACTCTTTATCGAGTGCTATCAGCTGGCGCAAGCCTTCTACAAATACATCTTCGGGCACAGTGGCCATGCACATGCGATCGAGCGACCTGTTTAAGCGTTCGTAGTGTTTATGAATGCGGAAGATGTTGATACGTCCGTCTTCGAGGCGGAAGGCTTTCATGCCTTCAAACACCGTTTGCCCATAATGCAGGGCCAGCGTGGTGGGTGACAGTGTGAGATCGCCAAACGGAATGATCTCGGGTGTCTTCCATGTTCCGTTGGCATAGTCGCATACCAGCATATGGTCGGCGACATATTTGCCAAATTCGAGGTGGCTGAAGTCTACTTCCTGTATCCTGGAATGTTTGGTTGGCCGTATGGCAACTGTTTGTGTGAGTTCCATGTCGTTCTTTTTTAATTAATGGCTATACTTTCCCTTTTGTTTTTATGTGGTCAGCTCTTTTCCCAAGCGGAGGGTGGCTTCTACCAGTATATCAAAGTCTTCCATCCTGCTGCGGTGGTTGGTAATGGCTGCCCGGATGGCATATTTCCCGTTGAGCAGGGTATAGGATGGCGCTGCTATGCCTTGTTCCTGCAAGCGCATCAGTATTTCTTTGTTGATGTTATTCAGTTCTTCTTCTGTCAATGTGCCGGGATTAAACCGGAAGCATACGATGTTGAGCGTCACTTCTGCCAGTAGCTCCAGTTCCTGTTCTGTTTGTACCAGTCCTGCGAGGTATTGTGCCTGCCGCAGGTTCTTACGGATCATGTATTGGTATTTCTGTATACCGTGTTCTTTTATCGACATCCATACTTTCAATGCTTTAAAGCCGCGCGACAGTTCCATTCCGTAATTGCTATATGGATCGGGGCCGCCTGATAATCCACGTTCATGCTGTATCAGGTAGTTGACTGCTGAGGCAAATGCTTCCCGGTGTATGGCTGTATCGCGAATGAGCACGCAGGCTACTTCATAGTTTACATATAACCATTTGTGGAAGTCGAAGGAAAGGCTGTCGGCGAGCTCTACTCCTTTTAAGCGTTCCTCAAACTCAGGCAGTATTTTGGGTATGGCGCCGAAGGCTCCATCGATGTGGAACCACATGCCTTCTTCTTTTGCAATGGCAGCCAGTTCTTCCAGTGGGTCGATAGCGCCTGTGTTTACCGTGCCTGCATTGCCTACGATACAAAAGGGCAGGTGGCCTGCTGCGCGGTCTTCCTGTATCATTTGTTCGAGCAGATCGACGCGCACGCGGTATTGTTCATCTACCGGTATTTTACGGAAGTTGTCGCTACCAATGCCTATTACTTCTACTCCTTTTATTACGCAGTTGTGTGTTTCGGCTGAACCATACATCATCATCTGCGCGGGCACTGCCTGTAATCCTTTTTTGCGAATGGTTTTGTTGAAATGATTTCTGGCTACTACAAGGGCAGTAATGTTGGCGAGGGAAGCACCGCTCACCAATATACCACTGGCCTCCTGTGAGAATCCCATCATTTCTTTTGACCATTCTATTACCTGCTTTTCTACATACATCGGCATGTGATCGCCAATGCTCACGTTGCTGTTCATGCCTGCCGCCAGCATATCTGCCAACATGCCTAATGGTGTGCCGCCTCCCTGCACCCATGACCAGAAGCGTGGGTGGGCATTTTCTGTATTGTAGGGCAATATCTGTGTGAAGAAGTGCTCGTATACTTCTGTTGCGTCCTGCGGGAACTGTGGCAGGGGATGCTGCATGCTGCCGAGTGCAAACTTTGTTGGCTTCTTCCAGACTGACCGTTGCCGTGATGTTTGCAGGTAGTCGAACATATCATCCAGCATACGATGTCCCAGCTCTTTCATGGCATCCCAGTCTGATGGGTCTAATGTTTCTTCTTCCAATATCTCCGGTGATCTTTTCATACGAAACATGTTTGGGTTAATTATTACGTGCAAATTGTGAAAGGGGGTTGTGTGTGGCAACCTGATTCTTGACTTTTAAGGCATCGAGGAAGGCTGCTTAACAATCTCCTTTTCGACAGGCTTCCGCAGAGCAGGATGACAATACCGCTTTCACTACACAAATCTCCTTTGATTTTGTGATTAAAAACAGATTCAGTTTTATTAATTTGGAGTAGATCAGATGGGGAAGGACTGAGAGGTTTACAGGTTGAAAAGTTGATAGGGTAAGACGTTTACTTCGAGGGGGCCAGAGGCCCTTCAATAGGCTCACTCGCCACAGGCGAGCGAGTGGACAAATAAAAAGGAGCCAGCCTTACGGGGCTGACTCCTTAACGTTTAAACTTCGAAAGGCGTAGGGATCAAAGCTTATATAGCCTGTTGTGTTACGGCAGAACGGGTTATGTTTTTCTTACTGCAATGTAATGGTATACGATTGCGGTGATGTTGTTTCTATATACCCGTAGGTACGATCGTTTTTTGGGGGCGCCGGTTTTGCTGCTACGTCGGCGTTTTTGTCTTCCCTGGCTACTGTAAATCCCATGGTGGCGATCACGCACAACAGGATGGCTATCTTTTTCATGCAAAGGTGTTGGCTGGTTAATGCAACTGTGATACGGCACAAATGTGCATCGATTCAGCTGCCCGGGCAATGGCTGCATGCGTGAATTGTTATTATGGAGGGATGAAATGGCGGAAAAAGGCCCCGCTGCAGGCGGGGCCGAATCTATGGGGAATGAACTATGTAATGTGCTTAGCTGACGGTTTCTGTGCGGGTATCGTGGTAAATACGGTCGATGGCGTCGCGGTATTTTTCCATGATCACTTTGCGTTTGAGGCTCAGTTTGGGGGTCATTTCCCCGGTTTCTATGCTCCACTCGTTGGGCAGCAGTTCAAATTTCTTGATCTGCTCTACGTGGTTGAAGTACTTGTTGAAGTTCTCTACCAGGTCTTTGTACATGCGTATAACTGCGGGATCGTGTACCAGTTCTGCGGCAGTGGTAGTTTTAATACCCTGCTGGCGTGCCCAGTCTTTCAGATTGCTGATGGATGGTACGATCAGGGCGCCCACGAATTTCTTTTCGGCTCCTATTACCATTACCTGTTCTACAAAGGGTGATTCTTTGAGTTTATTTTCAATCGGCAGCGGGGCTACGTATTTTCCGCCACTCGTTTTGAACATCTCTTTTTTGCGGTCGGTAATCTTGAGGAACCTGTTCTCTACCAGCATGCCGATATCGCCGGTGTGGTACCAACCGTTGGTAATGGATTCCTGCGTGAGATCGGGGCGTTTGTAGTAGCCCATCATCACATTCGGCCCTTTGCAGAGTATTTCTCCATCTTCTGCGATCTTGACTTCAATATGGTCTATGAGTGGGCCTACTGTTCCAAACTTCCTGCCTTCCTGCTGGTAGCGGTTTACGCTGATGACCGGTGACGTTTCTGTTAATCCGTACCCTTCCATGATGGGGATTCCTGCGGCCGTAAAAATGCGTATCAACCTTACCTGGCAAGCTGCACCACCGGTTACAATGCAGAGCAGGTTATTGCCAAGTGCTTCGCGCCATTTGCTAAAGATGAGTTTATTGGCAAGGGCCAGCTGCATTCGGTAACTAAAGCCCATGTTTTTATCAATCTCAAAGCGGGTGGCAAGGTCATGCGCCCAGAAGAATAGTTTCTTTTTAATGCCTGTCAGCTCCGCACCTTTCGACATGATGCGGTCGTACACTTTTTCCAGCAAGCGTGGCACTGTTGTGAACATCGTTGGCTTCACTTCTTTGAGGTTATCGCCAATGGTTTCCAGGCTTTCTGCATAGTAGATGGCTGTGCCCTTGAACAGGTATACATAGCTAACCATGCGCTCGAACACGTGGTTCAAGGGAAGGAAGCTAAGTGCCCGCATCTTATTGTCATCGCCGGGAGGAAAACAGGGTATCGAGTCCATTACGTTGCTCAACAGGTTCCTGTGTGAAAGCATGACTCCTTTGGGCTTGCCTGTGGTGCCTGATGTGTAGATGATGGTGGCCAGGTCTTCATATTTGACCGATGCCGCAATGGTGCGCACTTTTTCTGCCGCCTGTTCATTGGCCAGTGTCATGATCTCTTTCCAATGTTTGGCGCCGGCTACCTGTTCGAATGTATAGATATCTTTTAAAGATGGTACTTGTTCTTTTATGCTTTGTACTTTGTGGAACAGGTCTTCGTCGTTCACGAATATCATCTTTACCTCAGCATCCTGCAGTATAAATTCGAGCTCACTGATGCTGATGGTAGGATATACAGGCGTTAGAATAGCGCCTACTTGTTGTACAGCCATATCCAGCATCAGCCATTCGGGACGGTTCTTGCTAATGATGGCTATTTTATCGCGGCCTTCGGCTGTCATATCTCCGGCAGTGACACCGAGGTTGAGCAAGCCTGCGCTTAGCTTATCGACTATTTCTTTTACCTGTTGTGTGCTGTAGGTTCGCCATTGCCCGTTTTCCTTGCCGGCAAACATATCGGGCAAGGGTGTGCGGTCGAGGTGGTATTGTATGCAATCAAAAAGTCGCCTGGGCTCTGTCATAACAATCGTTGTTTACGTGTATAATTCAGGGGCTCTCCTTATTTACAACATCTGGTCTCGCCCTGTTGTTGTTTTTCCCTGGCTATCAGCCATCAAATTACCAAATATGTGGTAATAAAAAAAGCTCCCGCCACAGGGAGCTTTATCAATATTTTAATGCCTGTAATCAGTTATTTAGAGGCTGTTTGGTAGTACTGGCCGGTGGGTTGTTTGTATACCCGGTTGTGCTGGAAGGTGTTGAACTGGTTGTATTCTTCCGCATGTGTTTTTGTCCAGGTTTCGTAGGCGGGCAGGTTGCCTGCTGTGCCAAATACCCATTGGTTGTACGCTTCGAACATTCCTGATTTCAGCAGTTGTTGCTGGTATTCGTACAAACGGAATGGTAGCTTTTTAGCATATTTTTCAAACCAGGTCACTACGAATTTGGTCCTGATGGCCGACAGGGTTTCCGGTGTAATGCCATTGGCGGCGGCGTAGGCTGATTGGGTCTTCATTATATCCAACCAGGTCTTTACAAACTCGTTCTTGTTGTCCTGGTTTTTGGAGATATCTCCTTCTGTGAAAAGTTTTTTGTAGGAATCGAGCATTACCTGCTTGATCTCGGGTGTACGTTTTGAATAGCTTTCGAGGTTCAGGAAGATCTCACCGTATATCAATGCCCAAACCTTATCTTTTGTAAAAAAGTAATATTTAGAGGCATTGTAGTAGTTGCCTGAGTGGTTAGGATCGACTTCGATCCCTTTTTCCCATTGTTTGATGGCATCGTTGTAGCTCTTTTTGCTCCAGAGCATTTCTCCGTATTCACTGTAGAGGACGCCGCTGTTGGGGAATTTCTTCAGGCCTGCTTTGTACATCTTTTCGGCATCTTTTGCTTCTTCGATGGCTTTGTAGACCATGCCGAGTATCTGGAAGCTTTGCACATCGGCATCCTGCAGCTCTGGGAAAGGTTTCGCCACTTCCAGTGCGCGCACATAGTCGCGGTTGAGATAGTAGGTAAAGGCAAGGTCTTTCTTCAACTCGAGGTTGGTGTTCTCTTTCTCCAATGCACGGTTGAGCACCATGATCGCGTTGGGATAATCGCCCTGACGGGTGAATGCCCGGGCTTTTTCCTGCGAGGCTTTCCAATCCTGATCCTGGGCTATTGTGGTTCCTATCGATAAGCTCAGGATAGTAGCAACAAACAATTGTTTCATAGTGGCCAAAGATAGGGAATACAGGAGACAGAATACAGAATTCAGCATCCAGTATCCAGAATCTACGAGGATATAGTTCTTGCTATAATTACATTGTTTTTGAATGGCTTAAGTGAATTAACCAACTGAGTTTTTGCTAATTTTTAACTTTCGGTCCTTCGACAAGCTCAGGGTGACAATACTTAGTTTATCCGAAAGAGAACCGGGAGCTCATCGTTTTGGAGAACAAGCAGGCAGCGGCCGCCTTTAACGGGTATTTCTTTGATGTCCCTGATCACTCCGTTCAGCTCCAGCCCGGATTGTTTATTTGACAGGTCGGTGAATTCTCCTTTTCCCTTGTTCAGTAATACATGTCCAAAGGAGGCATCCATGCGGGCAAACTGGGGCAGGAAGGCAAAGCAATTTCCTCCCATTACCAGATCGGGAAGGCCGTCTTTGTTGATATCCGTACAAAGGATGCTGTTGATGCAGGAGAGTTGTGTTGTTGTGGGTAGTTTTTTGATGGTGAATTTTCCGTTGCCCTCATTGACCGCAATACAGGAGGCCGCATTGTTGATGGTCTTTACCATGCTTTTCTCCAATAGTTCGGCTGGAAAGAGGTCCTGTATCGTCTTTTTGGCAAAGTCTTCATGTTTCAATGTGAGTTTTTTTACTGAGGGTAGCTGATCGGTGAGGTCACGCTTCATGAACACGGTTACGTCTTTTCCTTTTACCGTACGTGTCATGATCTTGTCGGTTATTCCGTTTCCATCAAAGTCATTGATCCATATTTTCTGCGGGGCCTCCTGTGTAGGCTTCAGGTAAAAGTTCTCGCCCATATTGCCGAGGATGAGGTCCTGATCACCATCGTTGTCTATATCGGCAGCGGCTATCGATTGCCAGCATCCGTATTGCTGACCGAGGTTGGTTTTCACTTCTGTAAAGTGATCCTGCTGCCAGGTGAATATGCGTGGGGTCATCCATTCACCTGCGATGATCAGTTCCGGTTTCTGATCGCCTATTACGTTGGCCAGTGTTGCTCCGGTTATCAACCCTATCGTAGCAAGGTCAGGGTTCTTCGTTTTGGCGATATCGGTAAACTTGCCGCTTCCATCGTTGAGCAACAGGTAGCTTTGTGGTGAGGTGCCATAGTTGCCAGGAATGCTACGGCTACCCACAAACAGATCGAGGTCGCCATCGCTATCAAAATCGTTCGCCAATACTACTGCTGTGTTGCCGTCATTGGCTGGCAGCGCATCGATGTGGATGGTGAAGTTGCCTTTGCCATCATTGAAGTAGAGTCTGTTCTGCATTTCGCGGCTTCCTATGGGGTGGTTGTTGCCGCCTGATCCTACAAAGAGATCGAGGTCGCCATCTTTATCGGCATCGAAGAATAGTGCTGTTACGTCTTCAAAGCTGACAAACTGATCAAAGGTCTTTTCCGGTTTTTTTACAAAGCCGTTGTTTGTTTGCAGGTATAGTTGTCCAACTGTTCCGGAAGCTCCGGAGATGTACACATCCATCAGTCCATCGCCGTTCACATCGCCGCAGGCGGCTTTGGGGCCTTCGCGCGATAGCATCATGGGCACGTTGCGTTCGTAGTAAAAGTCTACATAATCATCTTCCGTGTGTTTGTCGAAGTAACTGTTGACGACTTCCAATAGCGGCTGTACCGGTGCAGGTGTAAGTTCAGGTGCAATATTGCCTCCATTCGGCTGCTGAATGACGTATACTGAATCGGCGGCCAGTTTTTCGTATCGGGTATAGGTACGGTCGGGCCAAATGATCGTCATTGAGTCTATGGGTTTGTTGCCCAGTCCGATGATTGCTTTGTAGTCGATGGATGATTGGAAGCCCCGGGCGGGAATTACTTCACGTGTCATCACCTGATCACCCTGATACACTTTAATGGTACTACCTATAGCAAAGGTGTTAGCGCCTTTACCTTTCAGGGCAATGCCTATGTAATGGTTGCCTGTAGTTTCACGACTGTTATTGCGGTAGACGAATGCTTTTTCGTTGACGTTGTTAACGATCATATCCAGGTCGCCATCGTTGTCGAGATCACCATAGGCTGCTCCATTGGAGAAAGAGGGCTTGGTGATGCCCCAGGCAGGGCCCATGTCTGCAAATTGCAGGTTGCCCATGTTCTTGAATGCTTTATTGGCGATGGGGCGTGATGGCATTTTGGAAATGATCTCATCGATCTGTTCTTTTTTGCCGGTGAGGGCCATCTTGCGTACGACCTCATTGGCAAAGAAATCTATGAAGTCCTGATCGGTGACGTCACGGTAGATGCCATTGCATACATAGATATCTGAAAGGCCGTCATTGTCTGCATCGAATATCAGTGCGCCCCAGCTCCAATCGGAGGCAGCCACTCCACTGTAATGGGCTGTTTCGAGGAAGCGCCCGTTCCTGTTGTTTACCTGCAGTGCATTTTGCATGTACTGGTGATAAAATCCTTTTTTGACCGTGAGGCGGTTCACATCTATCGACTCAAAGGATGCCGTTGTTTTTAGGCGGTATTCATCATCGGGCAGCATATCTGTGGTGAAGATATCCGGATAGCCGTCGTTGTTGATGTCGGCCATGTCAGCTCCCATCGAGGACAAGCTAATGTGTTGCGTCCATTTCTCGAGTTCTTCTTTGAAGGTTCCATTCTGCTGGTTGATGTAGAGGTAATCGCGTTCAAAGAAGTCGTTGGATATGTAGATATCGGGATAGTGGTCGTTGTTGACATCTCCTACCGTGACACCGAGGCCAAAGCCGATGAGGCTGCCAAATATGCCTGCCTGCTCACTTACATCTGTAAACTTACCGTTGTCATTTCTCAGCAGCCTGTCGCCGCCGCCTTTGAGGAAGTCGGCCACCGGCCAGTCTTTTGCACGCATGTCGCGGTTATTGGCATAGTTCAGTGTGTTGACCGGTATGAAGCTATTGTTGAGTACGTACAAATCAAGATCGCCATCGAGGTCATAATCGAAGAAGGAGGCGTGGGTTGTATAGTCGTTTTCCGTCAATCCGTAAGCTGCTGCCGAATCGGCAAAGCCGAGGTTGTGGTTGTTGATGAATAGTTCATCGTGCTGGTCTATTCCTTTTTGGTAGCCTGCGTTGCATACATATATATCCAGCCATCCGTCGTTGTTCACATCAGCCATGACTACGCCCGTACTCCATTTTTTTTTGTTGGTGAAGCCTGCTTTTTCGGATATGTCTTCAAACTGCCAGTTGCCTTTGTTGAGGTATAGCTTGTTGCCGCCTGTGTTGGCGGTAAAGAATACATCGCTGAGGCCATCGTTGTTGATATCGCCGATAGCCACACCGCCTCCGTTGTAAAAGTTGCGGTAGGAGAATATATTGAAGTCGGAGTTATCTTCAACCGTATTGGCAAAGTCGATGCCCGTGTGTTCCATCTGTTCAAACAAAGCGGGTGGGGTGTCCTTTTGTTTGCAGGCAAGAAACGGGCATACTACAAGTAGGAGGCAGGCAAAGGTGTTGCGATTTCTCATAAAACAAACAGGAGGTCATTCTGATATAATGACCTCCTGTAATTTAACCAACTTATAATTATTATCTAATTAATAGCCGGGATTTTGTTCAAGATTCGGGTTAGCAGCAATCTGCTGGTTGGGTATGGGGAACAACAGGTTTTTAGGATCATCTGATGGTTTTTCCTGCCAGGGCTGGAGGAATTTACCAAATCGGATGAGGTCGTTCCTTCTCATACCTTCCCAATAGAATTCGCGTCCTCTCTCGTCGAGTAATTGGTCGAGGTTGACGGATGCCAACGCTCCGATGCCACGCTTGGTGCGTACGGAATTCACAATTGGCAATGCTGCTGCCGCTCCGTTGTTCCTTAACAAGGCTTCTGCTTTCATAAGTAATACGTCGGCATAACGATAATATACATAGTCGTTGTTGGCATTGTCGCCTGAGCTATAGTCTATCGGGTATTTAATAACGCGGATGCCGGTTACTTCGAGATTGGTTCCGATCTCGATGGCTTTTACTTCGGGGGTGAAGGCCAGTGGGCGCCCACCGCGGTCTTTCAATGCTACGCCATTCTGATCGAATTGTTGTCCTACGAGGAAGCCGGGTTTGATACCGCTGACGTTGGTAACGCCGGGATAGCTTTGGCTACGGCGCAGATCGGCTGCTTCGAACTTATTATAGAAATCCGACAGGGTTGTGAACCCGTTCCAACCGCTTGGGTTGTTGTTGTAATGCAGGGTCATGAACCAACGGGAGCGTACGTTACCGCTGGATGAGCCGCCAATGTTCTCTGCCGTGAAGATGTTCTCGGTGGAGATGGCATCATTATTCGGCGCGAAATTGTCGAAGTAGTTATTGGCGAGGCTGTATTTGGCGCTGTTGATGATCTGATCGGCCAGTGTTACTACCTGTTGCATGTCTGCAGCAGCAAAGGTGGGTGCGGCGCGGTTGGCGATGACTCCTTTGTTGAGGTAGCATTTCATGAGGAGTACTCTGGCGGCATCTTTGTTGGCTCTGTTGGCGGGTGTAGCCGGCAGGTCGTTCATGATGGCGTTCACTTCTGCAATGATATAATCCAGTGCTGCTGTTCCTTTCCTCACTTTAGGTGCTTCAAGAGCGCTACCTCCGGGCTCACGGTAAGGCACCTGGTTCCAGCCATCCAACAAGGAGAACATGGCAAATGCGCGGAGAAATCTTGCTTCTGCCTGTTGTTGTGGTGATGGATTGAATCGAAGCAGGTCGGTAGAGGAATAGATCACTCCTCCAAGGTCTTCGAATGTTTGACGGAGGAACAGGTGATCGCCATCCCACCTGTGCACGTGGAGTGTTCTCCATACGCCGTTATCGTCCCAGTCACCACCTCTTGTAGGCCCGATGACTTCATCGGAGGTGTGTTCCTGTGCAGCCCAGAAACGGCTTTGGTCCTGGTATGGGCTACGCATGGCATCATACAATCCTCTTACCAGTGCGGCTGTATTGGCGGAGCCTCCTCCTACAGCGGAGCCTGCCACTTCTCCATTCAGCTTCTCTTCGAGCCTTGTACATCCTGCGAGGATGAGGGGCAGCGAGATGATATATAGCAATCGTGTATGTCTCATAACTAATTTTTTATTATTGTAGTGAAAATCTAACACCTACCTGGAATGAACGGGCGGAAGGATATGGTGTGTATTCTATGCCTACGGAAGGCACGCCGTTCACCTGTTTATCAGTATTTACTTCGGGATCAAATCCTGTAAAGTCGGTAATAACGAACAGGTTTTGTCCGGAAACAAATACGCTCAGGTCCTTCAGTGATTTTCCAACATTTCCAAACTGGTATGATACGCTGGCGTTGGCCATCTTCAGGTAAGCGCCGTTTTCCATGTACCGGGTAGAGGGTGTAATGGGGTTGGCTATGGCTTCTTTCACATCACCTCCGATAAGTGACCTGGCTATGTTGCGACCGCCGTTCAGGTTGCCAATGGGGAGTACCGTATTGGCAGTGTTGTTATAAATATCTACGCCCATTACTCCATTGAGGTTTACTACTGCAAACAGTTTTTTGTACTGCACAGATGTTGTGATACCCAACACCGTTTTAGGATTGGGATTGCCCACAAAGTACCTTTCGTATCCTTCCTGTTCGTAATCTGCGATTCCTGTTGTTTTATTGATGCCCTGGAAGCGCTTCAGGTAGAATACATTGATCGGCTGGTTATTGGCGATCAGTTGTACAGTGGCTCCTGATATCCCTTGTCCGTGCAAGGCGCCTGTAACGATGGGTGACGTCAAATCCTGTACTTCATTCTTCAGGAAGGATGTGATGATGCCGAAGTCCCAACTCAGGTCTTTGGTCTTTATGATGTTTGCATTAAGGGTTACTTCAATGCCTTTATTGATAATGTTGGAAGGCAGGTTGGCCCAGGTGGGCGGCGCTCCGGGTGCTACCGGCTGTGCTGATACCAGGGGATACAGCAAGTCGGTTGTTTTCTTATTGAAGTAATCGATGGTACCTGAGATCTTACCGCCGAAGAGACCGAAGTCGATACCTATGTTTGTTTGCTGATCGGCCTGCCATTTAAGTCCTTCATTGGCGTTGTTGGCGGGGCTGATTGCTCCCGGGCCCGTGAAGGCATACCTAAACTGGGCTGATCCGGCGGGAACATCCTGGCTACCTGTTTGTCCCCAGCCTGCACGCACTTTCAGGAAGTTGATGAACTTAACATTGGACATGAAGTCTTCGCGGTCTACATTCCACGCTGCGGAGAATGAAGGGAAGTATCCGTATCTGTTGTCTTTACCAAACTTGGTCGATCCATCAGCCCTGAGCGTAGCAGTGAGCAAGTACTTCTCTTTCAGGTTAACGGTTGCTCTTGCAAAATAGGATTGCAGTTCGGTAGTGGGATCAATAAATGAAAATACACCCCGGGTATTCTGTGAGCTAAACTGGAAGTAATTATAGTATGGTAGTCCAAAGTTGCCAAAATCGCTTGCGTTCATTCCATTGCCCTTGTTGTCGAACTTCAGGTATTCGTATCCAACGAGTGCATTGAGGTTGACTGCGGACGAAAGTTTCTTGTTGTATGTAAGGGTGTTCGTCCATTGTTTGGTGACCAACTCATTGCTGCCGGTATAGGCTACACCGCGATCGACTATATTTTCGAGGTTGATGAAGGAGGCGATCTGTGCTTTGCGGATACCAGTGCTGTAGTTAATGCTGAACAGCATGCGGAATTCCAGATCCTTGGTGATCTTGTAATAGGGCGTGATGCTTCCGAGGATCGTAGTTACTTTGGAATTGTCTGAATATGCTTCCGACATAGCCAGCGGATTCACGGTGGTAGAGCCTCTCAGTATATTGAGGGAGTCGGTGCCGTTGGCTCTTTTTACTGTAAGTGGCATTGTCGGGTTCCATTGCAATGCCTGTCCAATAATGCTTCCGGTGAAGCCTGCATCGTTGGAGACTGGTGCAATGTCTTCAATGGTCTGGGAGGCGATCAGGTTGTAATCTACTCCGAGGCTTTTGTTGTCGAGGAACTTGAAGAAGCCGGCGATATTGGTGCTGTACTTTTTAAAGCCTGACTTGCGAACAATGCCTTCCTGGTTGAGGTAACCGGCTGCGATGCGGTATCTGGAATTTTCAGTACCTCCACTGATGCCGATATCGTAGTTCTGTGTCCAGGCTGTGCGGAGAATGGCATCCATGGCATCTACGTTGCCGCCAAAGTCGCCGGAAGTGAGGCCATAATCCGACAATGCTTTGCGGTACTCTGACCCATCGAGCACTTTCAGCTGTTTGATGATCTTACTCATACCTACGTAGGTATTGAAGTCGATCCTGGGCGCCCCGAGATTACCTCTTTTGGTATTGATGATCACCACGCCATATGCACCTCTCGATCCATAGATGGCGGTAGCTGAGGCATCTTTCAATACATCGATTGAAGCAATGTCATTAGGGTTCATAAAGTTCAGCGGGTTGGCGCCTGGTGATGTGCCAATGCCGGCTCCTGAGCCACCCGGGCGTGCTGAACGACCGTCCAGTGGTATTCCATCAACCACGAACAAAGGGTTACTACCTGCACGAATGGTAGAGTTACCTCTGATCTTAATCGTGGTACCGCCACCGGGTTGGCCACTGTTGTTGAGGATCTGCACACCTGCCACCTTACCTTGTATCAACTGGTCGGGTGAGGTTTGCATTCCCTGGTTAAAGTCTTTGGCTCTTACTGAGGCCACAGCGCCCGTAAGGTCTTTTTTGCGAACTGTACCATAGCCAATCACCACGATCTCATTCAACGCGGCGTTGTTGGCTTCGAGTGATACATTGGCAAGTAGTGATCCTGCAATGTTGAACTCTTGCGTAGTGTATCCTACGGATGATACTACAATGATGGTTACGCTTTCGGCCACATTGAGGCGAAAGGTACCATCGGCACCAGAGGAGGTTCCTTTTGTTGAACCCTTCGGAACGATCGAAGCACCTACAACCGGAGCTCCATCTTTCGAGTCTGTGATTTTTCCTGTGATGATCTTTTCCTGTGCGAGACTGACCGTGCTTATGCATAGGGTCAGCAATAGCGTAGCAGATGCTCTAAACAATCGTCTTGATGTCATAGCAATCAGTTAGGTAGTTATAAAATGGCGGAATAGAACGTGTAGCTTATACACAATTTATATATTTTCTTTTAATATTCAAAAAAATTTAACAATCATTTCAGGACGGGGCATGACGGGGTTTGGAAAATTTGTGCTATTGGGGCAGGTCTTGATAAGATTATAATTATCAATGAATTATGGAAATAGCTAATAAGTTGATAGGTTGACGAGTTGAAAAGGGCAGCCGGATAGTTAGAAAAAGACAGGGTTGAAAAGGGATTAGTCTGGCCGCCGGGAGCGGCCAAACTGCATAAAAAAATGCGAGGCTACCAGCTTTAGAGCATTATAGCCTCGCAGTGTATTGATCTTATGAAAAGGCTTCGACAATCCTTCGACAGGCTCAGGATGACAGCAATTCAGGGTGATAACGATTGTAATTAGTGGACTGCTTCTTCGACTTTGGGTTTGTTTTCTTTCACTTTGCCATCGGAGAATTTGGCGGCGTTGAAGCGGTATAGTTTGCCGGGACGGTGTGGCACATCCTGTTCGAGTTCGTTTACATCGATGAGCCAATCCATCAGGAAGAATTTCTTCCGGAAGTTGCGGCGATCGAGCTTGGTGGCGTGTATGGATTCATACAGGCTTTGCAACTCGCGCAGGGAAAATTTCTCCGGCAGCAGGTTGAATACAATTGGATGTTCATCAATTCTTGACTGTAATTGTTTCAGGCAAGTGTCCAATATTTTTTTATGATCGAATGCGAGGGTTGTGATCTCGTTGACCGGATGCCAGTGGAGCTCATTGTGTTCAAGATCGAGCTGGTGGTCTTTGATATTAATGAGTGAATACCAAGCGGTGGTAATTACTCTTCCGGCCGGGTGCCGATTGACATCGCCAAATGTGTGTACCTGCTCGAGGTATACATCGTCCAATCCTGTGCGCTCTTTCAATACGCGGTAGGATGCACTGTCCAGGTTTTCATCGGGCTTTACGAGGTCGCCCAGCAAAGACCACTGGTCCTGAAATTCTTCGAGGTCTGATTTAATGAGCAGCACTTTCAACTCATTTTCATCGAATCCAAAGATCACGCAGTCTACCGAACAGGCAATCTGGAAGTATTCTCTGTTCTCGGACCGTAGTTCTTGAATCGTTTTCTGCAAAGCGGTTCCCATATTGTTGACGTTATAAGAGGCTTAGTTAATAATTATTTTCCTGACCACACTATTGTTACCTACCTGCATGCGTATAAAATAAATCCCTGTCGATTGCTTGTTGCGTTTCAAAGCATACAAAGGTAATTGATGTACTCCTTTGGTCTTTAAACCAGTATTCAGTACGGCAATTTGTTGTCCGCTGGCATTTAACAAGGATAGTGTGACTGCAGTGTTGAGCGGCAGTTCGTATTCGATAGTAGAGTTCGATGTGACCGGGTTGGGATAGATGCTTAACCTTGTATTCTTACCCTGGTTATCCAGGTCGGTAACGGGTGTAAGAACATTCGTTATGTTCCGGTTCAAATATACGTGATACTCGCCGGGTTGCAAGGAAATGCTTTGGGAATTGCCTGTAGCAGTAACGGTTTGACCCGTTAAATAGTCGTACCAGGTACCTCCATGCTGGAAGGTTACGGTGCCTGTTACACTTGTTACATCAAAGTTTCCTACGACCAGTATATTAGACGTATCAGTGGTCAATTTCAACCACTTGAATGCGCCAGAAAGTCCCCAGGTTATCCGATCGGTGGTGAATCCATTCTTGTATGCAGGATGGTTTCTCAGTGCCAGCATGACGCTGTATATGTCGTATAATTTTTTTCTTTCGGCTTGTTGCTGGTACTCCCATTTGATGGGTTTGGGATTGGTGCGGCAGCTGTTGTCGATGGTACCGTTTTCGCAATAGTTGATGGCGTAGTCATATCCCAGTTCTCCAAATTGCCAGATCATTTTGGGGCCTGGTATGCTGAAGTAGAAGGCAGCGGCCATCTCATTGCGCCGCAGGCCTGTGGCGAGGTCTTTGGTACTGTAACCTCCACCTGCATTGCCAAACTGGAGATTCTTATACATCAGCCTTTCTTCATCATGGCTTTCCATATAAGATACCAGGTGGGGTTGTGCCCAGCCTCGTTCTACATGGATGGCTCCTTTAAAATCGGATTCATTCAACCAGCCCATTGTTGCTTCGTTGAATGCGTGGTTCATGTTTCCCCACAGCATCATTCCATAGGCTGCCAGCTCTTTCTCTTCGTCATTGACTCCGAGGTGTTCCAGTATTACATAGCTGCCGGCCGACTTGGTTTGTATGGTATCGTAATATTTTTTCCAGATGGCGATGCGGCTTGCATCGTAGGCATCCCAATTGGCCTGGTTGCAGTTGTTGCCGTCGGCATCGCAGGAGGCTTTCTGGGTGAAGCCTTTGGAAAGGTCGAAGCGGAAGCCATCGAGTTTGAATTCTTTCAGCCAGTACTCTACTACTCTGCTTGTGAAGTATTGGGTGGCAGCGCTTTCGTGGTTGAAATCATATCCCACATTGAAGGGATGTTTGGCCGCGGGATTGAACCAGGGGCTTTCGGTTGAAGGCCGGCCTTTGGCTGCATCCCAGTACAACTGTACCATGGGTGACTGGCCAAAGGAATGATTGAGGACCATGTCCATGATCACTGCTATGCCTTGTTTGTGGCATTCGTCGACGAAGGCCTTGAGACCGTTCTCGGGGCCATAGTATTTATCGGGTGCAAAGTAGAAGGAGGTATTGTATCCCCAGCTAAGGTTGCCTTCGAATTCATTGGGAGGCATGAGCTCGATCGCATTTATGCCCAATCGCTTCAAATAGCCGAGTGTATCTTTCAAGGTCTTCCAATCGTGGTTGCCCACAAAATCGCGGAGCAGCAGTTCATAAATCAGCAGGTTGCGCTTATCGGGCCGGGTGAAGTTGTTGACCTGCCAGGTGTAGGCTGGTTTTGCTGTTTGCAAGGTGCTTACTATGCCTGTTGTTTTGCCGGTGGGATAGGCTTTGAGATTGGGATAGGTTGCCGTGGTGATGTATTGATCGTTGGCCGGATCCAATACTTTTTGTGTGTAGGGGTCAGCAATCTTCAGGGTATTGTCTACTACGTATTGGTATGCATATTCTGTCCCGGGCGTGAGGCCAGTGATGCGTTTCCAAAAGCGGAGGCCATCGGGTGTTTTATTGCATTGGTAGTTGACCGACTCTGTCCAGTTATTAAAATCTCCTACGATCGCCACTTTGTTTTTGTTGGGCGCATATAGCACGAGAATGGCCGATGTGTCGCCTTGTTCGTAGTTGATACCATCGCGTACTCCTGCAGGTAATGGCTGGATGTTGACTGCAGGCGCTGCAAAGAAGTTGATCGTATCGGAACGGGTGGTTGCGCCTTCTGTAACTCTACCTACTATTTGTTGGTTTCCAGCCATCGTGATGGTGGGCGTTGATTGTATTAGCGTATTACCGGTTACGTTGCCGATCTCGGCACCATTGAAAAACAATTGCAGGTTGGCTATTTTGTTGGCCGCGTAGCTGATAGCAATGGATTCGCCGGTTGCTTTATTAATGGGTTCTGGTATTGGTGTAAATCTTGCTTCGAAGGGTGGCGCTGTGAACTTGCCGGCCAGTGTATTGTCATATACCATTATGTACATGTTGCCCATGTCGACTGATGCGTCGGATATACGCTGCACCTGTGAGCCTGTTCCATTGCGGAAGAGGATGGCTATGCGGCGTATGGTTTCTCCTGCCGGGACGCCGAAGAAGCTGCGAACGTTGCTGATGGTATACTGGTACTTGTTGGCTGCAACCCAGGTGGCTTTGGCCGGGGCGTCTGTACTTCCCCAATTGAATTTTGAATATTTCCAATCGGTGTTGTTGCTGCTGAGGTTGGTGATGACGCCAATGTGGACGTACACGTCGTTGGTGTTGGCGTAGTTTAACAATCCCTGGTTGCCTTTGGTACAATCTACCGTGATGGTGACGCCTGCATTGTCGGTTGGAAATTCCGGCGTGGTAGTAAGCAGCTGGGCTCTACCGGTTGTGATGCTGCACAGGGTAACCCATATAGCAAGTAGTCTTGTCTTCATCAGCAATCGTTATTAAGATGAGCCGCCCTTGCCACATAGTATTTCATTATGGGCAGGGCGACTCGCCTTTCTTATAAAATTGTAACTGTTCCGTTCTGTTCGTCGAGGGTGATGGTATAAGTGCCGGTAGGCTTCGTCACTTTGAAGTTGTCGCCGCCTTCATATTTGATCTTTCCATTGCCCGCATCTTCGTAATCAAATGCGCCCCAGTCGTTGCCTGCGAGGAATTTGATCTCTTTGTCTTGTATGAGGGCCAGTGTGATCTGCCATTTGCCGTTTCCGATGTAGGTCATCTGGGGCGAGCCACCTGGATTCCACTCCGGATATGCAGACATGCCATTGCCTACTACGCGCATTTCGGTAGCGGGTGTTAAACTATAGGTGATATTTTTTACGTCGGTGCCATCGAATATCACCCGTACGCGACCTGTTGCGCCTGTCCACTTCAGGTTTTTAGCGCCTCCTCCATCTACGATGATCTTTGTGCCTCCTTCTGTTTCGGGTCCAAACCACCTGCTCTTGTTATTGGCTCCGTTGTCCCACTCATTGCCGTCATGAAATTTGAATTCATCATTGGTGGTCATGTCTTGCAGCACCAGCATTTTATTGGGTGCCAAGTTGCCCATGCGTACGTTGGCACCGGGGTTCCAGGTTGATGGTTGCTGGAAGGCTCCTACTATTCCCAATCCACCTACGCCACCTGAGCCTGCAGTTTGCAGGTAGTATTTCTTATTGGAGTAGTCGAAGGTAATGCGGTAGATACCCGGTGTGCTTACGGCAATGTTGTTTTCGCCGTTGTCTGTAATGGTACCAGCGGGTGCAGCCGGATCTTGTCCCCAATCGATGATCCCGGGGGCAGGGGGCCATTGTTGTCCGTTCACAAATTTGAACTCTCCTGCTTTGAGGGTTACATAGGTGAAGAAGGTGCCGGGGAAACGTGGATCGGGTATCATCCTCGATGCGTTTTCAATCGTCCAGTCGGACGGTGTGGCGCTGCCTACGATGTATACTTTGATCTCCCGCAATATCACCGTCTGGTTCACATAATCGGCGTATTGATTCCAGGTGCCGGATACGGCTACCGTTGTCCATAACAGATCAACGGGTAATTCTGTATTGGTAAAACCTTTTTTGGTGAGTGAATCGCTGATTGCTTTATAGGTAATTGAAGCCAGCGAGTCTGCTCCATTGTTATCGGCGTCTATTGCGATCAATGGTTTCGTCCAGTCTACTGCTATCACATTTCCCTGTCCGTCCAGCTTTCTTTCTGCAAAGAGCAGTTTGTATTTTACGCTACCGCCGGCAGCGGGCTGCGACTTCGTCCAGTTGAATTTCATCGTCTGGGTAGTGCTATTGGGATCGATGGCGTTTACTGTGCCGCTGGAAGCAGGCCCCAGCAGGATGAATGCCGTAGCTCCATCTTTCATACGGGTAATGCTGATATTCCTTACTTCTGTTGCTACTTGTTTTGTTGTTCCATTATCGGCTCTTACGCTCCAGATCAGATCGGCCCTGGCTCCATCGGCAACACCTTTTCCTTTCAGGGCATCATCGAGTTGTTTATGCGTAAGTGTCAGTTTAGAGTCTTTGCCTTCATTGTCGGAGGTAATCTCCAGCAATGGCGCATCGAGGTTGCCAGCGGTTTTCAAGGCTGCAATCCATTTGTAGGTTGGTACGGCGTCCACGCCAGGTTTTGAAGGGGCCCAGGTGATCTCCACTTTCGCTGTGGGGGTAGCGGCGTTCAGCATAATGGCCGCATTGGTGGCTGGTGCGTTCAAGGTAAAGGTGCCCAAGGCTTCTCCATTTACATTGGTATCGAAATCTGCTTTCTGGCAGCCGGCGAACAATGCCACCGACCATACCGCAAGCAATAATATCTTTTTCATATGCAACATCTTTATTAATGTTTGAAGGATGTTATTTCATGTCGGTTAATGGAACGTCTATGACTGCCGTGCTCACTGTTACCGGTTGGTTGTTGGCATCGCGTATTGTTCCGTTGAACTTGTAGGTAAAGTGTGTGAATTTCTTACCTGCGCCGGGTGTATAGGAGCGTGTGGGAACAAAGAATGCTTTCCACAGTTTAGCGCCTGCATTTTTTACCGGCAGGGTAATGGGTGCACCGGCTGAAGCTCCTGTATTGTCAAATACTTCCACCGTCACTGAAACCGGCTCCATGCGTTGTTCATTGAGGGTAGTGGCCAGGTCCTGGTGAAAGTTGAGTAATACTACATCGTTCTGCCCTACTCTTGCCGGGAAGACGCGCAGTACATTGGGTATGAAAACCAATGGATCGAATGCTTTTGTTTCGCTGTCGCAGGTTTGCTTGCTTCCTGTTTTTGTTTTGATGAGGAACTGGAAGTGCTTCAGCTGGCCGGGTGCGAGCTCATACATGGTTGTACCGGTGAACTTGTAGGTAAATTTATTGGGTGAGCCTGCAGGTGTAAGTTTGGCTATTTCCGGAGAATTGCCCCAATCTGTATTTGTGATCCCGACTTTCTCGGTAAGTCCTGTTGCTCCTTTATTGGCCCATGTCCAGATATACAGATTGGTTTCTCCGGCCAATCCTGTACCTGTAAAGTCAAAGGTCATGGTTATCTCATCTTCTGCCGTGAAGGTAGAGGGTGCTATTGTATAGTTGGTAAAGTTGATACATTGGGCCATTGCTAACCGGCCGCCCAAGAGGAATATCGTAAGTATGAATAGCTTTTTCATGATTGTCTTGTTAAGGGGGTTAACGGGAAAATTCATAATCATAAGCAATGAGTGGCTTGTTAGTAGCCGCATCGATCCGTGTAACCTTTACTTTGAGCTTGCTGTTGACTGAATTGGGATATCCTCCCAGGGTCATCGTCTCTGTGACCGTACCGTTTTTCAGTGTGATCGTTTTAGGTGATTTGGGATCATCCACGCTCCAGCTGCCTGATGTAATGCCCGTGATGGGCGGCGCTGATCCATTGTTGATGGTAAAGGTGGATGGTGCTCCGTTGCTGACGTTGAATGTGAGCTGGAGTGTGGTATAGTTGAACACTGTTGTCAGGTCTTCGGTGGTATATGGGAAGCCTTTGCGTTGTGACTCCACATCTGTCTGGGTAACTTTTGTCAGCTTCCAAGCACCTGAAATAGCCGTGATGTTATCGTTTGTACCTCCGATGGGTGCATAGCTATCGGGGCGGCAGCTGGTAATGAGTAACCCTGCTGCGAGGCATATCGTTAGATAATGTATTGTTTTCATTTTGCTTGTTTGTGTAGGTGATTAATCGCAACCGCCTTCCTGGTTCATGCGGAAGGATGCGTTGGCAGCCTGTTCGCTGATGGGGAATTGCAATGCCAGTCCGGGGCAGTTCCAACGGCCACCGCGGCGATCGATGTTGGTGTTTGTTCGTGCGCCAATGCGTTTGATCTCCTGTATGCGGTTGCCCTCTCCTACCAGCTCGAGTTCTCTTTCGCGGCGTGCAGCAGAGATCACTGTAGCTGCCAGTGCATTTGCTGCGAGGTTTTTAGAAGGGCCTCCATAAGCGCGGGTCAGCAGTTCGTTCATGTCAGTAATAGCTATGGCCAGATTGGCTCCTCCTGTTTCGGCAGCTGCTTCGGCACGGATGAGCTTTATTTCTGTATAGCCTATTGCCGCTACGTCGAAGTTGTTTTTGTTGTATTTGGTGATAACATGGTAACCGGGCGCCAGGGTATTGCTGTACCATGCTGCTGCTCTTACATCTCCAGCTGTTGTGGCTGCCGTATAGAACTGATCGGTAACATGGAACCTGCCTTGTGCGCTGAAGCCTACATCGCTGCGGTAGCGGTTGCGCAGCTCTCCGCCGGGATAGAGGTTGTTGTCAATGAACTTAAAGCCGAAGATGATCTCTTTCGACAGTCCGATGGAGAAGCGGTTGGCGTATGACGCGTCTAACTGAAACTTGTTGCTCTTGATCACCTGATCGGCATAAGCGAATGCATTCGGGAAATCATTTTGCAGGAAGTATACTTTTGCGAGGAAGGCTTTGGCTGCCCACTTGTTGGCATAACCAAGGGTTACGGCATCTCCCAGCAGGTTCTCTGCTTTTTTCAGGTCGGCAATGATCGTATCGTATGCTGCTTTTACTGAGCTGCGTTGGCCCGGTGTGATGCTGGACGTGGTGCGCAGTACTATGCCATCGTGTGAATTATCAGCCGTAAAGCCCCAGGGCTGTGCCCAGATGCGTACAGCATCGAAATGGGTGAGCGCCCGCAGGTAATAGGCCTGTCCTTCTATATCGTTTCGTGCTGTGGTGGCTTTACCAATGTTCTCCAACACTTTATTGCCAATGTAGGCCGGGCGGTACACATCGGTGTACAAGCCGTTCTTATAATCTCCGAAGATGGAGGTCTTGCGTTTGAAGATCTCTCCGTCATCTCCGGTATATAATGTACCATTGGCCTGATCGCCGAGGAGGTCTTCTATCCATTGAAATTTCCCGTTGTATACTTTATTGGAGTAATCGGTATAGGCGCCATTGATGAGGCCTTGCAGGTCGGCATCTCCTTTGATGGCTTCTTCTTCGGTAAAGGCTCCTGATGGTTTCCGCTCGAGGAATTTATTGCAGGAGGAAGCATTGATCATGATGCACCCCACCAGCAGGCTATATATAATCTTTTTCATTTGTTACGTGCTTTTGTTGTTTAGAATGTAACGTTCAATCCTAACACCCATGATTTCTGCTGGGGTGGTGTGAGGTAGGTGATGTTGGGGCTGAGGTTGCGGTCTGTGACGTTTTCAAAGTCACGCGCAATCTCCGGATCGCCTCCCGGGTATTTCGTGAATGTGAGCAGGTTCATGCCTGTCACAAATACGCGGGCTCCTTTTACATGCAGCCTTGTAAGGAGTTTAGGATCGAAACGGTATCCCAGTGATACTTCTCTCAGGCGCAGGTAGGATGCATCGTAGAGGAACATCGTGCTGTTGTATTGCCACTCACTGCTGAGACCATTATAGGTTCCAGTATTCATGGTGAGGCGTGGGAATTTGGTTACATCGCCAGGCTGTCTCCAATGATCTAACAGATCGCGGCGGATAACCCAATCGGTAACGATACCATCTTGTCTTTTGGCAGAGCCATCGTATATATTACCGCCAATGGTGAATGTCCACAAGCTGGTAAATTCAAATCCTTTCCAGGTGAGGTTGTGGTTCACGCCGCCGATAAAGTCGGGTACCACTGATCCTACGGGCATCCGGTTGTCGAGGCTGAATGTTTTGGTGAGCTTGCCTGTTTTGTCGTACCAGATGGGAAGGCCATCGTTGGGGTCTACTCCATAGTAACGTACGAGGTAGTTGGTGCCTACCGGATATCCCGTTACCACACGTGTATCGTTGCTACCACCGCCTGCTGCATCAGCGCTCAAACCACCGAGGCTGATGAGCTCGTTGTAGTTCTTGGCGATGTTACCGCCTACGCTGAAGGTGAGGTCTTTCTTGTTGACTACTTTAACATTCAGGCTCAGTTCAATACCCTGATTTAGTATCTCACTGCCTGGCACGTTGCGGAAGCTTGTACCGAAGCTCGTTGATGGAGAGATTGCCGTATTGAGTAACAGGTCGGTTGTTCTTTTGTGGTAGTAAGCCAGTTCACCCGTGATGCGGTTGTTCCAACCGGCAAATTCTACTGCCACATCGGTATTTTGTGTTTCTTCCCAATGCAGGTCGGGTGTACCAACGTTGCCGGGATAGAGGGTCGGTGCTGTGTTGTACTGACCGCCGGCATAGTAGGTAAAGTAGTATTGGCCGGAAGGTATGTTCGAGTTACCTGTTAAACCGTAGCTGGCGCGCAGCTTCAGGAAGTTGATGAATGTAAGGTCTTTCATGAATTCTTCCTGGCTGATCGTCCAGCCTGCAGATACTGAGGGGAATACACCATACTTTTTATCGGGACCGAATTTGGATGATCCATCACGACGTACTGAAGCCTGGAATGCATATCGCTCTTTATACACGTAATTGATCCGGCCGAACACACTGGCAAATGTTTCTGCATTAAAGGCTGGTGAGTTGAGTGGCGTGGTTGTTTGCTTGATAGAATCGAGTGCGTGTTCGTACAGGGCTTTATTTTTGTAGAAGGGCCTGTCGCTGTTCTTTTCTACATATACTCTGTTTATAAAGCTCTTTTCCTGAAACTCTGTACCTGCGAGGAAGGTGAAGCGGTTGTCGTCGTTCAGGTTCCAATTGTAGGTAGCAGTGGCTGAAGCAACCCAGTTCTTACCGCGATAGGGTGAACGTTTTGCGATGCCTGGTTTTGTGTTATCGTTGATCCAGTTGGATGATTCCCACTGATCGTCGATCCCGCTCAGGTAATCGTAAGATCCATTGACGCGAACGTTCAGGCCTTTGATCACTTCATAATCGAGTGTGAGGCCACCGATCAAGCGATGGTCTGTATTGCGCCAGATCGTTTCGTTCATGCGGCGCACCGGATTGGCACCACCGGTAAACCAGGTCTTGTCGTCATTGTATACCGGATAAATGGGGAGTGCTGTGCTCATTGCATCTCCGAGACCACCAGCCCAGGCTGCGGGTACCCGTTTGTTGATGCCCCGGTTGTAAGCTGCGCTAAGGGTAGCTTTGAATTTGGGGGTGATCGTGAAATCAAAATTCGTGCGTAGTCCCAAACGTGTATAACTGTTGTTCTTCAGGTAGCTCTGGTTCTCGCTGTAGGTGGCGCCTACAAAACTTTTTACAAGTTTGTTGCCTTGTGTCATACTCAGGCTATGCTCGTTGATGAAGCCCGTGCGGGTGAGTAAGTCCCACCAATCGGTGTTGTTCTTTTGGGCCTGTTCCCAGGTTACTCCACCTGGCAGAGGGGCTTTGCCTGTGTTGCCATCATTTTCCCAGGCTTCCTGACGTAGCTGGAGCCATTCGGAGCCGCTTACGAAATCAGGCCTGTTGGCGTATGTAGAGATACCGATCTTATTGTTGTAGTTAAATGAAGGCTTACCGCTTTTACCACGTTTAGTGGTAATGAGGATAACGCCGTTGGAACCACGGCTACCATAAATACCGGCTGCAGCGGCATCTTTCAGTATTTCGATGGACTCAATATCGTTGGGGTTAAGGGAAGCCAGCGGGTTCTGGTTCATGCCTCCGCTGTTGGTACGCAGGAATGCGTCGGCAATAATTGGGATGCCATCTACCACGTAGAGCGGATCAGCTCCTGCACCGATCGAGGCAATACCCCGGATGCGGATGACTGAGCCGGAGCCAGCAAGGCCGCTGCCTTGTATGACCTGCACGCCGGGCGCCTTGCCCTGGAGTGCAGCTTCAAAGCTGGGTGCTGCTATGGTGGTGAGCTTTTCGCCGGCAACCTTGGCAATGGCGCCTGTTACATCGCGGCGACGCTGGGTGCCGTAGCCAATGACCACTACCTCATTGAGGTTAGAAGGTGCTGCTTTGAGGGATATCAGGATTACGTCTGCTGCTACCGGCACGTCCTGTGTTTCGTAGCCAACTCCTGAAATGGTGAGGGTGGTTGTTGCGCCTGGAATGGTTAGGGTAAAACTGCCATCTGCTTTAGAGGAGGTTCCGGTTTTGGAACCTTTGGCAGTGACCGAGGCTCCGGGTACCGGTATGCCGTTGGTGGCATCGGTGATCTTACCGGTAACGGTTTTGCTTTGCGCCCAGGTGAATGCGGGTAAGCATAGCAGGATCGTGAGGATTCCCACAAGCGATCGTTTCGGCATCATAAAACAAGCTTCGTTTAGGTGTATTAATAATGTGTATCTGCTACACAAATATAATGTGTAAAGCATACACACTAACAAATGTTTTTTAGATTTCCTGAAGATTTTAATCTGTCTGAACCAAGATTTATGGGATTTGGTGGATTGGAGGAATCAAAAAAGGGTCAATTCAACTCAAAGATTTCCGGTGTTTTTACAGGTTTTTATAGAGATGTTTTGTATATTTAAATTGAATGAATTATAGGTCTTTATATCACTCTTTTACTTGTTTTCGGGCAGGTACCGACCATCCTCTTTCGGGTCTTTTTCCACGTCCTGCCTACGTTTGAGTCTCCTTCTCTTACTATTGTCTTGCTATTAGCTTGCTACCGGTCTGGTACTGGCATGGTTGCAGCCGCCTTGATCCTGGGAGGATCCGGGGAGGAACCTGCGAGTATCCGGGAACGGGGGTAAAAGATAAAGAGCAGCCCGTTCCACCGTAGCTGCTCTCTTCTGCTTATTTGTTGTTGTATACTTAAGCTGCCTTATAAGTCGACACCCTTCGACAGGCTCAGGGTGACAAAAAGCTTTACTCGCTTTTCTTTGTTTTGTCTTTGTGGTCCTGGTTGTATTTGGTTTCGGCTTCTTTGGCTTTTTCGAAGTCGAGTACTACGCCGTTGATGCAATAGCGGAGTCCTGTTGGGGGCGGGCCGTCTTCAAATACGTGACCGAGGTGGGCTTTGCAGCGTCCGCATTCTACTTCTGTACGGCTCATTCCGTGGGAATTGTCGGGCAGGTAGATGATGCTGGTTTTGCTGATGGGGGCATAGAAGCTTGGCCAACCGCAGCCGCTTTCGAACTTGGTGTCGCTCTTGAAGAGGGCATTTCCGCAGGCTGCGCAATAGTAGGTGCCCACTTCTTTAGAGTGTTCGAAGACGCTGGTGCCTGGGCGCTCAGTACCTTTCATCCGGGCAATGTAATAGACTTCGGGATCGAGGGCTTTTTTCCATTCTTCTTCGCTCAGATTGACCTTGGAGGTGTCTGTACGTGAATAGACGGGGTTGGTGCTGTCTTTTTTTGTGCTATTCATAACTGTTTTTTTCTGGTTGTTGGTAGACTGGGAGTAGGTGCATTGCTGCAAAAGGCTGGCCAGTATCAGGACGGTTATATATTGAATTTTCTGTTTCATCTGTATGATTTATAACAAATTTACGTAGTAAGGGTTCGTTGTGGTTGCCCTACAGGCCGCGGCCAGCGTAACTTAACATTTTCTTTTCTACAAAGGATCGCTGCGTTTCCTCACCATTTTTTAATTAGAAACCGAGGATTGTTAAAGGATTTTTAAGGGTGTTCCTTTATTTTTGCTCCTTCATCAAGTGAAGTAAGTACCATGTTCAACCTGATTTTATTTGGCCCTCCCGGCAGCGGCAAGGGAACTCAATCTGAGAAACTTATTGATAAGTATGGCCTGATCCATCTTTCTACCGGCAACCTGCTGCGGGAAGAGATTGCTAATCAGACCAAACTGGGCTTGGAAGCTAAAAGCTTTATGGACAAAGGACAGCTGGTTCCTGATGCTGTTGTGATCGGGATGATCGGTTCTGCACTGGATACGAACCCGCACGCCAAGGGTTTCCTGTTTGATGGTTTTCCCCGTACGGTAGCTCAGGCGGAAGCGCTGGACAACCTGTTGACTGGCAAGGCTTCTGAAATTGCCATTGTGCTGGCGCTGGAAGTGGACCGCGAAGAGCTGGTAGCCCGCCTGCTGAACCGTGGCAAAAGCTCTGGCCGCAGTGATGATACTGATGAGAATGTTATCCGCGCCAGGCTGGTAGAGTATGAAAACAAGACTGCGCCTGTAGCTGGTTATTATGCGCAAGCCGGTAAGGTTGTGTATGTTAAGGGCGTGGGCAGCATCGACGAGATCTTCCATTCTCTGTGCAGGCAAATTGAGGCCCGCCAGCTGGTGTAATATATTCTGCGTTTACATTTTAAAGACCTGACAGGTTGGTTTGCAACGCAAACAAAACCTGTCAGGTCTCTTTGCTTTTGCCGAAGGGTGAGCCGCCCTTTGAGGGCGACCCACCCTTCGACGAGGCTTCGACAAGCTCAGTCTGACACTATTCTTTAGTACCTCCAGCTATTCAGGTCTGCGTTGGCAGGGGCACGTTTTTTCATTTCTTCTGCCCATTTGGTGATGAACATCGAATGGTATCGCAGGCGTGAAATGTAGTTGGGCTGGGTATGATCGCCGTTCCAGCAATGTTCGGCGCGATCACCGTAATCTACTTCTCCGTCATAGGTTGGGTTGTCGAGTGCTTTGAGCATTTCTTCGGTGAGGTACACCGCGTTGTTGAGGTAGTAGTTGTCCATGTCGCCGCAATAGATGTGTACTTTCCCTTTTAGTTTGCTGCCAATTTTTGCCCAGTCTCTTTTCATAATCCAGGAAAGATCGAAGTGCTCTTTCCAATAAGCTGCCACTGTGCTGTCGATAGCACCTGTACGTTTGTTCCAAATTGGTTTTGGGTATCCATCGGCTCCTACCGGTGAATAGACTGCTTCCCAGATGTCGAACTGTTGTCCGCTACGGGTTTTGGTGCCGAGGGTGAGTTCCCTGTAGTTCATCTCCTGCAGGGTAGTACTTACATGGCCCAGGTAATTGCGCATGCCGGGACGTGGTGTTTTTTTGTAGTCGCTTTCGAGGTAGTAGGCGTTCTTGTCTTTGTAGAGGTCGACTACCGTGTATGCCCTAAAGTCGATTGGGTCGGGGCAGGCGGCATAGCAGCCGTTGTACTCATCGGGATAAAAGACTTGTGCTGCCAATACTTCCCATCCTCCTGTGCTTCCGCCGTACATGAAGCGGGCCCATCCCTGCCCGACGCCTCTGAATCGTCTTTCTATTTCGGGTATCAACTCATAGGTGATGGCATCGCCATAGGGGCCGATGTTGGCGCTGTTGACTGCGTAGGAGTCGTCGTAATATGGATTGGCGTGTTGTATTTCGATAGCAATGACGCGTGGGAAGCCGGGGCCTGTCCACTGTTTGTAAAAGTTGTAGGCTTCTTGTTGTACAATCTTATTGTAGCCTGTCAGTTTAAAGCGCTCTATGTAATCCGGCTTGAGGGCTGTATCGGGCGGCATGGTACGAAAGCCGCTGAAGTTGGCCGGGAAGTGCCCATGAAAGATTGCCAACGGATATTTTACTTCCGGATGTGTATCCCATCCTTCGGGTAATAATATATGTGCACCGAGATACATCGGGCGTCCCCAAAACTCCGTGAGTAGTTTGCTTTGTATTTTGATGTGCTTAATATATTTGGTGTCTTCGGGTTCTTTGATGGGTGGTATCTCTTCGGTGAGCTCTATGCGTATGATATTTTTCAGCCGTGGATCTACTCTTATTTTAACGGGCTTTGAATACAGGTTGCCGGGGGCCTGGTTCCATTGTTGGCCTTCGCCGCGGTCCATCGGCAGCTTCACTACATGTCCATCTTTTCGGTGAAAGGTTTCATACTTATGGAGCAATGCCTGTACATAATATTCGCCGGGCGGCACTTGTGCGAGGCTTTGTATAGGGTATCCAAATGCTGTAGCTGTTATTGTTTTCGACTCACCGGTTTTCCAATTCTCTACATCTATACCAAATGCCAATTGTGTTTGTGGGCCATCTGCTATCTGCATGCGTGGCTCTGCGCGGTTGTTGTTGGAGAGTAGTAATAACAAGCGGCCATCCAATGGCTGGTTGCCGTATTTAGCAGCGTATGTTATGAGTACCGGCTGTTGTGCTACGGCATGATTGCTAATGAAAAGTAGCGTTAGTAAGATATATCTCATGGGAGTTTATTTTGGCTGCTAAAAGATACTTATAAAAAGGGATAAAAAAGTAGCGTTACCTACGGCGCCGCATTGAACTGCGAAGCATGTTTCTACAAAGCTATTGCACCTAACGGCGCAAAAAACACCCAGCAATACGACGTCTTAACTAAATGAATCAGAATGGCCAATTCACCTTTTTTGGCTTTAACAATGCTTTTGTAAACGCGGAGGCTTGTTTGTGATCTATTACTGTATAAAACAAAACGGAGGAAACAAGTTATGAAAAAGATTTTTACACTCGCCGCGATCATGATTAGTCTTAGTGTTGCTTCATTTGCTGCTGATCGTCCGAAGAAAGGAAAGATCTCAGTGACCAGCAATAGCCCATCTACCATCTTTGTGAAAATCGATGGTCAACGTTATAATGTGGATCGCAATGAATTTGTGTTGAACAGTATCAAGCCGGGTAATCACCGCGTTGAGATCTACCGCATGGAGCGCAGGGGTTTATTCGGAGCGATGAAGACTACCATGATCTACAACAGTTTTGTGATGGTTGCTCCTGATCAACTGGTGAACCTGAATGTGAACCGTTATGGTAGCGTGGCTGTAAGAAAGTCTGGTTTTGATCCTTATGACCGGGATGACAAATGGGGCCGTGACAGGGACAATGATCATGACTATGGCCGCCGGGATGATGACCGTGGCCGTGGTAACAAGTGGTAATGATTCAGTTGTTTGATAAATTGAAAGCCTTCCAGCAATGGGGGGCTTTTCGTTTAGTTGATATGTTGAAAGGTTAATAGGTTGATAAGGCACTCTTGCTGTACTAGCGTTATGGGGCTAAGAGCTGCAAGCCTCGCAGAGCGGAACAAAGCTTTTCTGTTTAGTATACGGCGCCGTAATCGGCTTTTACTTCGATGGTGGTGTATTTGCCTTTTTCTACTGCAACGGGGGCGATGTTGTTTTTGTCATCAAAAATATTGGCGTAGTACAGGTCGTCTTTTTTGACAAAGAGGGAGTATTGTCCCGGGGGTAGTTTTATTTTAAAGTTCCCCTTTCTGTCGGCCTTTACTTCTTTCACGAGTTTTGTGCTGATGGTGGTATAAAATGACCCTTCGGTGGCTCGTTTTACCTGGCTGATGTTGGTCAATTCGTAGATATATAGGGTGGTTTGGAATGGTTGGGGTTGGGTGGATGGTTCGCCCGGGGCGGGCATCTGATTACCCATTACCCGGTAAATTTTGCCCTTTATTCCCTCCTTTTTGCAGAAAATTCCCGTATATGAACTGAGGAGTATGACGAGCGGTAAGAATAACAGTGGTTTTACAAGCTTTTTTCGCATTTTCGGAAGGTTTATGACTAAATTTAAGTTGCTTTTAGCAACCAGGATTTCTAAAATATCGTTTTTTAATTAACCGCAAAAAACTTTATGCCTAAGCAGAAAATTGTACCCCTTTGTGTTTTATTGTCAGGTCTTTGTGCCGCTACGTATGGTCAAACTGTAACGAAGTCGGATGAGCTTCGTCGTGCCGCTACCGAGCAGGCTGCCAAGGAAAAGGTGTTGGCTACCACTTTGCAAAAACTTGCTAAGGAAAAGAACTGGCCTTTGGTGCTCCACACTAAAAATGGTGGACTTGCCGCCCTGACCAATGTCGACGATCAGGGTTATCCTATCTATACTACTACTTACAACAATATTGTGGCTGCTGCCACTACCGGTACTAACAAGTTGTGGCCTGGCGGTGCTACCGGACTTAATCTTTCCGGTTCTTCGGCCAGTGTGCGGGGCAAGCTGGGTGTTTGGGATGGTGGCCGCGCAAGGCCTACGCACGTGGAGCTGACTGGTCGTATCAATAATAAGGAGAATGGTTCTGTGGCGATCAGCGATCATACCACGCACGTATCTGGCACACTGATCGCCGCGGGTGTAAATCCGCTGGCCAAGGGTATGGCTTTCGGGTTTCAGGACCTGGTGGTGTATGATTTCAATAGTAATCTTTCCGAGATGTTGACGGAGTCGAATGGTGGCATGCTGATCTCGAATCACTCTTATGGTTCTATTGCCGGCTGGTATCAAAACACCTCGCAGAGCAACCGTTGGGAATTCAGGGGTCAATTTGGTGCTACAGAGGATTATAAGTTTGGTTTTTATGATACAGAGGCGCAGACGTTCGACGATATCGCTTTTAATGCTCCTTATCACTTAATCGTTAAATCGGCCGGTAATAACCGTAATCAAAACGGGCCTGCTGTGGGCGCGAATTACTGGCGCTATAATTCTTCGGGTACGATGATCGATGCAGGGCCCCGTCCTGCAGGCATCAGCAATAATGATGGTTATGATATCATCCCCATGTCGGGCACTGCCAAGAATATTCTGACGGTAGGTGCTATCGATCCGCTGACATCGGGCTATAGCAATGCGCAAGGTGTAACGATCTCCGACTTCAGCAGCTGGGGGCCTACGGATGATGGCCGTATCAAGCCGGATATCGTGGCTGATGGTGTTGAACTGTTGTCATCTACCGGTACCAGTGATAATTCGTATAGCATATTCAGTGGTACTTCTATGGCTTCACCGGCTGCGGCAGGCTCGCTGATCCTGCTCCAGGAATACTACTCGCGTTTGCATCCGAGTACTTATATGCGTTCTGCCACTTTGAAGGCGCTGGCTATTCATACTGCTGATGAGGCAGGGACAGCTGCCGGGCCCGATTATATTTTTGGCTGGGGCGTGTTGAATGTAGCGAAGGCTGCCAATGTGATTACCGGCGCGAATGGTGGCACTGAATATCAAATTGTAGAGGATGTTCTGGCGAATGGCGCTACCAAAACGATCAATGTGGTTGCTTCCGGCAAGGGCGCGCTCGCTGCCACACTTGTGTGGACCGACCCCAAGGGTACTGTTCATGCTGCTCAGGTCGATCTTGATACCCGCAAGCTGATCAACGATCTCGATATCAGGATCACCAGAGGGGCTACTACTTATATGCCATGGATTCTCGACCCCGCTGTTCCTGATGCAGCGGCTACTACCGGCGATAATACGCGGGATAATGTGGAGAAGGTAGAGATTGCCGATGTTGTACCCGGCGTTGCTTATACGATCACGATCTCTCATAAGGGCACGCTAACTAATGGCTCTCAGGCTTATTCACTGATCGTGAGTGGCGTGGGTGGCACGGCTTATTGTGCTCCCGCTTCCGGTGCCAATTCCGGCGCCCGGATCGACAGTGTTTCTTTTGGCGGTATTCAAAAGCAAAATGCAGCAGGCTGTATCACTTATACCAATTTTACTTCTATTACCGGCGCTGTTGAGCCCAACAGTACTGCGCCTTTGTATGTAAAGCTGGCCAGCTGTGTGGGTGGCACTACGAACAAGGTTGTGAAGGCCTGGATCGATCTGAATAATGATGGTGATTTCAACGACGCCGGTGAATTGCTGACTACAAGTGGTACTATCAATGGTGATGGTCCTTATACTACGAACGTAACCATCCCTGCCGGTGTATTGCCTGGCAATTATGCTGTTCTGCGTATTGCGGTGGTGGAGACTTCAAATGCCGCTGACGTAACGGCCTGCTATGCCGGCAATAAGGGTGAAACGCAGGACTACCGGATCCGTTTTGCCAATCCTTCGAATGATGTAGGCATTGTTGATATCGTGTCACCACAGGGTTCTGGCTGCGCTTCCGGCAGTCAGTATGTGACTATCCGGTTCAAAAACTTAAGTACCACTGCCAAGTCGAATATTGTGCTATCGGGTACTGTGAAAGATGGCGCTACTACAGTGGCTACGTTGAGTGGCACTTATGCTCCTTCGGTTGCTGCATCGGGTGAAATTGAATATACATTCCAGACTCCTTTTGCAGCTGCAGCTGGTAAAACTTACACTGTTAACGTGAAGGCTGCTCTTGTTGGTGACCAGAATGCTGCCAATGATGAGCAGACGACAAGTTTTGTGGTAAACACGCAGGCAGCAGGCCCTACTGCGCAAGCCGAGGTATGCGGTACTTCTGTCCTTCTAAGTGCTGCGAATCCGGGCTCGGATGTTATTTTGTGGTACGAAACTGCTACTGCTACCACCCCTATTGCTACTGGCGGCACTACGACTTCTACTGTCATTACAGCTAATAAGACTTATTATGTGAGTCGTAATGAACTGGCGAATGCCAAGGTTGGCCCCGCCAATAAATCTACGCTTGGCGCAGGTGGTTATTCAACGCTCCAGAATTTCTATATGAAGTTCAATAACCAGGTGCCTGTTACTATCGAATCGGCCAGGTTGTATATTGGCGCAGCGGGCAGGGTCGAGTTTATTTTAGCTGATCTGGGTACTGTTACGGGAACGAGTTATACTTATTTCCCCATCGCCAGCAAGACGCTGAATGTGTATCCAACTACCGTCGGCGCCGATGATCCCGGCGCTATTTTCGCGCTCAATTTTACAGTGACTGATCCCGGTGATCATATTATCATCTGCCGTCCGCTCGATGGCGCTTCGATCTACAGGAATAATGGTGTAACCGGTAATCCTTATCCCTTCAGTATTCCTAATATTTTCTCCATCACCGGCAACAACAACACTGACCCCAGTGACGCCAATTACTTCCAGAAGTTTTATTACTGGTTCTATGATATGAGTATCAAGTTGAATGGCTGTGCCAGCACCAGAACTTCAGTGGTTGCCAGCACGAATGTTACTCCTGTGATCACTTTGAATGGTAATACTTTTTCCAGCAGTGTTACTTCCGGCAATCAGTGGTATCTGAACAATGCCCCTATAAACGGTGCTACAAATCAAACTTACCAGGCTACTCAAAATGGTGTTTATAAATCGGTTATTACTTCTCCTTTGGGTTGTCAGTTATCGTCTAATGAGATCACTTATGGTGTAACCGGTATTCCCAATATCGATCCATCCGAGATCAGCCTGAAGGTGATGCCTAATCCCAATAATGGTCAGTTCACGCTCGACTTTACTGTGAGCAAGAAAGCTGATCTGAATATTTCTATTGTGAATGCTATTGGGCAGAAGGTTTATAGTGATCGTACACCGGGCTTTATCGGAAGGTATAATCAACCTGTGAATGCCGGAAAGCTGGCGAGTGGTGTTTATCTGCTGCAGATACAGCATGATAATAAGAGTTACTTGAAGAAGCTGATTGTGAGATAACACGAATTGGAAGCGAATTACACGAATTGAATACAATAAAAAAGATCGGGTCGACTGATAGTCGACCCGATCTTTTTTATTGTGCTCGTGTTATTTCATTTGTCCGGGGATGACGGTGAGGGTGGTTTTGTGGCCACCGCGGAGTACGTGTAATGGCGTACGTTGCCCGATGACGCTGTCGTTGAGTTGCTGGTGCAGGTCATCGACTGATGTTACTGTCTTTTCGCCAAAGCCTACTATGATGTCGCCGGTACGCAGTTCATTGTTGTATACTGGTCCATCGGCCACAATCTCAAATACGTATACGCCTGTTTTGTTGGTGAGCCTATTGGCTGCCCGCATCCGTTCTGTGAGGTTAACCGACTGTCCGGCTATGCCCAACCAGGCCCGCTTAACTGTACCGTGGATGATCAGCTTGCCGGCCACATAAGCTGCCAGATTGGAGGACACGGCGAAGCATATTCCATGTGCTGTTGGTATCATGGCTGTGTTAACGCCTATCACCTGCCCCAATGAGTTGACCAATGGTCCGCCCGAATTACCCGGGTTGAGAGAAGCGTCGGTTTGAATGATGTCGTCAATCAACCTGCCATTGGTGGCCCGCAATGTTCTTCCCAGAGCACTTACCACGCCCGCCGTCACCGTATGTTGTAATCCTAATGGGTTGCCAATCGCGATGGCGATCTGCCCGGGCTGCAACTGGCCGGAATCGGCAAAGGTCAATGCTTTCAGGTTGGTTTCATAAATCTTCAATACGGCGATGTCGGTAGAAGGATCCGCGCCTTTGAGTTCTGCGTTTACCAGTCGGCCATCGGCCAGGGAGGCTTTTATGCTGGTGGCATTTTCTATGACGTGGTGGTTGGTGACAATGAAGCCATCGGATGAAATGATGAATCCTGAACCGCTGCCGGGCGTGAGTCGCTCCTGCCGGGTTTGGCGATCGATCATTTTTTTGGTGACCTGTATATGTACTACGGCTTCTGCAATGGTATTTACTACGCCTGTAATCGTTTTAGAATAGGTATCAAGCAGTGCTGCATCGGTATGCTGCACCAGTTGTACTGGTGTTGTGTTTTCCATGCACGTTGCAGTTCAAACTTATGGCCAATTGTGTTTTCTGTCAGGGTGACGGGAAACAAGGTATTAGTTTTTAGCTTTTGTCAGTTAGCGGCTGGCTTTTACTGTCTGGCCGCCTGAAGCAGCCTGACGGATTCGCGCGAAGTGGCCTGACGTGTCGGACGTTTAACGCTGCTTTAACAGTGAGTCGGCGCGGGAGAGGCTTTCGAGTATTTCAGTCTTTACCTTATCAACTTTTACTTTTTCGGACTCCAGGTATTGGATGCGCAGGGGTTCATTGTCTTTGAGGGTATCGTCTTTGTATTTGTCCATCCAGGTGCTCATTCCTTTATCTGCATTTTGCAATGCCTGGTGTAAGGCAACGAGTGTTTGCTGGTATTGTTTATCCTGCTGTTTGGGGGGCAGTTTGTTGAGGCTGTCGAGTTTTAGTTGGATCTGTGCGCTGTATCTCCTGATATAGATAATTTTAGCCATTCCTACATCGTGGCCTTCCATCACTTCCTGACGGAGTGAATCTGCTTTGGAAACGGGTTTATCGCTGTATGCGTTTTTGCGTGGCGTATCGGTGGCCTGGTCGTTACAAGCAGTTGCGAAAAGGACGGCTATAACTATAAATAATTTTATACGTTTATGCATAATTCTTTGCTTTTTATATGTCTGTTAAGTATAGGATAACAAAATTACAATGGTTATTAATGGTCGTTTATATTATTTTAGCCTTATAATACCGGTATTTATGAAGAAGCGCTGTGTGGGCTCTCTTGTCTTTCTATTGCTTTCCCTGTTGTCTGTTGCGCAAAATAAATTTTCTTATAGTTACCGGTTTGGGGCACAGGTAGCTTTCGGCCTGTCGGATATTGCCAATAATGAGGTTGGTATTGGTGGATTGGCTGGCGCGGAGAAGCGTTTTTCCAGGAACTTTGCTGTTGAAGCGGAGGGTAGTTATGTGTATTTTACCGGTGATAAGATGTGGTATGAAATGGCGAAGAACAGGGCTTTCGCCTTGCCGGTGCTGGCTGGTATCAAAGCTTATTTGTCGCCGCAGGTGTATGGTTCTGTGCGTGCGGGTGCAGCCTGGTTTCTGCTGAATGATATGAATAAATCGGCTGTACGTCCTGCTTATGGTATTGCTGCCGGGCTTAATATACCCAAATCAACCAACCGCATCAATATCCAGCTTGGCTGGACCTCTTTCAGGTATGCTGACATTCAACGGGGTTATGGCACATTATCGACTTCTATTAATATCAATTGATCTGCTATATGATTAAACTTGCCAATTATGTAACCGGGCGATGGATCACCGGCGATGGTACGGGGCAACCTCTGTACGACGCCGTGAATGGTTCGTTGCTGGGTCATGCTTCTACTGAAGGTCTTGACTTTGCGGCCATCCTCGATTATGGAAGGAGAACGGGAGGTCCGGCCTTGCGTAAACTTACTTTTCATGAAAGGGGGCGCATGCTGCGTGCACTGGCGCTTCACCTGCGCAATCATCTCGACAAGTTTTATACAATCAGCTATCAAACAGGCGCTACCAAAGCGGATAGCTGGATCGATATAGAAGGTGGTATTGGTAACTTGTTTTCTTATGCTTCGCTTCGCCGGCAATTTCCCGATGAACCTTTTTGCGTGGATGGGGAAGGGATAGGTTTGAGTAAGGCTGGCTCTTTTATGGGTCAGCATATCCTGGTACCCCGGGAGGGTATCGCTATTCATATCAACGCTTTCAATTTCCCGGTATGGGGCATGCTGGAAAAGATCGCTGTGAACTTACTGGCTGGTGTACCTGCTGTGGTGAAACCCGCTACTGTAACCTCTTATCTTACTGAAGCTGTTGTAAAAGAAATTGCTGCTTCCGGTATTCTGCCTGAAGGGGCTTTGCAATTGTTGTGTGGCTCTGCCGGCGATATGCTGGATCATGTTTCTTCTCAGGATGTCATCACTTTTACCGGTTCTGCTTCTACAGGTTTGAAGTTGAAGTCGAACCCAAGGGTTTTGTCGGAGAGTGTTCCTTTCAATATGGAGGCTGATTCGCTCAATTGTATCGTGCTGGGTGGCGATGTGGAACCAGGTATGCCTGAGTGGGACATTTTTGTAAAGGAGGTGCGCAAGGAAATGACTGTGAAGGCCGGACAAAAGTGCACGGCCATTCGCCGCATTTTTGTTCCGGAAAGTAAAATGGAGGCTGTATGGCAGGCGGTGGGCAAAGCGTTGGCGCAAACTACTATCGGTAATCCTTTGAATGAGGGTGTTCGGATGGGCGCGCTGGCGGGTCAATCGCAACGTGAAGAGGTAAGGAACCAGGTGCAAAAGCTGCTGGCTTCTTCGCAGATCGTGTTTGGCTCTCTGGATAGTGTGCAGGTTGTAGATGCCGATGCGGAGAAGGGTGCTTTTATGAGCCCATTATTATTGATGAATGATAAGCCTTTTGAAAGTGCAGCCGTGCATGAAGTGGAGGCATTCGGCCCTGTGAGCACTATCATGCCTTATAAATCTTTGGCTGATGCTACCGAGCTTGCCAAAAAGGGCAAGGGTTCGCTCGTATGTTCTATTGTAACGGCCGATCATTCCATTGCCCGGAACTTTGTGTTGGGCGCCGCTTCTCATCATGGCCGCATCCTCGTATTGAACCAGGAGTGTGCCAAAGAGAGTACCGGCCACGGTTCTCCGCTGCCCCAGCTGGTGCATGGCGGCCCAGGGCGTGCAGGTGGTGGTGAAGAGATGGGTGGCGCTCGTGGTGTGAAGCATTATATGCAGCGGGTAGCGATCCAGGGTTCGCCTTCTGTGATCTCTTCTATCACTAATGTTTATCAACGTGGTGGCGCGGTGAAGGAAGATGAAAAGCACCCTTTCCGTAAATATTTTGAAGAGCTGGCTATCGGCGACTGCGTGATCACGCACAAGCGAACCGTAACGGAAGCTGATATTGTGAACTTCGCCAACGTAAGCTGGGATCATTTTTATGCGCACACTGACCATACTTCATTGGATGGGACCATTTTCGAAAAGCCAGTGGCGCATGGTTATTTCATCCTGAGTGCTGCTGCTGGCTTGTTTGTCGATGCGAAGAAAGGGCCTGTGTTGTTGAATTATGGTTTGGAGGAGTGCCGCTTCCTGAAGCCTGTGTATGCAGGAACAACCATCGGTGTTCAGCTTACGTGTAAGGAGAAGACAGTACAGGAAAAGAAGGAAAGCGATGATGTGAAAAAGGGTATTGTGAAGTGGCTGGTAGAGGTTACTGATCAAACCGGTGAGCCTGTAGCCGTAGCTACTATCTTAACTATGGTCAAGCTAAGAGTGCAGGAGTAGAAGGAGAAAAAGAGGCCCTACCTGAGAAAAGACTCTACCAGAGAAAAAGAGGCTCTACTTATGAGAAAACCAATGCTATGGAAATAAACCAACTAACCGGAACAATTATAGAATTGTGTATAAAAATACATTCTACTATTGGGCCGGGCTGTTTTGAGCGGGTATACGAAGATCTGCTATATTATGAAATTCAAAAGAGAGATATACCGCTTCAACGCCAGTTGTTAATGCCGATTTGTTATGAAGAACTCAGAATTCAGGATGCTTATAAACCCGATCTACTGGTTGATGACAGATTGATTGTAGAAATCAAATCGGTCGAAAATGTTTTGGGTGTCCACTATAAGCAACTGCAGACCTACCTAAAGTTGATGAAATTAAAGAACGGCTTGTTGTTAAATTTCAAGGTAGACTTAATGAAAAATGGAGTTCACAGGGTATTCAACAATTTTGGGAACTAAGCAGGAAGTGTTGTACAAGTATTGTTTGTTGCTCAACATACTCTTTATCTTATTTATCTCTTTTAAACTCTTAGTATATGATACAGGAAATTAAAAACGGTCATGTAAGAACTGAAACGCATAATGGTGTTACTACCATTGAGTTTTTTCATCCGCAAAGTAACTCTCTACCCCACCGCATTCTCGAAGAGCTGGTGCATGCTATTCATGGCGCCGGCAACGAACGTGATACCCGGGTGATCATTCTGCGCTCTGCCGGCGATGGTGCTTTTTGCGCCGGCGCTTCTTTCGATGAGCTGGCTGCCATCAGCACCAAGGAGGAAGGGCTGCAGTTTTTCAGTGGCTTTGCGCATGTGATCAATGCTATGCGCAAATGCCCCAAGTTCATCATTGCCCGTATCCAGGGCAAGTGTGTGGGTGGTGGCGTAGGTCTTGCTGCTGCAGCTGACTATACCATTGCTATTGAAGGTGCGGATGTCAAACTGAGTGAGCTTTCTGTTGGTATTGGTCCTTTCGTTGTGGGCCCTGCCGTGGAGCGTAAGATCGGTACGGCTGCTTTCAGTCATTTGTCGATTGACGCTTCCATGTGGCGCAGCTCCGACTGGGCCAAGCGTAAGGGTCTATACGCTGAAGTGCACAGCAGTTCTACTGAAATGGACGAGAGTATCGAACGGCTTTCGCATACGCTGGCGCATTCGAGTCCGGAGGCGATGGTGGAGATGAAGCATATGTTGTGGAAAGGGACTGAGCATTGGGATCAGTTGCTTGCCGAACGGGCAGCGGTCAGTGGCAAGCTGGTGTTGAGTGCTTTTAGTAAAACTGCTATTGCGGCGTTTAAGAAGAAAGTCTGAACCTTGATTTGAGGGATTTTAAGAATTGGGAGGATATATATTTGATTCGACGTTAAACGAAAATGGTGAGCCGTCCCGACTAAAGTACGGGACGACCCACCATTTTCGTTTTATGCAGACTTCGACAGGCTCAGTCTGACATGGTTTTATTAGATATTCAAGCCGCCGCAGGCGCTGATGACCTGGCCGGTGATGTATGAGCTGAGGTCGGAGGCGAGGAAAAGGGTGGTATCGGCCACTTCTTCTGCTTTGCCGAAACGGCCTAATGGTATTTTTTCCAGGAATGCTTTGGAGGCATCGCCATCTTTCAGGTAGTGGGTCATATCTGTTTCGATGAACCCCGGTGCGATCGCATTGCAGCGGATGTTTCTACTACCCAACTCATGGGCAATAGATTTTGTAAAGCCGATGATGCCTGCTTTCGATGCGGCGTAGCTGCTTTGACCTGCATTGCCACGTATGCCAATGATGGAGCTCATGTTGATGATCGATCCTTTCTTGGCTTTCATCATGGGACGTATGACCTGCTTGGTCATGTTGTATACGCTCTTGAGGTTTACGTTTATCACATCGTCCCACTGATCGGGGCTCAGGCGCAACAGCAGGTTGTCTTTAGAGATACCGGCATTGTTGACACAAACGTCTATAGTACCAAATTCTTTTGCTACATCGCTTACAAAGGCTTCGCTGGCGGCAAAGTCGGCAGCGTTGCTCTTGTATGCCTTGGCTTTTACGCCGAGGGCTTCTATTTTTTGTTGTAATGTGTTGGCTTTTTCTGCGCTGCTGTCACTTACGTAAGTAAAGGCTACATTGGCTCCATGTTCGGCCAGCTTGAGGGCAATGGCTTCGCCGATGCCACGGGCTGCCCCTGTAACGATGGCTACTTTTCCTTCGAGTAATTTCATTTGATATTTATTATTGTTTCAGGGCCCGAATGTATCGAAAAACGTCTAATTTCTGCAATTTCTGTATGGACTGTCGCCCGTTGCTGTTTCTATAGCAGTGCAAAAATGGTTATGAAGAGTATAAATTTATAGACAAAGTATATGATCAGGATGTGTATTGCCAGCATCACCAACAGTATGGCCAGGTTGTATTTCCATTTGTATTGGTAGAATCTTTTTAATGCCGTTGCGGTGAAAATGGCAAATGTCGTATAGGCCACAATGCCCAGCCACATATCAGCCAACTGGTGGTTGGGGACCTTAAGCCAGCGGCCAAGCATATCCCATCCCGCCAGGATCAATGGGAATATCAAGAACCCGAATAACAGGAAGAACGCGTTGATCTCTGTTGACAGCACCAGGTGTTCGTAATAATATTTCCGACGTTTAAAGGCCATCAACCACAAAGGCAGGGCCGTAAATGGTATGATGATAAAGAGCAGGATCTTTGAGGTCTTTTCTGATTTTTTGGCAAACTTTTCTGCCAGTTGTTGTATAGTGGTTCCCGGATGGTGCTGCAGGTATTGTTCTACTTTGGCTGTTGCATAGGCGCCATAGGTGGGACCTTGTCCCATGTGTCCGGCCAACGTCATATTGAGTCCCTGAAACCGTGGGAATAAGAGGTAGAGTATTACGATCATCAGGAAGAATGACAATGGCTTGAAGTAGGGCTGTCTGACGCCTCTGCAATAATCTACTGATAGTTTGCCAGGCCACCTGAAGATGGTTTTTAGTGTAGTAAAGAACTTGCCTTCAAAATGGGTAATGAAGTGGACACCGTCTTCGAGGAAATGGGCGATGGTTTTATCGTGGTCGTGGAGTACTTTTTCGCCACAATTGCTGCAGTAGTTACCTGTGAATGCGTTCCCGCAATTCAGGCAAGTTATGGTTCCGGTCATGTGTGTGCTGGTTAGTTGTTGGCTATGGCCAATATTTCTTCCAGGTGTTTTCTTTCATTGCTCAGGCGAGGCACTTTGTGCTGTCCGCCCAATTTACCTTTGCTTTTGAGCCATGTATTAAAGATACCTTTTTGGAGGGAACGCAGCAAGGGTTTGCGCAGGGCAATGTCTTTATGGCGCTTGGCTTCGTAATCGCTGTTGATGCTTTTGAGGGCAGTATCGAGGACATCTGTAAATGTGTCGATATCATCCGGCTCTTTTTCGAATTCTACCAGCCATTCGTGGGCGCCGTTGCCTTCATCGCTGAAGTAAACGGGTGCTGCGGTATAATCGTTCACGATGGCTCCCGTTTTTTCACAGGCTATAGCGACTGCCTTATCGGTATTGTCTACAATGACCTCTTCGCCAAAAGCGTTGATGTAATGTTTGAGCCTGCCGCTTACTTTGATCCTGAATGGGCTGAGTGAGGTGAACCGGATGGTATCGCCTACGAGGTAGCGCCACAATCCGCCATTGGTACTGATGACCAGTGCGTAGTTTTTACCCAATTCTACTTCGCCAAGGCCGATGGTTTGCGGATGGGGTTTGCCATATTCTTCTATGGGCATGAACTCCATAAAGATGCCATGGTCTACAAAGAGGAGCATACCATCTTCGCCAGGAATGTCCTGTGCCGCAAAGAATCCTTCGCTGGCATTGTACATCTCCAGGTAATGGATGGGCTTTCCAATCAGTTTCTGGAATTGCTCTTTATAGGGCGTGAATGATACCCCGCCATGCATGTATAGTTCGAGATGGGGCCATACTTCGGCTATGTTCTTTTTGCCGGTGATCTCCAATATGCGGCGGAAGAGGACGAGCGTCCAGGTGGGAACGCCGGATATGGATGTTACGTTTTCTTTAATGGTGTTCCGGGCCAGCATTTCTATTTTGCTTTCCCACTCGTCCATGAGGGCTATGCTCAGGTCGGGTGTGCGCAACCAATGGCCCCAAAAGGGTGAGTTTTGCAGTAACACGGCACTCAGGTCGCCATACTTTGCCTCCTGGTTGAGGGGATTGATCGTGTGGCTTCCTCCCAGTACCAATCCTTTCCCGGTAAGCAGGTCTGACTCAGGATTGAACTGGTAGTAGAAGGTAAGGACGTCTTTGGTTGCTTTGTAATGGCAGTCTTCGAGGCTTTCGTCGCTTACCGGTATGAACTTGCTTTTATCGCTGGTGGTGCCACTGCTTTTGGCAAACCAATATACCGGGGTATTCCATATCACGTTCTGCTCCCCTTCCATGGTACGTTGGATATAAGGTTTCATGTCCTCATATTCATGGATGGGCACTGTTTGTTTGAAGGAGCGAATATTAAATAATTCTGAAAAGTTGTACTTGCGGCCAAACTCAGTGTTCTGTGCCGAGGTGACAAGGTCCTGTAATACCTCACGCTGCGCATCGGCCGGATTGTTTTTCCAACCTTCTATGCGCCACAACCGCATACGGGCCAACGATGATATGGCAGGCGATAATAGTTTCAAGGGGAGCAAAATAAAGAATAATCATGAGAGTACGACCACCGGTATGGCGGCTGCTGCATTTATCATTGTTTTTTAATGCATTACTCTATGTCTTCTATACGATTCAGTTCCGACAGGCTTTGCTGGCCTTTCATGGCTTCTTCGTGCAGATAGTCCTTGCGCTTCAATTCAAAATTGCGGCCAAGGTATAGTCGTCGTACCTGTTCGTCTTCTGCCAGTTCTTCGGCGGTGCCATGTTTGAATATCTTTCCATCTATAAGCAGGTAGGCGCGGTCGCAAATGGAAAGGGTTTCGTTTACATTGTGGTCGGTGATGAGGATACCGATGTTCCTATATTTAAGACGGGCTACTACTGTTTGTATATCTTCTACCGCGATAGGGTCCACGCCGGCAAAGGGTTCATCGAGGAGGATGAATTTGGGGTCTACTGCGAGGGCACGGGCTATTTCCGTTCTGCGGCGTTCTCCCCCACTGAGGCTGTCGCCATTGTTTTTGCGGACGTGGTGGAGGCGAAATTCATCGAGGAGGGCTTCGAGCTTCTCTTTCTGCTGGGCTTTCTTCAGCCTGGTCATCTCCAATACTGCCATAATATTCTGTTCCACCGTGAGCTTACGGAATACGGAGGCTTCCTGTGGCAAGTATCCTATGCCCAGTTGTGCTCTTTTGTACATAGGCAGGCGGGTAATTTCTTCTGTATCGAGGAATACCTTGCCTTCATCGGGCTTGATAAGGCCTACCACCATGTAGAAACTCGTGGTCTTTCCGGCCCCATTGGGTCCCAGCAATCCTACGATCTCTCCCTGCTTTACGCTGACGGAGACATGGTTGACAACGGTACGGTTGCGATATATTTTTACGAGGTCCCGGGTATGAATTTCACTGATCACGTGTTATTACGTTTAGAGACAAAAATACCGGAACTAATCCATTTGATTTGGGCGGAAAGCCGGTTTGATGACAAAATAATGTTAAACAGTCTGGCTGACAAGTATTTGCCATCCGGGTTTCGTTGATTATGTTTGCACGCTGTTTTGAGTTTCGAGTTTGAAGTTTCGGGTTTGGGGTTGGATCCTGGGTGTGGAGCCCCGGACCATTTTACAAGCCGAAAGAGTGATTGAAATATACCCAGTTATAACAATTTTACATGAAAGTAATCGACCACATCAGGCAGGCAAGCAAGCCACTGATCTCGTTTGAAATATTACCGCCTTTGAAGGGCAAGACCATCAATTCTATCTTCGATCACCTGGACCCGCTCATGGAGTTCAAGCCTTCTTTCATCAATGTTACGTATCACCGTAGTGAGCATGTGTTCAAAAAGAAGGCTGATGGCACTTTCGATAAGGTAGAGGTGCGTAAAAGGCCGGGTACTGTTGGTATCTGCGCTGCTATTATGAACCACTACCGGGTAGATGCGGTACCGCACCTCATTTGCGGCGGTTTCAACAAGCGTGAAACTGAAGACGCGCTGATCGACCTGAACTTTATCGGTGTTGATAATGTGCTGGTGCTTCGTGGTGATGCTGCCAAGAATGAAACTGTTTTTGAACCGGAGCCCGGCGGCAACCGCTATGCGCTGGACCTGCTGAAGCAGGTAACCAACCTGAACAATGGTATTTATCTTGAAGAGGATATCCGCGATGGTTTCCGCACCAAGTTCTGTATCGGTGTAGCTGGTTACCCTGAAAAGCATTTCGAGGCACCCAACTTACAGAATGATCTGTCGTACCTGAAGGCCAAAGTTGAGGCCGGCGCCGAATATGTCGTTACGCAGATGTTCTTCGATAACCAGAAGTATTTTGATTTTGTGAAGCGCTGCCGGGAAGAGGGTATCGATATTCCCATCATCCCAGGCCTGAAGCCGATCACCAATAAGAAGCAGCTGAGTGTGATCCCCCGCACTTTCCATGTAGATATTCCTACAGAGCTCAGTAATGAGATCCTGAAGGCCAAGTCTGACGCTGATGTGGAGCAGATCGGTACGGAATGGCTGCTGAAGCAGTCGAAGGAATTGAAGGCTGCCAATGTACCGGTGTTGCACTATTACACATTGGGTAAGCCGAAAGTGATCTGGAATGCGGTGAAGGAGATTGTGTGATTCCGGGTTTCGAATTTCGAGTTTAGAGTTGCTACCGAGCTTTGAGATGGACGATTATTTTGTGGCAATCTGTGCGTAAAGCATACTAAAAATTATAATAGAAAAAGGTGGGTCGCGACCCACCTTTTACTTTGTAGCTATTTTACAGGCAGTGTCTTTAAAACTGTTTCGTTGACTTTGACGGGGTATTTCTTTTTTAGTTGTGTTATCCACTGGTCTTCGAGGGCTGCCTGGTAGTCGTTGATCACGAATCCGCGGGCATCTGTAAAGCTGCGGGGCTCGCGGTCGCTGTAAATTTTGATGATGTAGGCAAAGGTGCGGCTGTTGTCTGTCTCATTTTTAACTGGCGCCGTAATAAGCTTTGGCTGGAAGTTGGTACGTTCTACCACCGGTATCTGCCCCAACTCAAACCGGCCTGAATCGGCCTGAATAGCACCATCGCTCGATTCCATCAACTTTTTCCAGGTACGGTAATCGTCCTCCAGCTTCTTTCTTGCTTCTCCCGCTGCTGCTTCTGTGGCTGCTGTGAGTATGATGGCGCCGGCACTGGCTTCCCACCAGTAATTATTCTTGTGGGCATCGTAATGTTTCTTCAATCCTATGGTATCGGCTGCAGCTTTGTCCCAGATGTTGCGCTGCATGATCTCGAATAGCAGGTTGCCTTCTTTGAATTCATTCAGCTGGTAAGCGAAGTCTTTGTTGTAGGTTTCGAGGTGCTCGCGGTAGTAATCGAAGGCTGACTGTTCTATAAACTGATCCAGGAGTTGTGTGTTTGTTTTGCCTGCGCGCAGGTCTTCTATATCGCGGATCGTTTCGAGGTAGGCCTGCCATTCTTTTACGCGGAAGGTTTGTTTACCGATCGTAAATAACGGTGTGCTGGCGGTAATGCCTGCCGGTAAAGGGGCTTTCTTGTTTTGGATGGTATTGTTTGTGAACGTCGACAGGCTCGTCTGATTTACCGGCAGTTTTTTAAACCCGGTAGTCTGCAGTATTTTCTTGTATAGTACTTTTTTGGCTACTTCGAGGCGATCGCTTTGGAGTACCTGTTGTTTTGTTTCTTCCAGCCACTGTTTATTGGCCTTATCTTCTGGTATTGGTACGTGTTGTAGCCGCTTTATAATGTGGTATCCAAACTCCGTTAATACCGGGCGGGTTATTTCGTCGTCTTTACCAAGGCCAAAGGCTGCGCTTTCGAAGGCCGTCGTGTACCTGCCTACGCCAAAGGCCATCATTTCGCCTCCTGTCTGGAATGTGAGATTATCATCGCTAAAGGTGGCTGCCAGTTGTTTGAAATCGCCTCCTTTCTGTAAAGCATTGTAAATAGAGTCGGCTCTTTTAGCTACCGCCTGTTTTTGGGCATCGGTTGCGTCGGGAGTAAAGGCCAGGAGTATCTGTGCCGCTCTCATTTTGCCAATGGCTTTTCGCTCTGCGATCACTTTAAAGAGGTGGTATCCATTTTTGCTGCGCAACGGGCTTGTGTACTTACCAACGGGTGTACCGTATACCAGGTTTTCCATAGCATAGGGCAATGAGAATACCGTAATGTATCCCAGATCTCCTTTATTCGTTTTTACTGCAGGATCTTCCGAGTAGGCCAAGGCAGTTTGGGTAAAGTCATCGCCGCTTTGCAGGCGTGCGTATGCTTCGTTGGCTTTGGCTTGTGCCTGTTTCACTTGTTCGGCAGTGGCTGACGGACCGGCTGCTATGAAGATGTGGGCAACGTGGATGTCTTTTTTGCTGCGCTCCATTGCTTCTTCAACCAGTACGCCTATACTGGCCTCATCGTTCATGAAGCTTTCCACCACCTGGTTGCGAAAGGCCGCCAGTTCTGACTTCTGATTGGGCAGTGTGTCGAGCCTTGCCTCCATAGCCGCCTGTACTTTTACTTTAAACCTGGTGTACAGGTCGAGGTAATCGCGGTAGGATTGTTCTGTTGGCGTGGTTTCGGTGTTGTTCTTATTATAGGCTTTCAGGAATTCCTCTTTGGAAACCGTGCGGGTTCCATAGGTGAACAGGGTTTGGGCATGTGCTGCGGCCACGCTGGTGGTGCATAGCGTGGCTACTATTATTTTTCGCAGGAATGTCATATGCTGATCAGTTGGATTTTGCGGTTTTTAGTTTAAGGTTTATTACTTCATCGAGCTGCTGGTAGTTGAGTTTTTTAGCAACTATGCGTTTGTCTTTGTCCAGCAAATAGAGTATCGGGGTTTGGTATACGTCGTACAGCTGCCGGTAGCTTGCTTTGCCGGCGCTGGCTTCTGCATCGTGTTGTGAAGGTAGCTGGTATACATGGAGCCAGTTCTTAAGTCCTTTTTCATGGATGAACTGTTTCCAGAGCTCTTTGCCTCCATCTACCATTACGCCGTATACGGTAACGCCTTCTTTTTTCCATTTCGCATTGTAAATAGAGTCGACCTTCGGTACTACTTCTTTGCAATGGCTGCAGGTGGGGTCCCAAAAGCAGATGACCACCATATCGCTTTTGACGTTGTAGAGTGGCAGTGGCTTATCGAGTGTATCTACCATTTGCAGGTTGGCGGCAGGCTGACCAATCAGATTTGCCATGAGGCTATAGGCTCTTTTGGTCATGAACTCTTTGTACTGTTCTGTAAAGAAGTCGGCCTGACCGTTGTTGATGTATTTTTCGAAGAGGTGTACAAACACGGCGTCCTGCCCCATGTATTCGGGGTTAACGTATTTCTGCACGAAGTGTACGAGCAGGTATTTGTACATTTCTTTATTGGACCGGGAGTAGAGGAGCATGTGGTCTACTTCGCGGGTAATGGAGTCGGGGTTGGGGGACACAAGGTCTTTATAATATTTTACCAGTTTGGACTCGAAGAATGGTGTTCTGATGAGCCGTTCGTCGGTAAAGGATACATCGTCCCAGAAATGGGATTTAAAATAGTTGAATGCGTAGGTGGAATCGTATTTGCCTTTAGGATGTTTGGCTGCCGGAGGCACTACCGGTTCTTTCATGGCCAGCAGGAGCGCTGAAAGGATCGCGTTGGGCTGTTTTTGGGTAAGGCTGTCGCGGTGGCGCTGCATCTTATCGCTCAGGCTTTTTATCCGGGCGGTTATGGCTGCAGAGTCTGTGGCGTTCCTGGCGGTTTTGTATTCTTTGTTGGCTTCGTTCAACGCCATGCCTGTGGTATTGGCAAACCTGGTGTAGTGCTGGAAGGCCGCGTTGTCGGGTGAGCCGGAAAAGACAACACTGTTGGGCAGGCCTACGCTGTCGGCTGTAATGGTGAATTGTTGTTGTTTATCGATGAGCAGCTCGAACAGTATTTCTTTGCGGGGGGATACTACAAAGTAGATGCCTCCGGGCAGCGGTTGTTTGCCTTTGAAGGTGCCTTTGCTATTCTCGTCCAGCAGCACGGAATCGGCCAGGGCTTTCATTTTTCCATAGTGGTAGCCGAGGTATACGTAGCTGTTTTTATAGGGCTTGAGGGTGATATTGATGTTATAGCCGGTCTGTGCCTGGGCCAGGTGTGTGATCGCTGTTAAGCATGCCAGGATTACTATTTTCTTCATGGTTCTGAGGCGCTAAATTTATTCAAAATAAAGGCAATTCTTGTTAATTCGTGGTTATGGGTTCTTAAGTTATTAAAACGTGGTTTTGAGGGGGTTATTTCGTGCTTTAATAATACGAATTTGGGCGAATTACACGAATTGGGCGGCAATTGGCAATACGTTTATTATGAAGGGACTGACTTAAATGACAAAGGTGAGCCGGCTTTTGAGGCCGACCCACCTTTATGATGAAGCTGTTTTATATTAGTTATTTCGCTTCGGTGAGTTCTGCATTGATGGTCACTTCCACGTCTTTTCCTACTACGAGCCCGCCGGCTTCTGTAGCACGGTCCCATTTCAGGTTATAGTCGAAGCGATTGATAACTGTAGTGGCTTTAAATCCGGCCCTGGCGCCGCGTTGTGTATTGATGGTGCCTCCAAAGGTAACATCAAATACTACTGGCTTGGTGATGTCCTTAACGGTCATGTTGCCTTCCAGTTTGAATTTTTTGTCGCCAGCGGGTTTGAATGCTGTGCTTTCGAATTTTATCTGGGGATATTTTTCTGCTTCGAAGAAATCAGCGCTTTTGAGGTGCTTGTCTCTGTTTTCGTTAAAGGTGTTGATCGAACCTGTCTCGATAGTGAATGTGACCTTGAAATCGGAAAAGTCGGGTTTTGTATTTTCAAAGGTTCCGTCGAAGGTAGTGAATGCACCATCCAGCTGGGACACTACATTGTGGGTGATGGTGAAGCGCACGTTGGAGTGGCCTTTGTCGAGGTTCCATTTTCCTGCTCTGAGTGGCAGATTGTTAGTGGTGCCGGGGGTGTTGGTTGTCTTTGCAGGACGAAATGCTACCAATACAGCGCCTGTGGCTACTACCACAACGGCGGCAAGGAGAAATTTCTTCATAATGCAGTGGGTTTTAATGTTTAAACGTCATTAAAGATAGTTATAATCCGTATTGGAATAGTATACGTTGAAAAATATTCCGGGGTTTAGCCCAAGGGCCTGTTTTTTACCCAAATGCATTGATTTGTCTGTTATATAGAGAATATTTAAAATCAAACGCTTGCATAAGCGCCATGTTATTATTAGTTTGCAGCCCAATTCCAAGCTACGAGCTTCGAGCTGTGAGCTACGAGCCAATACAGCTTCCTTGTTCTTTCTCCCGATACCCTTGAAACTCCGCTGTTTAATGACCCAATATTCAATATGTGCCCCTTGACTATTGCTGGCTTTAATCTGTATAACCATAATTAAAATGAACGTTTCAACCAACATGCAACCTTTTAACAAGCTTTCCATCGTAATTCCGGCCTACAATGAGGGAGCTACTATTCACCTTATCCTGGACCGGATCGACGAAGTGGAATTATTGAATAAGATCCAGAAGGAAATCATTATTGTGAATGACTGTTCCAAGGATAACACGGAGGAGGCTATTTTAAAGTATAAGTCTGAGCATCCGCATTTGAATATTCAGTATTTCAAGCATGAAGTGAACCAGGGCAAGGGCGCCGCTCTGCATACTGGTATTTCCAAAGCTACCGGTAATTATACTGTTATCCAGGATGCCGATCTGGAATATGACCCCGAAGAGTTTAATGTTCTTATCAAACCTATATTGAAGGGCCACGCTGATGTGGTTTTCGGTTCCCGGTTTCTGGGTGGTAACCCGCACCGTATCTTGTTTTTCTGGCACTCTATCGGCAACAAAATGCTGACGATGGCCTCGAACATGTTTACCAACCTGAACCTTACCGACATGGAAACGTGTTATAAGTTGTTCCCCACTCATGTTATTCAACAAATACAACTGAAAGAGAAGCGTTTTGGTTTTGAGCCTGAGGTAACTGCCAAGATCGCACGTGTGAAGGATGTGCGGATCTATGAAGTTGGTATTTCTTATTATGGCCGTACTTATGCCGAGGGTAAGAAAATCAACTGGAAGGATGGTTTCCGGGCTATTTATTGTATCCTTAAATACAATCTCTTCAGCCGATGACGGCGCCGGAGCACTTTCATGAAACTGACCCGACGGGTTTACAAACTTTAGAACGATTTGCAGCGGCTACTCATTTTAACCGCTGGTTATTTGATACGGTACGACCGCATTGTAAGGGTCATGTGCTGGAGGCAGGTAGTGGTATTGGCAATATTTCAAGGTTGCTTCTTGAAAATAAGTTTCGCCTTACTGCCAGTGACGTACGCACGGATTATTGCGAAGTGTTGCAACGGCAGTTTGGCAATCATCCTAATCTGGCCGGTGTAGAGCATCTTGACCTGGCGACGCCTGTTCTTGCTCAACAGTATGGCCATTTGCTGCATCAGTTCGATACGGTGATAGCGCTGAATGTTGTAGAGCATATCGAAGATGACAGAAAGGCTATCGATAACTGTATACAGCTTCTGAAACCGGGTGGGCACCTGGTGATCCTGGTCCCTGCTTTTCAATCGTTGTATAATTCTTTCGACGTGGAGCTGGGTCATTACAGGCGGTATACCAGACGTTCTTTACGGGCTTTGGAGGAAGATGCGGGGCTTACTGTTGTGCATCAACAGTTCTTTAATGCCGTAGGTATTATTGGCTGGTTTATCGATGGCAGTATTTTGCGCAAACGTCTTATTCCCAGGAAACAATTGCTGCTTTTCGACAAACTGCTTCCGATCATTAAGCTTGCCGACATTCTATCTTTTCATTCTATCGGTTTATCTACTATTGCTGTTGGCCGCAAACCCATATAAATTATTGTATCTATGGTACAACCTTCTTTTTCTCCGATCAATGTTACGATGAGCAATCTTTTCAGGCTGGCGATGTTTGGCATGGCTGTGGTGTACCTGGTGAGTTGTTTTACGCCGCTGCATATCCATTTCGATTCTATCCGCTACTATAATATCAAGGATTGTATCGAATATGGCTGTCCTCCTGATTCTTTTGCGGCTACCGATTATCTGCCTTATGGCTATACCGGGTTGCTGATAACATTGTCGAAACTGGGAGTTCTGAATGCGTTCAGCATCACTTTCGTGAACTGTCTATTTGTTTTTGCGGGGTTGTTTTTTGTGTACAAGATCTTTGTGGGTAAGGTTCATCCATTCTTGTTTGCAGTGCTGGCTTTGTTCAACTGGACTGTGATCAAGTTTGTAACGCACCCCCTGTCGGAGATGCAATATATTTTCTTCTCCAGTGCGAGCTTGTATTGTTTCTACCTGTATACGCAAAAGAAAAGCTATCTACACCTGGGACTGGCGTTTGTATTCTGCCTTCTGACCATCCTGACGCGCACGGTGGGCATTGCCCTGTTGCCTGCTTTGGTGCTTGGCATCGTGTGGGAATATAGGGATCAGCTGAAGCGTGTGGTGCAAAAGAATAAGTTGTTGATCGCGGGTGTTGTGGTAGTGGGTATCGGGGGTGTTGTCTTTTCGGCCAGCAAACTGAAGATCACTGATTATACCAACTTATTGAAGGGGCCATTGGAAAAGGGCGTGGGTAATTTCCTGGGTGAGAACCTGAAAAATCACTTCACTGAGCTGACCGAGGTGTTTTTCAATACGCCCTCCAGCAAGCTGATGGGTTATTTGCCGGGCTCTCTCGGCACCGGTTTGTTTGTGGCGTTGGGTGTGATCCTGTTTGGCTGGGTGATGTATAATACTTTCTCCAAGCGGAGTTCTATTCCTTTCTATATCCGGATGTACTTGTTGTTTTATTCTATCATCATTCTGAACTGGCCTTATTATGATCCGCGCTTCTGGGTGCCTGTGCTGCCTTTGCTGGTAGTGGTGGTGTTGCAAACGCCTTTCAACAGCAAACCACTGATAAAGGGCATAAGCCGGCTTTATCTGGCTGGTTACCTGGCGCTGGGCTTGTTTGCAGCTGCCTACTCTCTCTATGTGGGGTTGAATAAAGAGCGATTTGCTCAAAAGCAAGCCAGTGGGGTGTACCGGAATGAATATGAAACGAAGTTTTTTGGCAAACCGCAGAGTGATACGGCTACGCATATCGATGCGGAGGTGTTGAATATTTTGAAGAAATATGATTAGGAAAGAATACAGAATTCAGGATACAGAATACAGAAGAAAGGCAGAGTCGGGACATTAGTCCTGTGACTTCGGGTTGTTTCTGTATTTTTGGCGTATGAAACTTAGCCATTTGTCCGAAACGCTCATCGGTTCGGAGATTGTGAAATTAGGCGGTGAAATCCGCGAAAAGATCAGTAAGGGTGAAAAGATTTACAATTTTACGGTAGGGGACTTCGATCCTTCTATTTTCCCCATTCCGCAGGCGCTCGAAGACGAGATCGTTAATGCTTACCGGAAACATTTTACCAATTATCCGCTTGGCGAGGGTAATACCGACCTCCGGGAAGCTATTGCTGCTTTCCTGAAGAAGAGGGAAAACCTGGAGTATGCTTTGCCGGAAATATTGGTTGCTTCCGGCGGCCGGCCGCTTATCTATTCTTTGTTCAGGGCTATTTGTGATGCCGGTGATAAGGTGATCTATGCGGTACCTTCCTGGAATAATAATCATTACACGCATTTTATAGGTGCTCAGCACGTGGTGGTGGAAGCCACTGCCGAGAATAACTTCATGCCTACGGTTGAACATATCCGTCCTCATCTTAATGGGGCTACGCTGCTGGCGCTCTGCTCTCCTCAAAACCCAACGGGTACTACTTTCACCAAGGCTGACCTTGAAGCGATCTGCGACATGGTGCTGGAAGAGAATGCGCGCCGTGGTGAGGGAGAGAAGAAGTTGTATGTGATGTATGATCAAATGTACTGGCAACTGACTTTTGGTTCTATCAGGCATTTTGACCCGGTGAACCTGCGGCCAGCTATGCGTGATTACACTGTTTATATCGACGCTATCAGTAAGGTGTTTGCCGCTACCGGTGTGCGGGTGGGCTGGGCTTTTGGTCCGCGCATCATCATGGACAAGATGAAGGCTATCCTGAGCCATGTAGGCGCCTGGGCACCTAATGCCGAACAAAAGGCCGTAGCGAAGTACCTCTACATGAACGAGGATATGGATGCTTACCTGGTTAAATTCAAGGCTGCTGTAGAAGCACGCCTGCGCGGTATTTACGAGGGTTTTCAGCAGTTGAAGCGGGAAGGGTTTGCCGTTGATGCCATTACTCCTCAAGCGGCGATCTACCTGACTATTAAGATCGACCTGGCTGGCAAGAAAACTGCTGATGGCAGTGTGTTGAAAGATCAGGCTGCTGTAACTGCCTATCTGTTGAATGAAGCAAAGCTGGCTATCGTTCCGTTCTATGCTTTTGGGGCTGACCGTTCTTCGCCCTGGTATCGCCTGAGTGTTGGCACCTGCAAGGTGGAGGAGATCCCGGCGATGATCGATCAGTTGAGGAAGGCCTTGGAGAAGTTGACAGGTTAACAGGTTGAAAAGTTGATAAGGGATTTATCGAAATAAAAAAGGATGACTTACTCAGTCATCCTTTTTCAATTATGTGGTGGGACTTCTATCAGTTCTTATTGCAAATGAAAACGAACGGCTTCAGCTCAGGCTGATTGATCACCTTCTGGATAACATGGGGCTGGTGTATGATCTTATACTTGTTAAGATCAAATATCTCGTGCGCCATGCAAAAATTATCCATGGTCTCAAAGAAGAGTAATAACTGGTTTAATTGTTCCAGTTCATTCTCCATAGCATCTTTGTCAAGAGATTCATCCTTCATCAGGACAAGCAAATCGCGATTGGGCGTTTTCATTTTCTATCAGGATATTAATAGCCTACAAAACCTTTGTTGAGGCCACATCCGCACTTCTTTGATGAACCCATACCTTTACCTGAGCTACAGGCAGTCATCAACACACTCATCACTATGGCCAGCAAAACCAATTGATATTTAATCTTCTTCATACTGTTCTTTACTAAATTAAACTATTTTACACACAAATTTATTATTTAAGACTGGTGGTATCTGTAAATTTTAACAGTTCTACACGTAAACCCCTAGTGCTGGTGAGCCCCCTGGATTGGGGCCTGGGCCATACCACCCGCTGTATTCCGCTGATCCGTGAATTGTTGCAATTGGGGTGCCAAGTTATTATCGCTTGTAATTCAATACAAAAGGAGTTATTAAATCATGAATTTTCGGACCGGGTCAGCTACACTCATTTAGCCGGCTATGGCATCCGGTATGGTAAAAATCGCCGTTCGACTTTTGTCCGGCTGGCGCTCCAATCCTTCAAAATTTTGACCAAAATCAAGCAAGAAAGGGGTTGGTTGAGGGGCTTTTTGGAGCAAAAACAGGTTGATTTCATCATTTCGGATAATCGTTTTGGGCTGTATGCCGCTGGCGTTCCCTCCGTCTTTATCACACACCAATTGCAGATCAAAACAGGACTGGGACGCTGGGCTGACGGGCTGACGCGCCGTTGGAACTACCTCCGGCTTCAACAGTTCAGCATGTGCTGGGTGCCTGATGTTGCGGGCTCTCCTTCTTTATCGGGTGAGCTGTCGCATTCATCTAAAATGCCTACCCTGCCTGTGCGCTATATCGGCCCTTTGTCGAGGCTTGAGTCATGCACTACAAGTGGGAATGGTGGGTTACTCATCATTCTATCTGGCCCCGAACCGCAGCGGAGTATTTTTGAAGGGTTGCTGTTGGAACAGCTTACTGACTATAAGGGTAAAGTAGTTTTGGTGCGCGGGCTTCCGCAGTCGACTGCCTTGCCTGCTGTACCAACCAATTGTACGGTGCTTAATCATGCTCCAGCCAGTTTGCTGCATGCTTTGATCTGCGCAGCTGATCTTGTGATCAGCCGTTGTGGGTATACTACTGTAATGGATCTAATAGCGCTTCGAAAGAAATCCATCATGGTGCCTACGCCCGGACAGGCTGAACAGGAATATCTTGCTCAACATTTACAGGAGCAGCAGTGGGCTTATACGTTGGATCAAAAGGGCTTTGTGTTGAGCAAGGCTTTGTTGGAGGCTGAACGGTTTGAGTATAAGTTACCGGTGATTGATATGAATGGATATAAGGTGGCGGTGAGGGAATTGGTTTTTCCGGACACTACCCTTAGAAAATAACAGGTACGGTGATCATACAAGACACGTTTTGTTTATTGCACTTTCCTGGAATCCATTTGGGCATTTTTGAAAAAACCCGAATCAATTCTTTTTCTCCACCGGTATAGTCCTTTACTGATTTATCCCTGATCCGTGGAAATTTTAAAACGCCAGCACTATCAATAATACAAGACACACTAAAAGTGCCCTGATATGGCTCATTCTCTTCAAAGTCAAAATGCGTATTTACAAATTTTATTAACGCTAAATCTCCGCCATAAAAAGCGGGCCGGGAATCATAGGTTTTATAAATAGTTAATTTCGAAAAATCGTCAACTATAGCCTTGCACTCTCTTTCTTTTTCATTACTGCTGCTATCGATACTATTGTTACTACTATCAATTCCACTACTACTATTTTTGCTATGGTTGCCACTTCCACAACTAATATAAAATACCCCTGCAATTGATAAATATTTCATTAGTGCATTCAACATATTATTCAGGTATTGCGGTCACTTTTATTTCTTTTTTGCCTATCGATAGGATAAGCAGGCTGTACTAATATTCAATTCTTCGATTCTTTAAAATAATGTGATCTGGCACCTTCGCCCAGCCCGTATCCGGAAATGGTGCAAGGTTATGAGGAACAGGCCACTCGTAATGAATTACTGCAATGGAAGGATCTTTGTATGAAAACTCAACAACATACCAATCTCCAACTATAACTGTATAGTTACGATTCTTTGAATTGTATGCTTCGTACTCATTCCCATTGTAATGAAATTTATAATGATAGTGTTCTCCGTTCTTCAATGAGCTGGATTCTTTATACACAACTGCAACTGTATAACGAAGGTGTTTCTTTATTTCATTTTTTCTTCTGTAAGGATTGTAAAATCCAAAGATCAATAGCCCAATTATGACAATTGAGATAATATATTGAATCGTTTTTTTAGTCATAAATGGATAACTTAACTATTGATTGCCTTTCGGACACCAACTGCCCTGCTGTTTTTGGCAAAAACTGCACTTTTTAGTCAACTCCACTATTTGAATACACTATCTATACTTCTAACATACCGTTGACATACTTCTGCTATACTCCAGCCCTACATCAAGTTCTTCGTTTTCGCTTTTAAAATTTTCCTTTCTGTCACTGATGCTGTCTGATTGTCATCAATAGTGTTGTTAATCAAATGTAATGCTAACAATCAATTGGAGCAATTGTAGATTGAACGAAACGCTGCCAACCAGGACAAATCGGATCAAACAGGTACAAGCAGGGATTTTCAGGACAGGTATAAACTAAAGTCCCGGCAGCTTTGAGGCCACCGGGACTTTGGTTTTAATTAGTCAACCTATTTTTTAGTCTATTGTTTTACGATCTTTTGGGTTTGTGCAAAGTTCTCTCCCTGTACTTTGAGGAAGTAGGAGCCTTTGGGCAGATCGGTTGTTTTGATATTGATCTCTGCTGCGCCCTGGGCATATTTGCCTGCCGCGGTTTTCAGCACACGGCCACTGAGGTCAGTGATTGTAATGGTCACGTGTTGTGTCTGTGGCACGTTTACAAATGCAGTGAGCTCGGTCGTGAACGGATTAGGTGCTATTATAATTGAACGGTCAAATGTTGCGCGGTTCAATACTTTTTTGATCTGGAACCACTCCTGCCGGCCATTCAAGTCGGTTTGTGTAAGGCGATAATAACTGAGGTTGAGGAGCGGACGTTCATCTACCCATTCGTAGGTTTTGCCATTGTTGTTTCCAACAGCAGGTATGGTGGCCACTTCTGTAAACTTCTGGCCATCAGTTGAACGTTCTACATTGAAGCGGGCATTGTTGCTTTCGGTAGAGGTAGTCCAGCGCACTATCACTTTTCCATCGCGCAGGGTTACTGTGTAGTTTTCCAATGCTACCGGCAGCAGGGAAGAACGGCTGTATTGCACCATCCACTCGTAGCTGTTTACACTCCTGCCATTTACCGTTTGCCTGAAGTTCTGATTGTAGGCATAGCCCCAAACATCATGGGCAAAGGGATTACAAGCCTGTTCGGGCACAGGGAATGTGGTGTGCTTTGCGGGAACTGTTGGTGACTGGCTATTGATGAGGTTGGCATTATTCTGCGCATTGGCCCCATTACACATATTATCATTGATACACTGGAAGGTCCAATATGGCAGGCCGGCACGTGCTATATTGGCCGCACCGGTACTGCTAAGAAGGTCGCAAGGGGCAACAGGGGTGATGGCTGCAATGCGTCTTGCATTGGCTTCGCTGGCTGTAACGTAGGACTGAATAAAGTTGGCACCAGCGCTCAAGCCTGTCAAATAAACTCTGGAGACATCTACACGATACCGGCCAATGAGGTAATCGATCAGTTTATTGATCGTATTGCTGGCACTTCCTCCAAAATCTGTTAACTGGGCACTGATGACGATAAACTTAAAGGTTTGTCCGTTCTGGTCTGTCACTGAAGTAGGGAATCCTGGTCCACCTGTGAATTCGGGCAAAACGGAAGGTGTCCACCACCAGGGGCTACTTACCAACCTGCATAGGGATGCTTCAGAACCATCGCCCGTTTCGTTGATACCATGTATGAAAATCAGCACGGGATATTTCTTGGTAGGATTCGCGCTGTAATCGTTTGGCAGGTTTTCGATGTAGCCCTTTATCTGGGTGGTACCGGGAATGGTGACATTGGCTACTTTTTTTTGTTTCATTGTACCAGGAAAATCGGGATATGCCGGAGGATTGACGCAATAGTCCTGGGCACGGGCCATGTCGGCAGTCATTACACACAAGGCAAAAAGGAACAGGGTGCTGCGCACAGCACGGCTACTTAACCAAAGCATAAGCAGGGTAGTTTTTTACAGGTTATTAATAAACACTTCAGGCGACGCAAAAGTAATAGGTTATTGTTTTACGATCTTACTATGTTTCTGTTACGATTCTTCAGCGCATGAAGTCCTGGCAAGGTTATTTTTCCGAGGTTACACAAAAGCAAATTGCTTGTATGCAACAGCGGATAGCCATAGCAACATGACGTTGATTTTAGCAACAATAAATGTGTGGCGCCAGAGGTATTGGCAAATGTGCAGGTTTCAAAGGAAAATTGAACGCGTGGTAAGCTTCTGTAAACGTATCAATGGGTATGGAAAAGGGTGACCAGACGATGCTGGCCTGTCATTATCAGTAAAAATCATGCCATGCCGGTTGACAATTCCGGAATGTTAGACCGATAAGGATTTGGGGTAATCAAAAAACCAAAATGTCTTAGGCGCCGTTTTGAAATCTTTCCAGTCCTGGGTGGCTACCTGTATTCCAAAGATAGCGCAAGTGGGCATGTCATCCACGCGCACTTCAGTAAGCATATTTACAAATTCGGTGATTCCCGGATTATGGGAAAAGACGGCGATGGTATTGGCTTTTGCCGGCGCCTGTGCTATGGCTTCAAAAAAGTTGGCTGGTGAAGCGTGGTATAGCTCGGGAATAAGGATAAGCTGTTCCTTGTCGTGATTGTATTCGGCAGCAAATAGTGCAGCGGTTTTGCGGGCGCGCTTTGCAGGGCTTGAGATAAAGGCGTCGATGGCTATGGACCTGGCCAGCAGGCGTTGGGCCATCAGGGGACTGTCGTTCTTGCCACGATCATTTAATGGACGATCAAAATCTGGTAGGGAGGCATCTCCCCAGCTGCTTTTGGCATGCCGGATTACAAGTAGGTGCTTCATAAAAAAATTTAAGGGGGAGAACTCCCCCTTAAAGTACTTAATAAGTTTCAATCAAAGGAATCAGACAATAATAAACAGGCCTGTTTTTAGTGGTGGTTCCCCATAGGAAGCTAAACGGTCGGCAGGTAATTATTATCAAAATCTTTGCCAGAAGTGGGTATTTTTGGCCAAAATCGGTGATTAGCCAAAATATTTTTGCTTTTTTCACTGATTTGCCAGGTACGCAATCGTATGCACTGGAACTCTATTACACGAATTTTAGCGAATTACACGAATTACATTAGTTGCCACAGCTACCGGGCCTATTTATAATCCGCTTGCGTTGATGTAGTTGATGAGCGATGCAGTGTTTTTTACTTTGAGTTTTTTGAGGATGTTGTGCCGGTGTACTTCCACTGTTTTAATGGCGATGTTGAGCCGGGTAGCTATTTCTTTGGAGGACAGGCCATCCCTGATGAGGTTAATGACCTCTATTTCCCGTTCGGATAGCTGGTTGAGGCCGGGTGTAGCTTCATCTTCGCCCAGCATTTGCACAGAAATGATGTTTTTTACTTCCTGGCATATATATATCTGTCCATCGTATACTTCTTTGATGGCGTCCAGCATTTCCTGGCGGGGGGAGTTTTTGGTAATGTAGCCACGGGCGCCCAGGCGCAGCATCTTTTTGGCGTAGGAGGGCTGGGAATGCATGGATACGGCGATGACTTTGGACCCCGGCGATAGTTTGCGGATCATTTTCAGAATATCGAAACCGTTGAGGGGAGACATGTTGATGTCCAACAGTACTATGTTGGGACGCTTGTCTCTTGCAATTTCTATTGCCTGTTGCCCGTCGCCTACTTCGGCGATCACTTCAAAGCCTTCGTTTCGGCCAAGGAGGAATGACCAGGTTTCACGGATAAGCGTATGATCGTCAACAATCATGATCGTAATTCTGCTCATAAGACATTTCTTTTTACTATGGTAAATTTGAGTAAGCAATGACACACCATACCAAACAGGCAGTAGATACTGCCTCCTTTGTTCTTTACTGCGGGGTGCTACTAATGCTTATGGCCTTACCATGGTACTACTATTCATCTAAAGAATAAAAACTTATGCCACGATCTAAGTATGATATTATGATTTTTTTCCGACTCTACATTACATTTTGACTGCACAGGGATGAAATCTTCATTAAAGATTTTTTAATCTGTCTTTCAACGGGACGGATCTGCGGGGTGGGTGCTACTTATGGCGGGGTGATCGAAAAATGGTCCTGTGCATAAATATAATGATTTTTCGCGTATGATGCCGCCAGTTATTTGGTCTGATATGGGCACGAAAAAGCCCCACTTAGAAAAGCAGGGCTACACTAATCAAATACGTTAACCATTAAACCTTATCCTTTTATATAATAACAACTATTCCGCACTGCCGTACTAAACAGTCATTGAGTTTTTTTACATGTTGAAGTATTTCGCCCTGAATGGAAAAAGGGGCTTTACAAAGAAAAACGCCTCCGCTTTGCGGAGGCTGTTGCTCTATAAAGTGAGATGGCCCGGCGTTAGTAGCCGCGAACATTTTTGCCTTCCATGTAGTTGATGAATGCTTTATTCACCACTTTGTTGCCTCCGGGTGTAGGGTAATTACCGGTGAAATACCAATCGCCTGTATTGGTAGGGCAAGCTCTGTGTAATGACTCAATAGTCTGGAATATTACCTGTACCGGGATGGTAAGTCCTTTGGGTGTAATAAGCTGTGCTATTTTATCGGAGATCTCTTCTGTAGTGAATGGTTTGTAGACAAGTCGTACCAGGTTTTCGGTGTGTAACTGATCGAGGCGTTGGAGTTCTTTACACTTTTCATAGACTTCCTGGAGGCAATCTTCTTTGCCTTTGTCTTTCATTAGTTCAATGGCTGCTCTGAAAGCGATGAAGTCTCCCAGCTTGCTCATGTCGATGCCATAGCAATCGGGATATCGTATCTGAGGAGCCGACGAAACAACAACAATCTTTTTAGGTTCCAGCCTGGCCAGCATGCGTACGATGCTTTCTTTGAGGGTGGTACCTCGCACGATTGAATCGTCAATGACTACCAGCGTATCTTTTCCTTTCTCAACTGTTCCGTAGGTAATGTCGTATACGTGTTGCACCATTTCGTTACGGCTGGTATCGGCTGTAATGAAGGTGCGCATCTTTACGTCTTTGATGGCCACTTTCTCTACGCGTACCTTGCGGTTGATCATTTCCGATAACTTCTCTTCGGTAATGTCTTTGCCCCAGGATAGTATACGTTCGATCTTTACTTTTTTGAGGTAATCGTCGAGTCCTTTTTGCAGTCCGTAGAATGCTACTTCGGCCGTATTGGGTATGAATGAAAATATAGTGTTCTTAAGATCGTGGTTGACGGAGGTGAGGATCTGATCGGTAAGGTTGTAGCCCAGTGCATTTCTTTCGCGGTAGATCTTTTCATCGCTACCTCTTGAGAAATAAATACGTTCGAAGCTGCAGGCACGACGTTCTTTTGGCTCCAGTATCTTATCTACTATTACGTTGCCGTCGGATTTGGCGATCAATCCCATGCCGGGCATCAGTTCCTGCACTTCATTTTCGCCTACGTTGAATACCGTACGGATGGCAGAGCGTTCAGAGGCTGCAACGATCACATCGTCATCCATATAATAATATGCCGGGCGAATGCCATGGGCATCTCTGAATATAAAGGAATCTCCATTGCCAATGAGGCCTCCTACTGTAAAGCCTCCATCGAACAAGGGTACTGCTTTGCGTAATACTTTCAATACATCGAGGCTACCTGGTGATTCTTCATCGGCCTTTACCATAAAATGATGGATCACTTCCATCATGGCTGCCAGATCGCTTTGTTTTTGAAACTCGCCTGGTTCTACGTTGATGAGTGCAAACAGCTCATCGGTATTGACCAGGTTGAAGTTACCTGCCAGGGCCAGGTTGCGGGCCGGGATCGTATTGCGCTTGATAAATGGGTGACAAAATTCAACATTGTTCTTTCCCTGTGTGCCATACCGGAGGTGACCTAACAGTAGTTCACCAATGAAGGACATGTGTCCTTTCATAAGCCCCGGATGTTTCATCAGGTCGGGCTGGTATTGCTCCAGTTCTTTTACCTCATTGTTGATCTTGGTGAAAATGTCGGCTATGGGTTGGCTTGCATTACTGCGAATGCGGTTCAGGAAAGGATATCCTGGTTCTACGTTGAGTTTAACTGCGGCTACTCCCGCGCCATCCTGGCCACGGTTGTGCTGCTTTTCCATGAGCAGGTACAGCTTATTAAGGCCCCACATTACTGTACCGTATTGCTGCTGATAATAGGAGAACGGCTTGCGTAAACGTATGAATGCCAGTCCGCATTCATGTTTTATTTCATCACTCATGGATTACTCCTGATTAAGGGCGCAAGTTAGGAATACTTTATGGTTTTTCGGCGGTCGATTATGACGGAAGCAATATAATGGTGCAACATTAACAAATATAGAACACGAATTGGGGATAACACGAATTTTGACGAATTACACGAATTAAGGCAATGAGGCATCGAAACACTCAGTGGCTGAGGAAATAAGGGTTTGAGGCGGATACAGAATGGGGCTGTGGGGTTGGGAAGAGACTTCTTGTTGGTTCGTGGGGACACAAACCAAGGCGGGGAAGAAAAAGCCCCCAGTTTTCATAGGAACTTGGGGGTGGCTTTTCAAGGATTGGACCGACATTTCCATAGAAACGGGTTGTGAAATCAGGGTTTAGGGTCAAGGGTCATTATAGGTATTGGATTCCGGGTGCAATTTGTTTGATTTTAATCAATGCGCAACCATTCGCATCATTGTTTTTCAATGATCTATGGAATTTTTTCAGTTTTATTTACAGGTTAACCCCTAACTGTCAGTCAATTACCGACATTGTGGCTTAAGAAGCTGTGAGCTACGAGCTGCGTGCTACGAGACATTTAAAAGCCGCAGATGTTATTGGTTTATAAACTTGTAGCGAGGTTATTGATGTAGTTGACGAGGGAAGCTGCGTTTTTGAGTTTGAGTTTTTTGAGGATATTATGGCGATGAACTTCTACTGTTTTGAGGGATATCTTCAATATCGTAGCGATCTCTTTGGACGACTGCCCTTCTTTGATGAGGTTGATGATCTCGATTTCGCGTCCTGTGAGGGAGTTGACGTTGGGCATTTCCTGTTTTTCATCAAGGACCAGTTCGGAAATATTGTTCTTGATCTCGTCGCAAATGTATTTGTTACCGCTATGAACCGAGAGGATGGCTTCGATCATTTCGTCTTTGGAAGAGTTCTTGGTCACATAGCCCCGCGCTCCTATTTGCAACATCTTTTTGGCATAGGCTGGTTGGGAATGCATGGAGATGCCAATGACTTTTGAACCTGGGGAGAGCTTCCTGATTTTTTCTGTGGCTTCAAAACCAGAAATGGGTGCTATGTTGATGTCCATTAAAACGATCTGTGGCTTTTTGTTTTTGGCATGTTCTACCGCTTCTTCTGAATCGCCACATTCAGCCACCACCATGAAACGTGGGTCGTTATTTAATATATAACTCCATGTTTCTCTGATTAGTTTGTGATCATCGGCTATTAGGACACTGATCTTCTCCATAAGTAAAGGTATTAATATTTTTATAGCGGTACATTGATATTAAGCGCACAACCTTTTCCGGGAGCTGTGTGAATATTTATAGTCCCGTTAAATAGCTGTACCCGGCTTGCAATGTTTGATAATCCCACTCCTTTTTTCGTTGTTATCTTCTCCAGTTCAAAACCTCTGCCACTATCTTTTATCGTTAGTTCAGCCGCCTTTGAATTTACCGTAAGCTCAATATAAGCATTGGCAGCTCCTGAATGTTTTAGCACGTTGTTCACTTGTTCCTGAATGATGCGAAAGAGCATGAGCTTCTTTTTCTCATCGAGCGTTGCATCTATATCTCCCTGATAATGAAATTCTATTTTCATTTGTCTGGTAGCATTGATGTTTTCTACCAGGTCCTGAATGGATACTACCAACCCCAGATCGCCAATGCTGGCCGGCACCAATGATCTTGAGATGCTACGAATTTCATTGATAGCTTCTACAATATTGTCCGAGCAACGTTCAATCAGTGCCGCCGCTTCAAGATCTCCTTGTTTTGCCATTTCAAGGTAGAGCTTGGCCGTTGTAAGTATCTGGTTAACGTTGTCGTGCAGGTCTTTACCGATATCTGCTCTTTCTTTTTCCTGTGCACTTACTACTGCCTGGGCTACCAGTTTTTGTTTATCCAGTTCCTGTTTCAGCAGTTCTTTTTCCAATTCTCTTTTTTCGGTTATGTCCTGCATGGAACCGATCATCCTATTTATTTTTCCTTCCTGATCAAAAATAAGAAACCCACGGTCATGAACGAGCGCATATTCGCCATTTGATTTTTTAAATCTGTATTCTTCTTCCCATACGCGTGACCGATTGTTGCCGATAAATTGTTCCAGTCGTTTCACTACCCGCTCCCGATCGTCGGGGTGCAGGCAGGATTCCCAGAAGCCACTGGTTTTGCGCACATAGGCTGGCCTGTATCCAAAGAGTGTATAAAAGCCATCGCCCCAATGCATTGTGTTGCCGTTCGTGATATCCCAATCCCATACCACATCGTTTGTGACACGGGTAACGAGCAGGTATCTTTCATGACTTGCCCTGATGCGGCTTTCAGCATTTTTATTTTCTATAATAATGCGCAACAGGTTACCCACTCGTTCCAATACAGCCAGTTCCTGCTCGCCGGGCGATTTAGGGTGCCTGTGGTATGCTGCAATGGTGGCCAGCACTTCCTGGTGGCTATTCAGGATCGGGAATGACCAGCAGGACCTTATGTTAAAGTGGTGGGCTACCTGCAGGGCGTTTGCCCACAATGGTTCCTCGTATATATCGTGTGTTATTACCCGTTGTTTACGATAGATGGCTGTGCCACAGGAACCTGCTGCCGGACCTGGCTTAAGGTTGCGTACAACATCGGAAAATTCTGCCGGAAGGCTGGGGGCTGACAAATGAACAAGACCAAAGTCTTCGGAGTCAACTTGTATAATGGAACAAAGCATACCCGGAAAGAAATCTTCCAGTCCTTCCAGGAAATAATCGGCGATTGTTTTAAGGGATATGCCCTGCAGGGCATTCATTTCAAGTACCTGTTTTTCGAGCAGCAGTAATTGTTCCTGCCTGAGCCGGGCCGCTTCTGTTTCCCGCAGATCGGTTATATCTCTGTGAATACCGGCAATACCTACACGTCGGCCTTCGTGGTCTTTGATGAATACGAGTGAGCAATGCATATAGATACGCTTCCCATCGATCCGATCAAAGTAGACCTGACCTTCCCAAGAACCTTGCCGGTAAAGTTCCTGTACTGCTTCTTCTCGTGTGCAATCAGGGTATTTGTGGTCTATGAAGTCGCGAATGGGATGTCCGAGAATGCGGTCGGCTTCAATGCCGTAGGTATTTTCGGCTGCTTTATTGAATACGGTGACTTTGAAATCGAGGTCGGTAGAAATGATGACGTCGGAAACATTGTTGAGGGCCTGGACCTGCTGGAACATTTTTTCTTCTTCATCAGCAGCACCCAATATTATTTTGAGCGAACGACCCAATAATTCATGGGGTTGTTTTCCGGTAAAATTAAACAGGTCCGGCGAGGCATTTACAATACGGCCTTGTTCGTCGGTTTGCAGGTTGAACGTATGGCCTGCAAGGTGCCCGGGTTGTTTGGTCTGCTGTAACATCACGGTTGATAAGCACCATTACCATCAATTGCCGGAAGAGATACCAGCAGTAATAATAATGGCAAATACCTACCAAATTACTTTAAAGCGGTTGCTTAAGCAGCAGTATTTATACTTTTCTATTTGCTATAGGTGTTTACCCTTACTTGACCATCTTTGCAGCATACTGAAACCAGGTGCTGAGGTTGGGGCAATGGGTAAATTCACTATCTACCATGAGGTAGTAGGATGGGATCTTACCAGCGAACCACTTATCGAGTGCCTGTTGTTTTTTCAACTCCAGGGCTCTTTGGGATACGCGGTCATAATCGTCTTTCAGGTTTTCGCGGTGTGGCTCTGTTCTTGATTTAAGGTAAACAATCCGTACGCCTTGTTTTTTGCGTTCGTCGGTGAATGGTGTTGGTTTGGAGAACTCACCAACTTTCATGTTGGTTTTGCTCATCATTGCCACCATGTCTTTGTCCAACTGATCGATGGTAACTGCCGGATGCATACCTCCTGTATATTTGGAGTTGTCGTCGTCGCTGTATTTGCTCACTGCTTCACCAAAGGTCATGGTGCCGGCTATGAGTCTTGACCGTACGGTATCAAGTCTTTGAATGGACTCATTGATCTCTGCATCGGTTATTTTGGGTGTACGCAGGATATGGCGTATAACGGCATCGTCTCCTGCACGGCTTTCCATCAATATGATGTGGTAACCAAATTTGCCTTTGAAAACAGGTGATATCTGTTTTTCTTTCAACCGGAAGGCGTTATTAAGAAAAGCAGGATCCCATGACTTCTCTGTACGATTGATGCTATACTGTCCACCCGCTTCTTTGCTACCGGGATCTTCGGAATATAACCTGGCGAGGGTTTCAAAACGTTGTTTTCCTGATTCTACCTGTTGTTTAAAATCGGCCAGCTCATCCATGGCCAGTTTCTCCAGGTCGCGGCTTGGTTTAGGATAGATAATGATCTCACCTATTTCTACTTCTGATTCGTAAAAGAGCAGACTATCCTTCGGTATCTTATCCCAATATTCTTTTACTTCCTGCGGGGTGATCTTCATGTTGCCTACGATCTTATCGCGCATGTTCTCGGCCAGCTTACCTTCTTTGATCGACTGACGGAAGTCTTCCCTGATCTGGTAAATGGTACGGCCAGCAATTTCTTCCAACCTATCTTTACCGCCATACATCTGGATGAAATAACGGATACGGTTGTCGAGCAAGCCTTCCAGCTCATCATCTGTAACTAACAGGGAGTCTTTTTCTGCCTGCAATACCAGGGCTTTCATACCGAGGATCTGGTCGAGGATGAGGCATTCTGCGTTTTCGGGCACCGGCTCGTTACGGCGCTGTCTGTCCAATATCTCATTGAACACGTCGGACCGCAGGATGATCTTATCTCCTACTATACCTACAATTTTATCGGCTACTACTTTCCGGGGCGCCTGTGCAGATGCAGTTGTCACCAACAAGAGGGCAGCAAATGCAGTAAAAAGTTGCTTCATATTATTATTAATCGCGATGAGCTCAAAAATACTTTTAGAAGTAGAACTATGCAGGAGAAGGTCGTTAATTAACAAAAGTTTGAGACCCGTTTACGGGTTACAGACTTGCCCCGCCGATGGTGGCGGGGCAAGCTCTGTAACTCCGTCGGTGCAGCATTGACCCTGCACGGGTTATAATGTTCTCTTAACTTCTTCTTCTTCAAAGGCTTCAATGATATCACCTACCTGCATATCACTGAAGTTTTTCAC
>JAGIBF010000024.1 GCA_017744515.1 Niastella sp.
GACCAGCCGTTTTCCAATAATCGAATGAACGAGCATCCATATTATAACCACGGTTTTGGAAGATGTTCAGACGATCTCTTTCCTGGTAGTTGTAGATATAATTGCCTCCGGAATAGTAGAAGTCGGTAGTCAGTGAGAAGTTCTTGTAAGATACGTCGAGGCCGAAGCTGCCATAATAGCGGGGATCCGGCGCTTTTTTATCCAAGAACACCGCATTGTCACCACTGTAAGTGGTAGTGATCTTACCGTCTTTATCGAGGTATTGAGGAGCTCCTGTCTGAGGATCGACACCGCCCCAACGAACGAGGTAATAGTTGTAGAATGGCTTTCCTACAGACAGACGTGCAGTAGTAACGGGGATATCTGTATTGTTGTACAGTTCCGTTATCCTGTTTCGGTTAAAGGTGGCGCTTGCCCTTACTGTAAGGGTGAAGTTCTTATTGCTCACCACATCGTAAGCTGCTATGGCTTCAATACCCTTGTTTTCCATTTCGCCAATGTTCTCCAGCCTTGTACCGAAGCCATTGGTTTGAGAATAAGGTACGTTCAGCAGCAGGCTCTTTGTTTTTTTGTTGTAGTAATCAACTGAACCTCTCAGGCGTCCTTTGAATGCTTCGAATTCGAGGCCAATATTAAAAGACTCGCCTTTTTCCCAGGTAAGGCTGTCATTGGCCACCTGATTGGGGAATGTACCCAACAGGTCTGCATAGGAAGACACTCCATATAATTCCTGGAAGCGATAGTCACCGATATTGAAGTTACCGGCAGTACCAATAGAAGCTCTTAATTTCAGCACATTGATAAAATCAACTTTAGAGAAGAAGTTTTCCTGTGCAATGTTCCAGCCAATACCCGCGCTCCAGAAGGTACCATATTTATTGTCATCACTGAATCTGGAGGAACCGTCGCGCCTGATCGATGCATTCACGAAGTACCTGCCGCTGAAATCATAATCGGCTGTTGCAAACAGCGATGCCAATGTCCAATCTGTACGGGCTGTACCGTAAGAGGTGTTGGAAGCGCCTGAGTTTTGCGTAGAGGTGTTGGGTGATGCAAACCCTTTTGAGCCAAGGGTATAACTCTTGAATTTATCGCTGGTATACTCAGTACCTATCAGTACACGCACATTATGGTCATCAGCAAATGTATTCTGATAAGTGGCTGTGTTAGACCATACGTAGTTAAAAGCCCTGCTGCCATTGTCGATCTTGGAGCCAGGTGCTGTAGGGTCACCTACTACCTGGTCGAGGTAAGAACCAGGCCTGATGAATGACTCTCTTTCAAAAACGTTGTAAGTCAAACCGAGGTTGGTTTTCAGGGTAACGTTCTTAATGAGTGAGAGTTCAGCAAACATATTGGCAACGCCCAATACTGTCCAGGTATCTTCCGGGTTGCTGTTGATGGCTTCGAGGATAGGGAAACCCGCGAAGAAACCAGTCAGGTTATAATTGGAAGTGCCAGCCAGGTAAGGAGGTTCATATGGGTTGTAAGCATACATGGCGTAGAAGGGGCTTTGCGCGTTGTAGCGGTCGCGCAGGAGAGAGTTTTGCGTATAAGCTACTGTCAGGTTCTGACCCACTTTGATCCAGGGTGTAGCCTGGTATTCGAGGTTGATACGGCCTTGTGTTCTGTTGAATTTAGAACGCAGACCGATACCATCCTCATCATAACGTTGCAGAGACATATAGTAGCGCAATTTTTCCGCACCGCCACTGAGGCTGATCTCATGGGTCTTTACGGGTGCATCACGCAGCAGGATGTCCTGCCAGTTGTTGTCGCCATTCGTTTTGATCATATCGTCGATCACCAGATCGAGCTGTTGCTGCGTGAGATTGTACAAATTAATGGAACCTGCGGGCAATGATCCGGCAGTCACCAACCTTGCCATGGCAGCCTGTGCATAGGGGTTACCTCTGTTGCTGGCGCCGGTAAATGCACCGGCATCTTTACCGATATTATACTCCCACTGTGTCTTCTGGCGGGTATTCATCATGTCGTAGTTGTCGGCTGTCTTAGACTTCACGGCATAGTTGAAACGATAGGTAAGCTGTGGCTTACCAGCTTTACCTCTTTTGGTAGTGATGAGGATAACGCCGTTGCTGGCACGGGAACCGTAGATGGCAGAAGCGGAGGCATCTTTCAATACAGAGATGTTTTCAATATCGTTGGGGTTGATGGCATTGAGAATGTCGGCAGTAGTAGGCACACCATCAATTACATATAGGGGATCGGAGCTGGCGTTGATAGAACCGGTACCACGGATACGCACGTAGGCGTTGGCGCCGGGGCGTCCGTTCTGGGCAGTGATCTGAACACCGGGGGCTTTACCCTGCAGTATCTGATCGATACTGGCGATGGGAATGCCGGTTACTTCTTTTCCGCCTACGGTGGCCACTGAGCCTACCAGGCTTGATTTTTTTACAGAGCCATAACCTACCACTACTACTTCCTGCAGGTTACTTTCTGCAGCTTTCAGTTGTACAGTTATGGTTGATTCTGAACCTATCGACACTTCCTGGGTTGCTTGTCCGATAGCGGAGATCACTAAAGTTCTTGCGGAAGCCGGTACGTTGAGGGAGAAGTCCCCGTCGGTATTGGTGGTGGTTCCTGTTGAGGTACCCTTGATGGTTACTGATGCATTTTGGACCGGCACGCCTTTGTCGTCCGTCACCTTACCGGTGATGGTACGGCTTTGGGCTAATACCTGTACAGTCAGCATGAGTATGCTCATGGCGAGCAATAGGATTTTTCTCATGTACAATTAATTTTTGTTTGTTTAGTGTTAATGGAAAAGACTCTACCTCAGGTAATATGAAACTACCTGTGCAGTACGTTTATAATGATTATTGACAGCCTCTTTTGCCACCAACGGATCAGCTAATAACAAGCACATAAATGGTTATGCGCTTGCATGCCTGCTCAGTCAGCAACAAGGGAAGGGGTCAATAAGATTGGTTGAGATCTCTGCCTTTCGTATAAAAGCAGCAATGGGCATACGTTTCGCTTGTGGTCAAGCCATGCCTGTTTACCGGAAGAAACCTTGGGCAATAGTTTTTTTCTCATACTTGTGACTAATCGTTCAAACGAAACCGGCCATTAGCTGGTTTACATTTTTATTGGACAACAAACATATAGTGTACGCTGCTTACAATTTTTAGTTTTAATGTCATAAAAGACAGAAGCTGTTTTTTAACAGACGAACAGCTATGCCTACCCGCCTTTTCGTATTTTTGCTAAAACATTCTGGATCAAATGAAAATGCTCCTGGTAAAGGAGCATTTTTATTACATTCTTATCTTGTTATTTTTAATCATTTATTTTCTCTCCCGCTCTTTTACGATTGATTATAGCTCATTTGCCTCAATCTCTATTATGTAAGCCTTAACCGTATGGGCATAAAAAAGCATTGCGGGAATAAATCCCGCAATGCTTCCTATCGTAGTGATTAAACTACTTGTAAGTATGTTATTTGCCTACAATGATATCAAACTCTTGTTCGTAGAAGGCTGCACTTCCCGGCGCAGGATAATTGTTTACAATGATATCCACGTACAGGGTCAGCTTATTATTACATACAGAGAACTTGCTCACCTTGGTAGGTGAAGTACGGATCAGGAAAGGCTGGCCAGCTGCGAATTCCTTATTGGTTTGCTGCAAAGGAATGTTCACGATCGTGTTGGTAGGAGTGGTCCAGTCGAACTCGATGTTAACTGCACCGAAATAATCCCACAGGTTAGCGATCGTACCGGTAGCCTTCTTAGGGGCACCTACTGCCGGGTTAGTAAGGCCTGCAACGGTTACGCTGTAAGGGCCATACGTGCCGCCCGCTTCCAAAGTGCCGGGATAAGAGCCGTTCATTACTGTAATATTATCTACATCGCCATCGAAGCAAGGTCCGCGCATGAACAATTTAAAGGTATTGTTGCTCAGCAACGGATCAACGCCGGACTGCAGGGTGAAAATAAGAGAGTCTTTTCTACCAGCATTATATAGAGCGAAGTTACCCTTCACTTCTACAATTCCTACGGCTTGTCCGGCAGGGATGGTAACGGTATGGCCTGTGAGGGTATACTGTGTACCTTCAACAGCTCCTGTAGGAGACGCAACGGTAAAGTTGATCACACGATCAACATTTTCCGTGGTCGTAGTTCCTATCTTCAATTGATAAGCGGGCGTGGTAGTGGCCAACACTGAATAGGAAGCGCCGGTTATATAATTAAAGTGTGCCTTGGAAACGGGTATGGTTGTTTCCTCTTTTTTACAACCAGCCATAAATAAACCCAGGCCGGCTATGAGCAGTAAACAACTTAATTTCTGTAACATAAAAATATGTTTTGTCTTTAAATAGTATTGATGATCTCACTTATTGCCTGTAGGTCGGATTCTGGATCATGTTCTCATTAGCCAGAATTTCGCCACCCGGAATAGGATAATAATATTCCTTATCGGTTGGGGCAAGTGTTGTTTTGTTGGGAGCATTTGCTACATCCTGTCCAGTCCTTACTACAGGTAATAATTTCCTACGCAGGTCATGCATCCTTTGTCCTTCAAAAGCCAGTTCTTTGAAACGCTCTTGTAGAACAGCGTTTACGAGGGCGTCCTTGGTAGTGAAGGTTTCATCTACATACCCGGTGATCCTTTGTCTGCGTAATGTATTCAGGTCGGCTCCACCTTGTGTAAACTGTGTTTTTTCAGCATATGCTTCTGCCCTGATCAGGTACATTTCGGCTACACGGAATACTTTCACGTCAGCACGGCCAGCTTCGTTGGCTGTACCGCCAATCCATTTTGCTACCGCCCAGCGGCCACCACCGAGGTCGGTTGCAGTGCTGGCAAACGGGATATCAGTTGCCGGGGTGAATAAACTCATCAATTTAAATGAAGGTGCATACATGATCTTGCTGGAGGTACGGTCGAAGTAAGAATCACCCAACCTTGCCTGTCCGGCATCTCTTTTGTGCTCCCAGACTATTTCAATATTGTTTGCATCTGTCCAGATACCGGGATACTGAGCACGCGTGGCCAGCGGAACGGCATTGATAACAGCTGTAGCAGCTGTGATGGCCGCATCCCAGTTTTTCTGGTAAAGTGCTACTCTTGCTTGTAATGCACGTATGCCTAAAAGCGTCATGCGTGAAACATCCGTAAAGGTAGCGGGCATGAGGCCAGCTGCAGTAGTAAGGTCTTCGTTAACTTTTGTGAAAACTTCTCCTACAGTAAGGCGCTTGGGCTTTTGAATTTCGGATTTGGTAGAATAAGGTACGCCCAGTGAACCTGATTCGAGGTTTTCGGCATAGTTGATCAATACCTGGAACTCACAAAATGCTCTTATGGCAATTGCTTCAGCTTTGATCCTATCCCGGGTAGCCGCATCAGCAGCTGAGAGACCGGTGAGTTTATCGGCTGCAGCAATGACACGATTGGCACGATCAACACCAAATGCATACCTCGTCCAGGGTGCTGTTACATCACCAACACCGGGATCAGTTTGCCAACGGTGGGCGATTACGCCACGACCTGTATTGTTCTCCGTAGGCAGGTTGGCCTAATCTGAGTACAGGCTGGTAGCATAAATTTCTGCATCGTAAGAGCCGTTAATATTTATATACACACCTATCATACCCTTTTCCAGAAAAGGAACGGTGGTCATGGCTGTTTCCTCCGGGATCTGATCGGGCGGCAGTATTTCCAGTTGTTTTTTGCAGGAAACGCCTATTACGGCCAGACCTGCAATCCATAATAATTTCTTTATCGACATATACTGATTTTTTAGAAAGTTAAGTTGATACCAAACGTGTATGTACGGGCATTGGGATACTCGAACGTGCTGATGTTGTTGTTATCTTCCGGATCAAAGCCTCTCCAATTGGTCCATGTATAGAGGTTTTGCGCCTGTGCGAATATGGTAGCAGCAGAGAAAACACCTATTTGTTGTAAGTATTTCCTTGGGATATTGTAACCCACGTTCAGGTTCCTGAAACGTACATAAGAAGCATCCTGGATGTCTTTGGAAGAGAAGCTTCTTGCAGAACCAAAGCGTTGTACTTTGGCCACATCTCCTGGTTTTCTCCAACGTTTGAACCATTCTGTTGACTGGTTACTGGTTGCAAAAGTATAGTTCTCGTTAAAGAAGTCTTCGTTGTTGAAGCGTTTGTTACCGGCAGCAAATGAGAAGAAGGCTTCTACATAAACACCTTTGTAGTTAAGGCTACCGTTGAAACCGCCTGTTACCTTGGGCAACCAGCTTCCGAACTCAGCTACCGCCTGTGCAGATTGGTTATAGCTGTTTGTGAGAGAACCATCCCTGTTGTAATAGAGCGGGTTACCAGTAGCAGCATCTACACCACCCCATTTAGGAATGAAGTGTGTACCGAAAGGCAGACCTACACGGATGATAGAAGTACCGAGCGGGAATTCACTCACCTGACCCAGGCTCGTAATTTCATTCTTATTGTATGCGGCATTACCACCGATTGTCAGGCGGAAGTCGTTCTTAACGATCACATCACCAGCCAGCGAAACTTCCACACCACGGTTGCGCATTTCACCCGCGTTAACGTTCAGCGATCCGACGCCTGACCATGAAGAAAGCTGCTGGGAAATGAACAGGTTCTTGGTTTGTTTATTGTAGTATTCAACTGTACCGCGGATGCGGGCATTCAGCAGAGTGAAGTCTACACCAACGTTGAAAGTATTATTATACTCCCAATCGTAATTTTGGTTACCCAACTGGCTTACCACATATCCAGACTGGCCGGCGTAAGGCGTAGTTGAGTTTCCATACAGTGACAGATAGCCAAATGAATTAAGGAAAGGACTGGCTGAAGTACCATAGCTGGCACGCAGTTGCAGGTCGGACACAAAATCGAGTGTAGACATGAAATTTTCTTTCATGACATTCCAGCTACCACCTACTGCATAGTAAGAGATATTCCGGTTATTCTCCGGTACAGCAGAAGAAGCGTCTAAACGATAGCTTCCGTTGAAAGAGTATTTTCCATCAAACGTATAACGCAGGATACCGATCAGCGATTGCGTTGCCTGGTGATCCCTGCCACCACCTGTTGTTGGGATGAAACCTCCAGTAGCAGTGCCTGGGGTAATTGCAGCAGGCGTATTCAGCAATAATGGGTTGATGCCAAAACCTACATAAGAGAAGGCGCGGCTGGTCCATTTGATGTTCTCTACGAGCGCAGAGGCATCAACCTGGTGTTTTTCAGCAATGGTTTTGTTATAATTCAACCCTGCGTTACCTATCAGTTGCAGGAAGCGGTTAGCACCTTCAGAGAAAGAACCCTGTCCACCTAAGCTTTGACGCCCGGTAGCCGTTCTTGGGTCTACGAGACGCTCTGTCATCAATTCGCGGAAATCGAGACCAAAAGTACCAACGGCAGAAAGGCCATCGAATATTTTGTATTTGATGTTGCCACCTAATACTGCTTTTATCTCGTTTCGCTTGTTGGTAGTAGCCAACATACGCTCCAGGGCAGCTGAACCTTCGCGCTGGTCATATACCAGGTTGCTGCCTGCAGTAGCAGGCAGTAATGGATCATAATCAGCCGGGTTAGAAGGATTAAGCCTTGGGCCAGAAGTATTGTTACCATGCAGTAATACGCCATTTCTATACGGCAACTCGTAAGGCAGTGCGTAATAGATAGAGGAGAATGGGTTTACAATAGAAGTACCATTCTCACCTTCGATGAAATAGCTGGTAGCATAGTTCAGGGTCATATTAAGACCAATCGTCAACCTGTCTGACTTAAAATCCAGGTTGTTCCTGAAAGAGAAGCGCTCCAGTGCTGAGCGAACGGCAATACCTTCTTGCTTGAAATAGTTGAGTGAAGAATAGAAAGCAGTACGCTCACTACCGCCACTTGCATTCACTTCAAACTCCTGTGTTTTACCACGACGGAGGAATACATCTTCCCAGGGAGAGCTGGTATTGCGCAAGCTATCGAGTATCTGGTCATATCTTACGAGCCTGGATTCGGCTACACCTGCGTTCCTGGGGTTTTTCCTTGACAAGTACCAGCCTGGTCCGATGTTAGCTCCATTCTCAAGACCTACTTCTTCTTCGAATTGCAGGTGCTCGGCAGAGGTCATCATATCGAACTTGGGCCTTGTGCGGTTGGAAAAACCATATTGTGATTTTACACCGAAAGTAAGTTTATTGTTCATTTTCCCTCTTTTGGTAGTGATCACGATCACACCGTTAGAACCACGGGAACCGTATACTGCTGTTGCTGCCGCATCTTTCAATACGTCTACAGAAGCTATATCAGAAGGGCTGATAGCAGCAAAAGCAGCTGCCTGGATGGGAATACCATCCATAATGTACAATGGCGCACTGGTACCGTTGATGGTACCTACACCACGGATGATCACGTTGGCGGCGGCACCGGGCTGACCGGAACCAGCAGTAGCATATAGACCGGGAGCACGACCCTGGAGGATCTGATCGAGGCTGGCATTGGGCACCTGGTTGATGGCTTTCGCCTCTACCTTAGATACAGCACCTACATAAGTAGAGCGCTTTTGGGTACCGTAACCGGTTACCACCACCTCATCGAGACCCTTGCCTTCGACAGTCATTGAAACAGCAATTACAGTCTTGCTGCCAATGCTAAGGTCTTGCTCGGCATAACCTACTGCAGAAATTGTAAGTGTTTTTGCGGAAGCGGGAACCCTGAATGAGAATGACCCATCGGCCCCTGTAGTAGTACCTAATGAAGATCCTTTAACTGTAACAGAAGCGCCTAATACCGGTGCACCGGCGGCATCTGTCACCTTTCCTGAAATCGTCCTTTCCTGTGCCTGTGCCACCATCTGACTTAACATCAGCAGGGCGCATAGCAACGTACATAGAATTTTCCTCATGAACGTTGATTTTGATTTTATGATAAAAAGAGATTATTAAAATTGTCTTAAAACAGGGACACCTACCGATCGTTCTTTGCTGCTTTTGAACCTAATTATTCTCTGTTTTAGCTGATCTTATCATGAATACCTGAACATATCGGTAAATCCTGTAATTCAATGGATTGCCGTGTTGCTACTACACAGAGACCCTGGTACCTGCAGCTTTTACCTGCCTATACAATTTGTATTATAAATAACCGATAAGAAAAATAAGTCCGTGAGGGTGGTTTTACGGACAGTAGTGGAGGTAAAGCTTTTCTCATATAAATAATGGGTTTAAGCACTGGGGCAATTGGTCATAAACAGTTGTTAAAGTTGTAAAGATATTATCAACACCTCTAAAAAATAGTATTTTCCGAAATTAAAATAGGTAACCTAAGCATAATACCCACTTTTGGGGATATGCTTGCTAAAACACATTAGCATTGATTTCGCTATGATGGCGCCTCAAGATAAGAACAGGCTAAGAAGCCTTATTTCTTGCGCTCTTTCCTGACAAAACTCATGAGCAAGGTGGGCAGGAATATCAGGTTGGTGAGGGTAGCCAATACCAGGGTCAATGAAGTAAGCCATCCTAATGCCTGCGTGCCGCCAAAGCCGCTGAAGCAGAAGATCACAAACCCCGCTATCAACACCAGTGATGTATAAATGATACTGATACCTGTTTTGTGGATGGTACTGATCACAATCTCCTGCGCCGATTTGTCACTGTTTTGTAATTCCTGTTTATAGTTGACCAGGAACCGGATGGTAATGTCGATGGCAATACCCAGCGCCACGGAAAACACCAACACAGTAGAGGGTTTGATGGCAACGCCCGTCCATCCCATTACGCCCGCCGTGATCACCAGCGGAATAACGTTGGGCACCAACGAGCACAGAAGTATTTTGAAAGACCTGAACAGGTACAGCATGCAGAGGGCGATCAGGAGGAAAGCCCATGCTATACTTTCTTTAAGGCCGTTGATGATAAATGCACTGCCTTCGAGGAAGGTAACCGTGGTACCGGTAAATTCAACGTTGTATTTAGTGGTGTCGAACAGCTGATCGCTTTTTGCTTCTATATTGCTGATGAGCTCCGGTAACCGCTTGCTGCCTACATCGGCCATGTTAACGCTGATGCGGGTACGCTGCCGGGTGGTATCCATAAAGCTGCTGACTATCCGGGTAAGGTTATTCGCTTTACCCGTGCTGTCTCCTGATTTGGTAGTCAGGTACTGGGCCAGGAAGCCAATATCGAAGCTGGTGGGCAATCCATACTGCAGGCTATCGCCTTCATAATAGGCCTGACGGGCAAACTTCAATCCTTCTACAATCGAAAGCGGGCGGGCCATTTCGGGTTGTGCCGCTATATAGGCCGACAGGGAATCCATTTTACCGAATGTTTGCAGCATATTGGCTCGAAGGCCATTCTTCCTTTTCGTATCTACCACTATTTCAAGGGGCATTACTCCTTTGAAATGCTTTTCAAAGAATTTGAGGTCTGTATATATTTTATCGGTCTTGGGCAGGTCATCCACCATAAATCCTTCGGAGCGCAAGCGGAGAATACCTATCACCGCCACCACCAGCAGCACGCTGGTAAACGCATAGATGTTTTTGCGATGGCTCACCGACCATATTTCCAATCGGTCCAATACAGAAAGCATCCATTTGTTATCGAGGTAACGGGTATGCCGGGGTTTGGGCGGCGGCAGGAAGCTCAGTATTACCGGAATGAAGATGATGGAGATAAAGAAAAGGGCCATGATGTTGATACCGGCCACAAAGCCAAACTCTTTCAACACCGCGCTTTTGGTAAGTGCGAAAACGCCGAAACCAATGGCGGCCGCAATGTTACAAAACAACGTAACTATGCCCATACGGCTAATCATTTCTGTGAGGGCCGTATATTTTCGTTGTGCCGGATCGGCTATGCCTGCCGTATCATTCCAGGCTGTATGGAATTTGTTCAGGAAGTAAATACAGTTGGGTATACCGATCACCACCACCAACGGTGGTATGAGGGCATTCAGGATCGTGATCTTGTAGCCCATCAGCACCATGGTGCCGAGGCTCCACAGCACACCAATGATCACCACTGCCAGCGACATACCCATCGCGCTAAAGCTGCGGAAAGAGATGAGCAGCAGTATGGCGGAAAGTACAATGGAGCCGAGGAGAAACCACTGCATCTCGCGGGCAACCTTGGTGGCAATATTGGTACGTATGAGGGGCAGACCACTGTAATGCATTTCCAGCGAATGGCTTTTACCAAAGGCATCGCCCACTTCCACAATCTTTGCCACTACATCGTTTCTTTTTTTCGAGTTGAGCACATCCTTATTGATGCGGATGGCCATCATGTAGGTGTTCGTCTCCGGATTGTAGAGCAGGCCCTGGTAAAACTTCAGGCTGCGAAATATGGCAGCGCTGCTATCGATGGTAGCCTGCGTGAGACGGCCAGGCGGAAATATCAGGGAAGCGTTGAGCTTTTCGGCGGCTGAATCCCTGAGCAGGTTGCTGGCAGCCGGCACACTCAGCACATCTTCCACGGCTTCTACCTTTTTCATATCGGCCGCGAGGGCTGTATAGTCGTTGAATATTTTTTCCGTGAAGAGTTGATCAGTCTGAACACCTATTACCAGCAGGTTGCCATCTTCACCAAATTGCTGGCGGAATGCCTGGTAGGTGAGGTACTTGGGATTGTCGGTAGGTATGGCTCTTGTAAATTCATAGCTCAATTGCACTTTGGAGGCGTAGTAGCCGAGGTAGGCGGTAACTGCTAATAATATACCCAGTAACAACCAGCGAAATCGCAGAATGAATCGTGCAAGGGTTCCCCACATGAGTGATCAACAATTTAATGAAGAATAATAACGGTCAAAACTCACTTAAGCGTATGTTTTGGAAGCAAGCTGCGAGCCATGAGCTGCGAGCTTCGAGCTAAGTCCAGGGTGAGCCCTTTGAGGGCGACCTACCCTTAGCAATAAGCCCGGTGGCGGGCGCAGCAAAGAAACTTAATTTGAAGGGATTAATGAAGTTTTCCCGGTTTTAATTCGTGCTGGCATTCAATTAACTTTGAATATTATGCCGATCCGCATTTTCGTTTTCTATTGCCTGGTATTGCTGCTTCCCGCTCATGTATGGTGCCAGGCGCCGCCGGTGGGGCAGTGGCGGGATCACCTACCTTATCACCAATCCATACAAGTGGCAGCCAGCGCCGATAAAATATGGTGCGCTACGCCCTGGAGCCTTTTCTCCATCGACGTTTCCGACAATTCCATCGAACGGTTCAGCAAAATAAACGGACTCAGCGAAACGGGTATCACCGCCATCGGCCTGCAACCAGCCGGTAATAAACTGGCCGTGGCTTATTATAACAGCCGCGTAGATGTATTGGAGGGTAATGACATCTATACGATCGATGCCATCCGCACCTCACCGGTGACCGGCGATAAATCTATTCATCATATTTTAATGCGCGGGCAGGAAGCCTTCCTGAGTACCGGCATCGGCATTATCGTTATCAACCTCGACAAGTACGAAGTAAAGGACACGTATATTATCGGCGGCACAGGTAATAAGGTTCCGGTACAGGCTGTAGCAGCAGATGGTCAGTTTTTTTATGCGGCCACCACCGAAGGTTTAAAGAGAGCTCCTGTTAGCGGGAGTAACCTGGCCGATTTCCGCAGTTGGCAAAACCTATCGGGCAGCAATGGATTGACTACCGGCGAAGTGAGCTCCATCGCTGTTTGGGATAATAAGCTGGCAGTACTGAAAAACGACTCTGTATTTGTATCCAACAATAGCACCTGGCAATTTTTATATGCCAATGAATGGCGCATTCAGCACCTCGATGTTTCGGGCAACAAGTTATTGTTGAGCGAAGAGCTCAACACCGCCGGAAGGGTGACGGTGCTTACTACACAGGGCACCGTCGACGAGCGTATTGAACACATCTCTTTTACACGACGCCCCCGGCAGGCTATTTTCGCCGCCGATCATTACTGGATTGCCGATACGCTTTCGGGCTTGTCGCAATATGCTTCCGGACGTTTTGAACCTTTTGTGCCCAATTCGCCCTACTCTATCGCGACAGGACCGTTGCAAGTATTCAACCATACGCTCTGGGCTGCCGCCGGCGGGGTTACCGCCAACTGGCAACCCACCAATAACAAGGATGGTTTGTATGCTTTCAGCAACGATAGCTGGACCAATTTCAATGCTAACTCTCTTGCAGCGTTGGACAGTTTCCCGGATGTGGCATCATTGGCCGTGGACCCATTGGATGAAAGTGTGTGGGCTGGCTCTTTTGGTGGCGGCCTGTTGCATATCAAAACCGATCGCACCCTGGAGCTTTTCAAACAAAACTCTCCGCTACAGCAAGCCTATTTTTCTCCCGGCAGCTATCGTGTGAGTGGGCTGGCTTTTGATGCGGAGAATAATTTATGGATCGCTAATTATGGTGGTCTGCAAAATATAGCGGTGCGCAAGAAAGATGGCAATTGGCGTTCTTTCTTTGTTCCCTATTCTGTTCCGGAAAATGGTGTTGGTACTATTATTATCGATGATGTGAATCAAAAATGGATCATAGGCCCCAATGGTAATGGCCTGTTTTGTTTCAACCACGGTCAATCGATCGATAATCCGGGTGATGACTTGTGGAAGTGGTACCGCGCAGGCAAAGGCAATGGCAACCTGCCCGATAATAATGTATTGAGTATTGCAAAAGATAAAAGTGGTTTCATCTGGGTGGGCACCCGCCAGGGCATCGGTATTGTACAATGCCCGCAGGAAGCTTTTTCTTCCAGCGGATGTGAAGCTATTTTACCTGTAGTACAGCAGGATAATTTTGCCGGCTACCTGTTTAGCGATGAGCAGGTGCAATGTATTGCAGTAGACGGCGCCGACCGTAAATGGATCGGCACTAAAAATGGTGTGTGGCTGATCAGTGCCGATGGCGCTAAGACTCTCTATCGTTTTACGGCTGCCAATAGTCCGCTGGTGAGTGATGATGTGCAGCAGATCGCTATCGATGGCAATAGTGGTGAAGTCTTTTTTGCTACCAGCAAAGGCATGTGTTCTTTCCGCAGCACGGCCACGGAAGCCACTTCATCGAATAGCAATGTATTGGTATTTCCCAATCCTGTGCCACCCGGTTATACCGGCACTATTGCGATACGCGGTGTCGCTAACAATTCGATCGTAAAGATCGCTGAGATGGATGGCCGGCTTGTTTTTCAAACCAGGGCGCTGGGCGGGCAGGCCGTTTGGAACGGAAAAGACTACAAAGGACGCACCATTTCTACTGGGATATACCTGGTTTTGGTGAGCGATGATAATAAACAGGAGAAAACGGTTGGTAAAATTGTATTTATAAAAAAATGATCCATTCCACCAAAGGTATTGTATTGAGAACCGTGAAGTATGGTGACACGAGCATGATCGTGACCATCTATACCGAGCTGTTCGGTATTCAATCGTACATGGTGAATGGGGTACGCGCTTCTACAAAGAAAGGGCCTGGCAAGGCTAATTTGTTCCAACCCGCCGCCATCCTCGACCTTGTGGTGTATCACAACGAACTGAAGAACCTGCAACGCATCAAGGAATTCAAGTGGGGCTATATTTATCAGCACCTGTTCTTTAATGTAGTAAAGAATTCAGTAGCGCTGTTCATGGTAGAATTGTTACAGAAAACCTTGAAGCAGCCGGAGCCCAACACCGATCTTTTCCATTTTATTGAAGATGCTTTCATTCACCTCGATGAGGCTGATGAACAGGTTACTGCTAACTTTTCGCTGTTCTTCGCCTTACACCTCACCAGCTTTTATGGTTTCCGGTTCAGTGATGAATATTCTGAGGAGCATGCTTTCCTCGATCTGCAGGAAGGTGAGTTTGTGCGGGAGCATCCTATTCATCCTTATTTCCTTCAAGGGCAATATAGTTTTATCACTTCACAACTGCTGAAAGTAATGCAACCATATGAATTGAAAGAGGTGCGGCTGAACCAGGAAACGAGAAGGATCCTGCTGCAAGCTTATCAAACTTTTTATGCGCTGCATGTTCCTGACTTTGGCGCTATGAAAACGCTGCCGGTGTTGCAGGAGGTGCTGGGGTGAAAACAGCTTCGAGCTATGCGTTAAATCAACCGTTTTACTTCTGAAAGATCATTCTTCAATAGCAGCACACCAGGTGTTTTTCCTTTTTCAAAACTGCCGAACTGTTCCTCGATATTAAGGGCTTTTGCGCCGTTGAGGGTAGCCCATTGTAATAATTCCGCAAGAGGTAGCGCCGGGTAATGTTGCCGCAAGGTATTGATCTCTGCCAGGATGCTCAACTGGTGGTTGGAAGCAAGGCTATCCGTGCCCAATGCAATAGTGGCGCCATGACGGCGTAATAATTCAACATCGGGCAATCCATTGCCGATATACAGGTTGGCATTGGGGCACAAGCACCAATAGCAATCCGGTAATGCCTGCCGGGCTTGTTGAACAAACTGCAAATCCTCCTCGCTGGTCATCACATCATGCACCAACAGCAGGGATTGCCCGGCACGGAAACGGGGCAGACAGGTTTGCAGGCTGCTTTTGCCAATTTGAGCGTCTGAAGGCCCGAAAGTCCGGAAGTCTGGAAGTGATGAAATATTTATCCCGAGGGCTTCAAATAAGCGGTTAAAGTCACCTTGCCTGGTTCTGAAAAATTCGTCCTCGGCTACACTTTCCTGGTTGTGCATCGTGAGCAGATGATTGCCGGGAAATCCCGTAATCAATTCAAAAAGAGCGGCAGAAACGGAATAGGGGGCATGGGGAACAATGGAATTACGACCAGTAATGGCCTCCCCGGCCGCCTGAAATTGTTCCCAGGTAGCCACGGCAGCATCAAAGCGGGCCTGGGCGGTGGCTGCTACAAAGCCGGTAGCTTCTATAAAGTTGTGGTAATATAGCCGTTGCCGTTGTTTTTGAGGGATGGTATGGGGCGTGTTGCAAATATCTCCTACCGCTACAATGCCATTCTGGAGCATGGCCGTTTCGGCGGCATCAATGGCCGGTAATACCTGCTCTTCGGCCACAAACCTACGGCCCATGACGCCCAACAGGAAATCGATCATGCCGGTACCGGGCGCTATCACGTCTTTCAGGTGGCTGAGTTCCAGGTGACAGTGGGCATTGATGAACCCGGGCGTGATGATACCCGACAAGGGTTGTACCTCATCCCCTGCCTCCGCAGCCGGAATAATGGCTTCTGTCCTACCTTTCTCATCAGTTATCAATACCTGGCCGTCCAGCAGCTGGCTACCCGTAAATAAATGGTCGGCAATGAATTTTCTATACCTCATGTAAGCGTTGAAACGATTAACTTTGCACTCTTTTTAGAAGTCCGGAAGACCGAAAGCCGGGAAGTCCGGAAGATTTTTTGCATCTTCAGCGATGTTCTTCCGGACTTCCGGTCTTTACCGACTTTTGGACTGTTAAATATAAAAATACAGCAAACATGTTAGACAAACTGGAAGCGATCAAGGCTCGTTTTGAGGACCTGGGTGTAGCGTTGACCAACCCTGCTATTGTAAGCGATAACAAGAAGTTTACAGAGTTGAGCAAGGAATACCGCAGCCTGGAAAAGATCGTTACAGCCCATAATCAATATAAAGAGTTGTTGAATGACCTGGAAAGTTACCGGGCTGCTATCAAGGGTGATGATGATGAGCTGCGCGAGTTGGCCAAGGAAGAACTGCCTTCGCTGGAAGAAAAGAAGGATAAGCTGGAGGCCGATATCCGCCAGCTGCTGATACCGAAAGACCCGCAGGACCAGAAGAATGTGATCCTGGAGATCCGTGGTGGAACGGGTGGTGATGAGGCCAGTTTATTTGCCGGTAACCTGCTGCGTATGTACCTTCGTTATTGCGAACGGAAGGGCTGGAAAACAGCTATCCTCAGTGAGACGGAAGGAACCGTAGGTGGCTATAAAGAGGTGCAGCTGGAAGTGGTGGGTGATGATGTGTATGGCACCCTGAAATTTGAAAGTGGCGTTCACCGGGTACAGCGGGTTCCCGATACAGAAGCTTCGGGTCGTGTGCATACCTCAGCTGCTACAGTGGCTGTGATGCCGGAAGCGGAGGAAGTGGATTTTGAATTGAATCCAAACGATGTAAAAATGGAAACTGCCCGAAGCGGTGGCGCCGGTGGACAGAACGTAAACAAGGTAGAAACAAAAGTATTACTGACGCATATTCCGACGGGTACTGTAGTAGTTTGTCAAACGGAACGCTCCCAGTTGGGCAACCGTGAGAAGGCGATGCAGATGCTCCGTACCAAGTTGTACGAAGAGCAGGTACGCAAACAGGAAGATGAAATAGCCCGGCACCGGAAGAGCCTTGTAAGTACAGGCGACCGCAGTGCCAAGATCCGCACCTACAACTACCCGCAGGGCCGGGTAACTGATCACCGTATTGGCCTGACCGTTTATAACCTGGACGACGTTATGAATGGCAATATCCAGGAGTTTCTCGACGCACTGCAGTTTGCAGAGAATGCAGAGAAAATCGCCAAGCAGAACTAACGGTCAGCGTATCAACATTAAGTAATTACCGCCTCGATTCCTATAGCAATGTCAGGCTGAGTCCCGCAGAGCGGGATAAACTCTGTCGAAGCCTTTTAGGGAGCATTGTCTTCTTTGAAACCCTTCGACAAGCTCAGGGTGACAAGTTTTTCTTATGTTGGCCATGCCATAGTATTCCCTGTATATTCCCCCATGTATACAGGTAAGGGTGTATTTCATTTCATCATTTTAAATATTAACGCTTATGTTGGACAATCTTATCAACCTGGTACGTGAGCAGGCAGGGGATGCCGTTATCAACAATCCAACGGTTCCCAATGACCGTAATGAGGAAGTAATTGCTGCCACCGGCGAGTCGATGGCAGGCGGCCTGCAAAATATCCTTGCTTCGGGCGGTTTAAAGGATGTACTGAATTTGTTTGGGGGCCAGGACCAGGCTACAGCCGGTAATCCTGTGGTGCAGAACCTTTCAGGGAATGTTATTCAGCAACTGATGAACAAGTTTGGCTTCGACCAGCAATCGGCGAATGGCATTGCAGGCAACCTGGTGCCGGATGTTTTACAGAAGCTGGTGAGCAAAACGAATGATCCCAACGACAGCAGCTTCGACATTCAGGGTATTTTCAACCAGCTATCAGGCGGCAAGTCTCAAAGCATTAATATTCAGAGCTTGCTGGGTAAAGTAACGCAAGGTGGGCTGGACAGGGATGGTGATGGCGATACTGATCTGCAGGATGTAATGGCGATGTTCTCGGGTGGTGGACAGGGTGGCAACCTGTTGGATTCGGTGAAAGGTTTGTTCTCTCGTTAACGGTGGGTTAATATAGCTATCAGGTTTAATATTCTTTTAATAGAATGGGCTATAAAAACCAGGCAAAATAGCCTATTACTTGCCGTTTTTACTACTGCTGAATGTTAACATTTTGAAAAAATCGATGCGAGGGAGTGGAATATATGCGTAGGGGTCGTTCCTTTGTGATGTGAAATAAATGAGCTCTTTCTCCTGATTAATTCGCAAATAACTGGTCCCGGTTTTAAACCTTTCTTAACGGTGGGGATCATACTCGTGGCACCGGTTTTGCGTAACTATATTTGAAGTTCTTTTATAAAGACTTTTATAAAGCAGTCAATTTTCTCATAAGCAGTTAGTTTTGGTTACGGCCCCTGTTTCCACAGGGGCCATTTTTTTTGCAATAAACTGTATATCAATTCTTAGCTAACCTCCGGGGAACCCACCCGAACAGGAAAACCAAGGCAATTATGGCACCTGCGGTGTCTGCCACTATATCACCTCTGTCAAAACTGCGTAGAGGAATGAAGTAAAACTGTACATATTCAAGGACAATTCCCAATGCAATGCTCAAAACGGTCCATAGCAGGGTCAGCTTACGCCAGTTGGCAGGCTGTACCGGCCTGAAGGCATAATAGCCTCCCCAAAACAATACGATACCGCCAAAAAGGCCCACATGCACTACTTTATCGAAGTGGGGAATATTGAAGAAACTACCGTTGCCGGGCAGGGCAGAGCCGGGTATACATAACAGGCCAATAGTTATAATGGTCCAAATCACCGGGAACAGTTTCCGGGAACAGAGTTTTTGGATTAGTGATAGCATACTACCCGAAAGATAACCATGATTTTTGAGCTGCGAGCATCGGGCTATGCGCTTCGGGTGAAAAACTTCCCGGCAGCTTACTTAAAATAAAGCCGGGCTGCCTTTTCAGGGGCAGCCCGGCTTTTATTATGTTTTGTAAGGGAGCCTTTTATAAAGGTGCCTTGGTTCGCCCTGAAGACTGCATTTTTTCCAGGGTGGGAGATTTGGTACCACCTTTCTGTTCGATGGTGATGGCAAAGGCGTCGGCCTTCTTAGTGTTCTCCATTTTCAGGATCACGTTGTTCTGGAGCGAATCAAATACTCCAAGGCTTTTGGGCTGGCCGTCGATGAGTGCCCACAACTGATATTGCTCACTGGAGGGCAGGCGGGGCATGTTCTTAACCATGATGTAAACAGCTGAGGAGGCTGAATCCCAGAATACATTGGCTGAAGATTCCGGTGTGGCTTTGGAGCCCACCATGTTGACCACTGTTACATTTTTGTCTTTGATGAGGTTTTGTTCATCAATGATCTTGTTGAGCGTACCCTCAGATGAGTCGAGTCTTGTTTGCAGATCTTTGTTGGCTGCCCGCAGTTCATTGGACTGGTCGTAAAAGCGGTAGGCAAACCAACCACAGGCAATGAGTAATACCACAGATGCGGCGGCCATAAAACGCAGACCACTGTTTTTCCGAACAGGTGTGTTTGAGTGTTGTTCCATTGTGATGACTTTAGATTGATTTATAGAAGGGTTCTGAATTGCTTCTAAAAATCCGTCCTTAACCTGTCGCGGTGGTACAACCGCATGTTGCAAAGCAAATTTTTCGAGTGCATCTTCGAATGCTTTGCGTTCGGCAATAAGCTCGGGGTATTGGGCGCAGAGCCTTTCAAACTCGGCGCGCTCGGCCGGGTCTGCCTGGTCCAATACATAGCTTTGTACTATGCCACTTGATATGTAATCTTTTATATTCACTTTAAAAATCCCCTTAGTTGCGTCAGTGCGGCCCTGATCCTTGTTTTAACAGTGCCTAATGGAAGGTTTTCCATGTCGGCAATTTCCTCATGTGTGTATCCTTTAAAATATGCCAGGTCGATCAACTGCCGCTGGTCCTCTTTCAGTTCTTTCAATACTTTCCTGAAGCCGATATTGTCGACATTCACTTGTGTAACAAGTGCTACCAGGACGTCTTCTCCCTGGTTGTCCATAGGCTGATTTTTCCGGTCGTTCTGATAGGTCTTGGAACGCAGCGTGTCGATTGAAGCATTACGGGCAATGTTCAGCATCCACGTAAACAATCGTCCTTTTGTGGAGTCGTAACTTTCGATCTTTCGCCAGATATTGATAAATACGTCCTGCAACACATCGTTGGCAAGTTCCGAATCGTTCAAAATCTGCAATATAATACTGTATAAAGCGCCTGAATAATGATCGTAGAGATAACCAAAAGCCTTATTATCCCTGTTTTTAAGCAGGGAGACCAGTTCCTGTTCCGTGTATGTAGGAATGGCGCTCAAAATGTGTGTTTACCCAAAGAGAAGCTCTATAATAACGAAAAAAGAGTGGAATTAACCACTCCTTTATAAACGAAATTAGATTCTCCTTGGATTTCTAAGCGCCAACTATTTTTCCGTAAGCGGCTGCATCCAGCAATCCGTCTACATCTGCGGGGTTGCTAACGGTCAGCTTTACCATCCATCCTTCGCCATAAGGGTCACTGTTTACCAGCTCGGGAGACCCTTCCAATGCGGGATTTACGGTCGTAATTGTACCAGCCACAGGCAGGAAGAGGTCGGATACGGTCTTAACCGCCTCTACAGTCCCAAACACTTCTTCTGCGCCCAATGCCTTACCCACGGTATTAATGTCCACATATACAATATCGCCCAATTCGCCCTGTGCAAAATCTGTAATGCCTATCGTTGCTGTATTGCCTTCCAACAAAACCCATTCGTGGTCTTTTGTATAGCGGAGATTAGCTGGGATGTTCATGCTGTTGATTTTTGTGCTGCAATATTACGGAAAAGTCGGAAAGTCAATAGACCGAAAGTCCGAAAGTAAAAAGTTCTTGCAGGACTGGCTTTACGCCTCCGGACTTACCGGCTTCCTGGAACTCCGACTCTTTATTTTCTCTTTACCAGCCTTGCTTTAATGATCCGCACGTCCTGCAAAGGCCGGTCGCCACCCTGGCGGCCGCTGGTGGGTGTAGCAGCTATGCTGTCGACCACCGGAAGCCCTTTTATCACCTCTCCAAAAATGGTGTAGTTCTGATCGAGGTGAGGGGCGCCGCCGAGCGTTTTATATACTTCGCGATGGGCGACGGGCAGTTTCCGGCCTTTCAGCCTGAATTTTTCTACCGAATCGAGCCCCACATCCGTAAAGACCTTTCCCTGAACAATGTAGAACTGAGCACCACTGCTGGCCCGCTGCGGGTTCACATCGTCGCCCGTGCGGGCCGCTGCCAGCATGCCTTTTTTATGGAACATACTCGTCCTGAACTCAGCCGGGATGGTATATTCCGGACCGCCGTCGCCATAGGTCTCCCCCTTCACTGGCTTTTTACTATTGGGATCACCAGCCTGTACCATGAAGTTCTTGATAACCCGGTGAAACAGGATACTATCGTAAAATCCCTGCCGTACCAGTTTGAGGAAATTATCGCGGTGAAGCGGCGTACTGTCTGACAAGCGGAGGATCATGGTTCCTTTATCGGTAACCATCTCTACGTCTTTACGGACATCTTTTTTACGTAAACCGTTTCCCAACCAGGGATTGCAGGAAGCTACCATAGCAGTCAGTCCTGCGAGCATAAGTAATTTGTACATGAAAAATAAAGAGGGCCGATTACTGGAACCCATGCTCCTGAAAGTATAATAAAATATGGTCTTTCAGAAAATTTTCCTGTTCTATCATGTTGAATTCCGGCAGGTTCTTCAATTGTTTGAAATGTGGCCAGCCATCTTCATCCACTGCCTCCAGCTCATAATAGCCGCTTTGCGACAGCAGGGAGCATACCGCCACATGCATGAGGTCCTGTTTTTGTTCTTTGGTAAACTTGGGCCTTATATCTCCAAACTCCTGTATCCCGATCAGGAATAAGATCGTTTCCATATCGGGCTTTTTCCCGAACCGCTCTACCAGGCTGGCTTCCAGTGTCCACCAGCGCGACTGCAGATCATCCTGTATTTGCATGGTGCAAAGATAGGAAATACAAGCTGTGAGCCGCGAGCTACGAGCTTCGAGCACCCTATAGATATTTTCTCCGCTGTATTGGCTCGCAGCCCAAAGCTCGCAGCTCGTAGCTTTCCTCCACTTATTTTTGTAGAAATTTCACAAAGCCATGATTATTACAAAAGACGGGTATTCTATTTCCACGAACAAAGACACATTAAACATTCCCTACATCCATTCATTTCTCAGCACTACTTATTGGGCCGAAAACATTCCGGTAGCCATCGTAGAACGATGCATAGCAGGTTCGCTGTGTTTTGGGGTTTACAAAGGCGAACAACAGGTAGGTTTTGCCCGCGTGATCACGGATAGCGCCACTTATGCTTACCTGGCCGATGTGTTTATCGATGAAGCAGAGCGGGGCAAGGGGTTGTCCAAATGGCTGGTAGAGGTTATCATGAAACATCCGGAACTGCAGGGCCTCCGCCGGTTCGAGCTACGTACCCGTGATGCACATGGGTTGTATGCCCAGTATGGGTTCAAACCTATCGACAATCCGGATAACTATATGTCTATCGCCTTTCCCAACATATATAAACAGTCTTAGAGTTATCTTTGCCCACAAATTTTGTATTGCGATGTTACAGGTAGCATTTATTCGCCAGCAAACTGAGCTGGTAAAAGAAAGATTGGCCGTTAAGAATTTCAAAGAGTTGCAACTGGTGGATGAGATCATTTCGCTGGATGATGAACGTAAAAAGCTACAGCTGGAATGGGAAAACACGCAATCGAAATTAAATGCCTCCGCCAAAGAGATCGGCGCCCTGAAGGCCAAAGGTCAAAATGACGAAGCGGAAACTAAAAAGCAAGAGGTAGCTACGTTGAAGTCATCCCTGCAGCCCATTGCCGACCGGCTGGCAGCTGTAGAGCAGCAATTGAACGACACCATCGTAAGACTGCCCAACCTGCCTTCGGCAAAAGTGCCCAAGGGTAAAACACCGGAAGACAATGTGACGGTGCGGGAAGGTGGCAAAAAGCCTTCATTGCATAATGGTGCCGTTCCACACTGGGACCTGGCTAAAAAATATAACCTCATCGATTTTGAGCTGGGCAACAAGATCACCGGTAGTGGCTTTCCTGTATACATTGGAAAAGGCGCCAAGCTACAGCGGGCATTGATCCAGTACTTCCTGGATTATAATACGGCAGCCGGCTATCTTGAAGTGATGCCTCCACATATGGTGAATGAAGCATCTGCTTTCGGTACCGGTCAACTGCCCGACAAGGAAGGTCAGATGTATTTTGTAACCGAAGATAAGTTTTACATGATACCCACTGCGGAAGTACCGGTCACGAATATTTACCGCGATGAGTTAATAAAAGAAACTGATCTCCCTGTTAAGATGACTGCCTATACACCTTGCTTCCGTCGCGAAGCAGGCAGCTATGGCAAAGATGTGCGCGGCCTCAACCGTCTGCACCAGTTTGACAAAGTGGAGATCGTACAACTGGTACATCCCGATAAAAGCTATGAGGTATTGGAAGAAATGGTGAACCACGTGGAAAAGCTGTTGCAATCGCTGAACCTGCCCTACCGCATCCTCAACCTGTGTGGTGGAGATATGGGCTTTGCTTCGGCTCAAACGTATGACTTCGAAGTATTCAGCGCTGCCCAGGAAAAATGGCTGGAAGTAAGCTCCGTTTCCAACTTCGAGGCTTATCAAACCAACCGCCTGAAAGCACGTTTCAAAGACAGCAATGGCAAGAATCAAATGCTGCATTCTTTGAACGGCAGCTCGCTGGCTCTTCCCCGTATCCTGGCCTGCCTGCTGGAAAACAACCAGGCCGAAACAGGCATACAATTACCAGCTGTACTGCACAGTTATGTTGGGTATACCTCCATTAGTTAAGTGCTTTAACATTCGATTTTAGTTAACATAAATCTGTGTGAAAGGAAGTAAGGTCTATACTTTACTTCCTTTTTGCTTTTCATATTTGCATCAAACTAAAACAAAACACATATGAAAAGAAAAGTTCTACCCTTCCTTACACTTGCCATTATTTCCACCTCTTCCCTTACTGCCCAAGTTCAAAAAGGAGACATTTTATTAGGCGCCACCCTCGGTTTTAATTATGGTAGTAATAATGATAATTACTCAACCTCCAATAGTAACATCGCTCCCCGTGTAGCTATAGGCATCGGCAGCAACTCGGCATTGGGGCTCAAGACCGGCTTTACCTATCAAAAATATAAACCGGGCGGCAACTCCGACGAAACGACAACTACCACAGGCATAAGCGCCGGCTTGTTTTGGAGGAAGTATATGCCAATAAAAAATAAAATCGGCTGGTACCTCGAACCCAATGGAGGAGTAAGCTTTAACCGGGATGTGAGAAAATCTTCAACTAATAAAATCAAAGGTTCATCGACTCAATACAACGCCAAAGTACTTCCGGGTATATATTACCAGCCAATCCCGAAGTTATTGATCAACGCCGACTTTGGGGGACTGGGGTATAATTATTCCAGAAGCAAATCCGACGGCAATCCGACCAACAGATATTCAAACGTATATCTCAATTTGTTCAGCACATTCACGTTCGGGTTCGACTTCATTTTGTAAAATATATAAGGCGCTTTGGCAGACGCATTTTAAACTTCTTACAAGTTCTGTAGTCCGACTGTCGAAGCGCCTTTCTACTTATGTGCTTACCTCTGTAATCATTTACCTTATCAGCATAAAGGTGCCTTTTTTCTCGTGCACCTGTCCGGCAAAGTCTTTTCCTTTAACCATCCACACATAAGTACCCGTGGGTTGGGGCTGGCCATTGAGGGTACCGTCCCATCCATCTTTTGCACTCGTGCTATTATATACCAATTGACCGTAGCGGTTGAAGATGCGGAAGAAGTAGATTTCGGTAATACCCGGGGCTGTTACGCGGAAGCGGTCATTGCGCCTGTCGCCATTGGGCGAAAACGCATTGGGTACGTAGATAGCCGGACCTTTAAACACCTTGATGTTGATGGTATCCATGCTGGCGCAGCCCATCGGCGTCGAAACCGTGAGTACATAGGAAGTGCTTTTTTTGATCAGCGCCACCGGGTTGGCGATGTTGGGATCGCTTAGTCCATCCGGCGGCGACCAACTATAGAATATGCCGCCCGATCCGTTCAAAGGCAATGGCTGGTTATCGGTAACCAGGGTATCATTACCCGCAAAGGCGTGGGTTTCATAAATATTGATCGTTTCATTGATCGTATCGGAATAACAGCCGTTATCGGCCACCGCATATAGCTTCACATAAAAGGGGCCACCTTTTGCATAGGAATGGTAAATGCTGGACGAGCTATCCCTGGTGCCATCGCCCGGTGACCAATACCATTGCCGTACAGGAATGGCAGGAGAAAGGTTGATCCCCGTAAACAGCACCGGCACGCGGAAACAGGTATCGGAGAAAGTCATATCCACCTGCGGTGAAGCTGACATCTGCAATGGCTGGCTTACAGGATCAGATACACACCCCTCTTTCGATCTCACCTGCAACTGAATCGTATGCTGCCCCAACGTAAAAGGTTGTTGATAACCCGGACTGGTATTGGTTACTACTGTTTGACCATTATCGATGTTCCAGTTCCAGCTATTGATGCTGCCATAGTCTACTTTGGATGCATCCTTCAATGCTATTATTTGCTCATTACAGTATGGCGGCGGAGGCAATTCAAATTCAGCCACCGGCTTTGAGCCTACTATGATCTTCTGTTTAAACGTATCGGACACACAGCCGTTATTGCCAAGGATATTCAGCTTCACTTCATAATTGCCCGGCGCAGGGTATACGTGAGGAGGAGGTGTTTGTACATCAGCCGTAGTGCCATCACCAAAATCCCAAAACCATTTTACAATGGTGCCAAAGGATGCAGAGTTATCGCTGAACTGTATAGGCGTAGGAAAGCAGGTGAGCTGATTGGCGCCGAGCGCAAACCCCGGGTTGAGTGATGTACAGAAACGCTGGCGGTTATAAGAACCACCTGTACCAGCCGTGAACCCCCAGAATACAAGCGGATTATTGCTGAATACGTTTGGTACCAGGTCGATGATGGCCTGCACCCTATCGACGCCATCTATCTGCGCCGACAATGTTTTGGTGGTGGCGTTCCATATTACCCGGAAAGTATGCCATTGCCCATCTTCTATATTATCTCTGCCGGAGATAGCAGAAACAGGGCCGGCCAGGTTATTGGCCGAGGTATGGTTCATATCTCCATCGCGGTTGATAGAAATATGATCATAGGCAGGATCATTGTGGTTACCATTTTGCCAGGTATCGATGGGAATACCAATGGAAGGCGTAACACCGCCAAAGCCCATCCCCTCTCCGGTGGTACCTACGCTGATATCGATGTTTTGCAGCACGAATACCATCCCGTCGGCCCCATCCGCATCGCGGGAGCCGAGGTTGATGTTGAACTTATAATCGAAGGATTGAGTGAGGTCTATTTTATTCTTGTTCCAGACGGAGCCGGATTGCGTAGTCTGTTCGTTGGTAAGTGTATAACAGTTGCAGTTTTCGCTAAACGCAGACCCATTGGTATGATAAGGATTGACAGGTTGCGCCATCAGCACATTACTGAAGCATAGCAATAGCAACGCATATAGCAGTCGAGACCTCATATAGCAGTTATTCCCCCGAACAGATTAGTGTTAAATTACATTCATGTGCCCTGACATAAAGAAAACACGGCCTGTCCAGTAACGATCAGACCGTGTTTCTTTTTCGATCATTCACCGCTTTTACACGGTATCATGATCTTAGTAAGCCAAAAACTTATATACTACATACAGCTACCCGCCCAATGGCGGCATAACCGGTTAGTTATTCCCAACCTTGTTTTGCTACACCAGCTTTAATGGCAGCCAGTGCTTTTTCCTCACCCAGCAGGGTAGTCAGCTTGTTACCTTTACCATCGTGTCCTTGTGCCATATAAGCCCCTTTCGCGGTTTTGGTGATCACTGCATCCTGAATAGGAACTCCTTTCTCTTTGGTCTTAACATTGTATGCGGTCAATTGTACATCTGCCATAATAAAAACATTTATCGGTTAGTAAAATAAACTTATCTCTTCAAAAATGTGACCGGTTTGGGCTTAAAAGATCGATAAATATACAGCTTTTTATAATAAAGGCTTATATGTGTTGATTATCAATCATTTGAAATAAACATCCGCTTTCTGCTGTTTTTCCTGTGAAAGGTTTATTTTGATGCATCATAAGTCAAAACAACCCACCGACATGAAAAACGTTATCCTGCAACTGTTGGCTGTGGCAGCTCCCTTCCTCCTTTTTGCCCAGCCCCAAAAGTCCCTGAACGCTTTCAGCAAGATAAGCCTGGCCGAAAAACCATTTACTGTTACAGGTACTTTTGTGGGATATAACCCTTCAGTTGATTCGTTCCAGTTCTGCAAGGTCGTTTATAATCACCTGTACAAAGATGACCAGCAAAACCATGTGGGTGAAGTTGATAAAAATGGCAAGTTCAGCATTACTTTTCCCCTCAACCGTCCGCAGGAGATCATGTTCCTCTTTGGCGAAGAGCTGGTCATGTTCTACGCAGTACCCGGCAGCTCACTGGATATTCAGCTTGACCTTGCCGGGTTTAAAACACTTGCCAAACTGCCTTACGTTGAACAACTCAAGCAGCGTGAACCTATGGCCTTTGCCGGCCAGTATGCACAACTCAATAAGGACTATAATGCTTTCAGACCAATCCTCAATTCAATCCTGAGTTATAAAGTCCATTATGATCTTATAGACTCACTGGATCAAATGGCCTATAAACAATACCGCCTCGACGTCATGGATCGTATGTTGCAGGCGCTTGCCAGCTTCAACGGGAAGAACAATACCAGTTCAGAGTTCCGGCAGTTGATGACGCAGTATATCCGCTACTATGCCGCCGAAGACCTGCTTCGTTACCGCTGGATGCACGGCATGGTAAAAACACGGCGGCCAGTGGAGAAGCTGACACCGGAGTACCTTAGCTTTTTAGAAACGATGCCAGTAGACAATGAAGAAGCGGTGATCACGGAGACCTATAGTAACTTTTTAAGGGAATATGCCAGCTTATACAAAGCACAAATGCTCACCGCCATGACGACTGTAGACAACCATTATTTCATTGTTTACCTGAGGCAGTATGATACTCCGGTCTCCACAGAAGAACAGCAGGCAGCAGAGATGCCGCCTGCCAACAGAAATGCGGCCCAGCAACAGCTGGTCGATTCATTTAATAAAAGACATAGTGCAGCCAGAAGCGAACTGATCGGTAGGCTGAACTTTAAACATTCGATGGACTCTTTAGCATTGTTTGTACGACGTGGAGTATCCAAAGACCTTTTGTCGGCAAGGATTACAGCGAGCTATTTAAACAGCTACCGCACTCCACTTACCGAAAATGAAATGAATAAAATATCCGGTGAGCTGACCAATGCGGATGTACAGGCCCAAATTGCACGGGACAATCAACGCTTACGCGATGTGCTGGCAGGCAAAATGAGCAATGCCACTCACGTACGCACTGCCCTGCAGGTAAGCAGCGATAAGTTCTTTGATGAACTGATGAAACCCTACAAAGGAAAAGTAGTCTATATCGATTTCTGGGCGCCCTGGTGCGGCCCCTGCATGGGCGAAATGCCTGATTCGAAGGAATTACAAAAAGAACTCGCAGGCAAGGATGTGGTATTTCTTTACATCGGCATCAGCTGTACCAAACAATCGTGGGAAAATACCATCAAGGACAAGGGCATAGAAGGAGAACATTACTTTGCCAATGACAGAGATGGCAAACTGCTATCCGAGAAGTTCAACATCTCAGGCATTCCACATTATGTGCTGGTAGATAAAACGGGTAAAGTGGCCGATGATCGCGCCATGCGACCCAGTGATAAAACAAAGCTGCTGAGAAAGATCAATGGATTGTTGAAGTAAATTGGAGAATTTGGCAATTTGAAGATTTGAAAATGCCGCTATTCGACATCTATGACGAATAGCGGCATTCTTTTATACTGTTTTTAATTATCAAATTTTCAAATCATCACATCACCAAATTAGCGCAAAGTGCTGGCATCTACGCGTGATGGCGTATCCTTGCCAGCCACAATGGAAGTCGAGCTGATGGCAATCGCCTTGATGATCTCTGTCATATTCTTCATATCCAGTGTCTCGAATTCATCATCGAGGGTATGATAGAATTTTTCACTATCCATTTTAGAAGTAGAGATCGTGTGTGCCGGAACTCCAAGACGTGCCAGCGTTGCATTGTCCGACCGGTAGAACAATTGCTGCTGAGGATAAGGGTCAGGATAGAACTTAAAGTTGGAGCCTTCGAGGTTCTTCTCCAGGATCTTTCCCATGTCACTCTTTTCGTATCCGGTGATGAATGCAGAATTGTTACCCCATTTGCTATCGGTACCAATCATTTCGATGTTGAACATCGCCATTACTTTGGCGGGATCATATTGCTCTGAAAAGTATTTCGAACCAAAACCGCCGGACTCTTCCGCAGTAAAGGCGGCAAATATGATGGTGCGCTCATTATTCTTTTGCCGGGCAAAGTAATGCGCCAGCATGATCACCGCTGTGGTTCCGGCAGCATCGTCGTTGGCTCCATTATAAATAGAGTCTTGTGCCGCATTGGGTTTTCCGATACCAAGGTGATCATAGTGACCGGAGAAGATCACGTATTCCTTCTTCTTGCTTTTGCCGGGCAGTATGCCTACCACATTTTTTAGCGGCATATTGGTCACTTCCTGATTGAACTCGATAGCATAAGTGGCAGGCTCTTCTACAGTAAGCACACCTATGATACTGGCCGTGGGCGGAAAAGAAGCAGAACGGCGCTTCAGGTTATTGAACATGCTCCTGGCGGCGGTGTCCACTACCAATAAGTAATTACCGGATGTTTTTGTCAAGCGGCTATACACAACATACAAGCTGTCTTTGCTTGCCTTGACTATTTTATACTTTGACTTCTGGGTGATTGTCAGCTTTGGCTTTGCGGTTACACCAATGATATCTTTTTCTTCTAACGGTTTACCATTGAGGGTACCGGACGCCGACAGGAATTTTGTGCGCAGCATGCCAAACTCCTGCAGGTACGACCCACGCTTTACAGGCTTCAGGCCCGCCTTCTTGAATTCGGAAGCAATGAAATCTGCCGCTTTGTCGATGCCAGGCGTAAATGGTTTACGGCCTCCCATATCGTCGGCAGACAATATGCGCTCCACGCGTGCTACTTCCGTTTCATTGATGATCTGATCGATGGATTGCGAATAACCAAGATGACCCATAGCAATAAGGGCCGCAGGTAATAGTAGTTTCTTAATCATGCAGTAAATATAGGCGTTAAGGTGTATGCAGCAGGGATTACAGGCTCATCATTTCTTTGAACTTCACAGTCTGCCTGCGACTTACCTCGATCTTTTCACCGCCCTTCAATTCCAACAGCAGGCCGCCATTGAAATAAGGTTCAATTTTATCGATGAGGCGAAGGTTGACAATATGTTTGCGGTTGGCCCGGAAGAAGGTTTTTTCATCCAGCCTTTCCTCGAGCGCATTGAGCGATTTCAAAATGAGTGGCTTGTTGGGGCCAAAATATACTTTAGCATAGTTGCCCACACTTTCAAACAGGCGGATATCCGACAGCTTCACAAACCAGCAGCGCTCTCCATCTTTCACAAACACCTGGTCGCTTTCACTCAAGATAGAGCGGTTCACATTCAAGGGGATGGGACTGGCGTCTCCGCGCTCGTCCTGCATGTGCAGTTTCTGAATAGCATCGGCCAGCCGCTTGGGCTCCACAGGCTTCAGCAGATAATCCAGTGCATTCACCTCGAAAGCTTTCAGTGCATATTCATCGTAAGCGGTAGTAAAGATCACATTGGGCGTTCTGTCCAGCTCAGACAGCATATCGAAACCTGTTTTGCCAGGCATTTGAATATCCAGGAATACGAGGTCCGGATTAATATGTTCGATCTTCTCGATACCCTCTCCCGCATTAGCTGCCTCTGCCACGACTTCGATCTCGGGAAACTCCATCAACAGCTTTTTCAGTTCATTCCTTGCCAGTCGTTCGTCGTCGATAATAATCGCTTTGATCATACGTCCATTTATTTTATTTCAACAGGAATTAGCACCCTCGCCTCTACCAATCCATCAACCTGCTTGATCTCAAAGTTAGCTTTTTCACCAAATAATAACTGCAGCCTGTTTTTGGTGCTGGACAGGCCAAAACCATCGCCGTTCATATGCCCGTTGAGGGAGCCGGAGTTCAGTACAATAAGTTCGTGGAAATCATTCCTGAAGTCGGAAACCACTTTTACAATACCACCGCTGATCTGTTTGCCGATGCCATGCTTGATGGCATTCTCCACCAGCGTTTGCAGCATCATGGGCGGCACAGGCTGGTCGAGCGTATCTTCATCGATCTGGTATTCTATGCGCAGGCGGTCTTCAAAACGGATGTATTCCAGTGCGAGGTAATCCCTTACGATGTTCAGCTCTTTCTCGAAAGGAACTGTTTCCAGCTTTTCGGCCTGCATGCTGCTGCGCAGGATATTGCTCAATTCGGTGATGGCATTCCTTGCCCGGTTGGGATTCTCGTCGATCAGGGCACGTATGCTATTGAGGGCATTGAAGATGAAATGCGGATTTATGTGCGACTTGATGGTCTTCAGCTCCAGTGTTTTCACCAGCGCCTCCAACTTTAAAGTATCCACCTGTTGACGACGGCTTTTCTCGATATAATGATAGAAATAATAAAGCAGCGTCCAGGGGATCATGAAGATACCGATGTTCAATACATTGGCGAAAAGCCGGGTGGAGAAGTCGAGCTTGTTCTTGTTCTCGAACTTGAAGATCTCGTAGGCGCCCAGCACCAGCAAACCGTACAGGATACTGGTAATGATCACAGCCGCCCCCAGCCGGGTAGCCATCTTTTCGATGGGCAACAACAGCCAGTTGGTGCGTTTAAGAAACTCCCGCAGTATGTGGGTACTGGCAATACCCGACACTACATAGATGAGTATCCGGTACAGGTACGCATTGGATATTTCTTCTTTGAACGTAAAAGCATAAAACAACATGGAAAGACCTACCAGGCCCCAGCCACCTATCTGGCAAAGCCAGTAATATGAATTTCTTTTCGCCATCTCAGAATTTGGGTCTTAGCAAAACTATACATTTGGTTAGCCCTCCTATGGTATTTTGGATATATGGCTTAAAAGCCGGGCTATCGGCAGGCCCATTATACCCACTTTCCTGTACAAAAGCCGCCATTCAATTAATAATCAACAGAATACATAAATACCCGGGGAATAAAGTAGCCTTTGCCTGTGATGGCGCCAGCCCACGGAGGCAGGTTACCCGCCACAAAAGCCGGAAACCCTGAATTTCAAGCCATAAAGTAGTACTTTTGATCCATAAATTTTCTCCCGATGGAAATTGCTCCCGGCCCCTTGCTCAAAATGATCCAATCACCGGCAGATGTAAAACAACTCAGCAGAGAACAGCTACATCAGTTGTGTGATGAACTACGTCAATACATCATTGATGTGGTGAGCGTTCACGGGGGGCACTTTGGCGCCAGCCTTGGCGTAGTAGAACTATCCGTAGCGCTCCACTATATTTACAATACACCTTACGATCAGCTGGTATGGGACGTAGGCCATCAGGCTTATGGTCATAAGATCCTTACCGGCCGCAAGGATAACTTCAGCACCAACAGGAAGTACAATGGCCTCAGCGGGTTTCCTAAACGCAGCGAGAGCGAATACGACACGTTTGGTGTAGGCCACTCATCCACTTCTATCTCTGCCGCACTGGGCATGGCCATGGCCGCCAAATACAAAGGCGAGAACCGCAAGTCGGTGGCAGTGATAGGCGATGGCGCTATGACCGCTGGCCTGGCGTTCGAAGGGATGAACCATGCAGGCGTAACCGATGCAGACATGCTGATCATCCTGAATGATAACAACATGAGCATCGACCCCAACGTGGGTGCGCTGAAAGAATACCTGACCGACATCTCTACTTCACATACCTATAACCGCCTGAAGGATGATATCTGGAAGGCACTGGGCAAACTACCGGTAGGAAAGAACTTCTCCCGTGACATGGCCAGCAAGCTGGAGCACAGCATCAAAGGATTTGTGAACAAGAGCAGCAACCTGTTTGAAGCACTGAAGCTCCGCTACTTTGGTCCTATCGACGGACACAACATTACCAAGCTGGTTGATACTTTACAAGACCTGAAAAAAATACCCGGCCCCAAACTGTTGCACATCGTAACCGTAAAGGGCAAAGGATATTCACTGGCCGAAAAAGACCAGACCAAGTGGCACGCGCCCGGTTTGTTCGATAAGATCACCGGTGAGATATACAAGAAGACTTTCGAAACCAAGCAGCCGCCCAAGTACCAGGACGTTTTTGGACATACTATCATCGAGTTGGCCGAAATGAATAAAAACGTATTTGGTATCACACCGGCCATGCCTTCCGGCTCCTCCCTCAAATTCATGATGGAGCAAATGCCCGACCGCGCCATCGACGTAGGTATCTGCGAACAACACGCTGTGACCCTCAGCGCCGGTATGGCCACACAAGGGCTGAAGGTATTCTGCAACATCTATTCTTCCTTCATGCAGCGCGCCTACGATCAGGTGGTGCATGATGTAGCCATACAAAAACTACCCGTTATCTTCTGTCTCGACCGCGCAGGACTGGTGGGAGAAGACGGACCTACGCACCACGGCGCGTACGACATTCCATTCTTCCGTTGTATACCACATATGGTGATCAGTGCGCCGATGAATGAAAGCGAGCTGCGCAACCTGATGTATACAGCCCAGCTGGAGAGCAACGAAACCCATCCTTTCGTTATCCGCTACCCACGTGGAGAAGGTGTGATGCCGGAGTGGAGAACACCTTTTGAAGAAATAACGATCGGCAAGGGCAGGAAGCTGAAAGACGGAGACGACATCGCCATCCTTTCACTGGGACATCCCGGCAACTTTGTAACCACTGCCATCCGCGAGCTGAAGACAGAAGGATTGAACCCGGCGCATTATGATATGCGCTTTGCCAAGCCACTGGACGAAGACATGCTGCACGAAGTATTCAGCAAATTCGATAAGGTAGTGACTGTTGAAGACGGGACTATCGTTGGAGGATTTGGCAGCGCTATACTGGAATTCATGGCACAACATAACTACCGCGCCACGGTGAAGATGCTGGGCATCCCCGACCGCCTGGTAGAACACGGTACGCTCAAAGAACTGCACCGCGAATGCGGCTACGATGCTGCAGGTATCGCGAAAACGGTTCGTGAAATGATGAAAGACAAAGTAACAGTAGGGTCGCTGCTGCAGTAACATTCAGAAATCTTTAACAGCACTTTACACCCGCTCATTTATGGAGGCGCGTTATAATGGCATCTGATGAGGTGTCATAACCCCCTTCCTGCATGAAACGTTTATTGCTCCTTACACTTGGCGTAGTGCTGCTGTTCCTGGCGGTCAGCGCTACCTGGTATTATACCAAAATGAAGCCTGTTTACAGAACAGTCAACCGTGATATCAGCGCCACGCTCCGCAGGAAATTGCTGCTCAAACTGGAATCACGCGCAGCCAAAGCAAGGGAATACGCCACCCTGCATAAATACAATACAGACGTTTGCTTTTTAATTGACATGAGCATAGAGTCGGGCAAGAACCGGTTGTTTATATACAACCTCAAGAAAGATTCTGTTACTGATGCCGGGTTGGTAACCCATGGCCGCTGCAATGAGAACTGGCTCAACGGCCGCCGCTACGGCAATGAGGTAGGCTGTGGTTGCACCTCGCTGGGTAAGTATAAGATCGGCGCCGCCTACAAAGGGAAGTTTGGCCTGGCCTATAAGCTGCACGGACAGGATTCTACCAACAACAATGCATTCAAAAGATTCGTGGTGCTGCACTCGCACGGATGCGTACCCTACGGAGAGGTAGACCCATATCCCATTTGCCAGAGTGATGGATGCCCCACGGTAGCACCGGCTTTCTTAAAGAAAATGGCCGCAACGATAGATGCATCGCCACGGCCAATACTGTTATGGATATTTGAGTGATCTACCTTGTCACCCTGAGCTTGTCGAAGGGCTTCGACGGGCTCAGCCTGACATTAATAATCAAGTACTCCCATTTTCCCAATCTCATACTTCCTGATCGCTTCCTGAATCTCTTCAAAACTATTCATCACAAACGGTCCATAACTAACAACCTTCTCTTTCAAAGGCTCTCCGCCAAACACAATGAAGTCAACATCACTGGTGGCAGAAAAAACGAGCTGATCACCATCGACGTGAAAGTCGACCAATTGGCCGGCACCCACATCCTGTCCTAACAGTTTAATTTTTCCATCCAATATGTATAAAGCCGAAGAGTACGAATTATCAACGGGCAAGGTAAACAAGGCGCCGGCCTTCAATTTCACCTGGTGCAGGAACATAGGCGTATGCGTAGCAATGGGAGATGATTGCCCATTATAACTACCGATCAACGTCTTTACCCATACACCCTCGCCGGATTGCTCGGGCAACGTTGCAGAAGCATAATGCCGGAAAGAAGCATCCAGTGTTTTCTTATCGGCCGGTAAGTTGATCCAGATCTGCAACAACTGTACAGTACCACCCTGCTTCAAAAAAGCGGCAGTAGGGCCTTCCGAGTGAACAACACCGTTACCGGAAGTCATCCAGTTGATATCGCCACCAGTCGCTACCTGGTCGTGCCCCTTGCTATCGCGGTGAAAAAACTCACCATCCAGCAAATAAGTCACGACTTCAAAGCCGGCATGTGGGTGAGGCGCCAACCTTACCTCCGAACCAGCTTTCAGTACATTAGGTTTCATGTGGTGTATCAACAGGAAGGGGTCTACCTGTCTCAAAGTACGGGTAGGTAAAACGTTCTTGATCTTGAACGGACCTACCATCTCATTGGTCGCATCAATGATTTGCGACACAGTTCTGGTAGTCATAAAAACTCCTTTTTTTGGTTAATTAAAGCAATAACAATAGACTCAGCGTTTAAACACCAACTATTGTACCCGTTCGGTTCTGGCAGTATTAAGGGAGTATTTTAGGCCGTTTCGTCAGTAGGTGGCTCTTCGTCAGACGGTTCGTCAGCAGGGGGGTATGTATCGCCAAACAAACCGCCAATAGGCGTTTCCCCGGTAGAAGTATCTTCAACGGCAGAAGGAGGTTCAAGACCCAGCGTTTTTGCATCCCAAACGGGATCTTCTTCGCGGTTCTCGTTGAATTCAAGAATAAAATTATTACGGCCTTCACCTACCATAAGGGTCATGTACTTCATTTGTACCAACTCCAGGATGGAGAGGAAAAGAAAAATAGCATGGATGCGGTCCTCGCAGACCTCAAATACTTTTTCAAAAGACACCACCTTTTCCTTCTTCACACTGCTCAGCATAAACTCGCGGCTGCCTTCCATGGTATAGTTATACCTTACCACGGTGTGCACAGGCTTCACGGCATTGCGCTGCTCCATCTTCTTCATCACCCGCTCAAAGGTCTTCATGAGCTTGAACAGCGTGATCGTTTGGATCTCAGTGCCCTCACCGGTTTCTTCACCAATGTGCGACAGCTCTTTCTGCAGGTTACCACGCCTTACCATCAGCATGCGGATAGCCTCCATTTCGGCCATCTTTACAGAAGCTTCTTTAAAGCGCTTGTATTCAAGGATCTTGTCGATCAGCTCCTGGCGGGGATCGATCTCATTACCCTGCGCATCCAGCTCCTTGCGTGGCAACAGCATCTTGGCCTTGATACGCATCAGGGTGGATACAAACAGGATGAACTCGCTCGATAATTCAATATTCAACTCACCCGATCCATGGATATAATCCAGGAAATCCTTGATGATCTTGGTAATAGGTATATTATAAATATCCAGCTCATCCCTTTCAATAAAGAATAACAGGAGGTCGAAAGGGCCTTCAAACTGCGGCAACTTGATCTGGTAGCTGGATTGATTCACTGAGTATAGTTTTAATAGTCGGAAAGACCGGAAGTCCGGAAGACCGAAAGAAATACAGTAACTACTTACCGACTTCCGGACTTTTCTGACTTTCGGTCTTTCAACCCCGCTTCCGCGGCCGACAAATGTAAGGAAATCCCTGATTAGAATTTGGCAGAAAAACCCACAGCCAGCAGCGACCTTATCTGGGTGCCGGCAGACGTTTTATTGGGGCCAAATTGCCGCACATCGTCGTCATATATAAGATCAAGACTATAAGTAACATTCAGAAATTTATTCACTTTCATCACGATGGCATTGGTCCAGAACACATCCACGTTCTGTGGTTTGGCGCTGATCTTATCCACCTGCAACTGATCGGGGCCTGTGGGGGTAAAACGGTAAGTTGACAGGTAGTTGGAGTACAGGTCGAGACGGCTTTTGTACGACACATTCTTCAGGATCTCCTTGTTGAAGTTCACGGAAGCGTAAGCACCTGCTTCGGCTTTTACTTCCCGGGCCGGGTCCACGCCATAAAAGGTGGACAGCGGCGCTTCGAAACCGCCGCCATCGGCGCCCGGATCACCGGCCGGGTAATAATAACTCTTCGGCTCGTTGGTTACGATCACCAGACGGGTAGAGATAGGAGAAACGAAAATGCTGAAATAGTCTACAGGATGCCAGTCGAAACCCGGCGCTATCACCAGGTAAGCAGGAGCAAAGAAACCCGATATCCTGCGTTTATATCCTTTGCCACGGTAGTTATAATCGAAACCGTCATAAAACTGTGTCCTGAAGTTGACGACACCCGCCACACTTATTTTGTCGGTCAGTTCATAACCGGCTTTGCTGTACAAGTCTATCTTATCATCGGTCTTACGATTACCTAAAGAGGTGGTATTCACCATGGCGTATCCGAGGTCAAGCGTGTTATCCCAAAAGAACTTCCCCGACTTCAGGTTGGCAAAGACACTCAGGTAAGCCGCTGTGGAAAAGGAAAACTTTTCTGCACCGGCAGCCCAGTTCCTGCTACCACCCTGACCTACGTTGAGGGAGAAAACCCCGCCCTTCTTCCAACCCGATTTGTGGGCTGTATCGGAGGCCAGCTTTTTCTCGGATTGAGCTTTCATATCCTTGACACCTGCATCCTGGGCCCAGGTGGCCAAAAAGGACACACTGAATACCGTTAGTAAGAACGATTTTCTCATAGTTTAAGTAGTTTGGTTAATTAGAATAAGGCCATTCTGAAGATACTCAAAATGCAGGAGAAACGATAACCCTTAGCCTTTTTTCTTCAACTCGTCGCGTATCTCCATCAACAGCTTTTCGCTTGTGCTTGGTGCTGGAGGTGCGGCTGGTGCAGCTTCTTCCTTTTTCTTCATCCTGTTGATGCCTTTGATCAGCAAGAACAACACGAAGGCTATGATAATAAAGTTCAATACAGCTGATATAAACAAGCCGATCTTTACCGTACCAAGCACTGTAAAATCTTCCAGCCTGGTTAAGTTAGCGGCCTCCAATGCAGGCTTCAGGATCAACGGCGTTATCACATCATCAACGAGAGAGCTGACTATCTTTCCAAAAGCAGCGCCTATGATAACACCTACGGCAAGGTCAACTACATTGCCTTTCATTGCAAAATCTTTGAATTCTTTCATCATGCCCATAATCAGTTGTTTTTAACGGTGAGGAGAATAAAAACTATTGCAAATTAACTATTATACGTAAGAGCGATCAACGATACCCATTTACCCCTCTTTCTTCAACCCGGGATACTGCATATTCAATTTTTGCAGCGTATCCAGTAATGTTGAAGCAATCACATATTCCTTATACCAGTTCTGATCGGCCGGCACAATAGTCCAGGGAATATCGCCACAGTATTCAAAGCAATCCTCGTAAGCCTTCCGGTAATCATCCCACAACTTCGCTTCCGCAAAATCATTTTCATTGTACTTCCATTGCTTCTTCGGATCGTGAATACGTTCCTGCAACCGCTCCTGCTGTTCTTCAGGAGATACATGCAGGTAGAATTTCAATATCTGTGTATTATTGTGTTCGTGCAACAGCCTTTCAAAATCATTGATGGCATTCATCCGCTTTTTTGCCGTCTCATTATCGATCCATTTATGTACACGGGTGATCAATATATCCTCGTATTGTGAACGGTTAAAGACCTGTATCATGCCCCTGGCAGGTGCGGCCTCATGTACACGCCATAAAAAATCGTGGCTCAATTCCTGGGTAGTAGGGGTTTTGAAGGACTTAACAGTAATGCCCTGCGGATTCATAGAGGTAAATACATTGCGGATAACACCATCCTTCCCACTGGCATCGAGCCCCTGGATGATCACCAATATGGCGTGCTTGGATTCTGCATACAACAGGTTCTGCAATTCGTCCAGCTTCGACAGAATTTGCTTTGTTTTCTCTTTGGTGGTTTCTTTCTCTAAGTCTTTAGGTGCTCTTGTGGAAATATCGTCAAGCCTGATCCTGCCCATAGGTTACTGTTTGGTACAATTAAGGTATTATATTTTACTCTTATAAAAAAAGACTTGTATACACAAAAAAGCCACTTCATAGAGAAGTGGCCGGTATAATTCAGTAGATAGAATAATAACTATACAGTCATGATCTCTTTTTCCTTAGCAGCAAGGTGCTTATCCACTAAGGTAATATACTTGTCGGTGCTGTCTTGTATACCCTTTTCAGCATCCTTGGCGATATCCTCACTCAGTCCATTCTTTTGAAGCTTCTTGATTTGCTCCATGGCATCACGGCGAATGTTGCGGATAGCTACCTTGGAATGCTCACCCTCAGCCTGCGCCCGTTTTACAAGTTCCCTGCGACGCTCTTCCGTTAAAGGCGGCATGAACAGGCGGATGATATTACCATCATTTTGTGGAGTAATACCAATATTGGCATTGATGATGGCCCGCTCGATGGGTTGCAGCATGTTCTTTTCCCAGGGCTGAATGTTCAGCGTACGCGCATCGGCCACGGTAATATTACCTACCTGGTTGATGGGCGTAGGCGTTCCATAATAATCCACTACGAGACCGTCTACAAGATTAGGGTTGGCTTTACCTGCCCGTACCTTGATCAGTTCAGTTTCCAGGTGATTAATGGCCTTGTCCATGCCTTCCTGGGCCTGTTCTTCAATAATATTTAACTCGTCTGACATAATGTATGAATAATTGATTGCGCTGCAAATGTAGGAAGAATAAAGAATTCAGGAGCCAGAACAAAAAGACATTAGCTGTTGGCTATTAGGAGTTAGCAACTCACCACTGACCATTCACAACTCACTAATTCTTCTGCTCTAAGATTGTATCCTTGGTAAGCGGTACGATCCGGGAGTTCTTGTTTTCGGGGTCCACATTACGGGCCACAAACAGGCGGGGCTTCGGACGGGTATAATACAAGGCAGCAATACCGGTAAAAAAGGTGAGTACAATAGCCAGGATGATCCAGGTACAGCCTGAATCCCGGAAGGCATAAGCCATTACAATGGCAAGCATGTTGATCAATACCAGCGTTAAAGTAATAGCACGATGCGAAAGACCTTTATCCAGTAATAAGTGATGAACGTGGTTGCGGTCGGGGCTGAAAGGAGAGCGGCGGTGTACAATACGGATAGCAAATACCCGTAATGTATCCAGCAGCGGGATCATCAGGATGGCGAACCCGATAGCAGGTGAAGGCACGATAGGATAGGGCACATTCACTGCATTGGCCACTTCGATAAACTTCACCACCAATATAGAATTGATCAACCCTATCAATAGCGACCCCGTGTCGCCCATAAAGATTTTGGCAGGGTGGAAATTAAAGATGAGGAAAGCAGCCAGGCTACCAGCCAGTCCGAAAGCAAGGATGGAATAAGCCGGCATATTTACCTGCAGGAAGTAAAAGCCAAAAACCACTGTAGCCATTAAACCAAGGCTACCAGCCAACCCGTCGATACCATCGATCAGGTTGAAAGAGTTGATGATTACAATAATCGTAAAGTAAGTCAGCAGCAGGCTAAAAGATTCCGGCAACTCATGGATGCCCATGAAACCGTGCATACTTCTGATCTGTACATTGCCCTTATAGATGATCAGGAAAGCGGCCAACACCTGGCCAATGAATTTCTTTATAGGAGAGATGACGAGTATATCATCCTTTAAACCGAGGAAAAAGATCACGAAGCTGGCAGCGAGGAAATATTGAAACTCCGGAGAGCCGTGAAACTGAATGGCAATGAGACACGCCATCACAAAGCCGGCAAAGATGCCGAGGCCTCCCAGTGAAGGAATTGGATTCTGATGGATCTTCCGCTCATTGGGGAGATCGAAAAGCTTTTTTCTTTCCGCTACGGTAATAATTACCGGAATGGCTAAAAATGTGATCGTGAAAGAAATAGCTATTGATAGTAATACATCGAACATTTAGCCTGGTTTTGGTGACCAAATTTATCTACGTGCTGCTAATCCGGGCCGTTGGGGGCAAATTTGGTGCCGGCAGCAAAACTACGGCCTATTTCTGAAATAACAACTTATGTTATAGCTACTTTATTGTAAATAAGAAAGTTTGAGATATAAAAAACAATAAAAAAATCAGTCCCATCAATGGGCCAAAAGCAAATTCATGTAGTTTTGCTTCCACATTTAAAGACCAGCTTATGCCCGCATTAAAAGACATTGCATCACAGATCAGGCGCGATATAGTTCGAATGGTTCATGGTGCTGCCAGTGGCCACCCCGGAGGTTCCCTCGGTTGTACAGATTACTTTACAGCTCTCTTCTTTAAAGTAATGCAGCACAACCCGCAGTTCAATATGGACGCCACCAACGAAGACGTTTTCGTATTGTCCAATGGCCACATCTCCCCCGTATATTACTCTACATTAGCCCGCGCTGGCTACTTTGATATCAAAGAACTGGCAACCTTCCGTAAACTGGATTCAAGGTTACAAGGCCACCCTGCTACCCATGAGCACCTGCCCGGCATTCGCATGGCCAGCGGTTCCCTGGGTCAAGGCATGAGCGTAGCCCTCGGCGCCGCTCTCACCAAAAAACTGAACGGAGAGAAAAACCTTGTGTACTCTTTACACGGTGATGGAGAACTGGATGAAGGCCAGAACTGGGAAGCCATCATGTTTGCAGCCCACCATAAAGTAGACAACCTCATTTCTACAGTTGATTGGAACGGCCAGCAGATCGACGGACCAACCAAGAAAGTAATGAACCTGCTCGACCTGGGCGCTAAGTTCGACGCATTCGGATGGGAAGTCATCAGGCTCGAAAAAGGCAACGATCCGGAAGAAGTAGCAGCTACACTGGAAAAAGCCAAAACATTCGTAGGTAAAGGCAAGCCGATCGTTATCCTCATGACCACAGCGATGGGTGCCGGCGTAGACTTCATGCAAGGCTCTCACGAATGGCATGGTATCGCTCCCAACGACGAGCAACTGGCCAAAGCACTGGCCCAGCTTCCTGAAACACTGGGAGATTATTAAACCAATAACCACTAAGGTTGACATAATAAAAGCGGGATTCGACATGTTTCGAATCCCGCTTTTCTATTAGTTCGATCTGCTAACTATTTGGGATCACTGACTGCGACAGCACTCACGACTCATTACTCTCGACTCACGACTCAAGATTTCAACTCTATCGGCTGCAAAGCCGCCTTACGCGAAGGGAACCAGGAAGCCGTCAAAGCAATGATAAATACGGTGGCAATGATCAGCACGAAGTCACGCGGCACCAACTCTACAGGATAATAATTGATCAGGAAAGTGCCCCCTTCAAGTTTGATCAGCTCAAACTTCACCTGCAGCCAGCAAAAGATCACAGCCAGGATAATGCCGGTAACGGCGCCTATGCCCGCCAGCAACAACCCTTCGCTCAGGAATATCTTTTGGATCATCCGGTTATTGGCACCCATAGCCTTCAATACCTGGATATCCTTTTGCTTTTCCAGCACCAGCATGGTCAAACCACCGATCATGGTAAAAGCCGCAACGATCAGCATCAACGTCATAAGGCCATAAATGGCCCATTTCTCCAGGGTCATCACACTGTACAGGCTTTTATTCTGCTCATACCGCGTTTCCACCACATAATTATTACCAAAGATCTGCCGGATATTTTTTGCGGCAGCATCCCCTTTGCTTTCATCACTAAGCGCAATCTCGATACGGCTCACCTCATTATCCTTCAACGCGAGCATCTGCCGCATAAAATCGATATTGGTAACAGCATACTTATTATCGATATCGGCCTGAATAAAGAAAGTGCCGCCGGTAATGATATTGGCCGCAGCTACAGAACCATACAAGTCGGCCAAATTGACCGATTCGCCCCCTTTAAATATATAAGCAGTGATGGGATAGAGATTCTTATCCGACTCAATCTCCAGAGCGCCTTCCACACCATTACCCAACACGATCACGGGCCTGTCGGCAGTGCCGGTAGCATATTTACCACGGATGATCTTCTGCGCGACACCCGTTACCTGTGCATAGCCATCATCCACGCCCTTGAGTAAAACAGGCACCTGGATATCGCCATTCTGCAGCAAGGTCTTTTCTTCTATAATACGCGAATAGTGCGTCACATCCTTTACACCCGACAATTGCTTCAATTGCTCAGGAGAAACAAAAATAGTTTTGCTGCCAGGTTTAGGAGAAATAAGTACGTGCGGGTAGAAAGAAGAATACAATGATTTGACCAGCCCTTCAAAGCCATTGAACACACTGAGCACCACAATAAAAGCAAACGTGATGCTCATAATAGCCACCATGCTGATCCATGCAATAACATTGATCGCATTGGTCGACTTCTTTGCTTTAAAATAACGCCAGGCGAAAAGAAAGTTCATTGTCGGATGCAGGATTTAGAATTTCGGATAATGCCGCGATCTACAGTTCATGTTTTCCATTCATGATCGACGATTCACGTATCCACTCAAGACTCTCGACTCTCAACTCCCGACTCCCCCTCCTTCTTCTCTTCATTGATCTTCTTAAACACATCTTCCATCCTGAACACGTGATCAAGCGTATCGTCGAGATAAAACCTCAATTCGGGCATACGACGCAGCTGTTTGCCGACTCTTGCCGCCAGCTCCTTTTTAATCTCCCAGGCCCTTTCCTCTATTTTCTTCAGGGTAGCCTTTGCATCACCTACCTGGAACAAACTCAGGTAGATACGGGCTTCCAGCAGGTCGGGCGTGATCTTCACCGAAACGATCGACACCATACCCCCATTGATCATGGTAAGGCCCAGCCGCTGAAATATAGCGTTCAATTCTTCGTTTAACAGGCCGGCAATCTGCTTTTGTCGCTTCCCTTCTTGCATATCATTAACGATTTAATCGTTGTAAAATTAGTTACTTTGCGCTGTTTATGGCCATTCCGGGTACAGAATAGCACCAATAACCGATGAAAAAGAGGTGAAAGACAGGCCAATGACGATATTATCTGATCTATTTTAACATTTCATGAAGCGATTTTCGACGATTCTCTACTACCTCCGTGACCAGAAAGGACAAATGGCCTTATACCTGTTCTACAACCTCCTATCCATTGTTTTTTCCCTTGTCTCACTCACCATGCTGGCGCCATTTCTGAATATCCTCTTTGGATTGGATAAAGACGCCCCAAAAAAGCCAGATACAGTTACTATAGCATCTTTCAACTTATTGGACTACCTGAAGTATGAACTAACAAAGCTGATCGATACCATAGGACATTCAAAAGCGTTGGCAGTTGTATGTATTACTGTAGTATTTGCCATTCTGTTCAAGAATTTTTTCCTGTACATGTCCTACCGGGTCATTATCCCCCTTCGCAACCGGGTTATGACACGCTTCCGGGCCGACCTGTACGATAAGATACTTCGTCTGCCCATTGGTTTTTTTACCGAGCAGCGCAAAGGCGATATCATGTCCCGGATGAGTAATGATATGAACGAGATCGAATGGAGCGTGATAGGCACTATGGAAGGATTGATCCGTGAGCCGCTCACCATTATGATCTACCTGAGCGTTTTGTTTTATTTAAGTCCTCTGCTATCCCTCTTCTTATTGGTATTATTACCCCTTACAGGTTTTATCATAGGTCGCATCAGCCGCAGTCTTAAAAAACAATCTAACGTATCACAGGAACAACAAGGGCACCTGTTGTCAATACTCGATGAAACCCTCGGTGGGCTTAGAGTGATCAAGGCATTCAATGCTGAAAAGCTATTGCGCAACCGTTTCTTTGATACCAATAGTTTTCTTAACCAGGTGCGGGTGAAGATGGCATTCCGTCGTGATCTGGCTTCCCCCATGTCTGAATTTATGGGTGTGCTGGTATTAAGCTGTATATTATGGGTAGGCGGTCAATTGGTACTGGAAGGCAGGGGAGGGTTAACAGCAGAAGGATTCATCGTTTATATAGTGTTCTTTGTCCAACTGATCAATCCGGCAAAGGCATTATCGACGGCTTTCTATAATGCACAGCGGGGAACTGCTGCTATACAACGTATAGAAGAAATAATAAAAGCACCATTGGCCGTAGAAGAAGCTGTCAATCCCAAACAACTTACCACCTTCCGGAACAATATCGAGTTCCGCAATGTGACCTTCAAATACGAAGACGTTACCATCCTCGATAACATCAACCTTACCATCGAGAAAGGCAAGACCATCGCGCTCGTAGGTTCATCCGGCGCCGGCAAGTCAACCCTGGCCGACCTGGTGCCCCGCTTTCACGATGTGACCAGTGGAGAACTGCTGATCGATGGGGTAAATATCAAAGAATACTCCCTCCTTTCCCTGCGCGACCAGATGGGCATCGTAACACAAGAACCCATCCTGTTCAACGATACCATTGCCAATAATATTTCCCTGGGCAATCCGGTGGCTTCGATCGATGAGATAGAAGAGGCGGCCCGCATAGCCAACGCCCATGATTTCATCATGAACAAAGAAGAGAATTACCAAACCAATATTGGTGACCGTGGCAGCAAACTGAGTGGAGGAGAACGCCAGCGCGTCACCATCGCCCGCGCAGTGTTGAAGAACCCGCCCATCCTGATATTGGACGAAGCTACCTCTTCACTCGATACAGAAAGTGAGCGCCTGGTACAAGATGCCATCAACAAAATGATGGCCAACCGTACCAGCATTGTTATCGCCCACCGCCTCAGCACCATCCGCCATGCCGATGAGATCATCGTACTGCAAAAAGGCAAGATCGTAGAGCGCGGCACCCACGATCAATTAATCGATCAGGACGGCTTTTACAAAAGACTGGTAGATATGCAGGAAGTCAAGTAGGGTAGAGAGTCGCCAGTCGTGAGTTCAGAGTCTATTTATAGAAACAAGACATAGCAATACTAAAAAAGCAACACCGAAAGTGTTGCTTTTTTTATTTAATGATATCGTTGTTGAAGTAAATGGGCTCTGAACTCTCTACTCTGAACTCACAACTTACTTCTTCGGAAGAGCGTACAAATTGAAATGCGTCCAGTTTGTCATATCCGCACGCTGAATAGGCTTGGTTTCAGCCTTGCTGTCGAAATCCGCAAAGTAGAAAAGATCATACCCCTTATCAGCAATCACATCATACAGCTCGTTACGCTCTTCTTTGGTAAGCTGTGTAAACACTTCTGAAATGATCACCGGCTTGTATTTTACAATAAGACCAGCGATGGATTTAACGATCTCCTTATCATATCCCTCTGTATCGATCTTGATGAAAGACAGCTTGTCGAGCCAGCTTCCATAATTCTTTTCAAGGTACTGTTGCAGGTTTACGCCCTTTACCTTTTGAGACAAGGTAAAGTTGCCATGCTTTTTATCAGCCTCAGCACTGATGCCACCATTACTGTAAGAAGCTTCAGAAGAGCCATAATAAAACTCTCCGTCCTCATCAGAAATAGCATAAGGCAGCGCTACAATATTGGTCTTATCCTTATTTAAACCGGCGTTGTTCTCAAGCACTTTAAACACGTGCGGATTAGGATCGAAGCCCAAAACCAGCCCCTCCTTACCAGCAGCTAAGCCCATAGGCACAGTGGTATCTCCTGTGTTGCCGCCTATATCGATGGCCAGACTACCCTTGGGAATAAAACGCTTAAAAAAATCTACTTCGCTCTGGGTGATCACCTTTTCACCAGTCAACGGATTCATCCAGTTGCCAAACTGTATCGTGCCCTCATCTGCCAACTGGTAATTCGATACCTTAATGGGGTATTCACTAAACACCCGGCGCGCCTTTTTACGGGCAAAAGATTCTTTCAAATATTTGAATATCATAATGGTTCGTCTTGTTTGGGTAGCGGCAAAATTAGGGCAAATTTTCCGTACATTCACCCCTTCAATATTTCCATTACATGAGAAAGCAAATTCTATCAGGCACAGCTTGCCTGCTACTATTGACAGCAGCACTTTCATCAACAGCTCAAAAGAATTTCACGTACGAACAGGTATTCAAAAACGCGTCACCCAATATGACCAAACCACTCCCCTCGATCCGGGGATGGGTAGACGACGACCACTACATCGAATTACAAAAAGACACAGCAGGAAAAACGATCTTCCTCGCAGTAGAGGCGAAAACAGGCAAATCAAAAACATACGAAGGACAGGTTCCTTCTGAACCACGCCAACAGGCAATGCCCGCTATCGGTATTTCAGATGCCCGCAACATTACCATTTCACCCGACGGAAAATGGGTGGCCTACACAAGAAAAGACAATAACCTCTATGCTATGGAACTGGCCACCAAACAAGCGGTGCAGTTCACCAAAGATGGTTCGGAAACGATCCTCAACGGATATGCATCCTGGGTATATTATGAAGAGATACTCGGTCGCGCCAGCCGCTACAAGGCATTCTGGTGGAGCCCCGATAGCAAACGCATCTGCTACATGCGCTTCGATGATGCCAAAGTACCAGTGTTTCCTATCTATGTACTCGACGGCCAGGATGGCTATCTCGAAAACGAACGTTACCCCAAGGCAGGAGAGAAAAATCCGGATGTAAAAGTGGGTATTGCCAACATTGAAACAGGAGCTACCACATGGGCCGACTTCAATCCAAAAGATGACCAATACTTCGGCGCCCCCTTCTGGACACCCGAAGGCCAGCTGTGGGTACAATGGATGAACCGTGGACAGGACAACCTCGTTATTTACAACATCGACTTTGCCAGCGGCGCAAAAAAAGAAGTATACAACGAACAACAAAAAACCTGGATCGACCTCGACGAAGGCAGCCGCATTGAGTTTCTGTCTGCCGGTAAAGGCTTCATCCTGAAAAGCGATAAAGACGGCTGGGAAAACCTCTACCACCACGATGCTACCGGCAAACTGATCAACCAGATCACCACCGGCAACCTCTGGGGCACTTCCATTATCAAAGTAGATGAAAAAGCAAAAGTGCTCTACTTCAGGGCACGCAAAGAAAACTCTGCCCGCTTCGACTTCTACAAAGTAGGGCTCGATGGCAAAGGACTAACCCGCCTGAGCTTTGGAGAATACTCCCATGACCAGATCAACCTTTCCCCCAACGGCAAATATTTCATCACTACCTACTCCAACCTGTCTACCCCTACTACGATGGCGTTGGTAGATGGCAAAGGAAAACTGATCCGTACACTGGGCGATACCAAAGGACCCGATTTTGATGCTTACACAGTGCCCAAAACAGAACTGGTACGCGTAAAATCAGGCGATGGAGTGTTCGACCTGCCCGTAGCGATCACCTATCCTGTCAACTTCGATCCCAACAGAAAATACCCGGTAATCATCAGCATTTATGGCGGCCCTAATGCAGGCACCGTTTACGACCGTTGGAGACCTGCCGGTGGCGCAGCACAATGGTGGGCACAGGAAGGCGTTATCCAGGTAGCATTCGACAACCGCAGCAGCGGTCACTTTGGAAAAGCAGGATTGAACTATATCCACCGCCAGCTCGGTAAATGGGAAATAGAAGATTACATGACCTGCGGCAAATGGCTGCGCAAACAAACATGGGTAGATACTACGAAAGTAGCCATGACGGGTGGCAGCTTTGGCGGTTACATGACCTGCATGGCCCTCACCTATGGCGCCGATGTATTTACACATGGCATTGCCAATGCATCCGTTACCGACTGGCAATTCTATGATACCCATTACACAGAACGTTTCATGGACACCCCCAAAGAAAACCCTGAAGGCTATAAGAATACTGCTGCCATGACCTATGCCGACAAGTACAAAGGATTGTTGCGCATCGTACACGGCACTTCCGACGACAACGTGCACATGCAAAACAGCCTTACCCTGATCGATAAATTACAGAACCTCGGTAAACACTTTGAATTCATGGTATACCCCGGCGAAAGACACGGCATTGGTGGCAACAACATGAAGAAAGGCCAGCACAACCGCAACGAAGCATACGCCTTCTGGTATCAATACCTGTTGAATAAACCGTTGCCTGCTGCTTTCACTGGCACTACTACCGCTTCAGGCCAGAGAGGATTTTAAACAAGCAATCAATATAATTTGCTCAGTCTACCCAAAGGACCGCCTCACGGCGGTCTTTTTTATTTTCCAGCCTCTCGATTCACGATTGCCGATTGCCGATTCACGGCCTTAATCCGACAACTCGATGGAAAAACCTTCGCCCGCCCGCCGTCCTGCCGCAATTTGCAGCCATGTCACAGCCAACCTATACCATTATCACAGGAGCCAGCTCTGGCCTTGGCAAAGCATTGGCCATCCAATGCGCCAAAGCAGGCATGAACCTTATCCTCATCGCACTGCCCGGGGGCCACACGCATTCGATAGCGGAAACGCTCGCCATCAGCTACGGCGTCTATGTACATGCATTTGAGTTCGACCTTACCGACAGTACCATCCTGCGGCAACAACTCGACTATATCAAGGGCCGCTTCAGTATCAACTTCCTCATCAACAATGCAGGCATCGGCGGCACAGCATCCATCCGCGAAACATCGGCAGAGAAGATCGACCAGATCATCCAGTTGAACGTACGCAGCACTGTTCAGGTCACCCACCTGCTGCTGCCTAACCTGCTGGAACACCCACGCAGTTATATCATGAACATTTCCAGTATGGCAGCCTTTACGCCCATCGCCTACAAAACAGTGTATCCGGCTACCAAAGCATTTATATCCTCTTTCTTCCACGGCCTGCGTGAAGAACTGTCGGGCACAGGGCTATCTGTTAGTGTAGTATATCCTGGTCCCATCATGACCAACTCCAACACCAGCCGGCGCGTTATCAGCCAGGGCATCAAAGGCAGGATGGGATTATTGCCCACATCAGTGATTGCCCGGATAGCCCTTCGTAAAACAATGGCAAACCAACCCATCATCATACCCGGTATTATGAACAGGTTCAACCTCATGCTGATGAGGTTGCTGCCATTGGGATTAAAACTAAAGATCGTATCGAGAGAAGTGAGAAAAGAAATACAATACTCCCCCGCATAAACCCAATGAAAAAGATACTGATCACAGGAGCCAACGGCTTCCTTGGTTCCAACCTGACCCGTGAACTCTTCAGGCACGGCTACGAAATAAAATTACTGGTGCGCCCAGGCGCCAACCTCAAAGGTCTCGACGATATCCCTGCCGACATTTATTTCGGCCACATCGACAACGCAGCACAGGTGAGCGAGGCAGTAGCAGGATGCTCCATCGTGATCCATGCAGCATCCATTACCGACCAATGGGGCATTGGCTTTGCCGAATATGAAAGAATAAATTTCACCGCCACCCAATACATGGTAGAAGCCTCCCTCCAACACCACATTGAGAAGTTCATCTACGTTAGCACTGCCAATACCATCGAGCCCGGCAGCAAAGAAAACCCAGGTACAGAGCTCAATGGCTTTTCTCTCTTCAAAGCCAACTCAGGCTATATCAACACCAAATACCTGGCACAACAATACGTGCTGGAGCAAGTGCAGGCCCGGCAGTTGCCAGCCATTGTAGTAAATCCTACCTTTATCATCGGGCCCAACGACAGTAAGCCCAGCTCAGGCAAACTCTTATTATACGGATTAAACAAGAGGCTTTTGTTCTATCCACCCGGTGGAAAAAACTTCGTGTACATCCACGATGTATGCCATGGAATAGTGAGCACATTGACAAAAGGACAAACAGGCAGCTGCTACCTGCTGGCAGGACATAACCTTACTTACCGGGAATTCTTTAGCTTGCTGAACAAAATAGCACGGCAAAAAAAGATCATGATCAGGATACCGGCACCCGTACTGAAACTGGCAGGAATGATCGGCACACTAAAAGCAGCTATCACCCGCAGGCCCGGCAAACTTACCTGGTCGGCAGCCTGGCTGCTGAGCCTGGACAATTACTACTCAGGCCAAAAAGCAGCAAGAGAATTAGAGATACACTATACCCCCATAGAAACAGCCATCAGCAAGGCATTGAATTGGTTCAAGGAAAACCATTATTATTAATCTTGTCAGAGTTTACCCCGCTCTGCGGGACTGAGCTTGTCGAAGCCTTCTTTGTATTTTTAAACCAGGTAACCAACATGGATTTCAGCCGAAGCGAAAAAATATTCAACAGCCGCACCTTCCGCTACCTGTCGCGGGCACTGGTACTGTACCTGTTCAGCGCCATCTTCAAATCATTCGACCTCACCTTTATCCAGGATATAGGCACCTTCAACCTGCGTTCACAGGTATTTAGTCTCTTTTATATTTTGCTGGGATTACTGGTATGGGAAGGCGCCATACTCCTATCCAAATACATGGAAAAGCGCAGGCATAACGTCCATCCCATCGGCCGGCTGGCTATCGTATGCGGCAGCCTCATTCTGTATGGTCTGCTGGCATCCTTCGCATTTGGATTCGTATACGGCATCACCGATATCATCTTCTTCAATCGCTATGAGGCATGGCAAAGCTTTACCTCCTTTAGCTACAACATGCTCGCAGGCACCCTCCTCTTTTACATGATGATCCTTTCCTTCAATGGAATTGTATTCTACTACAAAGGCTGGAAAGAATACCAGGTGCAAACAGAACGCCTTATGCGCGAAAACATACAAGCCAAGTACGATGCCCTGCGCAACCAGATCGACCCGCACTTCTTTTTCAACTCCCTCAGCGTACTCACCAACCTGGTGTATAAAAGCGCCGACCTGTCGGCTGATTACATTACCCAGCTCGCCAAGATCTACCGGTACATCCTCGATAAAAAATTTGAGAACCTCGTAACCATACAAACCGAGCTCGACTTCCTCGAATCATACCTATTCCTCATCGGCATCCGCCATCAGAACAGCATCCGGTTCAGTGCCACAGTCGATGAACGGGCCCGCACCAAAGGCATGATACCACCAGCTACCCTGCAAATGCTTATAGAAAATGCTATTAAACACAACCGTTTCTCCATCAATGAACCCCTGGAGATCACGGTAGCAAGCGAAGGCGGGTTTCTGCTGATCAGTAATATTGTACGAAAAAAATTCAACCCCGAGCCATCCTCCGGGATCGGACTTGAGAACATCAGGAAGCGCTATGAGCTGTCCAGCGGACAAGGAATCACCGTTACCCAGCACAATGACACGTTCACCGTAAAAGTGCCTATAATATTACAACCATGAGAGTAGCCATATTTGAAGACGAAGTACACAACTCGGAGCGACTGGTGCAGCTCCTCAAAAAGTGTGACCCTGCCATAGAAGTCATTGCCGTGATCGACTCGGTGGCAGCAGGCATTGAATGGATGGAGCAGCACAACACCGCGGATCTGATGATGATGGATATTCAACTCTCGGATGGCAACTGCTTTGAAATATTCAAACAAACAGACGTTAAAACACCCATCATATTCACGACAGCCTACGACAACTTCGCCTTGCAGGCATTCAAGGTCAACAGCATCGACTACCTGATGAAGCCGATAGATGGTAAGGAACTGAAAAAAGCATTGGACAAGTATCAGCAGTTTAAACCTGTAGAGCGGCCTGTGATCGATATAGCCTCCATAGCAGAAGAGTTTATGAAGAGAGACAGTACACGGTTTATTGGCAGGCTCAACAACCAGCTCATCTATGTGAAGGCAAAAGACATCGCCTACCTGCAATTCATAAAAGGCGTTACCTATGCAACGACCAATAACAACCAGAAACTGCCGTTGGATTATTCATTGGACCAGATAGAGAAGTTGCTCGACAAACACCTGTTCTTCCGCATCAATCGCCAGTTCATCATACACATAGATTCCATCAGGAAGATACTCACCTACTACAACAGCAGGCTGATCCTGCAGCTCCAGCCCGATGCAGGCACAGACGTGATCATCAGTCGCGAACGCGTAGCCGATTTCAGAAGCTGGCTCGAAGGAAGACCTTCCGCGTGAGAAGTGAAAAGCGAGACGTGAAAACAGGGACGTTTTCCTCTCTCACGTTTCACGTTTGACGTCTCACGCCTCCCATTCGCATCATTACTCCCCTTCTATAAAACGAAAAAAGGTCGCTTTTCAGCAACCTGTTTTATAGGCTAATAATGTTACTAAAACATTATTTGTTCATCATCTGCTTGGCTTCGATGCTCAGCGTCGCATGCGGCACAGCCCTCAACCGGGCCTTGTCAATCAGCTTTCCGGTTACACGGCAAATACCGTAAGTCTTATTCTCGATACGCATCATCGCCTTCTCCAGGTGATCAATATAATTGATCTGGCGGCTGGCCATCTGGGCAAGCTGTTCCCGCTCCATGCTCATGCTGCCATCTTCCATGGTCATGTAACGGTTTTCAGTTTCATCTCCACCCATTTCATCCTTGCGGGTGATCAAACCCTGCAGATAAGAAAGCTCTTTCTTAGCCTGTTCCAGTTTCTTTAAGATCAGTTCTCTGAACTCTCCTAATTCGGCATCGCTGTAACGCATGGTTGGTCCTGTTTGAGTGTTTTCTGGTTGATCCAATACGGATTTCGTGAACTCCGGCTCATATTTACGAACCGTTTTAGTTTTAATCTCGGGTATTACAACCTTCACTGGTTTAGCGGGCACGGCCGGTTTTTTGGGCGGCGGCGGGGGCGGAACCGGATCAGGCTTCTTTACTTCTTCCTTCGGTACTTCGGGTTTCTTTTCAACTTTCACGGGTTCTGGAACAATTTTCTTCACTAAAGGTTTCGGCTCAGGCTTGGCCGCCACTTTCGGGGCAGGCGCAGACTTGGAAACAACCACAGGTTTGGCAACCGGCTTCGCTACAGGAGCAGCTTTACCGCCATTCGATTTAGCAGGCTTAGGCGTCGGCTTCGCAGTCTTGACAGCTGCTTTAGGCGCGGGCTTACTAACTTTACCAGCAGGTTTGGCAGCAGGCTTCTTAGCCGGCGCTGCCTTCTTAGGTGCAATCGTTTTTTTAGCTGGCTTAGCTGCTTTCTTCTTGGTTGCCATACTCTTAGGCTTTTTTTGTAACGTACACTTTTAGTGAAATATCGTTGACCTCAATTTCAGTGCCATTGGGCAATTCAGGTACCAATTCCAATGTATCTGCCAAAATTTCGGCGCAAATATAGTTATTAAATTGGGCTATAGACTGCTGTAGATCCTGGTTTTCGGTTACCTGTACTGCAATCCTGTCAGTCAGCTCATAGCCGTTGTCTTTACGGATTTTTTGGATACGATTAACCAGTTCGCGGGCATTGCCTTCGTTGATCAACTCGGGGGTTACGGTTACGTCGAGTGCTACGGTCAGAGAGTCCTTATTAGCGACCAACCAGCCGGGAATTTCCTCACTGGCGATCTCCGTTTCATTAACCTGTAATATTAAGGGTTCGTTATCAATAAACAATGAGATAGCGCCTTCTTTTTCTAACAAAGAGATCTGATCCTGTGTAAAACTTGCCAAAGCGGCAGCTACAGCCTTCATTTTCCCACCCAGCTTTTTGCCCAGCGCCGTATAATTTGGCTTGATCTTCTTTTTAATGAATCCGGTATCCTCCGTGAGATACTGAATCTCTTTCACATTTACTTCGCTCTTGATCAGGTCTTCAACCCGGGCTATCTGCTCTTTTATAGCCGGATTGAATACGGGGATCAGCACCTTTTGAAGCGGCTGCCTCACTTTAAACTTCGAAGTCTTCCGAAGCGACAAAACGAGTGACGAAATGTCCTGCGCCAGCTGCATCCGCTCCTCCAGAGAGCTGTCGATAGCCGCCTCATTCACCCTGGGATACAAGGCATGGTGGATCGATTGTTCCCCATTCCGGCCGGTCACCGCATTCAGGTTCCTGAACAACATATCACTGAAGAAAGGCGAGATCGGCGCCATCAGCTTGGAGATGGTTTCCAGACACTCATACAGCGTTTGATAAGCACAAACCTTGTCGAGCTCATATTCCCCTTTCCAGAAACGGCGGCGGCAAAGACGCACATACCAGTTGCTAAGATGTTCATCTACAAACTCTTCTATCACCCGGCCAGCCTGCGTTGGCTCATAATCGTCCATATATTCACCAGCCTTCCTGATCACGGTGTTAAGCGAAGAAAGGATCCAGCGGTCAATTTCAGGACGCTGCTCCAGCGGAACATAAGCCTCCCTGAAGGCAAAACCGTCCACATTGGCATATAGAGCAAAAAACTGATACGTATTATATAAAGTACCGAAGAACTTACGCTGCACCTCCTTGATACCCTCCATATCAAACTTCAGGTTATCCCAGGGAGAAGCATTCGTGATAAGGTACCAGCGCGTAGCATCGGCGCCAAACTGCTCGATAGTCTTGAACGGATCTACCACATTACCCAGGCGCTTACTCATCTTGTTGCCGTTCTTGTCGAGCACCAACCCATTGGAAACGCAGGTTTTATAAGCCACACCACCATACAGCAGAGAAGAAATGGTATGAAGCGTATAGAACCAGCCACGCGTTTGGTCAACCCCTTCCGCGATGAAGTCGGCAGGGTAGTTATGGTCAAAAGGCGCCTTGAACGGGCGCGGATCGCCAGCCGCCAGCTTATCATAATCCAGGCCCCATTGAGCATAAGGCATAGCGCCACTATCAAACCATACGTCGATGAGGTCGGGCACCCGCTTCATGGGCTTACCCGATGGGCTCACCAGCACGATCTCATCCACATAAGGCTTATGCAGGTCCAGGATACCCTCGTGCAGGTAGTGCTTGTTTACATCACCACCCAGCACCTCGTTGGCCTTCTTGATCTCGGCATTCAGCTCACCGATAGAACCGATACAAACCTCTTCCTGCTCATCCTCAGTCCTCCACACCGGCAGCGGCGTACCCCAGAAACGGCTGCGGCTCAGGTTCCAGTCCACCATATTCTCCAGCCAGTTGCCAAAACGACCCTCGCCGGTAGATTTAGGCTTCCAGTTGATAGTCTTATTCAATTCCACCATCTTATCCTTCAACGCAGTCGTTTTGATAAACCAGGCATCCAGCGGATAGTACAATACAGGCTTATCCGTACGCCAGCAGTGAGGATAGTTGTGTTCGTATTTCTCTATCTTGAAAGCACGGTTCTCTTTCTTCAGCTTCACGCAGATGTCAACATTCACATCCACGTAATTCGGATCATCTTTGTAATTCTTTACATAACGGTTGCTGAACTCACCCAAACCATTCACAAACTTGCCCTGCTTATCTACCAGCACCAGTTTCTCGCGCTTGCCGTATTCATCGATATAAGTGAAATATCCAATGCCATACTTTGTACCCACACGATAGTCATCGGCGCCAAAGTCAGGAGCTGTGTGCACGATTCCCGTACCATCTTCAGTAGTCACGAAATCACCCACCAGTACCTGGAAAGGCTGGGGATCAGGCAAGCTATAACTGATCGACTCCGGTGAATTCGCTTCGTAGGGCAACAACTGCTCATAGCGCGCGCCTTCGATCTGCTTGCCCTTGAACTCAGTCAATATCTTCCAGGGCAACAGTTTGTCGCCTTCCTTATAAGCACTGAAATCAGCTGTTTCCCCTTCAGGCTTGAAATATTTGCCCAGCAGGTCTTTGGCCAGCACAATGTTTACCGGCAGGTGCGTATAAGGATTGAAAGTTTTTACCAGCACATAATTGATGTTGCCACCCACCGTCAGGCCCAGGTTGGAAGGCAGCGTCCAGGGAGTGGTCGTCCACGCCATGAAAAACACCTCAGGCTGTTCACTCGCAGTTTGCGGCTCGCGGCCCGTAGCTTCAAAGAGAAACGCTGTCTTCTCATTCCTCACCGCCTTAAACATCGCTACTGCCGAAGTATCCTTTACCATTTTATAGGTACCCGGCTGGTTCAGCTCATGCGAGCTTAAACCCGTACCCGCAGCAGGCGAATAAGGCTGGATGCTTACACTTTCATACAGCAGACCCTTTTTATAAAGCGTGCTCAATATCCACCACAGCGTTTCAACATACTTATTATCGAAGGTGATATAAGGATCATTCAGGTCTACCCAATAACCCATTTTGCGGGTAATGTCGTCCCACTTGTCCTTGTAGCGCAATACCGCTTCACGGCATTTCTGGTTGTATTCCTCCACCGAGATCTTCTTACCGATATCCTCTTTGGTAATGCCCAATTCCTTCTCTACTCCCAATTCGATCGGCAATCCGTGGGTATCCCAACCACCCTTCCGCTTTACCTGGAAGCCCTGCATGGTCTTGTACCGGCATACAAGGTCCTTCAGCGTACGACTGATAACGTGGTGAATACCAGGCATACCATTCGCACTGGGCGGTCCCTCATAAAACACGAAGGGGGTAGCACCATCCCGTACGGACATACTCTTTTCAAAGGCCTGTTGCTCATTCCACAAAGCCAGTATCTCCTGCTCCATGGCAGGCAGATTCAGATGCGAAAACTCTCTGTATTTGGACGACATAATAAACTTGGCGTAAAACCGGGTAAAATGTAATTAAAAAGTGTGCAAAGTTACAGAAATATACCTATATAGGCGCCTCTGTTCGATCCTTGTGTCAGGTATGCTTCAACCATGCTTCAAATGGGGGTGTTTACCAATGGCAGAAGCATGTTTGAAGCATACCTGAAGCATGGTTGGATCAGACTTTCCAAAAAGTTCATTTTTTAGAAAATATATTTTAAAGTGGAGGTAGAGTAGGTTCTAACGCAGGTTCAGCCAGTTTTTCAGTAATTTTAAGGTAACCAGCGCTGCATGAGAAAGCTACGCCTGGCTACCCTTGTGGTAGTCATAACCTTATCCTGTTATTCATCCGCATGGGCCGATACCTTTATGGTAACCAGTGCTCTTGCGAGCGGCGCTGGCAGCCTCCGGGAAGCTATTGAAAAAGCCAATGCCAACGGCACGGCTGTTACCGATTATATCCTGTTCGACCTCCCCACCCGCCGCGGTCCCGTCACTATCTTATTGAATCCCAACATGCCACTGCCCGGACTTACGTCCAACATCATCATCGACGCCAGTTCACAGCCGGGTGATCCTTTAGGCGTTACCAATGCCAAAGTAGCGGTAGCTATACAAGGTTTCTTTTCCAATGACAACACCGACTATTACATCTTCCAGGCCAGCAATGCCACCAATGTCCAGATCTACGGCTTCTTTCTTTGGGCCCAGGTGGGCGACCGGAATACAGGCACGCCGCCAACAAACCTGTATGCCATCCACCTGCGCAATTGCAGTGAAGTGACCATCGGCGCCCCGGGCAAAGGCAACCTGATCAGCGGCTGGAAGCGAGGCGTATATACCGAATACTTCCGTGGGCAGGCAAGCCACCACATTACCGTCCAATCCAACACGATGGGCGTAAATACCGACGGCATTTCGACAGTACTCGTTGCCGGCACCCGTCCCGGCGATCCCGGCACACCCGCCACCAACCAGTATGGAATCTACTTCGACCGCGCTACCGACATCTTCATAGGAGGAGAAGCGCCCGGACAAGGCAACTCTATCAACGCACAAAATGACATCTTCTGCACCGGGCACCCCGATCCGGCCATCAACGATAGCTTACTCATCATCAACAACAAGCTGGGCATCGATATCAATGACGATATGGTGGCCGCCAACTCACTGACAGGCATTACGGTGCAGGATTACCAAAAGCTCAACTCCACCAACAGGGCAAGCGCCGGCCTCATTATCCGCAAAAATTACATTGCCGGCCGATCACGCTTCAACGCCATCTCACTGGCCAACATACAAAGCTATTTTGCTATCGAACAAAACCTGCTGGGTGGCGAAAAGCGCAACGCCCCCATCCGGAACACCACACTGGAATCCGGCATCATGATCGTAAACTGTCCCGCAGGTATCATCGGCGGCACCGCACCCGGCAATGAAAACTATATCCGCTATTGCAGCCGTACGGCCCTGATGCTCACCAGCACTTCCAACATCACATTTCGTTACAATAGCACCTACTGCAACAACCAACAGCCCATCACCATCAGCAACTGGGCTGCCGCCAACGGAGCAAGGCCGCAACCATTCATTACGATCAACGGCCTCAACCAGGCCACAGGCACCATACGCGGCACAGCTCTGCCCGGCTCTACCATCGATCTTTATGCAGATGATAATTGCCCGGGCTGCGAAGGCAAAACACATCTCGGTCTGGTAACCACTGCCGATGCCAGCGGCCAATGGACCTATACCGATCCTGCCCTCACCGGCAAAAGCATCATCGCTACGGCCACAGACCCCCAGGGAGCCACTTCAAAATATTCAGCACCCTTGATAGAAGATGCCAACGTACGCATCACCGGCGTCAGCTGCACGGCGTTGGGAGCTATATGCGGCGTCAGGATCATCAGCGGAGCAGAGTGGGAATGGAGAGATGAAGCAGGAACAGTAGTAAGCCGCGACACCTGCCTCAGCAATGTGCCTGCAGGCACCTATACTTTGTGGCTGCCTGTTGGCACAGGCTCCTGCGAGTCTACCTACACGTTCATCGTTCCGGACAACTCACTCAACATCGACTCCAGCGCCGGCATCATGATCACCAATGCACGATGCAATAAAAACAATGGTTCCATCTGTGGCATCAACCCCGTAGGGGCCACAAACTGGGGATGGGAAGATGCCGCCGGCAATTTCATCACCACGGCTGCCTGCCTCAGGAATGTATTGCCGGGCAGCTATCGCTTCAGAGTAACCGATGGAGCCTGCGACAAATACACCCGCTATTATACAATCACCAATACTTCGCCCGACATAGATGCAGCCAATCTGCAAACAACAGCCACAACCTGTAGCCAGCCCAACGCATCTATCAGCGGCATTACCCTATCAGGCATGAACTTCTCGTCCCTGCAATGGATAAATGAAAACAGAAATGTAGTAGGCACTACAGCTGATCTTTCGAACATACCTGCAGGCCGTTATAAACTCATTGCATTGGATAATACAGCAGGTTGCGGCGACTCTACTAATTGGATTACCATAACAGCTACACCGGCACTTGCACTAAACACTACAACAGCACAGATCAGCGACGCTACCTGTGGACAAACCAATGGCAGTATCCGCAACATCACGTTCACCAATCCAGATGGAATGGTAGCAACAATTTGGGTAGATGAACAAGGAACAGTAGTAGGCAACAACCTCGACCTGCAACCAATAAAAGCAGGAAAGTACCGGTTGAAAATAAAAGATAGAAGCACTTGCGACACATTGATATCACCGGTCTTTGAAGTATCAGGCTATGCACCTGCACCATTGTTGGTAATACAGGCAACAGAAAAAGATGCTACCTGCAACCAATCCAACGGCAGCATCCAGGTCAACCAGCTCAACAATAACGCAGCGCTATACACTTTCCGTTGGTTACTGGACAGTACTACCCAGATCGGGTCAGCGCTTTCAATTTCCAACCTGAATCCGGCCACCTATCATCTCATAGCTACCGACGCCAACGGTTGCGGGCAAGCGATCTACAAAAAAACAATTCGTATGCAGCCCCTTCCGGCCATGAATGAAGACAGGGCACTTGTGCAACCCGACAGATGTGGATTTGGCACCGGTAGCATTACCGGCATTATTGCTACCAGTGCTGCCGGAGCCCTGCAATATCAATGGTTTAACAGTAATAACCAGATAGCAGGACAGCAACCAACCATCAGCAATTTGCACGAAGGAAACTACCACCTGCTTATAACGGACATAAATGGCTGTCAGCTACGTAGTGCCGGCTATGCTATTACACAGGATATCAGCACATTACCGGTGCCTCAATATGACAACATCACCATAGCCCGGCATACAGATGGCATCCTGAAGGTGAAAAATCCGCAAGCTGGCGCAACATATATATTATATAATGCAGCAACCAATACAGCACTTGAAGAAAATCAAACAGGCATCTTCACAGTAAGAAGAGTACCGGAAGACACACATTATTATATAGAGTACAAAGCGGGCCCTTGCAACAGTGATCGCGGGCAGGTAAGCATCAAGGTCATAGATATGACCAAATTAGATATCCCTAATACCTTTACTCCCAACAACGATGGCATCAATGATGAGTTCCGCATCCGTATTACAGGGTACTTCAAACTAAATGGATTGAAGATTTTCAACCGTTGGGGACAGTTAGTATTTGAGACGAAAGACCCCAACTTTGTGTGGAATGGGAAAAAAAATGGACACAATATCCCGGTAGCTACTTACTACTGGGTCATTGAAGGAATTGATCTAAACGGTAAATTCTTGCGCCAGGCAGGCTCTGTTACATTGATTCGTTAAAAAGACATTAAAACCCTTAACAAATCGTATAGTTGAAAAAATGTTTTTCATCAAACATCACATTTGGCATAATTTATGGAAATATATTTCACGTTACAATGATACAGTAACTGCAATTTGTGAAAGAGTAGAGAAGGTGGTTTTTACGAAAAAAAATTGCAGCAAATTCTAAGAAGATTTACTGTTGTTATTTAAGATATTTGATTTATTTTTATAATGCATTACATGAAAAACCTTTTCTACGGTTTAGGGTTTAGGGGTTAAAAAGGGGAGTATTCCTGCTCCCCTTTCCTTTCAAAACTCTACAGGCGTCGGAAAGGTTTTTCTCTTTTATATTCTTCCCGTTTTTCTTGATCCCATTATCTTATTGTTTTTCAGTTGATTACCTGCAAATGCCAGGCATTTCGTGCTTTGGTACGGTAGCAGTATTCAACGAATTGCACTTAAAAAGTGAAGGCCGCCCAAAAGCGGCCTTCACTTTTTATATCCTAAGAAGCCTAACACCTTGACGACTTCGGGCTGGTAAATCATTGATGATCAGCCAAGAGTCAAGATTACAGCGCTAAACCCACGACTTAGAATTCTCGATTCTACTGCCCCGATACCTCAAAGGGTTTTGACTCAGCACTCTCGACTCACGACTCTGAACTCACTTCTTCTCCCGCAAATACTTGTAAATTTTGATCGCACTCATCAGCACGATCACAAAGAGGATCAAACCCGTAATGCCCCACACAAAGCTGAGACTTTGCTTCACTACCACCAGCATTACGATCGCTACCAAAAAGATAGTAGCTACTTCATTCCAGATACGCAGCTGCTGCGAAGTGAATTTAAAAACACCACATTGCTGTTGCCTGAAGATGGCATGCAATGAAAAATGATAAGCATATAACCCAACAACAAATACTAATTTAATAATGAGCCACGACGGCGTCACACCCAGTAAGTACCATGTAGTAGTACCCAGTATTAAAGTCAATACAGCAGATGGCCAGGTGATACCATACCACAGACGTTTCATCATGATGCCAAACTGCTCCCTCAATGCATCCCTTACCGGCTCAGGCTTTGCACCCGCTTCAGCATTATAGATGAACAACCGCGGCATGTAAAACATACCCGCAAACCAGGTTACAATAAAAATAATATGGAGTGCCTTGATGTATAAATACATAATGCTATTGATCAAATTAAACAGCTTGATCCAACAAGCCCTTCAACGCTTTCACCCAGGCAGGATGCACATTCAAACAAGGGATCAACGTAAACTCCTCACCACCTGCATGCAAAAATATTTCCCTTCCTTCCTCACCCATTTCTTCCAAAGTCTCCAGACAATCACTCACAAAGGCAGGACAAAGTATCACCAGTTTCTTAATACCCTCCTTAGGCATTTCAGCCAATCGCACAGCAGTATAAGGCTTCAGCCATTCATCACGGCCCAGTCGCGACTGGAAGGAGAAACTAAACTTGGAAGTAGGAATTTGCAAAGCCTGCGCCACACGGTTGGTAGTAACAATACACTGATGCCGATAACAAGTCTTATGCGCTTCAGAATCTACTGCACAACAGTCTGCAGACTTCAGACAATGATTTCCGGTAACATCACTTTTATGAACATGCCGTTCAGGAATGCCATGATAACTGAATACAATATGATCATACTCCTTTTGCAAATAAGGCTTGATACTATCTACCAAAGAGTCGAGGTAAGCAGCGTCGTCATAAAAAGGAGGAACTACAGTCAACTTAAAAGAATACTTCCCCTTGCGGTGCATTTTCTTTGCATACTCTACCGCTGTTTCATAACTCGACATAGCATAGTGCGGATACAGTGGCACCAGTACAACTTCTTCCAGGTCGGGTTGCTTTTGCAACAGCTCGTCATACGCCGTCCAGGGAGCAGGGCTGCCATAACGCATGGCCAGTGCCACAGGTTCATCTACCTGTTCCTGCAATGCCTGCTGCAGTTGTTTGCTGATCACAATAAGCGGAGAACCATCTTTGGTCCAGATACTCTTGTAAGCTTCCGCCGATTTAGGCGCACGGAACGGAACGATAATACCTTTGACCAGCAACGCCCTCCAAAGCAGGGGCGTATCTATGACCCTTCCATCCATCAGAAACTCATCCAGGTACCGGCGTACATCCTTTACTTCAGTAGAATCCGGAGAACCAAGATTCATCAGAACAATGCCTCTTTTAGTTGCACTCATATCGATAAAATAGTTTGCAAAAGTAATTCAGTAAGCTGCCCCAACAATTATTTTTTCCTGAACACAATAACATTAAAACCACATCATCCGTTACAAACGAGTGTTCGTATTGCTTAACATTCTCACGCCCGGAAACGTTTGCATCCAATCATTTCATTCGCCCGAAAACTTGTCCCATGGCTAATTCCGGTACGCATAACCCCAAAAACGGTTGACTTTTCTCACCCCTTTATGTGACACTAATCAGCAGGTAAAATGACAGAGGAATGACAGATAGATTAGGTGATTGACGCTTGCGAAACTAACTTTGCGATGTCAATTCTCTGAACCATATTCCACATGCACGGACATAGTAGCAAAGACATATCAAAGTTTTTTATAGCTGGGATCAACTATAAGAAAACCGATGCAGCGATCAGGGGCCAGTTTGCCATCAACGACGAACAATACGCCTCCCTCCTTGCCCTCGCACCGTCTTATGGTTTACACGAATTATTTGTTCTTTCTACCTGCAACCGCACCGAAATATATGGATTCGCCGAACATGCCGGACAACTCATCCAGCTGCTTTGCGCACAAACAGAAGGCGACCCGCAAACATTCACTCAATTAGCTTACGTAAAAAAAGGCCCCGAAGCAGTAGAACACCTGTTCGCAGTGGGAGCCGGGCTCGATTCCCAGATCCTTGGAGATTATGAGATCGTAGGTCAGTTGAAAGTATCCGTAAAGTTTGCCCGCGAAAGAACATTTGTAGGCACCTACCTTGACCGGATGGTCAACGTAGTGTTGCAAACATCCAAAGCAGTTAAGAACCACACAGCCCTCAGCGACGGTACGGTATCCGTTTCCTTCGCTGCTGTACAATACATCAAACAAAAATTCAATACCCTCGCCGGTAAAAAAATATTGCTGCTGGGAATTGGCAAGATCGGGCGCAGCACCTGCAAAAACCTGGTCGACTATCTCGGGACTACCGCCATTACCCTCATCAACCGCACACCGCAAAAAGCCGCAGAACTGGCCAATGAACTGGGCCTCCAACATGCCCCCATCGACCAGCTGGCCGGTTATATCGACAACTCCGACATCATACTGGTGGCCACCAACGCGGCACACCCAACCATATTAAAAACGCACCTCGAAGGCAAGACAGATAAACTGATCATCGATCTGTCCATCCCCTACAACGTAGAGATGGCTGCTCAGGATTTACCCAATGTACATTTGGTAAACGTAGATGAACTATCAAAACTGAAGGACGAGACACTGCAGAAACGTGAAGCGGAAGTTCCCAAAGCCAGGCTCATCATCGATGAGCATATGGCCGAGTTCATGGACTGGTTCGAAATGCGCAAGCACGTGCCAGTATTGAAAGCGGTAAAAACCAAATTACAGGAAATCCAGGCATTCCCCCTTTACCTACAGGGCCTTTCTCCCGTTTCAACAACCTGCACCATCGATGCTGATGCAAAAATTCAGCGCGTCATCAACGGCATGGCTTCCAAAATGCGCCAGGTAAACCAACGTGGCTGCTATTATATTGAAGCCATCAATGAGTTTATTGCCACGGGTTCTAACTAATTTTGCGGCATGAAACAAGCGATTCGCATCGGCACCAGGGAAAGCCAACTGGCCGTGTGGCAGGCTATGCAGGTAAAAGAACTGCTGGCAGGCCAAAACGTAGCAGCCGAACTGGTATACATTAAAAGTGAGGGAGATATCGACCTCAAAACCCCATTATATGAAATGGGCGTACAAGGCATCTTTACCCGTAGCCTCGATATTGCCCTGCTCAACAACCGGATAGATATTGCCGTACATTCCATGAAAGATGTACCCACGCAATTACCCGCCGGCATCATCCCCGCCGCGGCCCTGAAACGCGCCTCCTGGAAAGATCTTTTAGTATATAAAGGAGATTGGCAAGATGTAAGTAGCAAGTTAGGATACACAGATGGCCAATGGACGACTCCAAACCCGAAACCCGAAACACCAAACCCGGAACTCATCATCGCCACCAGCAGCATCCGCCGCAAAGCCCAATGGCTCAACCGCTATCCACAACACAACATAGATAACCTGCGCGGCAACGTAAATACCCGCCTCGCCAAAGTAGCAGAAAGCAACTGGCATGGAGCCATTTTCGCCACCGCCGGCCTCGAAAGAATTAACCTGCGCCCCGAACAATCCATCGAACTCGACTGGATGCTACCCGCGCCCGCACAAGGCGCTATCATGGTGGTGTGCCGAGCTGAAGACAAGGAGATCACCAATATTTGTGCGGCATTCAATGACACAGACACAGCTTTGTGTACCCAAATAGAACGTGACTTCTTAAGAGCCCTGTTGGGTGGATGCTCTACTCCTATCAGCGCATTGGCAGAAGTAAAGAACCAACAGATATATTTTCAGGGCAATATCCTCTCAGTAGATGGCAAACAAAAAGCCGCTATTGAAAAAACAATACCCTTTGATGCAGCCACCGGTGCAGGAGCCTTGTTGGCAAAAGAACTGCTGGCCAACGGCGGACAGGCAATCGCAGATGGCATTCAGAAAAAAGAGGTAACCAATTAATATGGCTCACCATACCATACTCAGCACCAAAAAAATGGATCCGGCGCTCAAGGCAGCCACGGAACAAAAAGGTGTGGAAGTATTGGAAGAAGAATTTATTAACACCAAAACTATACTGACCATGGCCAAATACCAGGAGATATGGCCATGGATAAACACCACGAGTGAGGTTGCCGTAATATTTACCAGTCAGCATGCAGTAGCAGCAGTAGATAAATATTTGCACGGAGGTGATGGCTTGTACGTACCTGGTCATTGGAATGTATTCTGCTTAAATGGCGCTACGAAAGAAGCAGCAATACAACTGCTGTCCGAAGAACAGATCATCGACACAGCGCCCAATGCTACCGAACTGGCAGCGAAGATCATTGCCAACAGTCAATATAAACAGGTAGTATTCTTTTGCGGCAACCAGCGACGCGACGAGTTGCCACACCTGTTAAAAGAAGCCGGCGTTGAAGTAATAGAAATAGTCGTGTACGAAACCATTGCCACACCAGTGTTGACACCCAACAATATTGATGCGGTACTGTTTTTTAGTCCGAGTGCCGTAAAGAGCTTTTTTTCGATCAATACCCTGAAGAAAGATACTGCCTGCATTGCCATTGGTGACACCACCGCAGCAGCGATAAGCGAGTATACAAGCAACAAAGTGATCACCAGTGAAGCGCCCACCCAGCAAAAGATGCTGGACAGCGCCTTACTTTACCTGCAAAACATCGATTTACATAAATAGCAAGAACCTTCACATATGACATCATCCATTCAGAACGCATCAGCAACAACAGCAAGTACAAAATTGCAGAACGACCTGATATTACGCACCCTGCGCGGAGAACAAACAGAACGTACACCGGTATGGATGATGCGTCAGGCAGGCCGCTACCTGCCCGATTATATCAAGCTCCGCGAGAAGTATTCCTTCTTCGAACGTTGCGAAACACCTGAGTTGGCCACAGAGATCACCCTCCAGCCCATCGACCAGGTAGGCGTAGATGCTGCTATTATCTTCTCGGATATATTAGTTGTTCCTAAAGCCATGGGCCTGGAAGTACAACTGCTGGAAGGCAAAGGCCCCTTCTTACCCGATCCCATCAAACAAGCCAGCGACCTCAACAGGATACACATTCCCGATGTGCAGGAAAAGCTGGGCTATGTATTCGATGCCCTGCGCTTAACGAAGAAAGAATTGAACGGCCGCGTGCCCCTCATTGGTTTCGCCGGTGCTCCCTGGACCTTGCTGTGCTACATGGTACAAGGCAAAGGCTCCAAAACATTTGATGACGCAAAAGCATTCTGCTACACCCAGCCCGAAACAGCCCATCGCCTCCTGCAGATGATCACCGATACTACGATCGCTTACCTGAAAGAACAGGTAAAAGCAGGCGCTGACGTAATACAGATATTCGATAGCTGGGGCGGCTTACTGAGCCCTGCCGACTTTGAAAACATTTCCCTCCGCTATATCCGCCAGATCGTGGCAGCGTTGAAAGAAGAAGTGCTGACTATCGTTTTCGCCAAAGGCGCCTGGCACTCACTGGAAGGCATGGCGGCAACCGGCGCACATGGCCTGGGCATCGACTGGTGCATCGCACCAGCCCTCGCCCGGCAGATGGCAGGCTCCAAAGTCGTACTGCAAGGCAATTTCGATCCTGCTAAACTGCTGTCGCCCATCCCCGTTATTGAGCAGGAAGTGACACAAATGCTGCAGGCATTCGGTGGCCACGGACACATTGCCAACCTGGGGCATGGTATTTTACCGAATGTTCCGGTAGACCATGCAAAAGCCTTTGTGAATACGGTAAAGAACTACCGGCACAAAGCATGAACTAAAAATATGCACACATGAAAGCACAACTTGTAAAGTATATAGCCGGATTTGCAATCCTGTGTTTATCATTCTCCACCACAGTTGCCCAATCACCAAAAGCATTGGGCCTCTGCCTGGAAAACTATGAGTATCCCTTTCCGGTACAATACATCAGCTTCACCATACAAGGTCAGCCCGTAAAAATGGCCTATATGGATGTGCAGCCTGCCAGCGCCAACGGCAAAGTAATATTACTGTTGCACGGCAAGAATTTCAACGGCGCTTACTGGCGGCAAACAGCACAGGCATTGACAGAAAAAGGATACCGGGTGATCATCCCCGATCAGATCGGCTTTGGCAAATCATCCAAGCCCACTGCCATCCAATATACTTTTCAGTTGCTGGCGCAAAACACCAAAGCATTACTGGACACTTTACAGGTAAACAAAGTATCCGTATTGGGTCATTCGATGGGAGGTATGTTGGCAACTCGCTTTACCCTCATGTATCCCGATAAAGTAGAGAAGTTTATCCTCGAAAACCCTATCGGTCTGGAAGATTGGAAACTGAAAGTACCTTATCAGCCAGTAGAAACATGGTATCAATCAGAACTGAAACAGAACTACAATAGCATCAGGCAATATCAGCTCGACAATTACTACGGCGGTCAATGGAAACCTGCTTATGACGAGTGGGTAAACCTGCTGGCAGGCTGGACCCTGAGCCCCGAATACAGCCGTATTGCCTGGAATGCAGCCCTTACCTATGATATGATCTTCACCCAGCCCGTAGTATACGAGTTTGAACAGATCAAAACACCTACGCTATTGATCATCGGTCAACGAGATCGTACGGCACTGGGTAAGGCACAAGCCCCGGAAGCAGTAAGGAAAACGCTAGGCGACTATCCTGCACTGGGCAAACAGACCCGTGATAAAATAAAGAACGCTAAACTGGTTGAACTCGACAATGTGGGACACCTGCCCCATATTGAAGCCTTCGACCGGTTTATACAACCCCTTTTGCAATTCCTTCAATCATGAGCACTGAGACAACATCCACTCCGGGCATCAAAGAAAGCTGGATCAGCTATGTCCACGACTTGCAAAACCGCATCTGTCGTGGCCTTGAACAAGCCGATGGAGAAGCCACCTTCAAAGAGGACCAATGGCAACGCCCCGAAGGGGGTGGCGGCAAAACAAGAGTCATTGCAAACGGTAAAGTATTTGAGAAAGGAGGCGTGAATACATCTGTCGTATTTGGTCCGGTTACTGACCTCATGCGCACACAACTCAAGATCGATGGCGACAACTGGTTTGCCTGCGGCCTTTCACTGGTGCTGCACCCCAACAACCCATTTGTGCCCACCGTACATTGCAACTACCGTATGTTCGAACTATACAACGCCAATGGAGAAGCCATTGACCGGTGGTTTGGTGGCGGCACCGATCTTACACCTTACTACCTGATCGAAGAAGACGCAAAACACTTTCACGGTACTTATAAAGAAGTGTGCGACCGTTTTGACGCTTTCTTCTACCCCAGGTTCAAAAAAGAGTGCGACGAATATTTCGTGAATAAGCACCGCAATAACGAGCGCAGGGGCATTGGGGGTATCTTCTACGATTACCAGCGCCCCAATGCACAACAGGATGTTGATTACTGGATGAACTTTGGCAAAGCCTGTGGAGATGCCTTTCTGCCGGCTTACCTTCCCATTGTTGAAAAAAGAAAGAACACACCGTATACCCCGGCCAACAAATACTGGCAGGAAATACGCAGAGGAAGGTACACCGAGTTTAACCTCGTACACGACAGGGGTACTATCTTTGGTCTCAAGACCAACGGACGCATCGAGAGCATATTGATGAGCCTGCCCCCAACCGTACGGTTTGACTATAACTACCAGCCAGAAGCAGGATCGGAAGAATACAAGCTGCAACAAGTATGTTTGCAGCCGGTTAATTGGGTTTAATAATTGTTGGCCCCGGAGCCTTAAAATATAAAGTATGTACTTACAAAGAAGAAACAGGATACTGCGTCAATCACCAGCCATCCGTTCATTGGTAGCAGAAACCATCCTTACACCGAATGATTTTATCGTGCCGCTGTTTATCGTGGAAGGAACCAATGTGAAGGAAGAGATTTCTTCCATGCCCGGCTACTACCGCCTGAGCCTTGACAACACCGTAAAGGAAGTGAAGGAACTCTGGAAGATGGGATTGAAAAGCGTATTGCTGTTCATCAAATGCAAAGACGAACTAAAAGACAATAAAGGAACAGAAGCAGTAAACCCACAAGGTTTAATGCAAAGAAGCATCAGAGCTATCAAAGATGCCTGCCCCGATATGTTGATCATGACCGACGTAGCCTTAGACCCTTTTTCTTCTTTTGGGCATGATGGTATTGTAGAAGGAAGTGAGATCGTGAACGATGCTACGGTGGAAGTGTTGGCCAATATGAGCGTGAGCCATGCACAGGCAGGCGCCGACTTTGTGGCCCCCAGCGATATGATGGACGGACGCATTGGCGCCATCCGTCAGGCGCTGGAAGAAAACGGTTTCACCAAAACAGGCATCATGAGCTACAGCGCCAAGTATGCTTCCTGCTTTTATGGCCCCTTCCGGGATGCATTGGATTCAGCACCCGGCTTTGGCGATAAGAAAACGTACCAGATGGATTACAGCAACCGCACAGAAGCCATCAAAGAAACACTGATGGATGTGCAGGAAGGAGCAGACATTGTAATGGTGAAACCCGCACTGGCTTATCTCGATATCATTCGTGAAGTAAAAAACAATGTAGATATTCCTGTGAGCGCCTATAACATCAGCGGAGAATACGCCATGATCAAGGCTGCTGCTAAAATGGGCTGGCTCAACGAAGACAAAGCCATCCTCGAAACCTTAACCGCTATCAAACGTGCCGGCGCAGACCTGATTGCCACCTATTTTGCCAAAGACGCCGTAAGACTATTGACGTGAGATGTGAAAAGTGAGACGTGAGAGAGACAAGGTTGACTAACATATAAAACATGAGATCGAGTACTAACATTAAAAGTTACTACTTAATCAATCTTTAACTATGTCTATTCAACTGAAACACAAATCTCTTGACGTTTACAAAGCCATTCGCGAATTAGTAAAAGAATCGTATAAACTCTCTTTACTGCTACCGGGGGAGGAAAAGTTCAATATGGTTCAGCAAATGAGAAGGGCAGCTCTTTCCTTGAAACTAAATTTGGCAGAAGGGTCGACACGAAGATCGGAAGTAGAAAGAAACAGGTTTATAGAAATCGCCAGAGGGTCGGTAGTAGAGATCGATGCAGTATTAGAAACAGCCATTGACCTAAACTACTTTACCAGCCAGCAACTTGAAACAATTAGCTCAATGCTTAACAAGTGTTTTGCCATGTTGTCTAAAATGATAAAATCTTAAACGTAAACAAATCCGCGTCAGTCTCACGTCTGACGTTTCACATTTCACGAATATGACAACCCAAACAAGTAAGTTATTATTCCAGCGTGCCCAGCAATCTATTCCCGGAGGTGTAAACTCGCCCGTAAGAGCATTTAAAAGCGTGGGAGGCACCCCCCTGTTCATAAAGAAAGCAGAAGGAACTTATCTATACGATACAGATGACAACCGGTATATTGATTATATCGCCTCCTGGGGCCCCATGATCCTGGGCCATGCCTATGCACCCGTGATCAAAGCCATCCAGGAGCAGGCAGTGTATTCAACTTCCTATGGCGCCCCTACCGAACTGGAGATCAGGATGGCAGAGCTGATCAAAAGCATGGTGCCCAATGTAGACCTGATTCGTATGGTAAGCAGCGGCACCGAAGCCTGCATGAGCGCCATCCGCGTAGCGCGTGGCTACACAGGCAGAAACAAGATCATCAAGTTTGAAGGCTGTTACCATGGCCATGCCGACTCATTCCTGGTGAAAGCCGGCAGTGGGGTAGCTACCTTCAACATTCAAACCGTACCAGGTGTAACAGCAGGCGTAGCAGCAGATACACTTACCTGTGCATATAATGATCTGGCAGCAGTAGAAAAGCTCGTCAGCGAACACAAACAACAAATAGCAGCGATTATCATTGAGCCGGTAGCCGGCAACATGGGTTGTATCTTACCAGCCCCAGGCTTCATCGAAGGACTGCGAAAAATTTGTAATGAAGAAGGCATCCTGTTCATCTTCGATGAGGTGATGACAGGTTTCCGCCTCGCCAAAGGTGGTGCGCAGGAACGCTTAGGCGTTGATGCCGACCTGGTAACGTATGGCAAAGTGATAGGAGCGGGCATGCCGGTAGGTGCCTTTGGAGGAAAGAAACACATTATGGAAGTTGTTTCACCTTTGGGCAATGTATACCAGGCAGGAACATTGAGCGGTAACCCCATTGCCATGATCGCCGGCTATACGCTGCTCTCCATTTTAAATGAGCAGCCACAGCTATTACAGGAGATTGAAGAGAAGACTATTTACCTCAGAGATGGACTCGATAAAATACTGGCAGCTTCCGGTACGCCGTATGTGATCAACCAGTTGGGCTCTATGATCAGCATCCACTTCAGTGACCACCCGGTGACTGACTTTGCATCAGCAGCAGCAGCCAACAATCAACTATTCAACAAATTCTTCCATGCCATGTTGAAAAGAGGTGTTTACCTGCCTCCTTCAGCCTTTGAAAGCTGGTTTCTCAACAATGCATTGACACAACAAGACCTCGATGCCACTTTACAAGCAACCAAAGAAAGTCTTGCAGAAATATTATAACAGGAAATTACAGGGAAGCATTTAAGATACTACCCGAATCAAGAAGGGAATTAACGCCATGCATGAGGGAAGAAGAGGAGCGCAATGCGTCCAGGTGACGTTCATGGTGAAGGTCTGTTCCTAACAGATCGATGTATTTCTTTTTGATAAGATAATGAGCCAGGTCATTAGTTCCTTTACCGTAATAACCGGTAAGCGAAAGGAGGTTCAGTTGAAAATAACAACCGGCCTCTTTCAGCTCATCATACACCTCTTTATTGGATACCAGGTAACTATAACGTTCCGGGTGAGCGAGAATAGGCTTATAACCGTTTATCTGCAATTCAAATAAGGTCTCCTTTAAGTTCCTGGGAGGAGCTACAAATGAAAACTCCACAAGCACCCAATTATCCTTGATGGTGAGCAAAGGAACATTCTGCTCCAGCAGCCTGTCGAAATGATCATCCAGGAAATATTCAGCCGCAGCCCTTATGGAAGTATTTAGTCTGTCTTGCTGCAACGCCAGTTCCAGCCGCTTATGAGCATTGCCAATACTGGTAGCATCATTCTGATGCACATCCCACATAATATGGGGAGTAGTAATAAAACGACGGTAGCCCAGCTGTTGCAACCCCTTCATCAGCATGAGAGAAGTAGCATCATCAGGACTACCGTCATCGATCCCGGGCAACAGGTGCGAGTGCATATCTGTATCCAGGGCACTTAGGTCAACATTAACAGCACTCTTTTTTTTGAAAATAGAGAACATGCTACTGTTACGTTATTAGGCTACTGCTTCAGCCTTTTCAAATTCTTTGTATACGTTCTTGATGCCTTCATACAACTCGATCTTTGATTTCCAGCCCATGCCATGCAACTTCGTTACATCCATCAGCTTACGGGGAGTTCCGTCTGGCTTGCTAAGGTCATGTTGTATTTCTCCTTTATAGCCCACTATATCCTTCACCATCAGCGCCAGATCCTTGATCGTGATGTCATCACCAACACCCACATTCACCAATCCTTCTTCATTATAGTTTTGCATCAGGTAGAAACAAGCATCGGCCAAATCATCCGCATGCAGAAACTCGCGGCGTGGACTTCCCGTTCCCCACATTACCACTGCAGGATCATTCTTCACTTTGGCCTCGTGGAATTTGCGGATCAGGGCAGGCAATACATGTGAGTTGTTAAGGTCGTAATTATCATTCGGGCCATACAAGTTAGTAGGCATCACGGAAATGAAATTGCAACCATATTGAGCCCGGTAAGCATCACACATTTTGATACCAGCTATCTTTGCAATAGCATAAGGCTCGTTGGTTGGCTCCAGCAAACCTGTCAACAGATAATCTTCTTTCAGTGGCTGCGGCGCCAGCTTAGGATAAATACAGGATGATCCAAGGAACATGAGCTTTTTAACACCCTGCACATAAGCAGCGTGGATCACATTGCTCTGGATCATGATATTCTCGTAAATGAAATCGGCCCTGTAAATATTATTAGCCTGGATGCCGCCCACCTTGGCCGCTGCCAGGAAAACATAGTTAGGTTTTTCCTGCGCAAAGAATTCATCTACCGCCAGCTGGCTACGCAGATCGAGCTCTTTGGATGTACGTACAACCAGGTTGGTAAACCCCTCGGCTTTCAGTTTACGAACAATCGCTGAACCTACCATGCCGCGGTGACCTGCTATATATATCTTATCTGACTTATTCATAAGTTGAAAAAGCTTGTAATAGCTACAAAATTAGCTCAATTATTATTCAAACTGGTTACGCACATAGTAGCCCGAATCCTTCAGCAGCACCTCTTTCCTGAACAGCTCCACATCATTGGCAACCATCTCTTTAACCAGTCCAGCCAGGTCATATTTAGGTTTCCAGCCCAGTTGCGTCTGGGATTTGGTAGGGTCACCGATCAGCAGATCTACTTCTGTTGGACGATAATAGCGGGCATCTACAGCTACGACCTCTTTACCGACTTCCACCTGGAAGTCAGGATTTTTGCAGGCAGTAATAACACCTACCTCTTTTTCATCTTTGCCTTTGAATTCTACAGTGACACCTACTTCATTGAAGGCCATGCGCACAAATTCGCGTACAGGAGTGGTAACTCCGGTAGCAATTACATAATCTTCAGGTTTAGGTTGTTGCAGGATCAGGTACATAGCCTCTACATAATCTTTGGCATGTCCCCAGTCACGCTTGGCATCCAGGTTACCCAGGTATATTTTATCCTGTAAACCGAGGGCAATCTTGGCCACACCACGGGTGATCTTGCGGGTCACGAATGTTTCACCACGCAACGGCGATTCGTGGTTGAACAGGATACCATTTACGGCATACATATCATAAGCCTCACGGTAGTTCACCGTTATCCAATAAGCATACATTTTTGCTACCGCATAAGGAGAACGGGGGTAGAAAGGAGTTCTCTCAGATTGAGGAATTTCCTGCACCTTTCCATATAATTCTGAAGTAGAAGCCTGGTAGATCTTGGTTTTTTTAGTCAGCCCCAGTAAACGTACAGCCTCCAGGATACGCAACGTACCAATACCATCGGCATTAGCAGTATACTCAGGAGTTTCAAAGCTCACAGCAACGTGGCTCATAGCCGCCAGGTTATATATTTCATCAGGTTGAGTTTCCTGGATGATCCGTATCAGGTTGGTGGAATCGGTAAGATCACCATAATGCAGTTTCAGCTGCACATTTTTCTCATGAGGATCCTGGTAAAGGTGGTCGATACGTTCGGTATTGAACAACGAGCTTCTGCGCTTAATACCATGTACAATATATCCCTTCTTTAACAACAGGTCGGTTAAATAGGCTCCATCCTGACCGGTAACGCCGGTGATCAAAGCTACTTTTGGCATAGTGTTTATCTGGTTATAAATTGAATGATCTTACGCATAGGTTTTAACCATGTCGTAAAAAAATATGGTTTCAGCTCATTGAGGGTCCAGGCCTTCCTGTCTTCCCTGTTGGCCCGCAGCCTGTTCTTCAAAGATGCATTACTCATACCCCCCGCCCGCATTTTCACCAACACATGAGGCACATAACTTGCGCAGGCATTATAGCGCACCAGGATGCGAAGCATCATTTCATAGTCGGCTGCAGATCGTAAATCAGTGTTGAAAAGTCCTACCGCTTCATATATCTTCCGCCGGACAAAGAAGGTCGGATGCGGGGGCATCCAGCCATAATAAAAGTATTTTCGTTTGTATCGGCCGCTTTTCCAGTTACGGGTGACAACATAAACGTCATTTTTCTTAACATATTGCAAGTCACCATATACAACATCTACAGAAGGGTCATTAAAAGCAGCCATCACCTGCGAAAGCACCTCGGGGTTATCATAAAAATCATCGGAATTCAATATCCCAACTACTTCCCCGGTGGCCAGTCCTATGCCTTTATTCATGGCATCGTAAATGCCTTTGTCCTTTTCAGAAACCACCCGTGCCACATGCGGGAATTCCTTTACGATATCCAGGGTATTATCCTTCGACAGCCCGTCAACAATAATGTGCTCGATGGGCTGATAAGATTGCCCGGCAATACTGATCAGGGTGTCTCGTACAGTAGAAGCACTATTAAAAGTGGCAGTAATGATGGTTACTTTCATATTAACCATTCCTTGTGATCACACAATTCTCCAATACCAACATGTCCATATTAGTTCGTAAGAAGCATTCAAGCGCGTTTTCAGGAGAGTTTACAATGGGCTCATTTTCATTGAAGGAGGTATTGAGCAGAATAGGAACGCCCGTTTTCCTGCGAAAAGCATCGATCAGCGCATAATAGCGGGGAGTTACTGCCTTGTCTACCGTTTGCAGGCGGCCAGTACCATCCACGTGCGTTACAGCAGGGATGGAGGCATGCATTTCCGGTTTGATAGGAAATACTTTCTCCATAAAAGGCACATCATCATTCACTTCAAAATATGCTGAAACATATTCTTTTAAAATAGAAGGAGCAAAGGGACGGAAGCTTTCCCGGCGTTTGATCTTTGAGTTCAACAACTCTTTGGCATCCTGCCTGCGCGGGTCGGCCAGGATAGAACGGGCGCCCAATGCCCGCGGACCAAACTCAGCCCGGCCATTGAACCATCCTATCACACCGGCATCAATTAAACGATTGGCAACTATTTCATATAACTCTTCATCGGAATACCGGGCATAAGCAATATTCCTCGACTTCAGGTAAGCTTCGATAGCTTCATTGGTAAACCGGCTGCCGGTATACGCCGACCAGATAGGCGTTGCCCTCGGCTGGTGGAGCAATTGATTATGAACATACAAAGCAGCCCCCATGGAGATGCCGGCATCATGACCCGCCGAAGGGATATACACCTGCTTAAAGCCAGTATTGCGGGTGATCTTACCATTAGCCACCGAATTCTGTGCCACCCCACCAGCAATACATACGGCAGATAAGCCAGTCCGCTTCTGCAGATGATTCAATATATGAAAGATCAACTCTTCGGTGATCCGCTGTATAGACGCCGCCATATCCTTATGATATTGAGAAAGCGGCTCTTCCTTTTTACGGACTGCACCAAATTGTTCTTCCATGTAGGGAGAATAAAGAGGGGCCACTACAGGAATATGATCATCACCATAAGAAACGATCCCCTGCTTGCCCGACCGGAAGTATTTCAGGTTCAGGGTAAACAATCCATTACTGTTATCAAAGAGAAGCACATCCCGCAACTTATCGACATATTTGGCCTCACCATAAGGTGCCAGACCCATAACCTTGTACTCATCACCATAATGCGGAAAACCCAGCAACTGCGTAAAGGCAGTATAAAACAGGCCCACCGAATGAGGGAAGTCTACAGAATCCAACACCTCGATCTTATTGCCCTTACCCACGCCGATCATAGTAGTGGTAAAGTCGCCAGACCCATCGATAGATACCAGGGCAGCCTCTTCAAAAGGAGAAGCAAAAAAGGCGGAAGCAAGATGGCTCCGGTGATGCTCTACCTGGTGTATTTTACTTTTGATCACGGCTTTATCGGGTGCCCCCTTGAACGCCATGAATTCATCTTCCAGCGACGATACCTTACGCGCATTCTTCAGGCGATCAATTACTGCATTCCAACCACCACCCGGGTTCTTCAGCAGATACAAGATCTTATTGCGGAATTTGGCAGAAGGATCGCGACCGATAGCAATATGATCCACTTCAGCCAGCGTAATACCAGCTTCATCGAGGCAAAACTGCACAGCCATTGAAGGAAAACCAGCCCAGTGCTTGACCCTGCGAAAACGCTCCTCTTCAGTAGCGGCAATCATAATACCATCCTTAAAAATAGCAGCTGAAGAATCAGCGTGGTAAGCATTAATTCCAAGTATGTACATCTCTTAGTTAAATAACTTTTGATAAATTATTTTTAGTTCTTCTTTATTGATTGTATGCTCTACATGTTGCCAGGCAGCCAATGACCATTGATCATATTCTGCCTGTTCAAAACCAATAGCCATTTGCAATGCCGCTACAAATTGTTGAGGTTCCTTCAACGGTAGGTCCCAGCCAGCTTTCACACCCTGTAGGTTTCTCCACGGAGTCTGATCACTGATCAATACCGGTTTACCACCTGCCAATGCTTCAAAAATGGCATGCCCAAAGTTTTCACCCTGTGTAGGAAGCCCCATAATATGATGCTCAGCAATAATGGCTGGCAAATTACTATTAGGTATTTCACCTTTGAAATCGACCCGCACACTTTCCGGCAGAGATACTGCCATATCCCTGCAACGGGCCACATAAGCCTTATCCTCTTCACTGCCTACCACCGTCAACAAAATATTTCCCTGCACCTGTTGCAGGCACTCCAGTAAGAAATCAAGATTTTTGATGGGATGCAGCCGGCCTATGAAAATGATCTTTAATTCCCCCGGCTTTTTAAGCAGGCTTCGGGCATAAGGCGGCACATAACCCGGCCAGTTGGGAGCCAGCAAGCCTTGTGCACTGGAACCAAATACTTTTTTTATATCCGCATACTCGGTCGCATCCGTTGCCTGAAAGTCTATATGCCGGTGAAAACCGAGTATTTTAAACAAACGCAGGTAAGTCTTCTTCTTTGTTGACTTGAATTGAAGCGCGCTGCTCCTCAACATGCCTCTTGGCGCCAGTACCACCTTTGTATTCCATTGATTACGCCTGCTCACCAGCAAAGGATAGATCGTGAAAAACTTTGAGAACATACTGTTGAGGTAAATAACGGCAGGCTTCAGCTCGTCGATTACCCGGGTGACCATCGACATATTGAGAAGATCGGGCGTGCAATAAAAGACCTTTGCCCGCTCATCATACGGAAGCCATTCATTTACCTGAACCCCCTCATAAGGATCGGAAGCCCCAAGGTCTCTGTCGCCAGTGAAAACATATACATCACAATCATGTTGCATATGCTTTGCAAAGTTCACAGCAGAGCGGATAGGTCCGCCGGCCTTATAACCAGGATCGAACCAATCTATAAATACCAATACGGTCTTACTCACAATCTTTACTTAAGAGGAAATTAAATCAATTGAACCCATTCTTCTCCATCCAGTATTCCAATACCACAAACAACCACAACTCCATCCACCGCACTTCCGGGTCACCCTTCTTAAAACGTGCCCAATAATCCAATAGAGGCTTCCCTTGTATAAAATCACGTTGAGCCATCCGTTGCAGGCGCAGGTCGCAAAAATCATGTAGTTCGCGCTTCATCCAAACGGCCCAGGGAAACAGGAACCCTTGCTTCCGGCGGTGAACGATCTCAGGAGGCAATAACCCTTGCAAAGAATCCACCAGCAAGCTTTTTGGAGTATGAGGAAATTTCAGATCATCAGGAATACCCAGTACATAAGTAACCAGGTCATGATCAAAAAATGGCTCACGAACCTCGAGAGAAACCGCCATACTCATCTGGTCAGTGTCTTTCAGCAAAGTATGTTGGGTATATCCAAGATATTCAGCAATAGAAACCTGGCTCAATGCAGGAAACTTTTCAAAACTGCCATTCAGGCCCTGCAGGTTCTGCTCAAGCGCAGTGGTGCCACTCAGGTGAGTTAGCTTTGATAGCAATGACGGAGAAAATATCCTCCTGAACTCAGGATAAAAAGAGGCGATCGAACAGGAAGGAGCCCGCAATAATTGCTGCAGCCTGCCTGCCTTATTAGACCCCTTGAATGAATAAGCAGTAGCAGCCAGCTGGCGCGCCAAACCAACAACGCCCCATATCTTATTAAACTTTCTTAACTGCAAATACTGACGGAAGAACGGATAACCGGCAAACAACTCATCACCCCCTACCCCCGACAATGCAACAGTGAGCCCACTTTGCCGGATGGCTTTCGATACTACATAAGTATTGATACCATCCCCACTGGGAGTATCCATAGCATCCAGCGCATTGGTAAGCTCATCGAGAAAAACCGACGGCTTCAGCAATACCTGGTTGTGACGGGTATTAAACTTCCTGGCTATTTGTGCAGCATACTCCGATTCGTCAAACTCTTTCTCACTAAATCCTATGGTAAAAGTGTTCGGCCTGGATGCACTTACCTCTGCCATCAATCCAACTACAGCACTTGAATCGATCCCCCCCGATAGGAAAGCACCGATAGGCACATCACTTACCAACCGTCGTTCTACTGAGTTCCTTAACAGGCTACGAATATTTTGCAACACCTGATTCCTGTCGTGATAGTCCCCCCCGGTATCAGTAGCTTTGATATCCCAATACTTTTGAGTAGTAGCTTTATTGCCGCGGATGGTAATACAGGAACCGGCATCGAGCTGCACAATATTTTCAATAACCGATAAAGGAAAACCCACTGACTGATAACTCAGGAATTCCCGTACCGCTGCCGTATTAAGCCTCGCAGGAACAAGACTGCTGGCCAGAATACCCCTTATTTCAGAAGCAAAAAGAAAATACTCATCATCTATAAAGTAGTAAACCGGCTTTACACCCATGCGATCACGCGCAATAAACAACTCTTCAGTCACAGTATCCCAGATCGCAAAGGCAAACATTCCTTTTAAATAAGTAAGGCTGTCTACCCCCCACTTTATATAAGCAGCCAACAGCACCTCCGTATCTCCATTGGTGGTAAATGGGTAGTCTGTAAGCCGGGCTTTGATTTCCTGGAAATTGTATATCTCACCATTAAATACGACCCTGTAACGTCCTGTATGATCAGCAAAAGGCTGGTTAGCTGCATCAGACAAATCGATAATGGAGAGCCTGCGATGTCCCAATGCAATACGGCCCTGCACATAATCATTATGAGCATCTGGCCCGCGATGCGCCATGGCATCTGTCATTTTTTTAATAACAGACTGCTCTGGCACAGGTCTATTAAAATAAAGAATACCGGCTATGCCGCACATGTGGTAATAATAATGTTATGGGTAGTGACAGGCAATCTTAATAATAACGATAAAAACTATATGATAGTACAGCAAGAGAATTAAGCCGTTGGTCCGGCAGGCACAGCAGCACTATTGCTGGTGGAAAAGAGGTTGGCATTAGTAAAAGCTGCTTTCCTTCTGGCCTTTATCACTAAATTGATGGTAAAAAGACATACCAATAAATAGACGCCCAGTGTAATATTGAAAAAAAGATTATACTTCTTTAGGCCAAGACTTCGTAGAGAATAACTATCCGTTTTCTCTTTCCCCATAGTCCAGTACATTATATTCTTTATAAGCGGCATGATGACCGGGATCTTATCCCAATTAGTATAACGTACTCCCTCATACCGGTAAGACATATCATAGTCGGGAGGCAACTGTTGTTGATAATAATTCCAATTATTCTTAACATCATTAAAAGCCGCCAAACGACCGTCTTGTCTCCTGAAAAAAACATCGCTCAAAGGGTCCAGCGCTACCCAACCATGAGAGGTTTTTGCCTCTACTACGATATGTCCGGCGCTTCTGCCCTCTACAGTCATCTGCGGAAAACGCACCTCCATATTCAATTCCTGCAATAAACGACCCAATACATATGCGTGACTTCCGCAGGCTCCCTGTGCCGTCATCAGATCAAGCGTAACCGGTTGAATGAAATTGGCTTTCACACCTTCTATCGGGTATTGGCCAAATACCGGCATCCGTCTTTCACCTAAAGAATGTACCAGGTGTACACTTTTAACGATGAGGCTATCCTCTATGCTTGCTGGAGATGAATCGGATGTAGAGACTGAATTTTGTATATAAGCAGCTAAAGAAGTGAAAATGTTGTTTTCATATTGCCGTTCTATATAGAAGTAGAACAGGCATGCCAACAGGAACCCGTTGAGAAAAGTAAGAATATACTTTCTTCTTTTTATGAGGAACGAATTTGGACGGATTATGCGGCGAATAAAACTCATAAGATAGCGACATTGACGATATGGGATTCCATGTCGGTATCGGATTCAGAGGTAGGATAACTTTACTTTCAGTCATCAAC
>JAGIBF010000025.1 GCA_017744515.1 Niastella sp.
TGGTGTCTAACGTCATCAGGCAAAAGCTGATCGTAGGCATTGAAAGCACGCATTCGCACATGGTGCTCGACAAAACAGTGATCTTATTTCTGCCGGAAGGAGAACATCATGAACTGGGATTGCTGTACATGTACTACTTGTTGAAGAACCGCGGTGTGCAGGTTATCTACCTTGGTGCGAATGTGCCTGTACGTGACCTTGAATTTATTACCAACCTCAAGAAACCCGATTACCTGTACACACATCTGACGTGTAATGCCGGTAGCAATAGCGTGGAGAAATTCTTTAACCAGGTACACCATAAAATGCCGCAAATACCGGTGGTTATTTCCGGCCAGCTAACACAGGCCCGGTTCAAAAAAATACCGCCCGGAATGCACCTGAAAAGGTCGCTCACAGAGGTCCTGGAGTACGTATCGGCCTCCTGATGGCGATTCGCGACCTGGCCCGGTTTTTATAACTGATTGTTTTACTATAAGTTAAGTTTTTTAACATATCGGTATCAACAAGTATACCGCCCTGAATTAAACAATTGTTTAAATTTGTAGTGGATTTAATTAACTGAATAAACTAAAAGCCATGTCGACGATCGAATTTAATCAAATGCTCGTGAACAATGCAGAGTTCTTAAAACCCTTCGCTGTTACACTTACACGTGACACAGAAGCTGCAAAAGACTTGTTTCAGGAAACTTTATTTAGGGCGTTAGCCAATAAGGATAAGTATAATGTTGGCACCAACATTAAAGCATGGTTGTATACCATCATGCGCAATATCTTTATCAACAACTACAGGAGGAAGGCTAAGCAAAACACTATATTCGACAGTACGCCCAACGATTTCCTGCTGAATCACAATCAGGCAGTAACAGCTAATGAGGCGGAAAGTAATTTAAGGCTGAAAGACATTCAGCATGCTATTCACAACCTGCCCGAAATATTCAGGAATCCTTTCCTGTTGTACTTCGACGGGTTCAAGTATCATGAAATTGCTGAAATGCTCGATGAGCCGCTCGGTACTATCAAAAGCAGAATACACTTCGCGCGTAAACTGCTGAAAACACAAATGCATCGGTTCTAAATAGCATCGTAAAAAAGTCAAAGAAGTGGGCCACCTTAGGTGGCTCATTTTTTTTATGCTTGTTCGAAGATTGCTAACAGCTAACACCTTATTTCACTGTGCCTTTCTTTACTTAACTTAAGGGCGTGGGAAAAAAAGTGATTGTTATTGGAAGTGGTTTTGCCGGTATGTCGGCCGCAACTTTTATGGCCAAAGCTGGCTGGCAGGTTACTGTACTGGAAAAACAAGCTGGTCCGGGTGGCCGTGCGCGGCAATTGCAGCACAGTGGTTTCACTTTCGATATGGGACCCAGCTGGTATTGGATGCCCGATGTATTTGAACGCTACTTCGCCAGCTTTGGAAAACAGGTGAGCGAATACTACAAACTCCACCGGCTCGATCCATCGTACCGCATCTATCGTGAAGACGGCTACACCGATATTCCTGCTGATCTGTATGCCTTCAAAAAAATGCTCGATGAATGGGAGCCCGGCGCTGGCGGCAGGCTCGACAGGTTTCTGGAGGAAGCTGCTTTTAAATACAAGACCGGCATGCAAAAGCTGGTATTCAAACCCGGGCAGTCGCTCACCGAGTTCCTCGATGCAGACGTAATAAAAGGTATTTTCAAGCTGGATATATTTACCTCCATCAAAAAACACATTCACAAATATTTCAAGCATCCCTACATCCGGCAGATGCTGGAATTTCCGGTGCTTTTCCTCGGCGCTTTGCCCGGCAACACGCCCGCGCTCTACAGCCTCATGAACTATGCAGACATTGTAGGCGGCACCTGGTATCCCGAAGGAGGCATGTACAGCATTGTGAAAGCCATGCACCAGCTGGCCGTCAGCCTGGGTGTGGAGTTTCATTTTAATGAAAATGTGCAACGCATCGAACTGGAAGCCTCCACGGCCAAAAAGGTGATCACCAACAACAATACCTGGGAAGCCGATGTGGTAATAGGTGGAGCCGACTATCATTTCATAGAAAGCAACCTGCTGCCCGCGGCCTATCGCTCCTATAGTGAAGCATACTGGGAGCAGCGGGTGCTGGCGCCGTCCTCCCTATTATATTATGTGGGGTTGAACAAGCGGCTCGACAATATCCGCCACCACATGCTGTTCTTCGATGCGCCTTTTGAGCAACATGCACAGGAGATCTATACTACGCAAGCGTGGCCAACGCATCCATTGTTCTATGTATGCGCCTCATCGGTGACCGACGATGCGGCGGCGCCTGCCGGGGGAGAGAATCTTTTCTTCCTGATACCGGTGGCAGCGGGCCTCACAGGCGATGACGAGGCCTTGCGCAACCGTTATTTTGAACAAATATTGCAACGGTTCGAGCAGCGTATCGGACAAAATGTATTGGACAACATTGTGTTCCGCCAATCATTTGCCAACAGCAATTTTATACAGGAATACAATTCATTTAAAGGTAATGCGTACGGCCTGGCCAATACATTACGGCAAACCGCTATACTGAAACCTTCCTGCAGAAGTAAGAAAGTACGCAACCTGTTTTATACCGGGCAACTTACCGTTCCGGGCCCCGGTGTCCCCCCCAGCCTCATCAGTGGAGAAGTAGTAGCCAATGAAGTGTTGAAGCATTTTTCACACACGTAGAGAAAAACTATAACAGATGAATGGAATTAATCGGTGTTGAATAAATTACGATGATGATGCGTTTATTTCATAAGGTCAGCCAGCAGTGTAGTCAGATAACCGCAAAGGCGTACAGTACGTCCTTTTATTCGGCTATCAGGCTGCTGCATGCCGATCTTCGGTCTCCCATTTGCAATATTTATGGGTTTGTACGGTTTGCCGATGAGATCGTGGATACCTTTCACGGGCACGATAAGGCTACATTGCTGGCACAGTTCAGGGAAGATACCTATAAAGCCATCGAACAGCGCATTAGCCTGAACCCTATACTCCACAGCTTTCAGCTGACTGTTCACCAGTATAATATTCAACTTGACCTGGTAGAGGCATTTTTTCAAAGCATGGCCACCGACCTTTCGCAGCAATACCACGACAGGAATAGTTACGAGCAATACATTTATGGGAGCGCCGAAGTAGTGGGCCTCATGTGTTTGTCTGTTTTCTGCGAAGGCGATCAGCAACAATACGATCAGTTGAAGCTATGTGCCCGCTCGCTGGGCGCCGCCTTTCAGAAAGTGAACTTTCTGCGCGATATTAAGGCTGATCATCTCCAGCTCAACCGGAACTATTTTCCTGGTGCAGATTTTGGTAACTTTACAGCCTGCATGAAGCAGGAGATCGAGCAGGACATCGCGAAAGATTTTCAACACGCTTATACAGGTATACTCCAGTTGCCCTGGAAAGCAAGGTTTGGCGTATATGTAGCTTATAAATACTACCTGTCGCTGTTTAAAAAAATAAAGAAAACGTGTCCTGCTCAAATACTGGAACAACGGATCCGTATACCCAATTACTTAAAGGCATTGATCCTGGTTCGTGCAGGGGTAAAAAACAGATTAAATTTAATATGAGTACTTGTCAGCCTGAGCTTGTCGAAGGCCGGCGAAGGGATAATAAAAGGTTAAGCACTCACAGCTTAAAGGGAGAGGCTCAGATAAAAAGAATTATTGCATGAGTACATTGAACCAGGTAATATTGGTCAACGAGCAGGACGAAGCGGTGGGTGTTATGGAAAAGATCGAAGCCCATCGGAAAGCGGTACTGCACCGCGCATTCAGCGTATTTATTTTCAACAGTAAGGGTGAGATGCTGTTGCAGCAACGTGCTTTCAGTAAATACCACAGTGGAGGCTTATGGACAAATGCCTGCTGCGGGCATCCGGCTCCCGGTGAACTGACGGGTAATGCTGCTGCAAGAAGGCTACATGAAGAGATGGGATTTACGACTGAGCTGCATGAACTTTTTGATTTCACTTACCGGCATGCTTTTGATAATGGCCTGACCGAATATGAGCTTGACCATGTTTTTGCCGGCACCTGGGATGCGCAGATGCATCCCAATCCGGAAGAAGTGCATGATCATTGCTTTATGAGTCTCGACGAAATAAGGCAATCTATGAGTGAGCATCCGCAGCAATACACCGTATGGTTTCGTATCGTGTACCCGCGCATTGCGGCCTGGGCCCGGAAAACGGCGTAGACAACGCTCAAATGTCACACCTGAGCTTGTCGAAGGGTGAACTAAAAGAAGTAACATGCATTGGTTATTATATATAGGAATACTGGCAGCTACTTTTGTAGCGATGGAGGGGATCACCTGGCTCACGCATAAGTTCATCATGCACGGACTTTTGTGGTACCTGCATGAAGATCACCACCAACCGCAGCCCGGTTTCTTTGAAAAGAACGACGCCTTCTTCGTCATTTTTGCAATACCCAGTTTCCTTTGTATCCTCTTTGGCACCCTCGATAAAATGTATTGGCTGCAAGCGATCGGTTTCGGTGTCATGGCCTATGGCTTCGCTTACTTCCTGGTGCATGATGTGATCATTCACCAGCGCTTCAAATGGTTTACCCGCTCCAACAATACCTACATCCGCGCCATTCGCTGGGCCCACAAAATGCACCACCGGCACCTTGGCCCACAGGACGGTGAGTCATTCGGCATGTTGTACGTGCATAAAAAATACTGGGACAAAGTGCGCCGCGATAAAAAGTTCATGGAAAATAAGAAGTGAACCGTTTCCATTATATCGTTGCCGGGGCTGGTTGTGCAGGATTGAGTTTCCTGGTACGTCTGCTGCAAACAGGCCAGTTCTCCGATAAGAAGATCTTACTCATTGATCATTCCCTCAAAAATGCAAACGACCGCACGTGGTGCTTCTGGGAAAAAACACCCGGCCTTTTTGACGCTGTTGTGTATAAACAGTGGCAGCATTTGTGGCTCTGCGACCACGCACATGTCAGGTTGTATGACATTGCGCCCTATACTTACAAGATGATCAGGGGAATTGATTTTTATCAATACTGTTTGGAGTTTATTCGTAAATACCCAAATGTGATCATTGAGCAAGCGACTATACAACGCATGGAGAACACACACAATGGTGCTGTATTGGAGACAAACGGTCAGTTGTATGAGGCAGATCATATCTTCAGCAGCATTCTATTGCAGAAGCCTGTATTGAAAAAAGGACAATATCATTTGTTGCAGCATTTCAAAGGTTGGGTGATTGAAACGCAGGAAGCTGTTTTCAATCCGGCTGAAGCTACGCTGATGGATTTCCGGGTGAGCCAGGAGCAGGGAACTGCGTTTGTATATGTGATGCCCTTCACACCACATCGTGCATTGGTGGAATATACTTTATTCTCTGATTCCACGTTGCGCAGCGAAGAATATGATGCAGGTCTTAAAAATTACATACATACCTTTCTCAACACATCAAACTATACAGTACAGGAAGAAGAGTTTGGTGTTATTCCCATGACGAATTATCGTTTTCCTTCAAGCGATGGTGCTATCACTTATATGGGTACTGCAGGAGGACAAACAAAAGCTTCCAGCGGATACACTTTCCAATTTATTCAAAAACAAACAGCACAATTGGTGGATGCGATATTGCGAAACGTCAAACCTGTTATAGATACATCTCTTTTGCAAAGGAGATTTCATTGGTATGATAGCATATTGCTCAACGTGCTTGCAAAAAATAAATTGCCGGGCGCTGTTATTTTTACAACATTATTTAATAAGAATGAAATAAGAGACGTCTTACAGTTCCTCGATAATGAGACTTCATTGTTGCAGGAGATTAAAATTATCACGGTGTTACCTAAGAGAATCTTCTTACGAGCGGCATTGGAACAACTAACATAAGTAACAGCTAAAGTTGTCTGATTAACAATTAATAGCCGCCTTTTTTACATGCCCATATCAGCTCATGTATTTAATGAAATGCAGTCCCAACGCGTGTTTGATCTACTAAGTATTTTCACTCAATTTTAACTGCTAAATATTTTCATTGGCATTTTGGCAGAGTAATTGTAGCCTATTCTCCTCATAATCCTATAGATCATTCATTAATCAAGATATTGTGTTCTTATGAGAAACCTGATTGTGTGCGTAGCTGCATGGTTATGTAGCAGTACAACCCTGTTAGCCCAGGTAACCTTTACTGCAGATGATATTGTTCCACCCTACAATGGACTCTTCTATTATGGCACCAACGGCGGTTGGTATCCTACCTGGGATGATATGAGCATTGCGGATATTGCCGCAGGTAATCCTTCTAAAAATGTAAAAGGCGTAGGAAGTAAAACTTTCAGGCCTCCGTTACCCGGTTCTTTTGTAGACTTTTATGGCTACAATGTGCGCACTGTTGAGTTTGCACACTACCGTTCATTAGGTGTACGGGATTATACAGTGATCCTTAACTCACCAGTAGATCGGGAGATGGATCCTGCATTTTATAGAAATGATGGCACAGCTTCTACCAGCAACGAGTGTGGTGAACACTCCATCCTGTTTAAAAATATGTACTCGCCCATTTGGGATGGAGGGCTTAACGGAACTCCCTATAATGATACCAACTATTGCGCGAAGTATGTATATGAGATCGTATCGAGGTACAAGGACTTTACCAAATTCTGGGAAATAGTCAACGAACCTGATTTCGATTGGACCAATACAGCGTGGCTGACGCGTGGTCAGCCAGGCAACTGGTGGGAAAATGCGCCGAAGCCTTGTGCGCTTAATAATTTGAAAGCTCCGGTATTCCATTATATACGCTGGTTGCGTATTGCCTATGATATTATCAAAACGCTGGACCCCACTGCTTATGTGGCGCCCGGTGGATTGGGATACATCAGTTTTGCAGATGTATTGTGCCGCTACACCGACAACCCGGTGGATGGCAGTGTGACGGCGCAATATCCCAAGCCTGGTTCTGCTTACTTCGATGTGCTCAGCTTTCACAGCTATCCTCAATATGCATTGGCCTACTGGAGCAATGCAGCCGGTGGATTTGTACATGAGCGCCATTCCGATAGAGCGGCAGAAAAGTTTGTTGGACTGAAAAACGATTTCGACAGTATCCTCCACCTGTATGGATATGATGGCGTACAAAAGCCAAAGAAACTTTTTATTTGTACGGAGACCAATATCGCATCCAAGTCTTTCAGCGATATGATCGGCTCCGACGAGGCGCAGACCAACTATGTGATGAAAGCATTGGTGATGAGCCAAAAGCACGATATCCTTCAAACCTACTTTTTTGTATTGGGTGATAGTAAGACGCCGGCAACGGCCACCAGTGAGTTTGACCTGATGGGGCTATATGAAGAATTGCCTGGCAAAGGGCCTGTGAATGGAGGCACAGGATACAACCAACGATACAAGAATGCAGGTACTGCATTTAAAACCATGTCGGACCTGTTATTAGGTTCTCGGTATGATGCTGCACAAACAGCAAGGCTCAACCTGCCTGCTACCATCGAGGGGGGTGCTTTCCTGGACGGCCGTGGACAGCATATTTATGTGCTGTGGGCCAAAACCACGACAGACCTGGTCGAGACGGCAACGGCTACTTATAGTTTCCCTGCTGCCATGAACATGCCTCCCCAACTCAGCCTGAGAAGCTGGCATTGGGGATCGACCAATGTAACGACAGTTGTTAATTCTACTAATATTCAGATCAGCAGCACACCGGTGTTAATAGCCGAAGAGTTTAGTGTATTGCCCGTTACAGATAAGCCAACGGTGCCGAAACCCGATGAGCATTTCTCGGTAAACATCTATCCGAATCCGGCATCGGCTAATGCATCTATAACATTCACCCTGAAAAACAGCGCCAAAGTAAAGGTGGCCATCTTTAATTCAGAAGGCCGGCAAGTCGCTACAGCCATTGCTGATCGTTCTTTCACAGGTGGCACACACGTAGTATCGTTGCCGGTGCAAAAGCTGGTGAGCGGTGTGTACTATTGCCGCTTCTCTACCGAAAAGTCGGAAGAAATGAAGAAGTTCATCATTGCGCGGTAAATCTCCTGTCACCCTGAATCGTTGTCGCCCTGAGCTTGTCGAAGGGTAGTTGAAGCCAACTTAAATGCTTACTCACTACTGACTATTTATAATTCCCGGCAGCGCCTCCCTCACCGGAGGCGCTGCTTTTTTATGCACGCTGCCAACCCCCGTTGCCTCAGTGCCTTGCTGCCCCGTTGCCTGTTTCTTTTTCCTTAGCTTTGCCCTCACAAAGCATTTTATGCCCGGCACCATACTTCTTATAGACGACGAAGAAAAACTACGCGGCCTCCTTAAACGCATCATTACCCTCGAAGGATTTACGATCTATGAAGCTTCGGACCTTAAAGCCGGCACGAAACTACTGGATAGGGAGCCCATCGACGTAGTGTTGTGCGACGTGAAGCTGCCGGATGGAAGTGGTGTAGACTTTGTAAAAGAAGTGAAGACGAAGCGTCCTGCTATCGAGATCATCCTGCTGACAGCCTATGGCAATATTCCCGACGGCATACAGGCTATGAAGAATGGCGCTTTCGATTACATTACCAAAGGCGATGACAACGACAAGATTATTCCCTTGCTCATGCGGGCTATGGAAAAAGTGCAGTTGCAAAAACGCATCGAGCAGCTGGAGCAGCAGGTAGGAAAGAAATACAGCTTTGAAAATATTCTCGGCAGTGCTCCACTGATCAGAGAAGCGATCGACCTGGCGCGCAAAGTGGCGCCATCGGATGCCACGGTGTTATTGCTGGGCGAAACGGGTACGGGTAAAGAAGTGTTTGCACAGGCCATTCATGCCGGAAGCAAACGTGCCGGTAAACCATTCATCGCTTTAAACTGCAGTGCCTTCAGCAAAGAGTTACTGGAAAGTGAACTGTTTGGCTATCGTGCCGGTGCGTTTACCAGTGCGGTAAAAGATAAAAAAGGATTGATCGAAGAAGCCAATAATGGAACGCTTTTTCTCGACGAGATCGGTGAGATGCACATAGACCTGCAAAGCAAATTATTGCGGGTGCTTGAAACCAGTGAGTTTATCAAAGTGGGTGACACCAAACCCACGCGGGTAAGCGTGCGGATCATTGCTGCTACCAACCGGCACCTGCAACAGGAAGTGGCCGCCGGCAAATTCCGGGAAGACCTTTTTTATCGCCTCAATGTATTTGTTATTCCCTTGCCGGCGCTGCGCGACCGGAAGAAAGATATTCCTGTGATGGCGGAGTATTACCTGCAATTGTTTGCGAAGAAAGCCAACCAACGCATTGAAGGCATGGATGCCGGTTTCCTGGAGCACCTGCAACGTCATGACTGGAAGGGTAATATCCGGGAGTTAAAGAACATCATGGAGCGGGCGGTGATACTGGCCGACGGTCCATTGCTGACCGTGAATAACCTGCCGGTGGAGTTACAACAACAAGTGGATAGTGCGATTAGTGGCAATGGCCATCACACGCTTTCTGCTTTTTCCCTGGCCAGTATGGAAAAACTGCATATTCAACGGGTGCTCAATCATACCAAAGGAAATAAAACAGAAACCGCCCGTCTGCTCGACATTGGGCTCACTACTTTATACAGGAAGATCGAGGAATATGGCTTGGGTCGTGAATCTTGAACTGTCAGGCTGAGTCCCGCAGAGCGGGATAAACTTTGTCGAAGCCTCTTGGAAAGAAGTTGTTGGCTTCACTGAAGCCCTTCGACAGGCTCAGGGTGACAACGATTCAGGTGACAGCTCCTTTTATCCCAGTACCTCTTTCGCTTTTTCCATATCGAGTTCCTTTTCCCATTTGGACACAAACAAGGTAGCTACAGCATTGCCAATGATGTTGGTAAGGGCCCTGGCTTCACTCATAAACCGGTCGATACCCAGTATCAAGGCGAGGCCAGCCACGGGGATGTTGCCAGCTGCCGGCAGGGTTGCCGCCAGTGTAATGAAGCCGCTGCCGGTTACACCGGCTGCTCCTTTGGAAGTAACCATCAGCACTACCAATAGGGTAAGCTGCTGCGAGAAGCTCATGGGTGTGTTGGTGGCCTGCGCAATAAAGATAGCTGCCATGGTAAGGTAAATAGAAGTGCCATCGAGGTTGAAAGAATAACCCGTTGGCACCACCAGTCCTACTACCGGTTTGGAACAGCCTGCTTTTTCCAGCTTCTCGATCAGGCTGGGCAGGGCTGATTCACTGGAGGAAGTACCCAGCACGATCAGCAATTCTTCTTTTAAATAAGCCAGCAGTTTAAAGATGTTCAGGCGTATGGAATACAACACTGCGCCCAGTACGATGACGATAAATATGATGCAGGTAAGGTAAAAGGTGCCCATCAGCTTGGCCAGCGATTGCAGGCTGCCTGCACCATACTTGCCAATCGTAAATGCCATAGCGCCCAGGGCACCCAGCGGCGCCACCCGCATGATGATGTGGATGATGCCAAACAGGATATCTGAAAATCCTTTTACAAAAATCATGACCGGTTGTGCGCGGCTGCCGAGCTTTAAGGCGGCGGTTCCAAACAACACAGAGAACAACAGTATCTGTAACAAGTCGCCTTTGGCAAAGGCATCGATAATGGTGTGCGGTATGATATTCAGCAGGAACTCCACGGTGGTTTGTGCTTTGGGAGCGGCAGCTACATCTTTGAGTGCGTTGGGATCAAGTTTGGAAACATCTACGTTCATGCCTTCTCCGGGACGAAGGATGTTGATGGCTGCCAATCCGATCAACAAGGCAATGGTAGTCAGTATCTCAAAGTAAATAAGTGCCTTCACGCCTACGGTGCCTGCCTTCTTCATATCGTCCATGCCCGCCATGCCGCTCACGATGGTACAGAAGATCACCGGTCCTATCAGCATTTTCACCAGCCGGATGAACCCATCGCCGAGCGGCTTTAACTGCACCGCAAAAGCCGGATAGAAATGACCCAGTAAAATACCGGTTACGATCGCTACAATTACCTGGAAATAAAGAGTCTGGTAGAACTTCTTACGCTTTGGGATCATGCGGTCAAGATATGGAAATAATCCCTATTTCCGTTAATCCATCAAATCCAATCAATCAAGGTTCAGACATTTTCATTTTGGAAGCCTGCCTTTCCAAAATGGAAGGGTTTTAACCTGCCTTCTTGCACCGGCTTAAACCTGTAAAATCTTTTAAATCCCTTTACAACAGTGTATTACAGCCTTCCTGTAGTGGTGGTGGCCGCCACCGGTATACCCTTTGCCAATCCTATAGGCAAAAAGGTAAAAATGAAAACATATAAAAAGCCCTTCGATCAACGGTTCAAACTACACATCGTAGTTCCAACCATTTATGTAGCGGTGCTGGTAGCACTGCTGATCTCATCACTCATTCAATAAAAGATAAGATATGCTGACAGTTATTTTATTAATAGCCGGGATCACCTGTTTCGCACTTTTCTTCAAGTGCGTTGACTTCTTTGAAAAAGTGTAAACACAAATTATATGATGAATTTACTCTTCGCCGTATCCATCCTGGTATTTATTTACCTGGTGTACGTGCTGCTGAAACCCGAAAAATTTTAATTCCTAAACACGTTGGACAAATGAATACAGAATTAACCGGTGTGGTCGTAACGTTCCTGATTACCGTGCTGCTGGCGTTCCCGCTGGGCCGGTACATCGCCCGGGTGTTCCGGGGCGACAGGACGATCACCGACTTCATGAACCCCGTAGAGCGGTTTATTTTCCGCATCAGTGGTATCGACCCCACTAAAAGGATGAACTGGAAAGAGTTCCTGAAAGCCATGCTTACCATCAACATGCTGTGGTTTGTATATGCTTTCTTCCTGCTCCTGTTTCAGGATAAACTGCCACTCAACCCCGATGGGAACCCCGGGCAAACGCCTGACCTCGCTTTCAATACGGCCATCAGTTTTCTGGTGAACTGTGACCTGCAACACTATTCCGGTGAATCGGGCGCTACTTACCTCACGCAGTTGTTTGTGATGAACTTCCTGATGTTTGTAAGTGCTGCCACCGGCATCGCAGCGCTCGTAGGTGTGCTGAATGGCCTGAAAGAAAAGACCACCAACAACCTTGGTAACTTCTGGAGCATCTTTACGAAAACAATTACCCGCCTATTGTTGCCGCTGAGCATTGTAGTGGCCCTGTTGCTGGTGTTCAATGGTACGCCTGCCAGCTTTGATGGTAAAGACACCATTACTACGCTGCAGGGAGATACGGTGCAAGTGTCGCGTGGACCTGCTGCCGGTATGATCGCCATCAAGCACATCGGCACCAACGGTGGTGGCTGGTTTGGCGCCAACTCGGCCCACCCGCTCGAGAACCCCAATTACTTTACCAATATGGTGGAACTGGTTGCGCAGATGATCATTCCTATTGCTATGATCTTTGCGCTCGGTTTCTACATCAACCGCAGGAAATTCGCTTATGTAATATTTGGCGTGATGACGATCGGTATGCTTTGTTTGTTGATCCCAACGATCAACTGGGAAGTAAACGGCAGTCCGGCCATCGCTCAATTAGGGGTGGCGCAGCCCACTGGCGCCATGGAAGGCAAGGAAGTAAGGTTTGGTCCTGCGTCCTCCGGTTTCTGGAGCATCGTTACCACCATCATCTCTACCGGTTCTGTAAACTCCATGCACGATAGCTCGATGCCTTTATCGGGCATGATGCAAATGCTCGGCATGATGATCAATGCTTTTTATGGCGGCTGTGGTGTAGGTATTCTGAACTACCTCATCTATGTGATCATCGCAGTATTTATTGCGGGCCTCATGGTGGGGCGCACGCCAGAGTTCATGGGCCATAAAGTGGAAGCGCGTGAAGTGAAGATCGCGGCCATTGTGACACTCTTCTCAGCATTCCTGTTGAAAGCAGGTGTGGCACTGGCAGCTTACTTCGTGGCCCATCATCCAGAAGCTGCGTGGGCGGTGAGGCCGGGCAACTGGCTGAACAACCCCGGTTATCATGGCTTCTCTGAAATGTTGTACGAGTTCACTTCTGCCAACGCCAATAATGGTAGTGGCTTTGAAGGGCTGGGCGATAATAATATCTTCTGGAACCTGTCTACCGGTATCGTGCTCATCCTGTCGAGGTTCATACCGATCATTGGTCCCATAGCGATCGTTGGATTATTGGCCAATAAGAAGTTTATCCCTGAATCACCCGGAACGCTCCGTACAGATTCCGTTACGTTCGGGATGATGACATTCGCAGTTATTATAATCATTAACGCCTTATCCTTTTTCCCTGCTTTAACACTGGGGCCAATTGCTGAATATTTCAGTATGTAAGAAAGTGAGGCAACAAGTCAGTGGTGAGTAAAGTAGCGTCAGTCACAAACTCACCCACCTCACCACTGATACTCACCATTAAAATTGAACACAATGAAAAGTAATAATAGCAATACACTGTTTCCCCGGGCCATGGTGCTGAGCGCCCTGAAACAGTCTTTTGTAAAACTGAATCCCAAAAGCATGTTCCGCAACCCGGTCATGTTTACCGTGGAGCTCGGAACCTTCATCATGCTGGGTGTTTGTATCTGGATCGCAACCGGTGAAGCATCGCAGGGCAGCATGGCCTACAACGCCATCATTACCGCTATTCTCTTCATCACGGTGCTGTTTGGCAACTTTGCTGAAGCCATTGCGGAAGCACGCGGCAAAGCGCAAGCCGACAGTCTGCGCAAGACAAGAGAAGACACGCCTGCCAAAAAGATATTCCCAGTAGGAGAGATATACACCAACGAAGTGAAAGTGGTGCCTTCTTCCCAACTGCGCAAAGGAGACCGGTTTGTGTGTGAGGCTGGTGATGTGATCCCCATGGATGGAGAGATCATTGAAGGCCTGGCTACCATCGACGAGTCGGCCATCACGGGTGAATCGGCTCCGGTGATCAGGGAAGCAGGTGGTGATAAATCATCTGTTACCGGCGGTACCAAAGTGCTGTCCGACAGGATTGTGGTACAGGTGACTACAGAGCCGGGCGAAAGTTTTCTCGACAAGATGATTGCACTGGTAGAAGGCGCTTCCCGTCAGAAGACGCCCAATGAAATAGCACTGACCATCTTACTGGCCAGCTTCACGCTCATCTTCATCATCGTGTGTGTAACGTTGAAGCCTTTTGCCGACTATGCCAATACATCCATTACTATCGCGGCCTTCATCTCTTTATTTGTATGTCTTATCCCTACTACCATTGGTGGTTTGCTTTCTGCCATCGGTATCGCAGGTATGGACAGGGCGCTGCGTGCCAATGTGATCACCAAGAGTGGTAAGGCAGTGGAAACAGCCGGTGACCTCGATACTTTGTTGCTTGATAAAACGGGCACCATCACCATTGGTAACCGTAAGGCTACCCGGTTTTGGCCTTCCGGCAATGTAAAAGAAAATGACTTCGTCGAAGCCTGTATCCTTGCTTCGCTTGCTGATGAAACACCTGAAGGAAAATCCATCATCGAACTGGCTACCAACAAAGGCGTGAAGCATACGCCATCGGCCAACGGAATCAAGTTTATTCCTTTCAGTGCCGAAACGCGCAGCAGTGGTGTTGATCTTAGTGATGGCACCAAGATCCGTAAAGGCGCTTCCGATGCTATCAAGACGCTTGTCAGGAAATCAGGCAACGGATATCCTATCGAGACAGAAGAAAAAGTACAACAGATCGCAAAGCTTGGCGGCACCCCGCTCGTAGTAAGCCGTAATGAATCGGTGCTGGGCGTGATCGAATTGCAGGACATCATCAAGCCTGCTATCCAGGAGCGTTTTGAGCGCCTGCGTAAAATGGGCGTTAAGACGGTGATGGTGACCGGTGATAATCCGCTCACTGCAAAATACATCGCCGAAAAAGCGGGTGTAGATGATTTTATTGCCGAGGCAAAACCCGAGGATAAAATGAACTACATCAAGAAAGAACAGCAAAGCGGTAAGCTGGTAGCGATGATGGGTGATGGTACGAACGATGCGCCCGCACTGGCACAGGCCGATGTAGGCGTGGCCATGAACAGTGGTACACAGGCTGCCAAAGAAGCGGGTAATATGGTGGACCTCGACAATGATCCTACCAAGCTCATCGAGATCGTGGAGATCGGCAAGCAATTGCTGATGACCCGTGGTACGCTCACTACCTTCTCCATTGCCAATGATGTGGCCAAGTACTTCGCTATCGTGCCAGCCTTATTCATTACTTCTATTCCGGCTTTGCAGGCGCTGAACATCATGCACCTGAAAAGCCCTGAGAGCGCTATTCTCTCCGCCATCATATTCAATGCGCTCATAATCCCGATCCTGATACCGCTGGCGTTGCGTGGTGTGGCGTACAAACCTATTGGTGCCAGCGCCTTGCTGAGAAGGAACCTGTTTATCTATGGTCTGGGTGGAATCATCGTTCCGTTCATAGGTATTAAACTGATCGATATGTTGTTGGGCCTGTTTATGTAACCTGATGACAAAACGAATAATCAATCATAAATAATCTGAAATGAAAAAGTATATATTACCTGCCCTCAAGCTCACCGTTGTAATGATCGTGTTGCTGGCATTGGTATACCCTGCCCTCATAGCCGCTGTTGGTAAAGCGGCGCCCGGTGCAGGAAAAGGTGAAACGGTTGTAGTGAATGGCAAAGTGGTGGGCTATGCGCTCATAGGCCAAAAGTTCACAGACGATAAATATTTCCAGGGCCGTCCTTCTGCTGTAGACTATAATGCTGCCGGTTCTGCCGGTTCCAATAAAGGTCCTTCCAATCCCGACTACCTGAAGGTAGTGCAGGAAAGGATCGACAGTTTCCTGGTGCATAATCCCGGTGTGAAGAAAGAAGAAATACCGGCCGAGTTGGTAACAGCTTCCGGTAGCGGCCTCGATCCGGACCTTTCACCGGCTGCTGCTAAAATCCAGGTAAAAAGGATTGCAGCTATCCGCAAGCTGGATGAGGCGAAACTCACAGCGCTGGTAGAGCAGCATATCCAAAAGCCATTCCTCGGATTAATGGGACCTGCTAAAGTTAATGTGCTTAAGCTCAACGTAGCCCTTGATAAACTGCCATAAGATTTTGCGTGTGCTTACTTACTCCCTTTCAAAATGAAAAAGCCCTTTCCTTTTTGGAAAGGCTTTTTCCCAAATCAATCAGTCATGATTACTCAATATGAAGTGACCTCTCTCCTCAAAGAAGAGCTTCCAAGATTAACAGGCGATAGTTACCCATCGAGGTTCGCCATGGATGTATATAAGTCCGTACAGTGTTTTTCCGATTATACAAAGCAGGCGGTGGAAGACCACAACTTCAATCTCGCTCAAAAATGCTTTCATGTAGCAGAAGGGCTATACCGTGATGGTGACGCCATTGTAAAGAATGTGATCGAGAACGTTTTTGTTTTCTCCATCACTTCCTTCATGCCTAAAGACCGTATCCAAAAACTCATACTGCAATCCATTATCCCTGCCTCGCTGTACACCGTGTACGTGAAACAGGTAATGGGAAGCGGTTGCTAACATATAAACATAAAATCATGGAACCAGATAGTATCAGCGTCCGCTATGCGGACAGTAACGACGAACAGTATGCTCAACAGATAGTCAATGAAATGGAAAGTTCTGCGAAGGCCAGGGGAACCGGTATCTCCAAACGTTCTCCGGAATCCATGGCTTTAAAGATGCGGGAAGGAAAAGCCGTGATAGCTCTTACAGCAGATGGTGAGTGGGTAGGATTTTCCTACATAGAAGTGTGGGCCAACGGAGAATTCGTTTCCAACTCCGGGTTGATCGTAAATCCCTTGTATCGCAACCAGGGTGTAGCAAAAGCCATTAAGGAGAAGATATTTCAGCTCTCCCGGGACAAGTACCCACAATCAAAAGTATTCAGCATTACCACCAGCATGGCGATCATGAAAATGAACACCAGCTTAGGCTTTGAACCGGTAACTTTCGGGCAGTTAGCCGTAGGTGAAAGTTTCTGGCAGGGTTGTAAGAGCTGTGTCAATTATACTATACTGCGGGGAAAGGAATGCAGGAACTGTCTTTGTACAGCCATGCTTTTCACGCCTGCCCCTGCAAGGAAAAAAGTTAACTTAGAGAACGCTATCCAACATCATCATGCCTGACCGGGATAAAAATGTAGAACACTTCATTGAGCTTATCCGTCAGTCACGGCGCGGGAAGTTCAAGATATACATTGGCATGAGTGCCGGTGTGGGGAAGACTTATCGCATGTTGCAGGAAGCGCACACGCTGCTGCGCAATGGTGTGGATGTTAAGATCGGCTACATCGAAACGCATAACCGTAAAGAAACGCACGTGCTGCTGGAAGGATTGCCTGTGATTCCCCGCCGCAAACTATTTTATAAAGGCAAGGAGCTGGAAGAGCTCGATGTACAAGCTGTTCTGAACCTGCACCCCGAAGTAGTGGTGGTGGATGAGCTGGCGCATACCAATATAGAAGGCAGCAAGAATGAAAAGCGCTGGCAGGACGTAATGGATATACTCGATGCCGGTATCAACGTGATCAGTGCCGTCAATATCCAGCACATCGAAAGCCTGAATGAAGAGGTGAAAGAAATAACCGGTATCGAAGTGGCAGAGCGCGTGCCGGATAGTATTCTGAAGCATGCTGATGAAGTGGTGAACATCGACCTCACGGCCGATGAACTTGTGACCCGGTTGAAGGAGGGTAAAATATATACGCCCGAGAAGATCGAGACTGCCCTGCGCAATTTCTTCCAATCGGAAAAGATCCTGCAGCTGCGCGAGCTGGCGCTCAAGGAAGTGGCCAGCCAGGTGGAGCGCAAGATAGAGAATGAGCTGCCACGGAATGCTGCACGGCAGGAGCGTTTCCTGGCCTGTATCAGCAGCAACCATGAAGTGGCGCGGAAAGTAATACGCAAAACAGCCCGGCTGTCGAGCTATTACAATTCCAAATGGTACCTGCTGTATGTGCAAACGCCCCGGGAAGATGGTGATAAGATCGGGCTTGCTGCGCAACGCCACCTGATCAACAACTTCAAGCTGGCGACTGAACTGGGCGGGGAGGTGATTAAAATTAAACATAGTAATATTGCCAAAGGGATCATCGAGGCTGCTGAACAGAAAAAGGTAACTACCATTTGTATTGGGAAGCCACATCTCAGCCTGTTCAATGTGATCATGAATACAGCGGTATTCAATCAATTATTGAATAAGCTGTCTGCCGCAGATATCGATATCGTTATCCTGTCATAACTTATACCATGGGTATTCGTTTAAAAACAAAGTTGTCGCTTGGTCTGGGATTTCTCTTCCTGGTGATCCTCACTTTTGGGATCCTCAGCCTCTATTATATCAACCGCCTCAGCGGCGATGCCAATCGTATCCTTAAGAATAATTACGAGTCGTTGGTCTATTCCAACAACATGTTGAAGGCGCTGGAGGATATGCCTGCCGATCCGGCTGCCATTACTGCATTCAATAACAACCTCACCAAACAGGAGGCCAATGTAACTGAGGCTGGGGAGAAAGAGTTGTCCGAATCGTTGCGGAAGAACTTTAAAGAATTGCTGGCTGCTCCGACTGACTCTTCCAACTACCAGCAATTGCGTGAATCGATCCGCATGGTCAATGACCTGAACCAGGATGCTATTCTGAAAAAGAATGCTATTGCCACTGCGACCGCAGAGAGCGCACAGCTTTGGCTTACCATCATATTCTCCACGCTTATTCTTATAGTACTCACTTTTATTTACAACTTCCCTGGCGTGATTGCCGAGCCTATTGCCAAACTGGCCGAAGGTATCCGCGAGATCGCCAATAAGAATTATGGCAAGCGTATCTATCTTAAGCAGGATGATGAGTTTGGAGAACTGGCGCAGGCATTCAATAGCATGGCGGGCAAGCTCGATGAATATGAGAACAGCAACCTTGCCAAGCTCACTTTTGAAAAGAAACGTATCGAGACTATCATCAACCAGATGCGTGATGGTATTATAGGCCTTGATGAAAAGAATCATATTCTCTTTCTCAATGCCGTTGCCGAGAAACTGCTTGGACTGAAAGAAGCAGATATTATTGGCAAGTATGCACCCGACATGGCACTCAGGAACGACCTGATGCGTACACTCCTGCGGGAAGAGGCGCCTAAGAAAGAGCTGAAGATATTTGCCGACAACAAGGAAAGCTATTTCAACAAGGACGTGCTGGATGTAATGAACAACGGGCAGCTGGCAGGTAAGGTGATCGTGCTGCGCAACATCACCATCTTCCATGAATTGAATGAGGCCAAGACCAATTTTATTGCGACGGTTTCACACGAACTAAAAACGCCTATATCTTCTATCAAGATGAGCGCCCAGTTGTTGACCGATAACAGGGTGGGAGAATTGAATGCCGAGCAACAGGAACTGACCAAGAGTATCCGAGAAGATGCCAACCGGCTGCTCAACATTACGAGCGAACTGCTCAATATGTCGCAGGTAGAAACGGGAAATATACAATTGAAGCTTCAGCCGTCTCGGCCGGAAGCCATTGTAGAGCAGGCCATACAGGCCGTGCAATTTCAGGCACAACAGAAAAGTATTACGCTTCATCCTCAGCTGCCGCCACAACTGCCCGCGGTACAGGCTGACATGGAAAAGACTTCCTGGGTGTTGATCAATTTACTTACCAACGCGATTAAATATTCTCCTGATGCTTCTGCTATCGACATCGCCGTGCGGCAGGATGGTCAGCAGATCATTTTTACTGTAACGGACCATGGCAGGGGGATAGATGAAAAATACCTGCCGCGTTTGTTCGACCGCTACTTTAAAGTACCTGGTACGCATGAACGTAATGGTACGGGGCTTGGCCTTGCTATCTCCAAAGAGTTTATAGAAGCCCAGGGTGGAACGATTTGGGTGAAAAGCCGTATCGGCGAAGGCAGCCTTTTTGGTTTCAATCTGCAGCAGGCAAAATAATACAGACACCAATTCTTCAACTATTGCAGGTCTCTGATTCATCAGGGACCTGTTTGTTTTATACTCCTTACGATAATTCTCTTTTCATTTTAACAATCGCTTTTTCATTTTGAAAGGGAGTAAGCCGGTCTCTTGTTATTGCTGTATTTAATGATCATCCGTTAAAGTGTTGTGCAGTAAAGGGTTTGGTCTTTGTTGCGCGATTGGCATCGTTTAAGGCATTCCTTTTGACTCCTTACTGGCCAAATCACAAACAAAAATGAAGAGGACAGTTATCACCATCGCTATCTCCGCTCTATTAGGTAGCGCTTCCTTTGCAAACGGCAATGGACAAGGAGAAAAGGCACAGCGTAAAGCCGGTAAGAAACAATATGAGATCGTCGGTCGTGTAAAATATGAACTGCTGGATACCACCTTATTCAATTTATATCGCGCACAGCGACCTATTGCCAGCACTAAAGGTATTCCTCCTTACACGACCGCTTATTTCTTTAAAACAGCCAACGGGGAAATACGCCCGCTCACTATCCAATACCTGAAGAAAAACTGGTCATCCGTACCTGCTTTTCATTATGCCCTCGATGCTCAGTTTCGCTCCGACAGCGAACTGAGCGCCTGGGATCCCTGCCAGAAAATGTACAAAGTAAAATACCTGCTCAGCCAGGCATTGTTAAACTAAAAAATATCAAACTCAGACTTCAGACATTCTTAAAAAACACACAATGAAAAAAAGTTTATTATTAGCCGCGTGTTTAGGTGCAACCGTCGTGCTGAATGCCCAAAGTGATACTACCGCGCCAGCTCCTAAAATACCATTTGACGGCATGGACCTTGGATGGATAAACGGACAGAACAGGCAATCTGATTTTCCTTTGATCCTGAAAGATAAAAAGGGAGAGACGATTCTCACCGGCGTAGCTTATGTAGATGCTTATTTCAACTATGATTTCCACAAGCCCAAGGACAATACACATACGATCTCTTCCAGTATAGGCCGTAGCAATGAGTTTACCATCAACATGGCCAGTGTTGGTATTGAAAGTTATTACAAGAACATCATTGGCCGTCTTTGGCTGCAATATGGTCAAATGGGTTCTATCGTGCAGGACCTCGATGGTACTGCCAACCATGGTAAGAACAGCAGCATCGGCAACCTTAAATACATTCGTGAAGCGGCAGCTGGTTATCACTTCAACAAGTGGTATGGCATCAATGTGGAGATGGGTATCTTCATGAGCTATATTGGTCTCGAAAGTTATGTGCTCGGTGAGAACTGGTCTTACCAGCGTAGCATGGTGTGCGAGTTTACGCCTTTCTATTTCCAGGGCTTGCGCGCGCAGGTATTCCCTTCTAAGAAATTCAAAACGGAGTTGTGGCTGCTCAATGGCTGGCAAACTTACAATGGCTGGAACTCAGGTATTGGCATTGGTTCTTCCAGTTATTACCGCCCTACAGAGAACCTGCAATTGGTAGCTAATTTCTACCTCAATGGTCAGGATACGCGTAACAACTCCAGCGTCAGGCGCTTTCACCATGACAACAGTGTTGTTGCACGATATTATAAGAACAAAGACAGCAAGGGCGTCTCCCAGGCTGCGTTCAGCATCAATAGCCATTATGGTTTTCAAACGGGTGGCGGCATAAAGGCAAAAGACAATTACATGATGGGTACGTCGGTTTCTAACCGCGTATGGTTCAACAGGAATAAACTGGCGCTCACCCTGAGGGGGGATGTGCTTACCAATCCTGGCGTGTACCTGGCTTATGCTCCTTCTCCCGTTGCGCCTAATGACTTTACCGATGCCATCGGTGCCGATCCCAAACAAAAGCTGAACCTGCAGCAGTTTACGACCACGTTCGATATTATGCCGAATGATCATTTCACGTTGCGCTTCGAATATGGTTACCGTCATAGCAACGTACCTTATTTCGCCGGTCCCGGTGGTACCACTTCCCCTGACGGATGGGCCGACACGCCTGCTGGCGCCTGGCGTCCCGACCTCAGGAAAAGTGAGAACCGCGTTTTGGTGGCCGCCAGCTTCAGGTTGTAAGAATGAGTATTATGTGTGCCTGTAGCAAGGGGGATGCTTCTGCATCCCCCTTTTTTATTAGTTTTAGTGAAAACCTGCGTGCGTGATCTTTAAAAGAATTACACCCCCGGCCGATCTGGAAAAGATCATCGACTGTTATTGGATCATCGAAAATGATGATCCCACGCCTTACCGGCAAAAGATCATTCCCGACGGATATTGCGAGATCATCTTTCATTATAAAGACCCTTATCGTATTTGCCTTACAAATACCTGGGAGCAACAGTCCATGCACCTGGTTGCTGGCCAGATCAGCCGGCATTTCTTCCTGGAGAATACAGGACAGTCTGGTATTATTGGTATCAAGATGAAGCCTGCGGCGCTCACTCATTTGTTTGGGCTGGAGATGCATGCGCTCACGGATAAGGTGGTGGATGTGCCGGTAGTGCTGGGAAAACGGCTGGAAGGCCTTGAGCGTGACCTGCGTCTTACGCAGGATCATACCGGATATGTGAACCTGCTTAATGATCATTTCCGGAAGTTATTGTTGGCTGTTGATTACAAGGCATCTCCTGCCGATCGGGCCATTGACCTCATTTTTGCACACAAGGGCATGATTGCTGTGACGGATATCGTGGAGCGTACCGGTGTGGGCGAACGGCAACTGGAGCGGTTGTTTAAAAAGTATGTTGGGTTATCGCCCAAGTTCTTTGCCCGGATTGTTCGCTTCAGCACCATCTTCCAACTTATTCAGCAGGAAGACCCGGGCTGGGCCGGGCTTGCTTATGAATCCGGTTATTATGATCAATCGCATTTTATCCGCAACTTCAAGGCGTTTACAGGTGAAGATCCTTCCCGTTATGGCTTCGATGAAAAGAACATGGCCAACTTCTTCCTGAAAAAGAAATCCTGAATGCCCCATGTCGGCTTTGTACAATACTAGGTGCAGGAGAGGATTTACTTTCGTGGTAAAATAATATATGAGCATGAAGCATATCCTTATCGCCCTTTTGTTGGCGCTGTTGGCCGAAGGCTTGCAGGCGCAGAATATTTCAAAGGAAACTACCGACAATTTTAATAAACTCACCTGGCTTACCGGTACCTGGAACCGCACCAATGTGAAGGCAGGTCGAAAAGCCCATGAACGGTGGGAGATGGTGGGCAGCCACGCCATGAAGGGGTTTGGGGTAACGATGAAGGAGCAGGATACTGCGTTTGTGGAGAAGCTGCAACTGGTGATCAAAGACAATAAGATATGGTATGTGGCTGATGTGGCGCACAATGAAGCGCCTGTCTTTTTTGAGCTTACTGCCATTTCCAATGATGGCTTTACCTGCGAGAACTCTGCTCATGATTTTCCGAAGAAGATTGTATATAAGTTGAATGGTAATAAACTGATAGCTACTATCTCCGGTGATGGCAAGTCATTCGACTATTTGTTTGAACGCTTGTAGGCATCCATGAAAAATGATCAACAAAAAGGCCAGCTCACGAAGGCTGGTCTTTTTGTTTGCGCTTATTCTTGCGTAATTGTACTCAAAAATTCTGCTGCTGTTGATGCATTATCCATTATACGGATAAGATATCCGTATAATGGTTAGGAATCCCCGTTGTAGTAAAGGTGATAGTTCTATCTTTGGTCCAACCTGTATTGAACAACCTGTTTGAATTCTACAGCCCTGTAGACGCTTTGTTTTGTAGCTGGATACTTTACTTCACTTGAGATCTTACTGAATGTTCGGATAGGATATCCTGTCAGATGGTTATTTTATTTGTTTCACCCGGGGAGACACGATGTACTCAATTGCTTACCTCTAAATATGTGCTTATGGCAAACAGAAAATTTACACTCGGAAAAAATGTTCTTACCTGCATGCTCTTTTTGTATTGTCTGGTTATTATTACCAGCTTTACCGGCAATAACCGGTCCAAACATGTTGAGAATGATCAACTTTTTTTCATTATCAATAAAACGGTTCAGCAGCCAAAGGCAATGATGCTATTCGGGCCAACTGATGACAGGGATGGCGATGGTGTATTGGATGGCGTGGATGTAGATGATGACAATGATGGTATTACCGATCTGCAGGAAAGCCCGACTGGTCTCGATCCGTTTGGTAATGATAACGGTGTTGGCGCGCTCAATTACCAGGACAATACCATGCCAGGATGGGTGGATGTTAATTTTGATGGTATCGACGACCGGTACGACATGGATCGTGATGGTATTATCAACAGCTATGATCATGACACAGATGGGGATGGTATTCCGGATGTATTGGAGGCCGGCTTTATCGATGCTAATGCAGATGGGCAAATAGATGGTCTTACCACTGCGCCCAATGGGTTGAGGACGACTGTGCCTGTAGGATTCACTCCTCCCAATCACGATACCGATCCACTGCCCGACTTCCGGGATATCGATTCTGATGGTGATGGTATTACAGATAATGTAGAAGGACAGTTCACGCACTATTATGTGTTGCCTTCAGGCCTGGATTTCGACCAGGATGGTATCGATAATTCTTACGATAAGGATAGTAACCCATTTTGTACTACTCAAGGTATTGTTCCCGTGAACTTTCAGGGTGCTGTAGACGTACTGGCTGATTATATCGACACGGATACCGATGATGATGGCAGGCCTGATCTTATAGAAGGACATGATGCGAACCTGGACGGCGTAGCCGATTTCACGCCTACGGGTCTCGATACCGATGGTGATGGCCTGGATAATGTTTTCGATCTCGATAATTCAGGACCTAATGTCCGCAATGCAGGCATGAACCAAATTCCCACTCCGCCATTCTTTGATTCCAATCCCCCTGCTAATCCTCCCGGAATACTTGGCTGCAGAGGGCCATTGCAGAAAAGTATAGCTTCCGATCTCGACCGGACCTGGAGGACTGTCAATTCCACCTTGCCCCTTACTCTTGTAAGGTTTACAGCCGAAAGGCAGGATGGTAGCATATTGCTCAATTGGGAATCGGAAAATGAGGTCAACTTCCGGGAATATGTACTGGAAAGAAGCAAGGATGGTTTAAACTTTGCTGCTGTGGCTACTATACCTGGTAAGGGTGGATTGCAGGCTTTGTATGCTTACACCGATAACCTGAGTGCGCAGACTGGCAGCAAGTTATATTACAGGTTGAAACAGGTAGATAACAACGAACGCTTTGTTTACAGCAGGATACTGGCAATAACCACTCAAAAGATCGTAGGCATGTCCCTGAACATGGCGCCCAATCCATCCAGCGGTAATGTGAATATTAGCATTGCATCCGATAAGAAGCGAAATATCACCATCAATGTGTTTGACAATATCGGCAGGTTGCTGATCACGCAGCGTACAGGTGTTGGTGCAGGTGATAATATTGTGCCGCTGTCAAGGGCCAATACCCTTCAGGGTGGTACGTATACGGTAATCATCAATGACGGCGAACTGAAGCTGTCACAAAAACTACTGATACAGAAATAACTCAGTGTAAGGTCGGCGCATAGTAAGCAAGACAGGGCCCTTCCTGCATGAGGGGCCCTTTTCCTTGTAGCCGAAGAACTAATCAGGTATAAAAACAAACCCTGGCAGTTATGCTGCCAGGGTTTTCTATGCTAAAGCAAGTATGTGGGATCTGGTAAGGATTATTTCACTTCAAAGGTAAAGGAATAACTGCCCGCATGTCCATTGCCATCCATGCCTTGTAGTACTGCTACATACTTGCCTTTCAGATCAGAGGTAAAGAATTGAACAGCTGCTTTGCCGTTGGCATCGGTTTGTATATTGGGCGACCAGTGTAATACATTCCTGAAGTCGGGCAGGCGGCTGGCTGTCTGCTCAGGTGTTTCATAAACAGGCGCGTAGAATTCCCGCTGAAGCTGCAAGCCGTCATAATCCAGGATCACGGCTTTGTTGTCGAGTTTCAGGTCAGTAAGGTCTCCATGGTAGGTAGTGAAACTAATAATACCGTCAAAAGTAAACTCACCGTTCACATACCGGTCGGTAACTACCTGCAGCACCCGCATCTTCAGCGGATCATAGGTCATGATCTTCTGAACACTCACCGGAACTCCATCCAGCAAAACAAGTGGTTGGCTTCTGTAGTGTCTTTCAGTCTCCCAGTTAAAAATATACAGTAGAAACTTGCCGTCGCTTTTTCTAACGGCAACCTCCGGAACATATTCCCGCAATATCTCTTCCGTGGTGGTAAAGCGTACGTAATCATCCAGCAGGTATTTTTTGTAACCGGTGCCAAAGAATGGAGTCGTGTCTATTTTCGGTATGTCGAACTGGGTTAATCGATCACTAAAGAAAGCATTTTGTACCTGCATGTTAATGCTGCCTTCTGTAAGGGTTTGTTGCAGTTGCGGAGACAAAGAGAAAGGTGAAGGACCATGTGCCGCATACTGGTCGGAGAATGGATTGCGGATATCTACATGGAAGTTGCTGTCCAGCTGTCCTTCCGTCTGGATAATGATCTCCCCCGGTCCATAATAGTTGCGTACATCAAATTGTATATCGCCTTTGTTGCTGCTCAACACCGGATAAAACTGCAGCTTGGTGCTTGCTATCGACAGGTAAGTTCTGGCATTGGATACGGGAGCGCCGGTAGCAGCATGGGTGATCCTGCCTGAAATGAAATGTCCATCGAATTCAGGAATGTATTCAAAGGATGCAGTGCTATTCTTCAGCAGGTCCTGCCAATTGAAGCGGCGCCAGCCATGTACCAGCATCAGGTTGTCCAATGCACCAGCTACTTCGATGTTTGGTAACGAAAAATAATATTCAGGTGATTCAATGGTTCCTTTCAGGTCAGAGCTGAGCCACAGGTAGCTGAGGATATTACTCTTGTCCTGTAAAGGGAGTGAATCCATCCTGTAAACGGACAGCGACAGGTTAGCCGGTACGGCTTTGCCTGCAGTAGTGGAAGTGTTGAGGGTGAAGTCTACTTTCTTCCGGTTGTTGTATTGTGTTGCCTGGCCGGTAGCGCCAATGGATAATACCTGTTGCAGTTGTTTAAAGTAGAGCCGTTCACATACCGGTTGTCTCGAGTCGTTGAATACGGTGAGCTGTGAAATGCCTTCTCCCAACTGGTTCTTGTCAATAGTAAAGCGGGCTACACCATTTGCAACTGTTTTTTTAGTGGACACTTTTACTGACTGATGGCTATGTACAAACAGGAATATTTCTTCCGGTTGTTGTGACCGTGCAGGCATATTGGAGGTTACGCTTACGTGCAGCTGTCCATTGGCATCTTCCTGTAATTGCATTACGTACCCATTGTCATAGATGGCTGGTAATTGACCGGTAATTGTTTTGCCATCTTCCGTATTGATCACGGCGGTATAGCTGTCGCCGGCAGCAGGGGTGAAGGTGAAATTGCCAATGCCAAACTTAGCGGGTTTGAATTGGGTTACTACTTCATTGCGTTGGTTGATCAATGAGCCGTTGAAGTTGATGCCTTTGCCATATTGGTCGGTGACCTGGAAGGCAACCTTGCTATTGATGCCTCTCACGAGGTTGCCGCCTTCGGGGAAGAATCTTGCTGTGTGCCTGATGGTGTCGGCTACTGCAGGCGGCAGTGGTTTTAAGGAATTTACAATGCTGATCTGCTGTTCGAAGAAATAATCAGGCCCAAAGTTCTTCATCCAGTTGGTGTAGGCCCTTAATGTGTAATTGCCGGCAGTGATGGAGGAGGGAAGGTAAAATGATCCGTTTCCTTTTCCATCCTGCAAAGCCACTTTCCCCTGCATCACCGGTTTATTGTCTTTATCGAGGATCTCTACATAAGCTACTTTGCTCAGGTCATAGGGCTTGTTGCTGGCGCCATCGACGTAATATATCTTGAACCACAATATTTCTCCAGCCAGGTAAAACCCTTTATCGGTATGTACGTATACTTTTTCGGCTACGGCTTTTTCCCGGTACGTATTGAAGCGGGTTTGTATTGTGTTGTCGAAATCCTGTGCTGTTGTGGAGACACTGTTCAGCAGGAGGCAGCCAGCCAGTAATGGTACTACTTGTTTTGCTATCGTGCGTGATGTGCGGTACATCCAATTCGTTTTAGGTTATACTGATGTATTCTCGGGGTTTATCGGGGCCAGAAGGATGGCTTCTGGTGAACGCCGGTGAGGGTGCAAATCACACAGGCTATATCGGAACCATAAAAGGAAATGATCGCTCCTGTGGGGCTTGTTTCAGCTGCCATGGTCGGCGTGAGGTAGCTGTAGGCGCGTACAGAATCGGGTATATTGGGTACCAATGTTTCCGTGCAACCTGAGCGGTATCCCCAGTTGTCGAGGTCGGAAGGCTGGATAAATATCCGTTTCTCATGTACGTCGGCCACGTCGATGAAGCCGATCACCACTTCTAAAGGATTATTTACGGCGTGTATATTCCCTACCAATTCCGATGGTTGTGCATCGAATAAGGTACCTGTCGATTCTGTGTTTTTCTTCATCCTTGACAGGAAATCGTATCCATTTTTGCTCAGGGCATTCTGTCTTACGTTGATACTATATAATACGCTTATTTTTTGTGAGGCACGCGGGATGAAATGGAGGGGGAGATCAACACTGTCCTTAACGAGTTTAGCCGTTGAGCCAATCAGGATATTGGTAGATGGTTCGGTTTTCCAGCACACATAAACATTCGTATCGATAGCCTGGTCGGGATACTTGTATTTGACTCCGGTTACTTCGCCGAGGTTGTTTTTCGTGTAGTCCAGTTGAGTGGTATAGGCAGAATGGAATTCCCAGGTCTCTGACCACTCCCAGCGGTAGTAGCGGGTATTGTTTTGCGGGTCATGGGCATTAACATAGATATCCAGTCCATTGGCGGGCTGCTCCCACCGGATAGCGTCTATAGCAGGTGTTTTGATGACGCTTGTAAAGTCGGATCTGTATTCTTTGTTGTCAGCGGTTTTGATATAAAGGCGGTATTTCACATTGGCGTTGAGTGTCAATTGGGACGCAATATATATTCCCGGAGACATTTCGATTAACGGGAATTGAGTGTTGTTTTCTCCTTCCACCCGTACGATAGCGTTCCGTTCATTCTTTGGGCGGGTGCTGTCGGCCAGCAGGATGGCGCGGGAAAGCCGGATGGTGGTGGGGCCTGTGCCGCTGTTGATCGTGCCGTCAACCACGAGATAACCATTTACCGGTTGGGTGATCTGTGGTTCAAAGCGCTGCTTGCAACCCAGCGTCAGCATCAGTATGCAACTATATAAAAGCTTTTTCATACAAGCGGTATTTAGAAACGTATGTTATAATTGATGAAAGGAATGATGCTGCCGAATATGGATAGTTTGTATCCATTGACACGGCCGTTCTCAGAAGTAAAGTATACTGAGTATGGGTTCTTCCTTCCGGTAAGGTTGTATAAACCGAATGTCCAGGAATTGTGAAACTTCTGCTTCAGCTTGTGGTTGCCTTCCACGATCATGGCAAAGTCGGTACGAAAATAGTCGGGTATGCGATAAGAGTTCCTGTCGGCGTACAAGGCCCGCCACGAACCGCCATAATAATAACGGCCAATGGGCAGGGTTACCGGCCGGCCTGTGCTGTAGGTGCCGTTGATTGAAATGCTGAAACGGTGGGTGAAACGGTAGTTGCCTACCATCGTTACATCATGGGGCTTATCGTAATTGGCCGGGTAATACTCTCCGCGGTTGATGAGCTCACCCGTGTTGGGGTCATCCATTTTCAATTCGATGCGGGAATAGGTGTAGCTTATCCAGCCATTCAGTTTTCCATTCTGTTTTTTCACCATCACTTCCACGCCGTAACCTCTTCCTTTGGTGCCGATCACATCTGTTTCAATTGTGTGGTTCATCACCAATGAAGCGCCGCTCTTGTAATCGAGGTAATTCTTGATGTTCTTGTAATAGACTTCTACCGAGGTCTCGATGGAGTTGGATCTGAAGTTTTTGTACAGGCCAAAAGATACCTGGTCACCAATTTGCGGTTTGATGTTTGGGTCGCTCAGCTTCCAGATATCGGTAGGCGAAATGGCCGTGGTATTGGAGAGCATGTGAATGTACTGGCGCAATGAATTATAACCCGCCTTGATAGAGAAGCTGGGCGAGAGGGCATAGCGTGCAGAAAGGCGCCACTCGGGGCCACCGTATGTTTTGACCACATCGCCTTTGCCGTATGTTTTTGTTTCCAGTACATTATCCGGGTTTTTGGGAAGGTTGGGTGCATAGCTGTTGATCTTGCCCGGCCCGAGATAATGGAAGAAGGAATAGCGGGCGCCTGCCTGGATGGTGAATGCTGGCGTGACGTTCCATTTTTCCGACAGGTAGATGGCGCTTTCCTGGGCCTGCTCTGCCTGTACTTCATCCAATGCAATCAGTGACTCTTTGCCCAGTGGCTCGTATTTGCCGGGGTGGAGTTTGTAGCGGATCGTGCTGGCGCCAAAGTCGATGGTATGTTCCGGGTTCAGGTACCAGGTGAAGTCGGCTTTGAAGTTGAACTGGTTGATATCGAAGCCCAGTTTATAGGCATTGATCTTGTTCTTTTCGCTTTGTATATAATAGGCGTAGCGGTCGTATCCTGTTGTAAGGATGCCTGTTAATTTGTTATTGAAGAGGTGTTTCCACTTGATGGATACGTTGTTATTGTTGTATCCGTAAGTGGTATCGCTGTTGAGGTTGAAGCGGTCCCTGCTGGTGTAGCCGGTAATGTACAGGTTGTTCTTTTTGTCGAACTGGTGGCTGATGTGCAGGTTCACATCGTAAAAAGAAGCCTTGCTGTTTTCATATTCATCGGGCAACAGGTTCAGCATCCATTTGGCGTAGGTAGTGCGGGCGCCGAGGATAAAGGATGTCTTTTCTTTTTGGATAGGGCCTTCGATATTGATGCGACTGGTAAGCAGGCCAATGCCTGCAGTACCTGTGAACTCTTTTTTATTTCCTTCGCGGCTGGAGATGTCCAATACAGAAGATAAGCGGCCACCATATTTGGCCGGTATGCTGCTCTTGTACAATTCTACGTCTTTTACTACGTCGGGGTTGAAGGCGGAGAAGAAGCCAAAGAAGTGAGAAGGATTGTAAATGGTGGCATCATTGAAGAGGATCAGGTTCTGATCGGCGGAGCCACCGCGTACGTTGAAGCCTGTGCTTGCCTCCCCTACTGATTTTACACCGGGCAGCGTAAGTACTGCCTTTAAGATATCTGCCTCGCCGAATGCTGTGGGTATTTGTTTGATTGCCCTGATCGTTAACCGCTCGGTACCCATTTGTACGTTGCGGATATTGGCCAGCTTTTGCGCCGACACGATCACTTCTTTCAGGGAGATGACGCGCTCTTCCATATTGATGTTCAATTCCCCTCCTGTATACAGCATGATCTGGCGTTTGGTGTCTTTCATGCCAATGCCCTGTATGTTCAGCACGTACCTTCCTTTGGGAATGGTAAGTGAAAAGTAACCGTACTGGTCGGTAGCTGTTCCGATGGATGTGCCGGGAATGGTGATCGAGGCGCCTACGATGGGTTCGTCACTTTTGATGTTGCGTACATGGCCTGCAACGGTTACGTTGCCCGGTCCGCCGCTATTGGCCTTGCTGCCTATTTCGAATAGCTTGTTCTCGATGGAAGCGTCTGCCCGTACTTTCTTTTTATCACCATAATCCGGAACGCCTGTAAGGTCTCTGCGAACAGTATCTTTCGCTTTGGCAAAAAAGCCTGCCGGCAGCTCTGGTCTGATGATCGCGCCTTTGGTAATGAATACGTATTGCTTATCGGGCAGGATGGTAAAATGAAAGTCGGTATTCTCAAAAAGCTGTTCAAGGGCTCTTTGCAGAGGTTGGTTATTAATAGCGATGCTAATGCGGAGGCTGTCGAAGTGGACAGGGTCGTAATAAAAGTGGTAGCCGGTTTGCCGCTCCAGTTCTTGCACGATCACGTTGACCGAAGTATCACTTAAGATAATACTTACTGGTTTGGGGTTGGTTTGCCGGGCTTGTGCCGTGCCTGCGAAATATAACAGGGCTACGCCAAGGACCACAAGGAAAGGCAGTCGTCTCATATCAGTTATTTAAAGAATCGTAATGGATAGCGGCCTGGAGAATAGCGTTCTCTTTATCTTTTCTGAATTTTATCTTTTGTCTTCTCAGGTGTTGTTTGATCTCACGGGCGTGGTCTTTCAGGAGGGAGAGGAGGCCGCTTTTGGTGCGGATAATATGGTATTTACCGCCTTTGAGGAGGTAGTAACTGTATTGATCCATGAACTTTCTTTCGAGCACATCTTTTACGGTCTCTTCAATGAACTTGTGGCGCCTCACCAGCATGGTAGTGCGACCAGCATACATCCGATCATAAAGACCCGTTTCCAGAATTGCATGGCGCAGACTGTCGCGCTCAATGTGAATGAAGTTATGGCCGTTCAGTGAAAATTCACTTACTTTCTCCGTGAAGAGCGACATGCGGAAAAAGCCATTGTAGTGGAGGATGACAACTCTGTCTTTTACGGCATCGTACATCATTTGTACGGTATCATAGAAAATGCCATCGTATACAATGCTGCCTCTTCTCCAGGTGCTTTCGGGAAAGAAAGGTATGTTTTCGATCTTGGGTGAATAACCGACGAATTCTATACCGCTGTATAGACGTGATTGTTTGTCGATGTAATGGTGATAGCTGCTAACGGCGTTGTGCGTAGCCACTGCTGTAAAGTTGTTGTTGGTAGCAGTGTCCTGCGCCAAAACAGCAGTGCCTGCAAAGGCAGTACAGATAAGAAGCAGTCGTTTTAGCATTAGTTGTAATATGAATGTTAAGGGCTGGTGCCAATTTACATTATTTCCGCTGAGCCTTAACCGTTTTTTCGACAGGCGAACGATTTCCGGGATTAATCTTTTTTTAATGTCGACCATCTATAAGGCCGTTGTCAAATAATATTCCTGCGGTAAATCGTTTTCTTCATTGTATTTTTAGGCAACCCAATTATCCCCTGTAATGAAATATAATACGTTAACTACAGAGCGTATTCTTTCCATCGATGTTTTTAGAGGTATCACTATCCTTGTCATGATATTTGTCAATGATGTGGCTGGTGTGGCTGGTATTCCGGTATGGATGAAGCATATGCCGGCTGATGCCGATGCCATGACTTTCGTGGATATCGTATTCCCGGCTTTCCTGTTTATTGTGGGTATGTCGCTTCCTTTTGCTTTGAACAACCGCCTTGCTAAAGGCGATTCTTTTTTGCAATTGCAGGGGCATATTCTCTGGCGAACGATCGGGTTGCTGATATTGGGTGTGTTCATGGTGAATGGGGAGGGCGATTATAATGAAGCGGCAATGGGGATGTCTATTCACCTGTGGTCGTTGTTGTTTTACCTAAGCGCTATCCTTGTCTGGAACGTATACCGGTTTCAGCAAAAAGCCTGGGCCTGGGTGTTGCGGGCTGTTGGGATTATCGGCTTGTTGTGTCTGGGCTTGATCTACAAGGGTGGTGAGGATGGAACGCAGGGACTTACACCACAATGGTGGGGTATACTTGGATTGATCGGCTGGGCTTATTTACTGAGTTGCATTATTTACCAGCTGGTGCGTGGTAGTATTGGCGGATTGGTGTTCATGATCGCGCTATGTGTAGCATGGTATGTGGTAGGAAAGTTGCCCGCTGTTGCCGGTAATCCTGCGCTGCAATGGGTCGGATGGCAGTCGGGACATGCTGCTCATACCAGCATTGTGTTGAGTGGTATCGTATTGTCGCTGATATTCTTCGAACGGAAAAAGATAGAGACCAATACCCAGCGTTTTATCCAGGCTATCGTGTTTATGATCCTGATGGGTATTGCCGGTTGGCTGCTGAGGCCGCTGCATGGTATTTCAAAAATCTATGCTACACCTACGTGGTGTTTATATTGTATAGCCATCTGTTCGGTCTTGTTCAGTATGCTGTATTGGCTCACTGATGTGAAAAAAGTGAGGGGCTGGACGGGCTTCTTCCAGCCGGCGGCTTCCAATCCCTTGCTTATTTATATTCTGCCGGGCATTGTGTATGCTTTTCAGGCATGGCTGGGGCTGTACTTTATGCCAGCGGCTTTTCACCAGGGCTGGCTGGGGGTGGCATGGTCGGCCTGCTACGCAGTGCTGCTAATGGGAGTGGCTATTCTACTGAATAAATTAAAGATCAGGTTACAGTTATAACGACTGCTTGCTTACAACTAAAATGGGTGGCACCTGCCGAAGGCGCCACCCATTTTAATTATAGTTTGTGATTCTACTCTTGACTTTTTTCTCCTGACTCACGACTTAGTTAACGCCTCCTTTCCTCGTTGCCTTGGTTGGTGCAGGCCATGTACCGGGTTGTCCTGTACGGGGATTAACCGGGAGTACACTTTTTTCGCGGGAAGTTTTAGCAGGGTCTTCGCTCGCCATGTAAGCGAGGATGGCTGTGAGGATAGCATTGCTGCGCACATCGTCAAACACGATCTTGTCGTATGTGTCGCGATTGGTGTGCCAGGTGTAGCTGCCATACGACCAACTGGTAGAACTCAATGAAAAGGCGGGTGCGCCAGCAGCTACAAAGGAAGCAAAGTCGGAGCCGCCGGCACCCGGAGCGCCTGGCCATCTTGTTTCGATCTGGCTGCGGATATCGTTGGGCACGCGGGCCAGCCACCTGCCGAGGTATTCGTATGCATGTAAATATCCCTGGCCGGAGAGGTTTACCACTCTGCCGGTTCCATTATCCTGGTTGAATAATACCTGGATGTTCTTTACGATTTCAGGATGGTCTTCCACAAAGGCTCTTGAGCCGTTGAGACCTTGCTCTTCACTACCCCAATGGCCTACAAGGATGGTCCTTTTGGGATTGGGGTATACTTTTTTGAGGATGCGCATGGCTTCCATCATGGTGAGGGTGCCGGTGCCATTATCGGTAGCGCCTGTGCCACCGTCCCATGAATCGAAGTGCGCAGAGAGGATCACGTATTCATCGGGCTTCTCGCTGCCTTTGATCTCGGCAATGGTATTGAAGGTAGGTACCATGCCCAGCTCTTTAGAGTCGGCACGTACACTGATCTTCGGTTTGGTGCCATCTTCGGTAAGCCTGTACAGCAGGCCATAGTCTTCGAGGGCAATATCGATGGTGGGTACTTTAGTGGTGTAGGCGCTAAAGATCTTGTTCACCCCAAAACCGTTTGACCAGTTGCTCATGACGATGCCTACTGCGCCAGCTTTTTCAAGTGCTACGGGCAAGGTACGGGCAGATTGACCAGTCTTGGCGATCCGGTTGCGCCAGGCTTCTGTTTGCGCGGCACGGTCTTTCTTCATTTTCTCTACTGATTCTTTGGTGCCAAATTCTTCCCAGTTATAATCAGGACGGCCGGTGGGCTGTGCCATAGAGATCAGCACGAACTTACCTTTTACAGTAGGCAGCCATTGTTGGAAGGCTACTGAGTCGGCAAGGTCTGGTACGATCACCAGTTCGCCGGTCACTGTTTTACCCGCAGTAGACGGGCTCCAGGCCAACTGCATACCTTCCAGTGATTTTACACGTGGGTAAATCATATCGATGTGGGTAACACCTCTTTCCCATCCGCGCCATTCACCCCATTGTTCATTTTTTGCGGAGATGCCCCAGCTTTGGTATTTGGCTACTGCCCAGTCATTGGCTTGCTTCATCTGGGGAGTGCCAACGAGACGGGGACCGATGCCATCCATTAATTCATGGGCCAGCCTGGTGAGCTGGGAATTGCCGGTGGCTTCTTCGATGATGCTTTTTACCATCAACGAATCTTTGGTTTGGGAGTACGCGATGTTGCCGGCCAACAAGAAGGCAAGGGCAACAGCAGTAGTGTTTTTTCTCATATATGAATGATTGGGTTGTGTTTATTCGCCGAAAGTATTAAGGAATGCATAAAGTACAGCCCCGTTCATAATTAAAATTTAAACCTGCTTGTACTTTCAAGCTGTTTGTTTGAGGTATCGATTGAAGATGACGCAGATAGCAAGGAGTAAAAGGGGCACAAAGAAGATGCGATCAACGCCGATGTAAACAAACAGGATGGCAATGGCTGCGCCTGCTACAAAAGAACTCCATGCCCAAACAAGCAGCGCTATCCGGAATGTAGCTTCGGGTTGTTTGCGGCGTTCTGCCATTTCCTTATATACGAGATTGTTGAAAGTAGCAGTGATCGTATTGGTAAGGGTAATGGTGGATATACCTTTTACGCCGAGGTGACTGACAGCGACTCCCTGCAGTCCCATGGCGATGGAGGGCAATAGTACCAATATCAGTTTGTGTGGTACTGCTTCAATGTCAATGATGAGTTGTAATGCAAAGAGGATAATGATCTCGCTGTATAATACGTGGCGGATGACCAGCTGTTCTGCAGCGCCCGCTTTTTCTTTGTCGAGTATAAAAGCTCCGATAACAGTTCCAATAATAAATCCAAGTAAGGCTACTGCGGGTGCTGCACTGTCGGCCCAATTGTGTTTGCCAATGGCAATAGCCAGTTCAACGGTATTGCCTGTCATGTTGGCCGGGAAGACCTTTTCTTTGATATAGAAATATGTGTCGGTGAACCCGGCCGTCATGCAGAGCAATAGGAGGAGGGATCTCGTATTCCATCCATATTGCTTCATGGTATGATGAAATTTTTCGTTGCCGGAAATTTGTCTGCTAATGCTTTGGGTATGCCAAAGTTTCCGGCGATGAGGTCGATAGGATTTCCGGCCAGCCATTCGCTGAGGTCCAGTGCCTGATAATGACCGCTGTTGAAGCCAATCAATATTTTGCATAGGTCATTGCCCGTGTTTTTGATGTAGTGACCGGCGCCCATGGGCACATAGCCTACGTCTCCGGCGTTGAAGTATTCTGTCACTGCTTCTCCTTCTGCGAGGAAAATACCTACTTCTGCTGTACCGGATATGAAGTATTGCCATTCGTCTGCATTGGGGTGCCAGTGTAGCTCGCGTAGGGCGCCTGGTTGCAATTCGATCAATGAGCCGGTAATGGTGGTGCTGATGGGAAATTCCGCAGCACTGACTACACGTTGCGTGCCTCCGCCGGGAATGCGCCTGGGCTGCTGAGCATGGAGCGGATAGCGGTGCATGCTGATCAGCTGTGGCGCTGGTCTTGGATCGGACAATAATGAATGATCATCGGGTACTTCGCCTTGTGCAAAATATACTTCTCCTTTCGGGAGTTGTGCTACCTCGTCTTCTGTAATGCCAAGGCTTTGTGCGGCTACTGCTGCCGGCACGTGGGAGATAAAATCGGTGATGCTGAAGGTGTGGTCTTCTGAGAAGTTGCCATTGTCGAAGATGAGGATGAAATGACATTCGCCGGGTCCCAATCCCTGGATCACATGGCCGTAGCCTTTGGGAAAATACCACACATCGCCGGGGCCAAAAGAGTCTGTATAGGTGTTGCCGTCCGGATGAATGATGGTGGTGCGGCAATAGCCATCTACGATGTAGGCCCATTCGGCTGCGTTGGCATGCCAGTGGAGTTCGCGCATGGCGCCGGGTTGCAGTCGCATGGACACGCCCGCTATGCCTACGGAAGCAGGAAAGTCGTTGACGGAAGCGCCACGGGTGATACCGCCGGGTCCTACTCTTGGTTGCTTTTTTTCGAGTTCATATCTAAAGCTTATTGATGAGGTCATGGTGATGTTTTTTGGTATGAAGGTGTTGTGTGTATTGGTCAGCGTCCTGATGAGCGGGACGTATTACTTGTGATTGAGTGCTTGTGTTGCCGCATCAATGATGAGGCTGGTCACTTCTCTGGGATGGGTAATGAACACGCTATGGCTGGCGCCGTCAATTTCTATTGTATGGCTGTTGGCGCGTTTGGCATACAGGCGTTCAAGATCGGGGTTGATGATCCTGTCGGCTTTGGCCACCATGTACCAGCTGGGTTTGGTGCGCCATGCCGGGTTTTTAATGATGGCATGAAAGGCGCTGTCGGCAGTGGGCATCTGACTGTAGGCCATAAAACTGGCCAATTCTTCATGAACGCCTCCTGCAAAATCTGCTGCGAATTTGGTGGGGTCTATGTAGTCGTAACCGTCTGCTGGTTTCACCAGTGACTTATAGGCCGGTGGATATTTTACGCCGTTGGCTGCTTCGCTCTCGCCGGCATCGGGAGCGTGAGCGGCAATATATACCAGGCCTGCTACGTGGGGGTCATTGCCTGCTTCTGTAATGACGGCGCCTCCGTAGCTATGGCCCACCAGGATAACGGGCCCGTTCATGCGGGACAAAACCCGTTTAACTGCTGCTACATCTGCTGTAAAGGAAGTGAGTGGTTCCTGTACGATGCTGACATGGTATCCTTTTTGGGAAAGCCTGTCATATACACTTTTCCACCCTGAGCCATCTACAAAGGCGCCGTGTACCAATACAATGTTTTTTACAACTGGCGGCTGTTGTACAACGGCTGTAGTGGGTACCAATAGTGCCAGCAATAATACGCCGGTGAGTACCAGGCTGGTTATGGTATGTTTTGTTGCTTTCATGGTTTTGTTTTTAATGGTGAATAATTTCAAAACAAAACTATCCTGCCGATCAAGGAGTGCAAACCGGTAATCGACGAACAGGCAAAAACAGCATACTACAGGGGTGTTATGCTGTTTTTGCTACCATGAAGGTTATGAAAGGACGGCGTGATGAATTAAGGCAGCGTTTTTCTGATCACTGATGTTGTGGTGATGATAGGTGTGTTTCTACTTTGCAGCAGCCGCCAGCGCAGGCCCAGTCTTACCCACACCGGAAGTGGCCCGCCTTTAACCGTAGGCTTGAAAGGTGTCTCTATTTGTAAGGTGCCTGTCCAGGCTTTCGTTGACTCGTAGTTGAGGTGCAGCACGGCGCCCAATTGTGTTGCGTTCAGATAGGATGCATCGTTTTTATGTACTCCATAAAATAGGGGCTTGTTTGAAAATGAATCTACTTGTATCAACGCCTTGCGCCATTTGGATAGATCGAGACCAACGCCTGCCCACCATTGTTTGCGTACCTGATAAGTATATTGTAATGCAAGCTGGGCGCCAAACACCTTTACTACAGTATGTTGACCCCAATAGGTAGTGCTGTCGGGTAACCGGATAGCGCCATTGTGAAAAGGCTTGTAGGGTAACAGTGCGCTGGCAAAGGGTTTGAATTCTGCTGTAAGCCGGTGCCGTTTCTTAGTTACGCCGGCCCAGATGTCCGGCGAAAAGGGCTGATAAAAGCGGTCTTTCCCTTCGGGATTTTTAAAGTATACGTCGGGTGTGTAAATGGGAACTGGTATTTCTGCCTGTAGTCCTATTGCAAATACATACTTAGGGGCAGGCTTGTTACCGGAAGAGTCTGTAATCCATGTTGACTCGTCCGGTAACCATAGTGACTTCGGGGGCCGTGCAGGCTGTACATGGATCGAAGCCGCATATTGAATGCCTGCCACTGGTGAAGGGCGCAAAGAGCTCCTGAAAAAAGTTGCGTTCACTTTGTGTTGCTCTTTTTTCAACAACTCCGGTGTACCATTCCGGTTGGTTGTTGTGCCTGCCAGTGCTTTGTTGGGTTGTGGTTTCCGCTTATTGGTGCTGGTAGTTTTAGCGGTAAGCGATGTTGTTGCTGGCTGCAATGATGGAGTGGGTGTAGGTTGTGTATTGCTGGTTGGTGTTTGGGTGTCGTTGGTTTCCTGTGTGAATGATGAAGTTTTCTCTTTGCCGGTTGTTTGCTTAGCCTGGCCGGGTGTCTCCGTCATCTGTTTGGGCGTAGTGTATTGCCAAAGTGCATAGCCGCCACCCAATAGTAAGAGCAACAGGGCGCAGCCAACAGGAGGCAGCCAGGTAATCATTCTTCTTCTTTTCTTTTCCGGGAACTGGCTATTGAGCTTTGCCTGCATGGCTTCCCAGGCCTGGTCGGTAGGGATCAGTGGTAAGGGACTGTTTTCCTCAGTAAAGAATTTATTATGGAGTGGCTGGTTATTCACCGTTTAAAATCTTTAGTGTGAAAAATGTTTTTTAAGTATCGGTTGCATGATCTTGCGTCCTTCGCTCAACTGCCATTTCACGGTTCCTGGGCTGATCTGCAGCTGTTCTGCAATGAGCGGTATCGTATAGTGCTCCAGATAAAACAAACTGAATACGGCGCGCGTGGCCGGAGGCAGGTGATCAAGGAAATAGTATACGTCTTTCCATTCGAGATGTTCGAGGATATTGCCTACGATCATCTCGCTCATTTCTTCTTCGTCGCCGGCAACATGGATTTTGATGGACATTTTTAGCTTGTCCAATGCCGTATGCCGAACGATCGTATATACCCAATTGAATATGGCTCCTTTCTCGGGTTTGTAATTGGGTAAATGGGTGAACACTTTCATCATGCCATCGTTGACTGCTTCGAGTGCGGCATGGTCATCCCGGAAGAACTTTTTACACAGGCAAAACATCGAGGGATAGAAGTGCCGGTAAAATTGTTCCTGCGCCAGCCGGTCGTGGCCGTTGCATTTTTGTATGAGTTCGTTCAGGCCCTGCAAGTGCGTTCTTTTTAGATCTGGCTAACTATAAGCATCAGTGCTTTATTAAATGAACGGTAGAAAAAAGGGGTAAGGTTGGGTGGGGAGAGGGATTTCTTTTTAGAGTAGCGGTTGCCGGAGATGATAAAATGAAAAGGGCGTTCAAACTGAACGCCCTACAGTATTGAGAAATTTTGTTTTTCTAAGCTCCGGCATTAAACTCTATCCAAACGGATGTTCCTTTTCCCCGTTCCGACCGGATGTCGAGCTTTCCTTTCAGGTAGTCTACGCGGCTTTGAATATTGCGCCAGCCAATCCCTCCTTTATGCTCAAGGATCTTCGTGTCGAACCCTTTGCCATCGTCCTCAACGGTGACGGAAATGATGTTCCCGTTTTTTGAAACCTGTACGATGGCGTTTTGGGTTTCCGCATGTTTGATGACATTGTTGAGCAGTTCCTGTACAATGCGGTAAATGGTGATAGAAGTGGTGCGATCCAGTTCCGTGTTATCCATGCCGATCGAATGGTAGGTTACCTGTAAAGCGCCGCTCTGGTTAATGTCATTGCAAAAGTCTTTCAGCGCCGTATCCAGCCCGAATTTTACAAGGGCCTCCGGCATCATGTTGTGTGCCACACGCCGCATTTCTTTGATGGAACTGTCGAGCATGTCTATGTTGCGTTCGAAAACCTGCGCATTGTCTGGCGCCAGGGTTCCTTTAACAGCGTTTAAGGAGTGTTTAATACCGCTGAGCATGCCGCCCAGGCCATCGTGGAGATCTTTGGCTAAGCGGGCGCGTTCCTGCTCCTCGCCTTTGAGCACAGCTTCGGTGGCGGCAAGTTGTTTTTCGGATTCGAGATCTTCTATTTTGACCTGCTGCAGCTTTTGTTTATGGCGGTAATTGCGGTATAGCAGTAAAGAAATAATGGTGAGTGTTACCAATCCCAACAGGAGAAACCAGATCGTGAATTTTTTTTCCTGAATATCTTTTTGCTGCACTGCCAGATAGGCTTCTTTTTTTTGCATCTGGTATTTGGCTTCCAGTTCCATGACCGTTTTCTGGTTGTTGCGCTGTTGTAATGTATCGTTTACGGCCAGGAGCTCACGCAGGTATTGATTGCTTTCCGCTAAATTCCCTGTTTTTTCAAACGCAACGGATAAGTCTTTCAGCGTATAAAACAGCACCTGGTTCAGGTCCAGCTGCCTTGCAAGTGTTGTGGCTTTTTTTAAGTAGCCGATGGCTTCGGTATAATCTCCTTTTTTCAGGCTCACATTACCAAGGTGCTGCAATGCCAGTGCCTGTTCAAACTGTAAGTTGTAGGCCGTAAATATGTCGAGCGCGTAGCGGTAATGGCTGAGGGCCGAGTCGTAGCGGGCTGCACTATCTGAATAATAATAACCCAGTTGGGCATGAAACATGCCTGTAGCAAAAGGCATGTTCAGCTTTTCTGCCATTGGCATGCCCGTTTGGGTGATCGTCCATACACTATCTCTTTTTCCTGCAAGAACAAAGGCGTCGCCCAATACGATCAGACTGCGCAGCAGGAAAACGGAATCTTTTGCTTCAAGGGCAATGGAATGGGTTTGCCGGGCATAAGCAAGTGTCTTGCTCGTATCATTCAAAGAACGATATATGCCTGATATGTTGTAGTAGGCTATAATTCTTTTGTCTGCGTAGTTGGTAGCCGCCTGCAAATAATAATAAATGGCCGAATCAGTGCTTTGGTGTTGCTGAAACAGGTTTGCCTTACGCATCAGGAGTGAGCCATACAAGTCTTTTGATGCTTTATCCGTTTTACCGGCGAGCAAACCAAATGCCTCATCCAGCAGCAGGCTGCTGCTGTCCAGCTTCATTATATAGAAGTACATGCCCGACCGGAGAAACTTTGAGGTGGCGAGGCCGTAGTCATAATTCAGTTTGCGGGAGAGGTCCGCAGTGTGGTTCAGGATGGGTATCGCTTTTTGCGGAAAGGTCGATTGGATGCTAAGCGCATAGTGGTTGAGCTGGTTAACTTTAGCGGTATCATCAGGCAACTTCAGCAACCGGTCCAAAGGATCCTGCGCCCCGGAGTTCGTTGCCAGCAGGAGGAACCATAATATGATAAGTGTATACCTCATATAACAAAGTCCGGGGAAAAATGACAGCGTCAATCTTTTTGAAGAAGTTCGAATCTTTCTGATCCGAAATGAGGTCTGGTGTGGCTTCGCCAGGAATCGAACCTGGATCTGGAGCTTCGGAAACTCTTATACTATCCATTGTACTACGAAGCCAAATTCACTATTTTATCAATCCGCTTACATTGCTCGCAAAGATCTTTACGGCAATGGCCAGCAAAATTACGCCAAAAAACTTTCTTACCGCTAATAAACCTGCTGGTCCCAAAAGTTTCGCAATATAGTTCAGGGATTTCAAAACCAGGAAAACTATCAGGAGGTTAATTAAAATAGCAAAGAATACCACCCATTTACTGTAGTTGGCGGGCAGGGAAATGATGGTGGTCAGCGTACCTGAACCGGCAATCAGCGGAAAGGCGATCGGCACGATGGTGCCTGATTTGGCGTCGGCCTCGCTTTTGAAGAATTCGATGCCCAGCACCATTTCGAGCCCCAGGATGAAGATCACGATGGAGCCGCCCACGGCAAAGGAGCCTACATCGAGTCCCAATACCTGCAAAAACTTTTCGCCGGTAAGCAGGAAGAGGATCATCAGGCCACCGGATACCAGGGTGGCTTTTACTTCATCGATGCCGCCCATTTTCTTTTTGAGGGTAATGAGCAAAGGGATAGATCCCAGGATATCGATGATGGCAAATAAGGTGAAGGTAACTGTTATCAGATCGTCCATTCGCATGTCCATAGCAATTGATTTGGCTGACGGTGATAGTACAAGTTACGTCTTATTTCGCTGCTGCATAACTCGGCTTGTGTTGCTCCTTGCCGGCATTGATATTGGACAGCATCGTGTAGTTAAAGCCGCCTTCCTGCCGATCGAGCTTTATTACGCAACCATAATGCAGAGAGAAGGCCGCAAAGGAATCTTTCAGGGTCGTTTGGGTAATGTGGGCCAGGATGCTCCTGATAACGCCGCCGTGGGTAATAATGGCGGCATGTTGTCTGCTGGCTGCTACGGCATCAAAGCAGCGGGTTACGCGTGCGAAGAGGTGCACATAACTCTCGCCTCCCGGAATGCAGACGTTTACATAGTCATTCATCCAGGGATCGATCGCATCGCGGGGAATATCGTCCCATCGCTGTAGTTCCCATTCGCCGCAGTTGATCTCTTTCAGGTCGTGCTCAAAGTTGATGTTGTGTGCAGGGAACAGGTGTTCCGCCAGTTTCTTACACCGGATGAGCGGGCTGCTGTAGATGGCCTGCAGATCGCCGGGAAGGTGTTGCCGAATGACGCCGGCTTCTTCTTCAAAGGCTTCGGTCACATCGATATCGGCCTGCCCATAGCAGGTGCCTTTTTCAATGTGTGGTGTGGTATGACGGATTATGTAGATACTCATAGAACAATAATAGGAAATTTAGTTTGTCAGCCTGAGCCTGTCGAAGGTGGCATCGATAAACTCAGCCTGACAAATCTCCATCAAATAATGTACCGCCAAATGATCAATGCGCTAAGATAAAAGGTGAGTTCGCTGACTTGCTGGATGGCGCCCAGGCAATCGCCTGTGTAGCCCCCGATCCATTTTTTAAAATAGCTGGCCAGCCGGTACGCTACCAACGGTACGGGAATGATGGCCAATGCGAAATGCCAGCTCAGGAAGACGAATGGTAGCAAACCAAACAGGCAGGCCATCAATAAAGTGATTGCTGATGGTTTGTTGCTGGTAACCGGTTTTGATTTGCTGCCATCGGGATCGGTCACATACTCAAAGAAGTAAATGGTCCATACGCCCATCAACCGGCTAATAGCGTGTGCTGCTACCAATATCAATAGAAAGTTCTTGTAGTTGAGGAAGATGTTGATGGATGGGTCCTGGAGATCGGGGGTGAATTTGGGCAGTTCTTTCAGCAGCAGGAATTTGGCTGCCAATATGCCTATCAGTCCGGTGACGCCGTAGGTGCCCAGGCGACTGTCTTTCATGATCATCAGTATCTTCTCTTTAGTCCAGCCACCACCGAAGGCGTCGCACACATCGGCAAAGCCGTCTTCGTGAAAGGCGCCTGTAGTAAAGATACCTGCGATGATAGAGGCAAGGATGGCAATGTCTTCGCTGATGTATTTGTTAAACACCAGGAAGGTGAGGCCGCTGATGAGGGCTACGATCCAGCCGATGAGGGGAAAGTATCTTGCAGACTTTTCAAGGTATTCCTGTGAGTGGTCTGTAAGCTTCGGCACCGGCAAGCGTGTAAGGAACATCAATGCGGTGAAGAATATGCGGATCTCTTTTTTCATGTTATTCTTTATTCGAAACGCCGGCTGATTCGAAGGAGGCCATTTCCTGTAAGAAGTTGACGGCTGATTGTATCAATGGAATGGCCAGTGCTGCACCAGTGCCTTCGCCCAGCCGCATGCCGAGGTGCAACAATGCTTTTGCATTCAGGTGTTGCAGCATTTTTTCGTGTCCATGCTCACCGCTGGTATGGGCAAAGATGCAATAGGTAAGAACAGCCGGGTTGATCTGTTGTGCTATCAGCAGGGCAGCAGATGCAATGAATCCGTCTACTACAATTACCATTTTTTGTTCGGCTGCCTGTACATAAGCGCCAGCCATCATGGCGATCTCGAAACCTCCTACTTTGGAGAGCAAGGTGATAGGTTGATCTTTCAACTGGTGTAACTGATGTAGTGCGTATACTTTTTCCAGTGTGCCGATCTTCGTTTGTAATTGCTCGTCATTTACACCGGTACCACGACCCACACATGCTGCCACCGGAGTGCCGGTAACGGCGCTCATGATGAGGGATGCTGCTGAGGTGTTGCCGATGCCCATTTCTCCAAAACCAATACAGTTGCCACCTCTGTCGGCAATCGTTTTAACGATGGCTTTACCTTTTTCGATGGAGGCTACAGCATCTGCTTCGCTCATAGCTGGTGCTTCGAGGTAATTGGCTGTGCCATATCTCATCTTGGCATTGATGAATATCTCGCCGCCTTTTACTTTCAGCTGGGTAGAGGCTGGTATCAGCTCATGGTTAACGCCCGCGTCCACTACCTGCAGGGTGATGTTGTGCTGGCGACAGAATACATTAATGGCTGCGCCGCCGTTCAGGAAGTTCAACACCATCTGTGCAGTTACTTCCTGGGGATAGGGATTGACCAATCCTGTTTTGGCAATGCCGTGGTCGCCGGCAAATACTACTATATGTGGCTGGCTGATCACCGGAGAAGTGGTTTCCTGTATCAGACCTACCTGCAGGGCAATTTCTTCCAGGAGGCCCAGCGCGCCAGGTGGTTTGGTTTTGTTGTTGATCTTGTGCAGCAGCTGTGCCTGCAGTTCGGTTTTGTTGATGGTATTTGTTATCATGGCTTTAATAGATCACAAAAGTAAAATCCGTAAGTGGAAGGCTGATCCATAGGGTTGCAGGTATTATCGGTCGTTTGTGGTGCTTCGTAGTGCTTGTATACAATTTCTCCTTTTGTATAGGGGATGGGTTCCCGGAAGATGGGGCCATCGAATACAAAGGAATGGTACTCGCCGTTTTCGCCGCATACATCTACGTTGGCGGGCAGGTCGCGTACAAAGGATTCATCAATCAGGCGGCCGCAAAAGCTTTTATCCAGGAACTTTTCATTTACGCATACGATGATGGCTTTGAACCCCAGCGCCAGAAACTCCTGCATCAGTTGATGTGTGGGTATTTTCCATAAGGGGAATACGCATTCCATATCAACGGTGGCCAGCTTTTGCTCCCGGTAGATCTTCAGGTCTTCGAGGAAGATATCGCCAAACACCGCTTTTGTATATCCTTCCTGCTTGAGGGCTGTTACCTGTTGCAGCATGGCTTGTTCGTATTCGTGCATACTGGGTTGTTCCGGCAATTCGATCGTGTGTAGTGGTAGTCCAATCGATTGTGCCTGCTGGTTCAATAGTTCTCTGCGCACGCCATGCATGGAGATACGGTTGTGCGCCGCATTGACACTCGTGAGCAGGCTGTCTACACTGTACCGCTGGTCCTGCAATATTTTGTGCAGGCATAAAGAGGAATCTTTTCCTCCGCTCCAGTTCATGTATGCCTTGTGCATGATTGGTTTTTTGTGTTGCCCCTACAGGCAAAATACATTTTTACAAATTTTCTACAAAGCTGTAGCCCCCTACGGGGCAAATATCTACCGATCACTGATACTGATCTTTCTGCAGCTTTTAATCATCCTTTGATCTTCATCGGTATTCCGCTGACCATAAAGACTACGCTATGGGCGACGGAGGCGATGTATTGATTCACCCAGCCTTGCAGGTCGGTGAATTTGCGGCCTGTTTCTGTTTCGGCATGTACGCCCATTCCTATCTCGTTGCTGATGATGATAAAGGTGCCTGTTTGCTGCAACAGTTGTTGTATCTCCTGTTTACAGGCAGCGAGACACTGGTCGATATCGTATTGGGTGTCTACAAAAAAATTGGTGAGCCACAGCGTCACGCAATCTATTACGGCCACTTTACCCGTGAGGTCAAGTCCACTGATGTGTTTTTCTTCTTCGATAGAGGTCCAGCGTTCATCGCGGTCGTTCTGGTGTCTTTTGATGCGTTGCCGGAAATCGCTGTCCCATTGGCGGGCGGTAGCTACATATACCGGTGATGAACTCTGTTGCAGGGCAAGGTCTTGTGCATACCGGCTTTTGCCGCTGCGGGCGCCTCCGGTAATGAAAATGATACCGGACGACTGATCACTTATTGGCATCCAATGAATATTTCTCTGTAAATAAAACGGATCGTTGTTGTAGTTCCAGCAAGCACTTTCTACACAGGCAATCCTGGTAGCGGCCTGCTATAAAGGCTTTCTCTTCTTCGCTAAAACTGATGCCGAAGCACTGGCAATGGTGTACATCGCCCACCTTACATTCGAAAGGTTGCTGGCATCGTGGACAGCTTTTTTGTTCATGCTTGCACATGGGCGGCTGTTTTGAAGAGGGATGAGCATTTGTGTTGTAAGTACGCCGGTACGGTAAAGAGGGTAGGATGGAACATGGCTGCGAGTACTTCTATGCCATCAGTGAGGGTGCTGGCGCTCGGTTGGGTAAACAAGTCATAGTCGGCCACGTATACGGCTTCCTGTTGTACGGCGGTCAGTTGCTGCCATTCTGGTTTATTCGTAAGCAGATGCAGCTCTTCAGCCGTGCGTTCGGTGGTAAAGCCGCAGGGGGCTATCACCAATACTTCGGGGTTGTAGCGTACGATCTTTTCCCAGGGGGTTACGATGCTGTCGCCGGCCGGGTTGGAAAGCATGTCAATGCCGCCTGCGTAAGCGACCTGGTAAGGTATCCAGTGGCCGCAGTTATAGATTGGTTCTACCCATTCCATGATCATCACTCTTTTGGGCGGCGCTTTGTGTGCACGCAAGGTGTCGATGATCGAATCGATCCTTTTTTGCAGGGAGGAAAGGTAAGGGTAGGCTGCTTCTTCCTGTCCCAAAGCGGCGGCAATGGTAATGGCCGTATTGAAAACGTCTTGCAGGTTATTGGGGGTGAGGGGCACCAGGCTGGGTTGTTTGTCCAGCTTGGCAACGGCTGCAGCGGTGCAGGCGGTGTCTATCTGGCATACTTCGCATACATCCTGGGTGAAGATCACGTCGGGGCTGATCGTTTGCAGCAGGGCTTCATCCACATAGTACAGGCTTTTGCCTTGTGCTTTGGAGGCAGAGAATATCCGGTCGATCTCGATGCTGCTGTAGTGTTTTCCTTCCAGTACACAGCGTACTACTTTATCTTTTTCGGCCAGTGCTGCCGGCGGGCATTCAAAGGTGATGCCGTGCAGCAGGTGTTGCAACTGCATATCGTAGATCATCTGTGTAGCGGCAGGAAGAAAGGAACAGGCGACCATAGTATTAAGATTGTAGTGTAAATGTATATTAGTAATCTGTCTAAAAAAGACGTGAGTGGTGAGTTGTCAGTTGTGAGTAGGCCGCTAAACTATTAGCTGGCTGTCTTACTCACAACTCACCACTGACCACTCACTAATTGCTTCTTGCAAATATTAGTTGCTGGCCTTCGCAGGCTTCAACGCTGTATATCTTCTTTGTACCAGTTCAAAGATGCCAAACATGATGGCGCTGAAGAATGCAGTGCCTCCTAGGAATCTCAGTTCATACGGTAATGCCGTGATCAGGCGGCCAAAATAGTAGGGGAACGTGAATTTGTTTTCTACTACGCAAGCGCCGATATCGCTGATCAGCCAGTGTATGAGGGTAGCTGTTACGATCGATGCCACGAGGCGGGGAATGGTCACTGTTTTCAGGATCAGTTTGCCGGATATTGTCATCAGGGCAAATGCCAGGTAAGTCCAATACCAGCCTGCGTACAGAATGCTTCCGTTGCGGTACTCTGCAAACAGGGTATAGGATAATACCAGGTCGCTGATGAAGAGGGTGAGCAGCGGAAACAGGTAGGGCTTCACATTGCCGCGGAAATAGGCTGCTCCGAACAAGGCCATGGCTCCTACCGGTGTAAAGTAGGTTAATGGTCCCAGGTCCATAAACGAAAGCAGGCGCAGTGCTGCTACTACAACAATGATGAGGAGTAATACTGCATTTCTCGGGCTAAATGTTGCTACTGACATATGTACTATTTTATGAGGCTTAAAATTATAAATTAATCCTGAAACCACCTTGTATGTTGATACCTGGTGTATTATATCCATACACTTCTGTGTAATCGGTATCTGTAAGGTTTTTGGCATCTGCAAACAGGCGCACTTTGTTCTTGAATAGCTTGTATTCTACATAGGCGTTGATCAGCGTGTAGGCTTTAAGGTCTATAGGAATGGTGGCATAGGCGGGGGGCGGTCCGAATGACAGATCTGTTCTTTCGCCGAGGCTTTGTGCAGACAGGCTGATGAACAGCTGTGGTGTAGCCTGGTAGCCTACGGTGGCTACTACCGTGTTCTTAGGCCTGCGGAGCAGGTTGAAGTAGCTCGTGTCTTTGCCACTGCGTGATTGGTATATATCGCCGGTTACATAGGTGTATGATGCTTTGATCGTCCACTGGTCGGTGGGACGCAGGGTAGCTTCCAGCTCGACGCCTTTGTCTTTTTGCTGATCGATATTGATGGACTTGCCGGCTACGTAGGCGATCACGTTCTTGATATCTCTGTAGAACCCGGTAGCGGTAACCTGTAATTTATTCTGCAGGGTTTGCCATTGTACGCCTGCTTCGAGGTTGGAGGATTCTTCCGGTTTCAGGTTGGGATTGCTGCCAAACCAGGAGGGGCCAAACAGGTCCATTACTGTAGGTGCTTTGAAGCCGGTAGAAACGTTGGCAAATGCTTTAAGCTGGTTGTTGATGAGATAGGCTGCGTTAAAGCTATAGGTGAATTGGGTACCAAATTCGGAGTGGTGGTTGTACCTGCCGCCTACTTCCACGCTCAATCCTTCTGCGCTTTGTAGGAGGAATGACAGGTAAGGGCTTACGATGTTGGTAGATGGGTTTTTAGGTGTCAGTGTAGAATCCGTGAGTTTGTAGCTCTGGTAGTTCACGCCTGCCAGCATTTTTACCCTGTCGCCCAGGTTTTGGGTGAGGTATACTTCGCCACTGTGGAAACCGCCTCTGAAGAAGGAGTTGCCAAAGTCGGTGGCATAGTTGCGCCTTGAATACGAGTACCCGTAATTGGCTGTGATGGTGCCTTTGGGCAACCCGATGGTAGCGGTAGCACCGGTGTTGTTGAGCAGGTATACAAACTGGTCTTTGGTATCATAGAAGGAGCCGCCATCGGTGTTGGCGTTGAAATAGCTGTAGCGATAGTAGGGTGCGATCCTGATCTTGTCGCTTACCTGGATGCCGAGGTTGGCCTGTACGCTGTGCCTGGTGAATCCGTCTTTATCGAAGTTGGCTTTGCCGGTAGTGTCGACTGCTTCGGAAATACCATCTGTGCTGGCGTAAGAGTAATTCACGTTATAATCCAGGATGCCTTTGTGGCCGCTCAGGCCGGCATCGCCGGTGAAGGTGTTGAAGCTGCCATAAGTAGCGCCACCATTGAAGCCGATGGCTTTGTTGCCTTTTTTCTTCGTGATAATATTGATAACGCCGGCTACTGCATCTGACCCGTAGAGAGTAGACTGGCTGCCTTTCAGTATCTCGATGTGGTCGATCTGTTCTACGGGGAACAGACGCAGGTCGAATGCGCCACCTGCTCCGGAGGGGTCGTTTACAGGAATACCATCGAGTAAGATCAAGGTGTAATCATTGGAAGCGCCGCGTAAAAAGATAGACTTGTCTTTACCAGGGTTACTGTTGGCGCCATTTACAATGATGCCTGTTTGTTCTGTCAATACCTGGGCGAGGCTTTTGCCGCTGCTGCGTTCCATCTGCTCGCGACCGATCACGGTCATTACTTTTCCTGTTTCGCTGAGTTTAACCGGGTATTTGGTAGCGGTAACCACTACTTCATCCAATTCTCTTTTTGCCGTTGTGTCTTGTGCCTGCGCGTTCATGGCTGCCAGCAGGGCTGATAGTGCAAGTAACTTTCTTGTCATGCTCATAGTTTGTTTGTAATGATGAACTATGAACCTTCGGAATAAATGAATACAAACAGAAATGAAATGTCTTCTGCAGTAAGACGGTTTCAATCCCGGCTTTTCACCCGAAAGCTCGTCGATGTTGTTGCTGATAACTGGCAGGTCTTCTGGCTTGTTTCCCTGGTTCAAGACCTTCCCATTCTTCCGGATAAGCGGGTAGAACAGTGGTACGAAGATTGAACCTGGTGAGTGGTACTCACGAAACTTACAGCTACGGGGATAGCACCGGACTTACACCGGTTTCCCTTTTAATCCGTTCTGCCTGGTGGCGGAGCGGAAACCAATTAACGCGGCAAATGTAAGGGTTTACCCCGGGATTTAGGGTTGGGCATTTGTGGGCATGGCTGCTGGCAGAGCCTCCGGAAGGGGCAGGCGGGATAGGACCAGACCTTGTCCAGCCCCGGGCGAGGTAAGGGGCCAGGTATAGGGAAGACACAACCAAAGTCTCTATAAGGTCTCTATAAACTCTCTGTAATGTCTCTAAAAGATCTCTGTAAGGCTAAGGTTTTTATTTTTTTTGATAATGCTAAAAAGGCCCGCTTTTAGCGGGCCTTTTTAGACGTAGTCATCATATTTCCTATTGTCCTAAGGCGTATTTCAGGGTGACGCCGCCAAAGTAGTTGGTGCCGGCAGCCGGATTGAAGTACCTGCCTGCAGCGGCATTGATATCATTGCCGAGGCTATAGCGCACGTTGAACAGGTTGTCGGCTCCTGCAAAGATATCGGCGCCTATCTTTTTGGTGAAGCGGGCACGCCATCCTATGCGGCCACCGAATAGCTGGTAGGATGATGCTATCACGGTATTGGCATCGTCGAGTGGAATGGGATCGCTGTAATACCAGGTGAGGTTGGTATACAGCCCCGGCCGGGTAGCCAGGTCCAGTCCGCCGGTAACGATATGGGGCGCCACGCTGGGCAGTTGCTTGCCGGAGAGGTCGGTGGTGCCTTGTTTAAACTCGTCATACCGGAAGCGGCTCCAGGTATGGCTGATCCATAAGCGGGCGGCTGTTATAAATCCTTTGCGGTTGGGCAACAGCTGGTAGGAGGCTTGAGATTCCAGTCCTCTTTGTTTGGTGGAGCCTGCATTGATGAAGTAATCGGCATTGCTGGCATCACGGCGGAGCACAATGGCATTTTGGAGGCGGTAGTAAAAGGCGTTGACTTCTACATATAGTCTTTGTTGCAGCCAGCTGCTTTTTACACCTGCCTCATAGTTTACGCCTTCTTCTGCATTCAGGCTGGTGCTGATCACCGAGGTGGATGGCAATATCTCCTGTGTGGTGGGTGGTGAAAAGCCTTTGGCAACACTGGCATATAGCAACAACTGAGGAATGATCTTTTTAGAAACGGCTATACGGGGGGCAAGTCCGTTGTGGTAGATCTTTTTTACATGTGCACGTGCGGGAAAAAGGCGGGTAATGTTCACTGCCAACCTGTTGAGGCTTGTGCCGGCATCGATATTCCAGTCTCCCGGAAAACGAATGGCTGCCTGTGCAAACACGGTGCTGGTGATGGAGCCCAGGTCATCGTCTGTTTGTAGCGAGTCTGGATAACCTTGTTTATTCTGGAAGGTTTTGGTGTTGAAGAATCCGCGTTGGATCTCTCCACCCCATGTTATATTTAGTTGTGTGGCCTGTATGGCCGTGTTCCAATTGAATACGGTACGGCCGCCAAGGTGTGGCTCGGTTCTTTTTTCGTAGTTGCGAAAGGTTGGGTTATTGATGATGGAGAAGGCTCCGTAGAGAGTGGTTGTATTGGTGATACGATCATTGAACCGGTAGGTATGGGTAATTCCTGTAAGAAAGTTTTTTGTATAGATCGTGGCATTCAGTGCTTCTGCATTAGGGCGGGATGCGCGCGGATTGTTGGCAAACTCTGCTTTGGTAAGCCCGCCCGGTGTCTGGTACCAGAAGTCGCTGTAAAGTACGCTGGCTTGTATTTGTTGTTTGTCGTTTACTTTCATTTGTGTTTCCCAGGTGGCTACTTTGCGGTCCATATTGGTATGTACGCGATAGCCGTTGGAGGACTGGTGTGAAAACGCAAACACATTGCGGCGTTCTTCGCTGCCTAATCGTACTTGTGCGTTGAGGTTATGCAGGTTGTAACTTCCATATAAGTAGCTTGCGTCAACGCCTTGTGTCCAGGTTTCGGGCTGGCTGTTGATCAGTAATGCGCCGCCGGTTCCTGCGCCATAAAGACTGCCTGCCGGTCCTTTGATCACCTCCAGTGAATTGACATTGTAATAGCTTAGCATATTGAGGTAGGTGTTGCCGCCGGGATCGGTGAATGGTATGCCATTCCAATACACTTTGATATTGCGTACACCAAAGGGGGAGCGCAGGGTGCTGCCGCGTACATTGAGGCGAAAGCTGCCGGGTGAGCGTTCTTCCATGTGTACGCCGGGTGTGGTGTTGAGTGCCGGCAGCAGGCTGGTATTGTTGAAGCGTTCCAACTGTGCTTTTCCAATGTAGTTGATGGCGCCGGAAACTTCTTTCAATTGCCGGTTCTGTTCATAGGCTTTAATGGTGACGGATTGAAGGGTGTCTGCCGAATCTTTGGATGGTGTGTCCTGGGCTTGCAGGGGGTTGACCATCATGATTGTAAGCAGAATGAGAAGGGTGTGTTTCATTGGCTAAAAATAGCTCAAAGCTCGCAGCTTTTCTTTATCTTCCACGAATGAAGTCCAAACTCAGCTTATTCGATCTCACCATGATCGTTATCGGCCTGGTGATCGGAATGGGCATTTTCAGAACTGCTTCGAATTCAGCCAAGGATGCTTTAACCCCGACTGTTTTTTTCACTGCATGGATTGTAGGTGGACTGGTTGCGTTGTGTGGCGCGCTCACTTATGCAGAGATCGGTTCCCGGCATCCCGCTACGGGCGGATATTATCGCATTTTTTCTTATGCGTACCATCCTTCTCTCGCCTTTTCTATCAATTGTATCATACTGGTGTCTAATGCAGGCTCTTTATCGGGGGTGGCGCTCATTGGTGCGGGCTATATCAGCAGGGTATTGTTTGACGGGCCTGTGTCGGACCTAACTAAAGTACTTATTGCTACGGTGGGGGTTGTTATTTTTTATGGCGTGAATTTGCTGGGGCTCAGAATGAGTGCCAAGACGCAAAATGTGTTAATGATCATCAAGATCGGTATGGTGTTGTTGTTGATTTCTGCGCTGTTCTTTCCGTCTCTGTATCATGACAACAGTGCTGCGATAGCGACCCAGCCCGTAGCTTCCTGGGATCAGTATATAAAATCATTTGGCATGAGCCTGATAGCCGTGTCCTTTACGTATGGCGGATATCAGCAAACCATCAATTTCGGACATGAGGTAAAGGATGCTTCGCGCAATATTCCGCGTGGTATTTTTATTGGCATCGCCGCTATCATTATATTATACCTGGCCGTTAATTACAGTTATTATAAAATTGTAGGATTTGATAACCTGAAGCAGACGAATGAGATAGCTTCGGTCATCGCATTTAAGTTGTTTGGACAGGGGGGAGCTGATGTGTTTTCGGGGTTGCTGTTCCTGTCGGTACTGGCTTATGTGAACGTGCAGCTGATGAGTAATCCGCGGGTAATGTTTGCGATGAGTGAGGATGGTGTGTTGCCGGCTGTTTTCAAAAAGAAATCGGCCAAAAAGGAAGTGGTGGTTATCTCACTTACTGTATTTACCATCGTTTGTATCATCGAATTGTTCTTTGCCAAGACTTTTGATGAGTTGTTGAGCTTTACTATTTTCCTCGATTGTTTTGGCATGGCGCTTTCCGCGGGTTCTATTTTTATGCTGCGCAAGCGTACCCGTCATCTGAACGGTACGGGTATCTATTCCATGAAGCTTTATCCGCTACAACCCATCATTTTCATTGCTGCCTATATCTTTGTATGTATTAGTATCATTATCAGTAAGCCCATGACGGCGTTGATCGGTGTATCGGTGTTGGGTGGGTTTATGTTACTATATTTCTTAATGCCGAAAAACACCCCGGTGAAAACTGAATAATTAGCATGATGTCTGAGCATGATTTGTCATATATCCTCAATGAGTTGGGGGAAGAAAGGGAGCAGTACTTCCGTGCGATATCGCCTCCGATAATGCAAACCAGCAATTTTGCTTTCAAGCGTGTAGAGGATCTGCGCAAAGTATTTGAGGACGAGTATAGTAATTATCTCTATAGCCGGGGGCTGAACCCTACCATCGATATACTGCGCAAGAAGCTGGCTGCGCTGGACGGGGCAGAGGACTGCCTGGTGTTCAATAGTGGCTCTTCGGCCATTTTTGCTTCTGTATTTGCGAATATCCAATCGGGTGATCATATCGTTTCTGTAAATAAGCCTTATACCTGGGCACAAAAGATGTTTGACAACGTGTTGCCGCGCTTTGGGGTGGCCACAACGTATGTTGATGGTACTAAAATCGAAAACTTCGAGCGTGCCATCCTGCCCAATACTAAGGTGATCTACCTGGAATCGCCCAATAGCTGGGATTTTGCCTTGCAGGACCTGCGGGCAGTGGCCGAGCTGGCGAAGTCGGAAGGTATTGTTACCATCTGTGATAACAGTTTTTGTACGCCGCTGTACCAGAAGCCGATCGAAATGGGGATCGACATGGTATTGCAGTCGGCCACCAAGTATATTGGCGGGCATAGTGATGTGGTGGCCGGGGTGCTTACGGGCACACATGAGATGATGAAAAAGATCTTCGACAATGAGTTGTTGAATATGGGCAATGGTGTATCGCCTTTTAATGCCTGGCTGCTGATCAGGGGCTTGCGCACACTCCCCATCCGCCTGGAACGTATTACTGCTACCACTCAAAAAGTAGTTGAATACCTTAAGCAACACCCTTCTGTGGAAGAGGTGATCTTCCCTTTTGACCGTGATTTTCCGCAGCTGGAGCTGGCCAAGGCCCAGATGTCAGGTGCCTGTGGCCTGTTTACGATCGTGATGAAAGCAGAAAAAATGGAAGAAATTGTAACCTTCTGCGAATCATTGCGACATATTCTGATGGCTGTAAGCTGGGGTGGTCATGAAAGCCTGGCCATACCCCGCTGTGCGTCCCTGCAGCCGGAGGCTTTTAACACGGCTGAAAGGGAACACCGGATGATCCGTTTTTATGTTGGGCTGGAAGAGGCGGACTATCTGGTGAAAGACATAGAGCAGGCTTTTGCCGCGGTATCGGTTACAGCTGTTTAACGCTATTTTATTTTATCCTTTGCCGTGCATACTGTATTTTGTGGGGTTACGGTTGTATGTATATTTGTTTATATCTAATTGGCATCCCCCTTACTTTATAATCACAGATATCGTTCTATGAAAAGGAAAATTCTATTACCTGTTTTATTGCAGATAGGGTTAGTTGGAGCCGCATTTAGCCAGGATAAATGGGACCTCAGGCGTTGTGTGGAATATGCGGTATCGAATAATATTTCTATTAAACAGGCGGATGTACAAGCCAAGCTGTCTGAAGTAACGCTTTTACAAAATCAGCGTTCCCAATATCCCAATCTCGACTTCAATGGCAACGTGGGTTATAGCTCTGGTCGTAACCAGGACCCTACCAGTTTCAGCCTTATTACGCAAGGCTTCGTGACCAGCGGTTACTCCCTACAGGCTGGTGTCTCTTTATTCAACTGGTTCAGCAGACAAAACACGATCGCGGCCAATAAGCTGGATGCGCAGGCTTCAAGGGCTAATGTAGAAAAGATCAAAAGTGATATATCGCTGAATGTGGCGGCTGCTTATTTGCAGGCCTTGCTTAATATAGAGCAGGTGCACATCAGTGAGGTGCAGGTAAAACAAACTTCTGCTCAGCTGGATAATACCCGGAAGCTGGTGGCTGCCGGTTCGGTGCCCGAGCTGAATGCGCTGGAACTGGAAGCGCAGCTGGCGCGGGATAGTTCTACGCTGGTAACTACCAGGGCTACTACGGCTATATCGATCCTGCAATTGAAAGCTATTTTGAATCTCGATGCAGGTAGTCCTTTTGAACTGGATGCGCCCCCGGTGGATCAGATACCGGTGGAGAGTCTTGCCGATCTACAGCCGGAAACGGTGTATGGCATGGCACTTCAAAATATGCCTATCTCGAAGGTTAATGATTTCCGGGTGAAGGCGTCGCAAAAATCAGTAGAGGCTGCAAGGGGTGCTATGTATCCTACTATCTCCATGTTTGGCAGCCTGGCCAGCAGTACCAATAGCAGACTTATGGAAGCCTATAATCTCAGACAATTGCCCAACGCGGTAATTGGTGATGTAACAGTAGGTGGTACCAAATATGATGTTATTTCTTTACAGCCTTCATTTGCTTATGATAGCCGCAAACTGGGTTACTTTAAACAGATAGATCAAAACTTCCGTCAGTCTGTTGGCCTCAGCATTAGTGTACCTATTTTAAATGGTGGTAGCCTGCGGGCAGCAGTTGACAGGTCGAAGCTGAATTTGCAGAGTGTACAATTGCAGCAGCAGCAGGATAATCTTACGCTCAAACAGGATATTTACAGGGCTTATACGGATGCCACTGCTTCTTTGCAAAAGTTCAGTGCCGGTAAAAAGTCTGTAGAAACAGCTCAAAAGGCTTATGATTTCGCATCCAAACGGTATGAGATCGGTTTGTTGAACACGATAGATCTTATTACCAATCAGAATAATTTATTCCGGGTCAAGATCGATCTGGTATTGGCTCAATATGATTATGTTTTCAAGTTAAAAGTCCTTGAGTTTTATAAAGGACAAGGGATCAAACTAACCAAGTAGAAACAACCAATTTTCGCATTATGAAGAAGAGAAAAATCTGGTGGATCATCATAGCGCTCATTTTACTGATAGTGCTATTGGTAGCGCTTAAATCGGGCGGTGTGATCGGCAAAGAGGAAGGGCTTAAAGTGTCGACAGAAAAGGTGACCAAACGCACCATTATTGAAACTGTTAACGCCAGTGGTAAAGTATATCCGGAGGTGGAAGTAAAGATCAGTCCTGATATTTCCGGTGAGATCGTGGAGCTGAAGTATGATGAGGGGGATAGTGTAAAGAAAGGGGCTGTGCTGGCGCGCATCTATGCTGATATTTATTCCACACAGCGTAACCAGGCGGCTGCCGTGGTAGATCAGCAACAGGCTACTGTGGAAAACAGCAAGGCGCAACTGGAAAGTCTGAAATCTGCCCAGGAGCTGGCTCAGCGTGCATACGATCGTCAAAAGCAACTGGTAGCTGATAAGGTAATCTCGGCTTCAGAATTTGAACAGGCTGAAAATGCCCTGCGTAGCGCCAAAGCCAATTATAATGCAGCGTTGCAGAACATCCGTAGTGGCCAGGCTTCTATTGCCGGCGCACAGGCCAGTCTGGAAAGGGCCAATAAAGACCTTAGCCGTACGGCTGTGTTGGCTACCATGGATGGCGTGGTATCGCTGATGAATGTAAAGAAGGGTGAGCGTGTGGTTGGTAACTCCATGATGGCTGGTACGGAGATGATGCGTATTGCTGACCTGAGTGTAATGGAGGTTCAGGTAGATGTAGGTGAAAACGATATCCCTAAAGTTAATATGGGTGATTCTGCATTGATCGAGATCGATGCGTACAGCAACCGCAAGTTCAAAGGCATCGTTACCAAGATTGCCAGCAGCAATACTACTGCTGGTAGTGTTGCCGCTACTGCTACGACCAATGATGTGACCAATTATAAGGTACACATCCGTATTCTGCCTTCTTCTTATAAGGATTTGCTGGATCCTTCCAAGCCCAAGAAATTCCCTTTCAGACCGGGTATGAATGCCAGTGCCGATATTCAAACTACTACCAAACCCAATGTTATTGCTGCTTCTATCAATGCCGTGACTACCCGCGAAAAGGGAACGGACAATGTGGCCAAGGACCAAAAGGATAAGAAGCCTGAAGAGGGCATCCAGGAGGAAACGAAAACCGGTGTGGGCAGTGATCTCGATGAGGTGGTGTTTGTGCTGCAACCTGGCGGAACGGTAAAGCGTGTGAAAGTAAGGACCGGCATCCAGGATATCAATTACATTGAAGTGCTTGGTGGATTGAAGGAAGGCGATGAGATCATTACTGCTCCTTATAACGTGATCAGCAAGACGCTTAAAGATGGCATGAAAGTAAAAGTGGTGCCAGCTGATAAGTTGTTTGAGGTGAAGAAGTAGCGGTAAGAAGTAAGATAAAATATATTGAAAGCTCAGGTGGAAAGGCCTGGGCTTTTTTCTTTCTGGTGTTTGATTACTTTTGGAGCAAATAATGATCATGAGAGTAGGCATTATCGGCAGCGGCAGCTGGGCAACGGCATTGGCAAAGATCCTTACCGACAATAAAAAACCGGTTCATTGGTTTGTGCGCAAAGAGGCGATCGTAAAGCACCTGCAGCAGCGTCACCACAATCCTCAGTACCTGCATTCTGTTTATTTCGATACTTCTTTATTGACGCTCTCCACAGATGTGGCTGGCGTGGTAGCTGCCAGCGACTGCATCCTGATTGCGGTGCCTTCAGCTTATATCCTGGATACGTTGCAGCCGCTGGATAAGGGTGCTTTCAAAGGCAAAAAGGTCATTTCGGCTGTAAAGGGTATCCTGCCTCAGAACAATCTGTTGCTCAACGACTACCTGGCTAAGGAATATGACTTCCCCGTATCGGATTATTTTACAGTAATGGGGCCCTGCCATGCCGAGGAAGTGGCGGCGGAAAAGTTGTCTTACCTCACTTTTTCGGGCGTGGATGTAACATTAGCTGAAGAAATAGCGACTTATTATAAGACAGAGTATATCAATACGGTTGTCAACAATGATGTGTATGGCGTACAATATGCTGCTATTCTGAAGAATATCTATGCTTTAGGGGCGGGTATTGCTCATGGCCTGGAATATGGCGACAACTTCCTGAGTGTGCTGATTGCCAATTGTGCCGATGAAATGGCTGGTTTTCTCAAGAAGGTTGGTATTCAGCATATCGAGGTGGGTATTCACGAGGAAGACCCCATTACGCATCGTAAAGCGGCCAATTACTCAGCGTCGGTATACCTGGGTGATCTGCTGGTGACCTGTTATTCGCTCTTTAGCCGTAACCGTACTTTTGGCAACATGATTGGCAAAGGGTATTCGGTGAGGGCTACACAATTGGAAATGAACATGGTAGCGGAAGGGTACAATGCCTGCAAGTGCATCTTTGATATGAATCAAACGGTGCAGGCTGAAATGCCTATCGCTACGGCTGTATACCGTATTTTATGGCAAAATGTTAAACCTGCCGATGGCTTTAAACAGATAGAACAAGTGCTGGTCTAAATAGTGTAACTTACATATTGATTTATGCCTTTTTCTTATCAATCATATGGCCCCATTGTAATTCTCCTGATCATAGGAATTCTCTCTGTTGTGGAGCTTGTCAAATACCTCAAGGGCCACAATCGTCAGCATTAAACTACTTTAAAGGCTACAAAGTAATAGTTATTAGAAGCTCCGATCAATTCAAGGTCGAGATAGAACGACTCGATAAAGTCTGTATATGCCCTGAATTCATGAGTAGGTACTGCAAATTGATCGAAGAAAATGATGTCTCCTTTTTTAAGGAAAAGCGCCAGGGATGTCAATGTATACAATGTGGCCGAGTAAAGATCGGCATCCATGAAGAGGATGGAGCGCTTATTTTCCGGAAACTGTTTTACAAAACCGGGCAGGGTTTGTTGGAAAAGCCCCTGATGGAATTGTATTCGCGTATCATCGATCACCGGTACCTGGTTACCGGTACCAAATGTTCCTTTTTTGTAGGGGCCCCAATCTTCTGGTAAACCGGTGAAGGTGTCGAATCCGTGGAACTCACTATCCGCATGGTGATTTTTTTCAGAAAACCAACGCATCGAATGCCCATTTGCTACTCCGAATTCCAGGTAATTGACCGGGCTATCTACCAACTTTTCCTGCATTAATACCCATTCATAGAAATCGAACCGCTTGTTATAGTCCCATTTTGAAGGAAAATCATTGTAGAGGGGTTTGTTCTTGCTTATCCATTCAGAAAGCTTCGACATGTGCATCAGGTTCAGCAAAAAGGCGTTGAAGGCATTAAAGACGTAATGCAGCTGTAAGTAGGTAAACCAAATTTTGGTGTACCTGATTAATAAAAGTTTCATGTAGCCGATTTAAGGGGTAGTATTTTGTAGGGGAGGTCTAATGTATAATGGTAGGTAATGCATTATCGTAAAAATTATTATGAATAGTATAGATTTGGGAATAATAATGCGGCCAGGTAGTGATTTTTTGATTTATGTTGACTAAATGGAATTGCTAACTTGTTTTAAGTCAAACAATCTCAGTTACATAATCGCGTTATTGGTTTTCGGTACCTTCGTGCTGTTATTGAACTGTGCTTACCCTTAAACAAGCTTTATGTCATTATTACGCAACTCTCTCTCCGTTCTTTGTGTGTCGGCGCTTTTTATTACAAGCTGTCAGAAAGACCCACTTCCTCCTGAAAATTATGTTCCTAAAGTTGATGCTGGTCCGGCGCAAGTAATAACTGTCGATGCTACCACGCTTACGGGTTCTGCTTCGGATACCGATGGAAAGGTGGTCGCTTACTTGTGGAGCCAGGTTTCCGGGCCTTCCAAAGCGCATATCGTTAATGAAGGTTCGCCCACCACTTCCATCAGGGACCTGAAAAATGGTACTTATTTGTTTCAATTGATGGCTACCGATAATAAGGGTGCCACAGGTGTTGACACTGTTTCTGTTCAGGCTAAGCTGCCTGTTTCCCAAACGTTGACGTTGCAGCCTGCCAGCAATCCTAATGAGTATCAACTTATCTATTACCTGGGTTCTCACTTTGCGAATGGACCTCTCGAGTGTACAGTTGAGTCATGGACTAAAGGCGGGGACCAATTCGATGTGCGTATGGTGCTTAAGTTCGATCTGAGCAGCATTCCGGCGAGTGCGACTGTTACCAGCGCACGTTTATACTTATATTCTTATCCTGCTCCGACTCAAAGTGGTAATATAACGGAAGCAAATTCAGGATCTGCCAATGCTTTCTATGTGCGTCAGATCACCAGTAACTGGACTTCTTCCAGTGTCAGCTGGTCGAATCCTCCTACTGCTACGAATGCCAACCAGGTTTATGTGCCCCATACCAATGATAAATTCCTCGACCTTAACCTGGATGTAAAAGGTCAGGTGGCTTCGATGGTTACCAATAATGCCAATTATGGTTTTTACCTCAAGCTTGAAAATGAAGTGGTCTATAATTCACGTATATTCGTAGGTAGCTTTGAAACCCGGTTCCCGGACAAACGCCCCAAACTGGTCGTTACTTATCAATAAAGATATTTGTGCTTAATAGCAGAAGCCGTCCTTTCCCTGGGGCGGCTTTTGTTTTACGTGTGGCTTATACAAACAGGTCTCCCGCTATTCCATCTGCAAAGAGTTTTCCTTGTTTGGTCAATATTAGCTTACCGTCTTTTTCATGCAGCAGTTCCTGTTGTATGTATTTGTGGCTGTTCCTGCGCAGGGCCTGACTTATTTTATCGCCGCTTAGCTGCTGTACATGATCGAGGCTGAGTCCTTCCATGGTACGCAGGGAGGTCATGATGTATTCGTTGAGCCGCTGATCGGGTGTGAGGATTTCTACTTCAAAAGGTACTGTTCCTTGTTTCAGTGATTGTATGTAGAGGGCATTGTTGGCAATATTCCATTGCCTGCCTTGTCCGTTGAAAGAATGGGATGATGGGCCCAGACCAAGGTATTTTTTTCCTTGCCAGTAGGAGCTATTGTGCCGGCTGCGGTGGCCAGGCAAAGCGAAGTTGGATATTTCGTAATGCTCATAACCTGCTGCTTCTGCCCAGTCCATCAGCAAGAGGAACTGCCGTGCCTGATCGTCGGGCTGCACATTGCTCACCTGGTGCTTGCGTATCATCGTGTCGAGCGCGGTTTTGGGCTCTACCGTCAATGCGTAACAGGAAAGATGGGGTATGCCCAACTCGACCGCCTGCTGTACGTTGTGTTGCCACCGTTCATCGGAAAGGGTGGGTGTGCCATAGATCAGGTCGATCGTAAGGTTGCTGAAGTGTTGCAAGGCCAGTTGGAGGTTGCCAAATGCTTGTTGTGCCGTATGGGCGCGGTTCATCCATTGCAGGTCTTCTTCAAAGAATGATTGTACGCCGATGCTTAAACGGTTGATGCCTACCTGCTTCCATTGCAACAGGGTGGCTTCGTTGATGTCGTCGGGGTTGGCTTCAAAGGTTATTTCGGCAGTGGGATCAATAGTAAAGTGGCGGGCAAGTGCTTCGAGTATTGTTTGTAGCTCCTCGTTGTTTAGCAGTGAGGGGGTCCCTCCGCCAAAGTAGATGGTTTCTACAGTTTCTCCTGCAAGGTATTGTTGCTGCAGTTCGATCTCTTTCAATAAAGCGGTTAAAAAATCGTTCTTTAGGCCAAGGGACGTAGAAAAATGAAAGTTGCAGTAATGGCAAGCTCGTTTGCAAAAGGGTATATGTAGGTAAATGCCTGCCATCGGGTTCCGTATTTTTATCGGATATTACAGTTCAATTGTTGAAATGGATGACAAAGGTAGTAGTATATCGGAATATGGGTAGAAGGGGCGTTTTTGTCATCCTGTTCCTGCTGCCGTTGTTGCTTCACGCGCAGTACCGCCTGCAGATCGTTCCTGTGGATAAGGATTCTGTGTTTATCCGGCAAATGCGCCTGCAAACTGATTTCCGGAACCAGCTGCTTTGCGAAGAGTATGTCAATAGTATTCCTTCCCTGCTTCAATCCAAGGGTTATCCGGCTGCTTCAGTAGACAGTGTTTCGTATGATTCTCTCTCGGCCAGCATTCATGTTTTTATAGGGGAGTCTATGAATTGGGCCCGTTTGTATACGGATTCTGCAGACAGGAAGATCCTGGAACAGGTGAGCTGGAGTGGCAAAAAGTCGTCGAAGCCGGTTAGCTTCCAGGAGTTGCAGAGCCTGCAACAGAAGATCCTCGATTACCTGGAAAACAATGGTTATCCTTTTGCCAAAATAAAGCTGGACAGTATCTCTGTGCAGGAGAATGCTTTTGAAGCTGCTTTAAAGATCGAGAAAGGGCCGCTGTATAAGATCGACAGTATTTACAATAAGGGTAATGCGAAATTATCGTCCTCTTTTCTGCAGCATTACCTGAGTATTCCCAACGGCAGTTTGTTCAGGAAAGACAGGCTGCAAACGGTCAGTAAAAAGCTGAGTGAGTTGCCTTTTGTGCAGGAGCAACAGCCCTGGGACATGACTTTGCTGGGTACCGGCTCTATCCTGAATGTCTACCTGGCGCCTAAAAAGAGCAGTCAGATAAATGTGCTGGTTGGGTTTCTGCCAGCCAATGATCAACTTGTGAACAACAAGTTGTTGGTGACGGGTGAAGCCACCATCAACCTGAAGAATTCGTTGGGCGGTGGGGAAACCATTGGGCTGAACTGGCAACAGGTGCAGGTGAAATCGCCCAGGCTCAATATTGTTTTTGCGTATCCATATCTGTTCAATTCTCCATTTGGCATTAATTTCGGTTTCGATCTTTTCAAGAAGGATTCTTCTTTCGTCAATATCAGTTTGTTGCTGGGTATGCAGTATGCGCTTGCTTCTAATCAAACGGGAAGCATATATATTCAAAACCTGTCTTCCAACTTGTTGACGGTGGACACGTTTCAGATCAAGAACACGCGTCGTTTGCCGGTTGAGGCTGATGTGCGATCGGTAAACTTTGGCATCAACTATGAATGGTTCAATACCGATTACCGGTTTAACCCGCGCAGGGGGAATGAAATTACCATCAATGCATCTGCCGGTACCAAAAAGATCAATAAGAACAGTTCCATTGTGAAGCTGCGTGACGACAGCGATCCTTCGTTTGATTTTAACAAGTTGTATGATACTGTGACCCTGAATGCTTACCAATTCAGGGTGAAATTGACGGCGGCTCATTATTTTAAGCTTACCCGGGCTTCCACGCTAAAGACGAGCATCAGCGGGGGCTGGTTTGAAAGCCCCAGTATATTCAGGAATGAACTGTTCCAGATTGGTGGCTATCGCCTGTTACGGGGCTTTGACGAGGAAAGCATTTTTGCTTCCCGTTATGCGGTGGGCACCGTGGAATACCGGTACCTGCTGGGGCAGAATTCTTATATGTTTGCTTTTACGGACGTAGGCTGGGCCAGTAACAAGGTGCCGACGGTGAACGTAAGCAATTCTTTTTTGGGGGTAGGGTTGGGTATGGCTTTCGAGACCAAGGCGGGCATTTTCAACATTTCCTATGCGGCGGGCAAGCGGGATGACAGTAAGTTCAACCTGCGGCAATCCAAGATCCACCTGGGTTATGTGAATTATTTTTAGGCGGGCATTATAATGAATCAATATACTTCGTCGTTCTCCGTTCAGTATTAAGTATTCTTAATACTTTTGCACACCCAATTATTGCAGGTGAAAAAAATTGTACTACTTGTTTTTTATTGTATCCTGTTGTTCCAATTTTCCTTTGCTCAAACCCAGGATTCCACTGCGCGGCAAGCTGATACTGCCTCTCCTGTGGCGCCCGTAGTGCCGGTACAAGCTGACACCCCTGTTCGCAAGCCTGTTGTTGTCAGGAAAAAGGTCGATAGTACGGCGCAGGTTAACAAGCCTGTAATTGTAGACTCCGTGCAGCCGGCAACAAAAGATTCCGCTTTGATACCTCCGCCACTTAAGTTGGATAGCATTCCGGCTGAAAATACGCTGGCAAGGTTCCAGGCTGCTTTGCGCGATCATCCGTATTATAACCTCAGGTTCAAAGGCGCTCCCCGCGAGCTGTTCCTTAAAGAGGCCGGAAGCACCAGTACTGATGGCATTTTTTACTTCCTTTTCGGTCTGTTGTTCTATTACGCGATCATCAAGATCTTCTTCCCCAAATACCTGGATAATATCACCACGCTATTCTTCCGTGTAACCATGCGGCAGCAGCAGTTGCGGGAGCAGTTGTCTCAAACGCCACTGCCTTCCTTGTTCCTGAATATTCTTTTTGTGAGCACCGGGGGCATGTTCCTGGCTTTTGCGGCCCGGTATTATCATTATATGCCCGGGCAAAACCTGTGGTTGTTGTGGAGTTATGGCTGTTTGGTGGTAATGGGTATTTACCTGGGCAAGTTCATTATCCTGAAGATCATTGGCTGGATCTTTAACGTGAGCAATGCAACCGATACTTACATCTTCATCATCTTTATGGTCAATAAAATGGTCGGGATTTTCCTGGTGCCGGTACTGATCCTGATGGCTTTCCCGTATGGGTCCTGGCTACCGGTGGTAATGACCCTGGCGTTCATTTTATTGGCGTTGGCGTTGGTTTATCGGTTCATAATCTCTTATAAACCAATTCGTAGTGAAATAAAGGTGAGTAGGTTCCATTTTTTCCTTTACCTTTGCGCCTTCGAAATAGCACCGCTATTGTTGATTTACAGGGTGTTGTTGAAGTTTGTGGAAAGAAGTTATTAATTTTGCGAATCCATACGGCACAAAATATGGTTAAAAACGGGGCTAAAAGCGTAGCAACTGATCTTAATTCGATTAGTGTGATTAAAAAAATATTGATCACCCAACCCAGACCAGAGACCGACAAGTCACCGTACTTCGAGCTTGCGAAGAAGTATAACGTGGAACTGCAGTTTCATCCCTTTATCCGGTTGGATGGAATTCCTGCGAAGGATTTCCGCCGGCAAAAGATTGAGATTGCGCAGTATACTGCTGTGATCTTCACCAGCCGCAACGCGATCGATCATTTCTTCCGTATCTGCGAGGAAATGAAAGTAAGCATCTCACAGGATACCAAGTACTTCTGCATCACGGAAGCTGTGGCATTATATCTCCAGAAATTCATCCTCTACCGCAAACGCAAGGTGTTTTATGGCGCCGACGGCACCAATAAGAGCATGTTCGACGTAGTCAACAAGCATAAGGAGAACGAAAAGTTCCTTTATCCCTGCTCCGAAAACCAGCAGGACAATGAGATCGTGAACTGGCTCAAGAACAACAATTGTGGTTTTGCAACTCCCTATATGTACCGCACCATCAGCAATGATGTGAAGGAAGTACTCGACAACACCGAATTCGACATTATCTGCTTCTTTACGCCCAGCGGTGTGAAAAGCCTGTTCGACAATTGTCCCAAGTTCAAGCAGAATGGTACCCGTATCGGGGCATTTGGCAGCAATACTTCCCGTGCTATTGAAGATGCGGGTCTTACATTGGACATAAAAGCTCCCCAGCCTCAGGCACCCTCGATGGTGGCTGCCCTGGAACAATACCTGGCCGGTATTTTGAAGAAGAAATAGGTCATTTTATTTTATTGCGAATTGTCCCGATATTCATCGGACGTATGTTGAACATTGAGCATTTTTGCCTGTAATGTTCAATGATCGCTTGGTGACTATACCATTCGGACAATTTTCAATTTTAACTGATCTATTAAATGGCTACAAACAGGCTTATCAAAGAAAGCAGCCCCTATTTATTGCAGCATGCGCATAATCCTGTGGATTGGTATCCCTGGGGCGAAGAGGCCTTGAATAAGGCCAGGACCGAAAACAAGCCTATTCTGGTGAGTATTGGCTATGCAGCCTGTCATTGGTGCCATGTGATGGAAAAAGAGAGCTTCGAGGACGAGACCACGGCTGCTTTCATGAATGAGTATTTCATCAACATCAAGATCGACCGGGAAGAACGGCCCGACCTGGACCATATCTATATGGATGCCGTGCAAACGATGACTGGCAGTGGCGGCTGGCCGTTGAATGTGTTTTTGACGCCTGCCGGTAAGCCTTTCTATGGGGGCACTTATTTTCCTCCCAAAGCGGTTTTTAACAGGCCCTCCTGGCAGGATGTGCTGGCAGGGGTGAGCAATGCTTTCCGGGAAAAACGGGAGGCGATCGATCAGCAGGCTGAAGACCTGACGCAGCACCTGGTGCGCTCCAATGAGTTTGGCGTACAAAGTGTGGCTGGTCTGGAACTTGATTTTGATGCGCTCTTCAACCGGGAAAAGGCCCGTCTCATGTTTGAGAATATCATGAAAACGGCCGACCAGGACGAAGGGGGCTTTGGTCGTGCTCCTAAGTTTCCTCAGACTTTTACCATTCAATTCCTGCTTCATCATTTTCACTATACCAAAGAACCCAGGGCTTTGCAGCAGGCTTGCCTCAGCCTCGACAAAATGGTACTCGGCGGCATTTATGATCAGTTGGGTGGCGGCTTTGCCCGCTATGCCACTGATGCTGCGTGGCTGGTGCCTCACTTTGAAAAGATGTTGTATGATAATGCGCTGCTGGTGATCGTGCTGTGCGAAGCATACCAGCTTACGCATAACCTTTTGTATGAAAGGGCCATCCGCCAGACGCTGGCTTTTGTAGAGCGCGAAATGCTGTCGGAAGAATACGGGTTTTATTCGGCGCTCGATGCCGACAGTGAAGGGGAGGAGGGCAGGTTTTATGTGTGGGACAAGCAATCTATTGATGCCGTGCTGGGCGAGGAGTCACCACTGTTCTGTACGTTTTATGATGTGACAGAGGATGGCAATTGGGAGCATAAGAATATCCTGCATATCAAAATTCCTCCGCAACAGTTTGCTGATCAACATGGCCTGACGGTGGAGGAGTTGTGGCAGCGGATGGACAAGTGCCGCGGCCTGCTGATGCAGGTCAGGAACCGGCGTATACGGCCCTTGCTGGACGACAAGCAGCTGCTTGGCTGGAATGCGCTGATGAATCATGCGTATTGCAAGGCTGCCGGGGCACTGGGTAATGACCATTACCGCGAGGTGGCTGTACGGAATATGGAGTTCATGCTTCAACGTTTTCGGCTGCCTGATGGCTCGTTTGGGCATACCTACAAAGGGGGGGAGGCCAGATTCCCGGCCTTCCTGGACGATTATTCTTGCCTGATCCAGGCATTGTTGCAGCTACAGGAGATTACAGGCGATACCGTCTACCTGCATACTGCAAGGGCACTTACCAATCGCGTTCTTGATAACTTTAGCGAAACTGATACAGGTTTTTTCTTCTTCACACCAACCGGACAGCCCGATATTATCGTACGTAAGAAGGAAGTGTATGATGGAGCGGTACCCTCGGGTAACGCAGTGATGGCCATCAACCTTTATTGCCTGGGTATTATTTTTGATGTACCCGGATGGCGTGAGCGAAGTGTGCAGATCTGTGCTTTGTTACAAGAGACAGTTACCCGATATCCCGGTTCTTTCGGTGTGTGGGCCACGATGATCCAGGCGCTCACTTATACCATCCCGGAGATAGCGATTATTGGCGGGGATTTTGCAATGCTTCGCGAGGATGTTTTACGACGATTTATCCCTATTCACGTACTTCAGTCCGCCCCCTCTGAACCCACAAGCCAGGAATTTCCCATGCTGGTACAAAAGCCATATTCGTCGGACGCAGCCATTTTTCTGTGTCGTGGATACGCTTGCCAACAGCCTGTAAATGAGGTAGATGCACTGGTGAAGTTGTTGGAAAATGTGTAAAACTTAATATTTTTCGGTATACAATAATCTGGTTTCACGCATCGTTTATTCCTATGCTGGAGTTCTGTATTGCAGTTTTAAAAAATAAATTCTAAACTTGTGATGAAGTCGGTAAAACATTATTTTTGCCCAATACCCTTTAATATGATGAAAATGAAAAACCTATCCGCCTTTACAGCTATTGCGGCAATGGTTTCCATTGCTACAGGATGTGGGCTGGGGAAGTCTTCCAAAGGTTTGCCGAATGATGGCCAGCTGCATGGTGTCGCTCCGGCAAGCAAGTACAATTTGACCAAGCCCCCCGGCATGGTGTACATTCCGCCTGGAACCTTCCACATGGGACCCAGCGATGAAGACGTAAACTACGCTTACACTGCACGCAACAAACAGATCTCCATTAATGGCTTCTGGATGGATGCCACAGAAATCACCAACAATGAATATCGTCAGTTCGTACAATGGGTACGTGACTCTATTGCCGCTGTACGTTTACAGTATGGTAAGGAGGTTGACGGTGTGTTCGTGATCGATTGGAAGAAAGCCAAAACCATTAAATGGAATGACAAGGCTACCATTGAAAAGATCGATAACATGATCCTGACTCCTGAGAACAGGATCTTTGGTAAAAAAGATATCGATCCTACCAAGATTGAATTCCATTCTGAGATATTCGATCTTAAAGAAGCTTCAAAAAGAGAGAACGCAACTGTTTCCCGTTCCAAGTTCATCAGAAAGAAAGACATAAAAATCTATCCTGATACGCTTATCTGGATACGTGATTTCAGTTATTCTTATAATGAACCAATGACCAAGCGCTATTTCTCCCACCCTGCTTTCGGTAACTATCCCGTAGTTGGTGTGAGCTGGAAACAGGCGACTGCGTTCTGCGAATGGAGAACTCACTACCTCAATTCCTTCCTCGAAGGTAAGAAACAGCCTACTGAATCGGATTTCCGCCTGCCTACCGAGGCTGAGTGGGAATACGCTGCCCGTGGCGGTCGTTCACAATCCATGTTCCCCTGGGGTAACTATTACCTCCGGAACAAGAAGGGTTGTTTGCTGGCCAACTTTAAGCCCGGCCGCGGTAACTATCCCGAAGACGGCGGTTTCTACACGGTACGTGCTGATGCTTACTGGCCTAACGACTTCGGTCTGTATTGCATGGCAGGTAACGTGGCCGAGTGGACCTCTTCTCTGTATTACGAAGGTGCTTACAACTTCCAACACGATATGAATCCTGACATCCGTTTTAATGCGGATGACGCTGATCCTCCCCGTATGAAACGTAAAGTAATTCGTGGTGGCAGCTGGAAAGACGTAGGTTATTACCTGCAAACCAGCACCCGTAACTACGAGTACATGGACACTGCCAAGTCTTACATCGGTTTCCGTTGTGTAATCGACTTGCCTCCGATGCAGAGAAAATAAGTTGCTGCTAAGAGTACTATTTCTAACTGTTTATGCGTTTTGATGGCGGTGTAATGCACCGTGGTCAAGATAATAGTATTGTTTTCTCTATTTTAACCCTATAAAATCCGTTTTCTAACCATTTAAACAATTAAAATTATGGCTGGAGTTTCTAAATCTACCGAAAGAGTGGTGAATGTGTTTGTTTGTATGGGCGCTGCTATCGTAATCTTTGGTGCCTGGCAAAAAATCACTCACCAGGCGCTTGCTGACTTCTTCTTAACAGCCGGCCTCATTACCGAAGCTGTTATCTTCGTGGTATACGCTATCTTACCGCCTCCGGGTTCTGAGATGCATGCAATTGCAGAAGCATTACCCAAACTGGCTGGTGGCGCATCATCAGCAGGAAACCCAGCTCTCGACAAGATGGATAAAATGCTCCAGGAAGCTGATATCACCCCAGCTAACCTGAGCAAATTGAGCGATGGCTTTAAAAAATTAGGTACTTCAGTTGACAAAATCGCTGATGTATCTGATGCTGTAAAAGCTACCAGCGATTATACTAAGAAAACCGCTGAAGCTGCAACCGCACTGGAGTCTATGAAGAATGCTTACCAGGGCGCTACAGCAACCATCACGCATTTCAATCATGCTGCCGACAGTACTAAACAATTCCATGAGCAGGTTCAGGTATTGACCAAAAACCTGGGTTCACTGAATGCTATCTATGAACTGGAATTGCAGGATACGAATAATCACCTGAAGGCTATGAACACATTCTATAGCAACCTGGCTGAGGCTTCTCAGACTATGAAAGGTAGCGTAGATGATGCCAAGAAAGCACACGAGCAGATCGCCAAGCTGAGCAGCAACCTGGGCAGCCTGAACACGATCTATGGTAACATGCTCAATGCTATGCAAGGCCGCTAATCCGGTGATCTATATCCTGTATCCATGAAACAGAGAAGCTCCGTTGTTAAAAAGAATTGTTTAAACTGAAAAACCTACATCTATGGGTTTACCCAAAGAGCCCCGGCAGAAGATGATCAACATGATGTACTTGGTGCTTACAGCGCTCCTGGCACTCAACGTATCATCTGAAATCCTTAACGCGTTCAAAGTTGTTAATGTCAGTATTGCTAATTCAAATGCTGTAATCACTGAAAAGAACGACGCAACTTATAAGTCTTTCGAAGAAAAATTGAAAGACGACCAAACCAAGGCGAAAGCCGCCGTTTGGGCCCCCAAGGCAGAAGAAGTAAAGAAAATGTCTGCAGACCTGTACAACTACATCGAAACTATCAAGACGGACATGAAAAAGAAGTCCAAGCTTGAGATCAAAGATGGTGTTGAACATTATTCTGAAGATAACCTTGATGCACCCACCGCCCTGATGGACAAAGAAGGAAAAGGTAAAGAACTCTATGACAAACTGGTCGCTTATCGTAAGAATGTGATCGGTGTGTTGAAGCCCGAGGAATTTGCTGACAATCCTAAGTTTCAGGCAGACCTGAAAAAAGACATTGAAGCATTCAATAAGAATCTTCCTATCAATATGAATGTGCCCAAGAGCCAAAGCGGTAAGGAGTACAGCAATGATGCGAAAGGTTGGACTACCAACTATTTCCACATGACGCCTACTGTTGCTGCTATGACCATCCTGAGCAAATTCCAGAACGATGTAAAGAGCTCTGAAGCGCAGATGGTAGATTACCTGCACTCACAGATCGGTACCGTAAAACTGGTATACGATAAGTTCCAGGCCATCGCCACTTCGAATACTACTTACGCTATGCCTGGTGACAATATCGAGATCACTGCTGGGGTAGGTGCTTTCAGTGATGCGGCCAAGCCAAGGATCACGATCAATGGCGCGCCTCAGACACTGGGTAGCGATGGTACTGCGATCTTCAAGACCACTGCAAACGGTACAGGTGAGCACTCTGTAAATGTTCATATCGAGTTTAACAAGCCCGACGGCTCTGTTGATAAGGTAGACAAGAAGGTAACTTATACAGTAGGTGTTCCTTCCGGTGCCTCTGTGTTCCTTCAAAAAATGAACGTACTGTACATTGGCGTAGACAACCCGCTCACTATCTCTGGTGGTAGTGTAGGTAGCGAAAAAGTACAGGTAAGTTTCTCTGGCGGTGTGCCTGTTTCCAAAGTAAGTGGCGACAGCTACACGATCAAGCCAAAGAATCCCGGTATGGCTGAGATTACTGTAACTGCCAATGGCAAACCTTATAAGTTCCCAATGCGGGTTAAATTCTTACCTCCTCCTACAGCCTTCATCGGCGCTAAGAAAGGTGGTAACATTTCCTCTGCGGAACTGAAAGCTATCGGTGCTGTAATTGCCAAACTGGACTCTGACTTTGAAGCGCCCTATAAAGTAGTTAGCTACCAGGTAGGCGCAGTAGGCGGTCCGATCCAGATCTATGCTGAAGCCATCAACAATGGTAACCGTTGGACTGGTTCTGCTGAATCACTGATTAGCCGTGCAGGTCCTGGAAGCCGCATATTCTTCGATAAGATCCAGGTGGTAGGTCCCGACGGACGCCAACAGGAAATTCCAGGTATGCAGTTCCAGCTTAAATAATAACTTATTAAATAACAAGGGATAATGAAGAACCGTATTATCAAATTGTGTTTGCTGCTCACAGTGATGGCATTTGCAACTGTGGATGCCGACGCTCAGGCTAAAAAGCCTAACAGGCCCGCTAAAAAGCGTACTACAACTCCTGCAAAGAAGGGTAGTACGACCAGCAGGAACAACAATGCTGAGAACAACGCAGCTATTACACCTCCTGTTGATACTGTTAAGCCGGCTGCACCTCCCCCAGTAGCAGAGATCAAGATCCCTACGATCAAACGGTCACTGCGCAATGACAATGCCATCGAGCGGAACCTGGTGAAAGACCGGTTACCACTGGCTTATGAGCACATTCGCGAAGATGATGCGGCCTATCTGCAGCGTGTATGGAGAGAGATCGATGTACACGAGAAAATGAACCTGCCATTCGTTTATAAAGCTGATGGCGACCAGGGCAACCAACGGTTCATTAATATTCTGCTGAATGCTATCAAGAATGACAGCATTACAGCATTCTCTGCAGAAGATGACCGGTTCACTACTCCCATGACCTTCAATCAGATCTCCGAGCAGCTTGTTGCCAAGCCACGTGTCATTCAGGTGCCTGACCTGGTGCAAGACCCCGATGGATCTAAAGGTATCATGAGAGATACAACCATCATCGAGGAGTTCAATCCCGATAAAGTTGAAAGATATTGGGTTAAAGAAGACTGGGTATTCGATAAAGAATCTTCCAGAATGCACGTACGGATCTTAGGTATTGCTCCGCTGAAAACAGTAACCAACGAAGACGGTTCTTTCCGTGACGTTACGCCTGTTTTCTGGGTATATTATCCTGATCTGCGCGCCACTTTTGCCAAGCACGAAGTGTACAATGGTAAAAACTTCGGTGCCCGTATGAGCTGGGAAGAACTGTTCGAAAGCCGTATGTTCGCCAGCCGGATCATCAAATCGACGATCAGCAACCCGAACGACGAGTTCATTAAAGTTTATATTAAAGATCCTATTCTGGCACTGCTGGAAGGCGAGAACATTCGCGAGCGGATCTTTAACTATGAGCAGGATCTCTGGTCTTATTAAGCTTTAAATTAATACCAACAAAAGGCACCGTAGTTTTACGGTGCCTTTTGTTTTTTATTTCAGTAACTACGTAACCCCTTAAAAATGAGTACTATTTTGGGCAAATGAAGGGAAGAAATTTTTTTAAAATACCCACTATCAGGTATTGTTTTGTGGGTTTGATTCACTATTTTTACAATGGTTTTTCATAGGATATTGGATTTTAAAAACGGGGCTGGATTTCTATCCTGGCCCCTTTTTTATTATATACATTTGTTATATAAGGCGCGTGTTTTTACGAACATAAATTGCGGAATCCACTATGTGTATTTTACACTTTTCAGCAAATCAGAAACTCCACACAGGATTTTTTACATCATGGTAAAACAGGAACGTCCATTTTTCTTCCTCGCCTTGCTTCCACCATTGCTGCCGTAGTTCCATGCACTTTTTTCCGTCGTAATCGTACTTTGCTACGAAACGGCTGCGCATTTGCTGCAGCTGCGGCGCATCATCGCCTCCGAAGAATACTTTTTCGCCCCCATCTACGATCCAATACACTTGGTGCCATGGACTATGGGCTGCTGTTACTTCGTATTTGATGTAGCTATCGATCACACCGTTGCCATCCAGCCAGGTAACCTGTGGTGAATTGCGCAGTGCTTCCAGTTCTTCGGGTATATAAGAGGGAAAGCCTTTCTCAAAGGCAAATTCAAATTCCTTGCGTTGTACGTAGTAAGTGGCTTTGGGAAAGCTCAACTGGCCTGACGTGAGATCGGGGTTGCTGATGCCGCCTGCATGGTCTTTGTGCAGGTGTGTCATTAATACTTTGGTGACTTCCGAGGGGTTGATGCCGTTGTTGATGAGGTTTTCGTGGAGTTGCAACCTGCCTTCCGGCGTTTTGAAGCCAAGACCGGTATCCAGCAGCAGCACGTCTTCGGAAGTAATGACCACAAAAGGTTGTACTTCTACCAGCAAACTACCTGTGGGCCTTTCCTGGAGCTCATCGGTGGAGGTATCAAAGGGAACGAACAGCTTTGTTTTGTCGATCGTGAAAGTGCCTTCGCTTAACGGAATAATTTTCATGCTGCAAAATTGCGGGTATTTTCTTTACCGCAACAGCATTAAAACAGGCCTCCCGCTTGTATTGTTTTAGCGGAGCACCATCTGCCGGTCGGCATCCAGCCGTATCAATATGAACAGCATGGTAGAGAAGGTGAGGAGTGAAGTTCCACCATAGCTGATGAAGGGTAAAGGGATACCGATCACGGGCGCCAGACCAATGGTCATACAAACATTGATGGCGATATGGAAGAAGAAGACGGATGCAACGCCATAGGCATAGCAGCGGCTGAAAACGCTTCGCTGCCTTTCTGCAATGTTTACGATCCGCAACAGGAGAAACAGGTAAATGCCCAACACCAGGGAGCTGCCGAGGAAGCCGAAGCCTTCTCCGATGGTGCAGAAGATAAAGTCGGTACGTTGCTCGGGCACGAAGTCAAAACGTGTTTGGGTACCCTTCAATAACCCCTTTCCGCTGAAACCGCCTGAACCAATGGCGATCTTGCTCTGCCGCACGTTGTAGTCGACATCCTTCTTGGTGGTGGCAACAGGCTCTTCGCCTTCTACGGTGTTGAGCCTGGCATAAGGATTCTCTTTACCAATAAGGGAGAATATACGTTCCACCTGATGCTTTTGTAGCACTTTGGTGAAGAGAAAAGGCACAACAAATACAATGGTGATGATGCTTAGCCCCCAGACGACGGCCACGGAAAGCAGCAACCTCCTTCTGCGTTTGATCTGTTTACGCATGAGGTAGATCATCGTTACTGCGATAGCCGAAAGAACCAGCGCCAGGATGAATTTATCTACCAGCAAGGTGGCTACTACCAACACGCCAACAGAAAATCCGATGATGAGGTAGCCAGCCGGAAAGCCTTCCCGGAACATAACGAGGAAGAAGGCAAAGAATACAAGGGCCAATCCCGTTTCCTTTTGTGCGATGGTGATGGCTGCCGGTGCTAATATGATAGCCGAAGCGATCAGGTGCGAACGGGGTGCCGTGAAATCTGTTTCTACCCGGGAAAGATACTTGGCCAATGCCAGGTTTACGAATATTTTACACATCTCAGCGGGCTGAAGGTTGAACCCTCCAAGACGGATGATGGACTCTGTCCCTTTTACCTCCGTGTGAAAGGGGAATACCAGCAGGAGCATGAAGATGCCTACTGCATACCATATATTGGCTGTGGCAGTAAAGAATTTACTATCGGTGAGTAAGATGAACAGGCCCAATATGATGGAGCCTATGAAAAAATAGAACTGTTTGCTATAGTCTGTCTTAAACCCAATGAAGCTTTGAATCACATTTTCTCCCTCCCGGTAGGTAACGGAAAATATGCTCAGTAAGCCAATGGCCACCAGAGCGAGGTAGAGCCAGATCAGTACCCAGTCAACACCTTTTGATATAGCAGGATTTCTTTGGCTCATACCGGTTTAAGCAAGGATATTTTTGTTCATGAATAATTTAGGATCTGGTACCACAAATGCATGCCTTGTTTTCCCTTCTTTAGACCGGGGAAAAGGTGGTCTGGTACGCTCCCGGTTGAATTTCCGGATCGCAGAGCTGTCTTTATACCTGTTCAGCCAGTTCTGTGCCCTGGCCGAATCTTCGATGTATTGCAGGTAAGGAATGTAAGAAGGCAGCAGGCTGGAACCGGCAATTCTGTCTACTTCTTTTAATCGCTCGGCAGGGAGGCTGTCTTTCAGGTACCTTTCCATCATGAGGCCTGCGATAGGGGCAGCCCAGGTATTACCAAAGCCGCTATTTTCAACGATTACAGCTAATGCTATTTGAGGGTTTTCCCTTGGCGCGAAACATACGAATACAGAGTTATCGTCGAGCTTGATCCTTTTTCCTTGTATGATACGGAACTTTTCAGCAGTACCTGTTTTTCCGCAAACGTTGATGCCGGGTATCTTGGCGCGTGAGGAAGTTCCATCGATCACCTGTTGCATGCCCCTGTGCACAGCTTCATAAGCGTCGTCGGATATCCGGGTCAGCACTTCGTGTTTTTGCTTGAACTTGTTCAGCAAGGTATCGGAGGCTGATTGCCCGTCTATCTGTTGTACAAAGTGGGGCGTATAATAAAAACCTTTATTGGCAACGATACACATCGCGTTGGCCAACTGCAGGGGGGTAGCATTCATCATGTCCTGTCCAATGCCCAGCGTAAGGTTGGTGCAGGAGTTCCAGGAGCCGCGATAAATAGTATTGTAACGGCTGGTATCCGGAATGAGGCCGGGTGCTTCACTGGTAAGGTCTACACCGGTACGTTGACCGAGACCGAATGCATTGAGGTACTCTCTCCACTTTTCATATCCTTTCTTCACGCCCCTGAATTCAGGATTGTCCACTGCATTGCGGTATACCTGCACAAAGTAGGAGTTACAAGAGTTGGCAATAGCCAGAGTGAGGTTGGCAGCGTGGCCCGGATTGCTGTGGGTACAGGCAGGCTTGCCGTGTCCACAACCAAAATACCTGCCTCCGCAAGGATATCCATAAGAAGGAGTGATTACACCCTCATCCAGCGCTACCAGTGCACCCAACGGCTTGAAGGTAGATCCTGGTTCATAGTTGCCTTGTATAGCCCTGTTGAGGAGCGGACCTGCTACATCAAGTGTAAGCTGGCCATAATTCTTTTGCTTATTGGGACCAGTAAGGCTGTTGGGATCGTAGTTGGGACCGGAAGCCATAGCCAGGATACCTCCTGTTTTAGGATCGAGGGCTACGATAGCGCCTACTTTGTTGTTGATGAGTTTCTCGGCCAGCTGCTGCAGGTCCATGTCGATATAGGTGCGCAGGTTGCGTCCTGCAATGGCAGCAGTATCGCGCCGGCCGTTCTCGTAGCTGCCCACGAGGCGGTTGCGGTTGTCCTTGATCATGTATTGCACCCCACGCTGGCCCATGAGCACCGACTCGTAATAGGACTCCAATCCGCTGCGGCCTACGTAGTCACCCATCCTGTAAAAGCCACGTGAGCGTTTAATGATGGAAGAGTCTGCTTCTCCGATATATCCTAAGATGTGTGCTGCTGCATTGAAAGGATATACGCGTACAGGACGTTCTACCAGCGCAAAGCCGGGGAATTTCCAGATATTCTCATCGAGACGGGCATGTAGTTCGGGTGTCAGCAGATCCTCAAAGATAGAAGGGCGGTAAGGGCCATTCTTGAAGCGTGCTTCCAGCATGCGCTTCCGGTATTCTGTCGTATCGATGCCAAGTATATCGCAAAGACTGAAAGTATCGGTATGTTTTGATTCGTTGGGTGTCACCACCAGATCATACATGATGGTGTTGTTGAGGATGGCTCTGTTCTTACGATCGAAGATGATACCGCGGTCGGGATAACGTACTTTGGGAAACACGGCATTGTCCATGGCAAGTTGTTCGTATTTGCCGGAGATCACCTGCAGGTTTAACAGCTGTACCAATATAATGAAGAATATTCCCAGGAAGATGAGCCGGATAATATTACTGCGCGATTGGTTAAATAGAGCCATAGGACTGTGTACAAGATTCTTAGATCAATGTACAAATTAAGTGTGAGTATTTGTATTAATTGTTGTTTCCCTAAGCAGTATTGGTCCTGAATTTTTCTTTACGGTAAAAGAGCAATTCGGTGATCAATATTAACAATAAACTAATGCCGGTTGTTGCAAGCACTTTGCCCAGGAAAAACCAGAATGAGCCGAAATTGAGCCATTCGAGGAATACCAGGTAAGTATTGTGGAGCAACGTTAAGATAAGGATGTAAGTAGCGTAGGGCGCCAATCCCATACTGGTGATGGAAGGCGATTTATAGTTTTGCTCAGCGCCTTCCTGTGGGATAAGAATGTTGATGAGGAAAGGGCGTAAATAAGCTATTAAAACGCAGGGGGCAGCATGCAAACCAGGGTGGTTGGTAAAAAAGTCCAGGGTAAGTCCAAACAGAAACCCTACCAGGGTGAGGGTGCCACGGGAAATACGGAATGGCAGCCACAGAATGTACAGGAAATAGATGTAGGGTACTATAAAGCGATGTAATGGTGGTATCTCGAATAACACATACACCTGTATAAAGATGAATATGGCGAACCGGATAATATTTTTAACGAGATCACTCATTGGTTTTAATAGCCTCCTCCAGCTTTTTTTGTTCTTCCTTCTGCAGGTTCTCTATTACAGTTACATGCTCCAGGTTATAGAAGTCGGTAGCTGTTTTCAGTTTAAGCGTATAGAAGTTACTGCTCTTGTCGTCCATGATCTCGGCCACGGTTCCTATCATGATGCCTTGTGGAAAGCGGCTGGAATACTGGCTGGTAACGATCGTATCTCCTTTATTGACCACTATGCTCTTAGGCAGGTTGATCATGGTAAAGTACCTGGGGTCTTTTCCATCCCACAACACCTGGCCTGTCTCAACGCTCTTTTTCAACCGGGCGCTTTGACGGCTTTGGTTATTGAGCATGCTCATCACGATGGCAAAGTCCTTGCTGGTGTAGATGACGGCGCCGGCAATACCAGTGGGGCTGATGACACCCATATCTTTTTTGATACCCTGGGCTTCTCCGCGGTGAATAGTGAAATAGTTGTTCTGGAAGTTGGTGGAGTTATTGACCACCTTGGCTGTGCGGTACAGGTACTTGCGATACTTTGCCAGGCTATCGTAGTTGGCGGAATCGGTGATCACACGCTGGGTGCTATCGGGTGCGTCGTAGTTCTGGCGTAGCTGGTTGCGCAACTGTTCATTTTCCATCACCAGCGCTTCGTTGGCCTTCTTGAGCTTGAAGTAATACTCTACGTTGTTGTATTTCTCATTGATGCGGCCTGTTACCTGGTTGGCCACACCCATGAAGGCAGCTTCATGGAAGCGGTTG
>JAGIBF010000026.1 GCA_017744515.1 Niastella sp.
AGAAAAGGACATCAGTACCAGTGCACACGATACCACCCGTACAACAGGGATTGCATCAGTTATAAAACCTGGGTCCTGTCCATAAACAGATAGCAGTACCTGTGGGAAAATGTTTAGCAGGATCGCAACAACAACAGCAATGCTGAAGCTAAGACGTACGATCTTTTTTACCAGCGTGATCACGAGATATTTTCTCCCCTGGCCAATGATATTGCTCACCATTGTATTGGTAGTAGCAGCAAAAGCCCAGGTAAATACCCCGAAGAAGCCAAACAGATTGCGCATGGCATTGGAAATAGCCAGGTCGCGGTTGCTATGCCCGGCAGAATAACCATGGCGTTCGATCAGGATATAAAAGAATATCCAGCTGATGATGCTGATGGCATGCTGAAAAATAAGCGGAGAAGACTGTATCAGGATGAGCCTGGAAATATCTTTATTATACCTAAAGTGCTTGTACAATGAAAAACGTTTACTGATCCCTTTACGGTGTATCACGGCAAAGACTACAAACATACCGGTGGCTTCAGCTATCACCGAAGCAATAGCGGCGCCGTTGAAACCCAAATGAGGAAACCCCAGCTTACCATAGATAAGCGTGTAATCAAAGAAAATATTAGCGACTGTCTCCGCTATCGTGCCGATCACAAGATATTTGCTTTGGTTGGTGCCCACCAGCAGCGCGTTGCGCATCTGGTAAATAAATAAGAAAGGCAATCCCCAGATGCGGATATACAGGAAGCTCATGGATTGCTTCAGGACGTTTTCATCATGCAGCGAAAACTTTAAAATGGCAGGAGCCAGCAGGTAAGTAATGGCAATACCAATTACGGCAATGGTGAGCGCGATCCGTACACCTTGCGAGAACAGTTTACCAATCTCTTCTACGCGGTTTTCCCCGGCACGGCGGGAGATCAATGCTTGCAAACCATTGTTCAAACCTGCGCCAATAGCAGCAAAAATGAGATAATATACACCCGTCAGGCCAGCGGTGCCCAATTCCTGTTCACCCAGCCCGCCCAGGAAAATATTATTCGTAATAAAATTGATCTGAGGTACCAGTAAAGCAAAACTGATCGGCAGTGCGATCTTCAATATTTGACGGTTGGAAACTTCTACCCGTAGATCATCCGATAAAACAGTGGCCATAACTTGCTTAGCTCCCCCCTGATGCTCATGTGCATTTTGGAACCTGCAAAAATAGCGTACGTATGGCACAATTCGTGTATTATTGCACCTCCAAATAATATGCTCAAAGCCACATTCGATATCATACCGGAAACAAACCGGCAGGAAGACATACAGAATAGCCTGTTACTCATGGAAGTGGGTGAAAAGGTATTTAGTTATGTGTTATACAACAAGCAGCAGCAACGATTCATGGGGCTGCGCCAGTATAACCTCGATTTCATGCCCGGCAAACCGGTAATGGAGGCTTTACAGGAAATATTGGCCGGTGACGAGCTGTTGCAGCTTCATTACCGCGAAGCATTCGTCATCTATCATTATACCGACAGCAACCTGTTGCCCGAGAAACTCTTTCATATCGAACTGAATAAGCCGGTTACAGAGCTGATCTTTGGCAATGCCCACAAGGGATTGCTGCTCAGTGAAAAAGTACCCGGCTGGAACGTATACAATATCTACCGCATACCCCGTGAGGCCCATGCCCTTATGCAGCAAAAATTTGCTGCAGGCAAATACTGGCATTACTATACCATTATGCTTTCCGGCATAGAAAAAGGAACATCCGGCGATGGAGTGATTAAAGTAGTGGTAGCCTCCGACAGGATCGTGGTGGCTGTATTCAAAAACAACGCCCTTCAATTAATACAAACCTATAATTACGACACCCCCGACGATGTATCGTATCAGCTGTTGGCATTGTGTGACCGGTTTAGTCTCGATAATGAAAAGGTGATACTCAAAATATCCGGCTTGCTCGATGAGCAGTCCAAGCTATACCAGGAACTCTTCAAATATTTCCTCCGCATGGAGTGGGAAGCGCCAACCGCCAGCTCACGCCTGCATGAAGCATTTGAGGCATACCCGGCGCATTATTTTTCACCCTTGCTGAACATGGCCCTATGCGTATAATCGGTGGAGAATTAGGAGGACGGCGTATCAACCCGCCGGCTAAAATGCCGCATACCCGGCCTACTACGGATGTTGCTAAAGAAGGGCTCTTCAACATTATACAGAACAACCTCGAGATAGCTTCCCTTAAAACACTGGACATTTTTGGCGGCACTGGCAGCATTAGCTATGAGCTGGCATCCCGCGGTGCAGAAGACCTCACCATCGTGGAGAAAGATACAGTCATGTACGAGTTTATTAAAAAGACATCACAAGACCTGAAGCTCGACAACTTCAAAGTGATCAAAATGGAGGTGTTCAAATTCCTGGAACAATGCACGGAAAAGTTCGACTTCATCTTTGCCGGACCTCCCTATGCATTGACTACGATCGATGACCTGCCTAAAAAGATCGCAGAAAAACAATTATTAAAACCCAACGGCTGGTTTGTGTTGGAGCATACTCCCCGCAACAATTACGAAAACTACCCACTCTTCGTTACCGCCCGCAACTACGGAACTACAATTTTCAGCATTTTTGTAAATAAGTAAAACCAGCTACGAGCTACGAGCTATGAGCTTCGAGCCTAAGGGACGAAGCTGAAGTGTATTTGCTCGCTGCTCGCGGCTCAAAGCTCGCAGCAATGAATAAGATTTTCATCACAGGAATAGGAACCGGTATCGGCAAAACATTCATCTCCGCCTTGCTTGCCAAAGCGCTGGAAGCAGATTACTGGAAGCCCATCCAGGCAGGATACGAAGACGGTACCGATAGTGAATATGTACAGGATGCGCTTAAGGGGACGGCTTCTGTAATACATCCTGAAGTATACAAACTTAAAATGCCTGCGTCACCACACATAGCAGCCCGCGAAGAAGGCATCGACATATCCATTCAAAAAATTTGTGAACAGGTTCCGCCAATTAGTCGTAATTTGATCATCGAAGGGGCTGGTGGATTACTCGTTCCGTTAAACGGAACTGAATTTGTGGCAGACCTGATAAAAGCCCTGGGTGCGAAAGTGATATTGGTCAGTCGCAATTACCTGGGGAGTATCAATCACTCATTATTGACCGCCCGCGTGTGCAGGGAGTTGGGTTTGCCGGTGATAGGGTGGATATTCAATGATCAGTACCTTCACTATGAAGAAGAGATTGTACGCTGGAGCAACTACCCCCTAATAGCATCTGTACCATATATGAAAACAGAAAACGGGAAATTTATCGAGGCTCAGACGGCTGCACTACAAAAGCAACTGAAAGGATTTCTATGATAAAAAAAACCGTTAGAAAAGACTATCTGCAACGCAGGATGGACATTCCCGAAGAAGACCTGCAACAACAAACGGCCCTCATGGCGTTTAACTTTAGAAAGCTAACCTTCCCCCCGGTCAAATACCTGATGTCCTATTCACCCCTGCTGGCAAGACGCGAATTTGATGTCTCCGTGTGTGAAGACATGCTCAAGCAACAAAACCCTTCCCTGCAAACAGCCTGGCCCCGCATTGAGGAGCATTCCTCCGAAATGGAAGCCACACTGGTCCAGCGAGGAGGCCTGTTTACCAAGAACCGCTACAACGTACTGGAGCCTATCAGCGGCGATACCATAGCTCCGGAACTGCTTGATGTGATCTTTGTGCCCCTCGTGGCCTTTGATGAAAAAGGCTACCGGGTAGGCTACGGCAAAGGATACTACGATCGTTATATGGCCCGTTGCCGCCACGATATAATACGCGTTGGATTCTCCTTCTTCGAAGCCGTACGGAGCATCGAAGACATCAACCAATATGATGTACCTTTAAATTTTTGTATTACACCGTATCGTATTTATGAATTTTAATGCACCCTTGCTACGGCCAATACGGATCCTGCTGTTTCCTGTCTCACTTGTTTATGGCGCTGTAATATGGTTGCGCAACAGACTTTTTGATAAGAACATCCTTAAATCCTCCTCCTTCAACCTGCCGGTCATTTGCGTGGGCAACCTGTCGGCTGGAGGCACCGGGAAATCACCCATGGTAGAGTTTTTGCTGAAGCACCTGCACAGCAATATGGAAGTGGCAGTACTAAGCAGAGGATACAAACGCAAGACCCGGGGGTATGCCCTTGCCGGGCCGCGCACCACTGCCCTGGAAATAGGCGATGAACCCATGCAGTTTCACCTCAAATTTCCGGATGTAACCATTGCAGTAGGTGAAGAAAGAGTAGTGGCCATACCCCAGTTGCTGCACGATAAACCCGATACAAAAGTGATCGTGTTGGATGATGCTTTCCAGCATCGTACCGTGAAGGCAGGCCTTAACATCGTGCTCACAGATTATAGCAACCTCTTCACCCGCGACTGGTTTCTGCCCACCGGCGACCTGCGCGATGAAAAGAATAGTTACAAGCGTGCCGATATACTGGTAGTCACCAAATGCAGGCCCAATCTTTCCGAAGAAGAAAGAAAGGCCATCCTGGAAGAACTGAACCCACTGCCGCACCAGCGGGTATTCTTTTCCACCATACGCTATGGCATCCCTTACCATATCCTCCACAGGAACGAACAGCTCCTCAACGATTCCATGGAAGTATTGCTGGTAAGCGGCATCGCCAACCCTGTCCCCCTTAAAAGGTACCTGCAGGAGGTAACCAAAACCTACTATGAGATCCCCTACAGCGATCATCACATCTTCTCCATTGATGATCTGAAAGACATGATCAAACGCCTCGATGCCATCCAGGCGCCCAACAAGATCATGCTCACCACCGAAAAAGATGCAGTACGGCTGGTGAAATTTGAACAACAATTAAAAGAATTGCCTGTCTATGTAATTCCGATCGAAGTGCAGTTCCTCTTCAACGAACAGCAGGTATTTGGTGATTTAATCACTAAATTCATTAAAGAATTTACATACAGGTCTTAAACACTTACGGATGAGTAAGAAACAATCAAAGAAGAATAAGAACAAGAGTAAGAAGAAAAAATCGTTCAATGACCAGGATACGCTCAAAGGAGTACTGGACATTACGCGATCCGGAGTAGGGTATGTAGTGATACCCAACGCTGACAATGATATACTGGTGCGTCCCGGCGATTTTAATACTGCCCTACATGGCGATACCGTGCGCGTAAGAGTGGTCAACAGTGGTGGCAGACAAAGCGGCCGCCAGCAGGGCAAAGTAGTGGAAGTGGTACAGCGCAAGCAAACCGAGTTCCTGGGCAAAATAGAAATAGGGAAGACCTTTGCCTTCTTTATTGCCGATGTCGACAAGCCTATGCCCGACATCTTTGTGCCACTCAACAACCTTAAAGAAGCAAAAGACAACGACCAGGTAATAGTGCGCATCGTAGAGTGGCAGCCCAATAAAAAGCCGGTAGGCGAAGTCGTACAGGTAATGGAAAAGGGCGATGCCAACGATATGGCGATGAAGGAGATCCTCATGCAGAATGGGTTCCCCCTGTTCTTCCCGGAAGAAGTAATAGAAGAAAGCGAACGCATACCCGATACCATACCGCAGGCAGAGATCAATAACCGAAAAGATGTACGTGAAATCCTGACCTTCACCATCGATCCGGTAGATGCGAAAGACTTCGACGATGCCATTTCCTTCCGGGTACTGAAAAATGGTAACTATGAAATAGGCGTACACATTGCTGACGTAGGCCATTACGTAGAGCCCGATACGGCACTGGACAAAGAAGCCTACAACAGAGCTACATCGGTATACCTGCCAGACAGGGTGCTGCCAATGCTGCCCGAAAGAATATCCAATGAGCTATGCTCCCTGCGTCCCAAAGAAGATAAACTCACCTTCTCGGCCATCTTCCAGATCACGCCGAAAGGAGAGGTGAAACAACACTGGCTGGGTAAAACAGTGATCCATTCCGATCACCGCTTCACTTATGAGCAGGTGCAGGAGATCATCGAGCAGCAGGAAGGATTGTACAAAGACGAAGTCTTGATCCTGAACGAGCTTGCGCAGAAATTCCGCAAACAGCGGTTCAAGAAAGGCGCTATCAACTTTTCATCACAGGAAGTACGCTTCAAGCTGGATGAAAAAGGTAAGCCCATCGGCATCATGATCAAGGAAAGCAAAGAAGCCCATCAGTTGATAGAAGAATTCATGTTGCTGGCCAACCGAACCGTGGCAGAAAGTGTGTCGAAGATCAAGTTCAATAAAAAAGACATTCCCTTCCCGTACCGCGTGCACGATACGCCGGATGAGATGAAGCTGGAACCCTTTGCGGCATTTGCCCGTAAATACGGACACGAATTCGATACCAAATCACCGGAAGGAATAGCACGCTCATTCAACCAGATGCTGAAAGATGTACAGGGCAAGCCCGAGCAGCATGTACTGGAACAACTGGGTATCCGTACCATGGCCAAAGCCATCTACACATCCGAAAACATAGGGCACTATGGGTTGGGCTTTAAATACTACTGTCACTTTACCTCACCTATTCGCCGTTATCCGGATGTGTTGGTACATCGTGTTCTATTCGATATCCTGAACGAGAAGATAGAACCCGATAAGAAAATGGAGCAGAAATGCAAACACTGCAGCGACAAAGAGCGCAGTGCCATGGAATCCGAACGGGCAGGCAACAAATACAAACAGGTGGAGTATATGCAGAACTTCCTGGGCGATGAGTTTGAAGGCGTCATCAGCGGCGTGGCTGCCTTTGGGTTCTGGGTAGAGACCATTGAGCACAAATGCGAAGGATTGGTAAGCATCAACAGCCTGTTGGAATACGATGACTTCCGCCTGGTAGAAGGCGATTACAGCCTCGCAGGCATGCGCAGCGGTCGTAAATTCAGGATGGGCGATAAAGTACGCATCAAAGTAATTGCTGCTAACCTTAGCAAGCGCCAGCTGGATTATGAATGGGTGATCACCGCCACTACAGGCGATGACAAGGTAGAAGCCAACCTGCAAAGACCTGCTTACCCAATACCTAAAAAATCAGCCAAAGGGAAAGGAGGGCGACCCGGAGGTAAGAGCAAGAAAAAATAACGCACGCTCTCATTTCGAACGCATCCTCCCTCTTTTGTCATTTCGAACGGAGCGATAGCGGAGTGAGAAATCTGCTTGCGATTCAAAGGCAACACACAGTAAACTAAACATAGCAGGGACGCGAAAGCGTCCCTTTTTTTATTTTCTCTTATTGAGCCAAAAACCAAGCGTAATGCGGGTAGGAACAAAGAATTGACCATCCCTTTGAGTGAACAGCTCGCCATCATTGACATAATTGTCACCTCCAAATATATAGCCTGCGCCAATATTTACATCAACACAGAGACGGCTATTGAAATTGCGCTGAAGCCCCCATGTGACACCTACGGCATTAATATTCTTCCGCTTGCTATCGATATTTCCCATTTCATCCACATAATCCCGTTTGGCGAAGACTGTCCGGAAAAAAGGCGACAGGTAATTCGCACTATTCATATCCACCCTTTTACCACGTTCCTGCCTGCTCCGGAAATTGTAGAAATACCGGTATTCCAGCGACAGCGTAGGATCAATGTAAAAGTGAGACAGAAAACCTTGCGAGCTTGAATAGCCGACACCGCCGGATAAACTCAGGAAGCCTTGCAGATACAACGTTTGATATTTGCCTACCCGCTTTTCATAACCCAGACCGGGACTTATCAGGTTGGCCCTGGTGATGTCCCTGACATCATCAGAAGATTCGGAATACTGTGCAGTACAATGGATGCCTGTAATTAATAGTACAAATGTAATGAGTGATCTTGCATTCATGTTTAGGGATTGTATTGTTTTTAGGGCTATATTAATGCGAGGCCTGGTAATGTTTCTTTAAAACATCACCGCCAAATTCATTGCCTTTCTCGCGCCAGATGGCATGAATGTGATTGCCAGCGTTGTTGAAACCACTGTTATCAAATTCAATGAGAAAAGTAGGACCATTGATCACGAAGTAATGAGCCTTGTGTTCTTCATAAGGACCGATCCATCCAAAGTAAATATTGCCGATACCGGCCTTGATGATCTTGTCATATTCTGCAGTAGCCTTTTCGTATTCGAGGTTAAAGACAAATTCACGAATGATCCGTTTCAACAACTCCTGTTGATCTTTAGTAAGCGCGTCACCCTTTACACCCCAGTAGTCGATCAGCCGTTTGCCGCTTTCGGCAGCAGTGATAATATCGCCCGGTACATTGCCGCTCATCGTAGCCTTCTTTTGAAGCGCCGGCGAAAGAGCATTGATGAGCTTAACGCCCAGATCCTCTTCCTGCCCAAGGATACGCCAGCCTGCATATTCGGTAATGCCATATTCGGCAGGGTCGCTGCCTACAAACATAGGCGTTACGGCAAGCTGCTGGCGGTTGAAAGTAAAGTTTAGTGAAAGATGATGTCCTTCCAGCTTAAAGCCCCAAATGCTATCAGTAGAAGGATTACTGAATACGGCGAGGTAAAACTGCTGGTGGCTCCATTGCAAAGCCCGCAGTTGCTTGTGAAGCCCGTCATTGATCTCTTTACGGTTAAGTAAAGTATCATAATAAGCATTCAGCAGGTTGTCCATATGCATAATGCCGGTAGCTTTCAGATACCCCTGAGAACTTAGCGAAGCAGAAAGAATGCGGTGCAACAGTTTCCGCTGATTATCAGACAGGCTCCCGATATTGATGCCAACGCGTGGGCGTAGGCCTACCGGCAGGTTATTCCACTCCGTACGCATGGTGTCCCTGAAATCGACCAGCGCCCTTTTCTTTTGAAGCGTTGAAAGACCATCCACAAAAGCTGATACAGACTTCTTTATTTCTGTATGGAGATCCTGGCTTTGTACATGAACAAATGCAAACACAGCAAGGGCAAATAGCAATAATTTACGGGGCATAATGTCGGTTGTTGCCACGTAAATTATTGATTTATTAGCGTCTGGCAAAACCTGCGCGCATCATTAGTCATGTACACACTTATACCAGTTGCCAGGCCGCAGGTACCTGATACCTTTTCTCGTATAGAACCGGGTTAAGATCTGCCGGCCGGTAGCATCATTGATTTGAAAGTGTAAGTGAGGAAAAGCAGTATAACCAGTATTGCCCGAGGCGCCGATATGCTGCCCCTTTTGGACAGAGTCGCCCACTTTGACGAAAACACCATCCTTTTCGAGGTGCCAGTACTTGGCAACACTGCCATCGGAATGGCGGATGATGATATAATTGCCATCGGCAAGATTTTCTTCTTTCAGTCCACCCTTATCACTGTCGCCCCTTGCCTGAGTGACCACGCCATCACGTACAGCACAGATTTTACTTCCTTTCTTCATCTTGAAATCGAGCGACAACTCCTGCCGGTGACTCATCTTGCTGTTGGAAGCCTGTATCAACAGAAAGCTTTTCTTCTCCGCATAAGGCAGCCAGTAAACATAACTGGTGTCATCCTTCCTTCGGCCTGTTTTCAGGTCCATCACTTCACTATCCGATAACTGACTGAAACCGGAAAAGGAAAGAAGTATCAAGGTAAGTGCAAGGGTTGCTTTCATGCGAGGGGTTTGGATATGAATATAACCAATTTTCAGCCTATCTTGCAACCCATACCTCACCACCATGCAGTCATTTGAAGCACTATCCAAAGAGTTCACACAAAAGTTCAGCAGCAGGCATTTCCCGGAACAGCCCGCATCCTTATACGACCCCAACGAGTACTTCCTGAGTCTCGGTGGAAAAAGAGTGCGGCCGATCCTTTGCCTGATGGGCAATGAACTGTTTGATGAGATTGTGCCCGATGCATGGCATGTGGCCACTGCCATCGAGCTCTTCCACAACTTTACGCTCATACACGACGACATTATGGACAAGGCCCCCCTGCGGAGGAATATGCCTACAGTCCATGAGAAATACGGTGAATCAACTGCCCTGCTGGCAGGCGATGTGATGCTGGTGGTAGCCTATGATCACCTCAACAAAGTAAAGTCGGAGCACCAGCGGAAAATAGTGAGCCTGTTCAATAAAACGGCTAAAGAAGTATGCGAAGGCCAGCAGTTGGATATGGACTTTGAAAAACAGGAAGTAGTACACCTCGATGAATACATCCGCATGATAGAGCTCAAAACCTCCGTTTTACTGGCCGCCAGCTTGCAACTGGGTGCTATCCTCGGTGGCGCTTCCAGGGGCAATCAGGACGATCTGTACGCGTTTGGACGCGAACTGGGCATCGCCTTCCAGGTACAGGACGACTATCTCGACGCATTTGGCGATCCTGCCAAGTTCGGCAAGCAGGTAGGGGGCGATATCATGTCCAATAAAAAGACCTTCCTTGTTATCAAAGCCCTCGAATCATGCACACCCGTACAGATAAAAGAGCTTAAGCGACTGATGCAGGAAAATCCTGCAGATAAAGTAGACCGCGTGCTCCAGATCTTCCGCGATGGGGGAGTAGACAAATGGGCTTTCGACCTCAAAGAAAAATACATTACCAGCGCTTTTCAGCATCTGGACAATATCACCATTATATCCGGTCGCAAAGACCCCTTGATACAGCTGGCCCACTTCCTCGTTCAGCGCGAGTATTGATCCCTTTTACCTTTTCAACCCCTCAACTTTTCAACCTGTCAACCCCACCTTTGCCATTTTTTCCCTAATTTCCACCCCTTAAACCCAACACCAGCATGGCAAACTCGTTGTTCCGGAAAAAATCACTTGAAGCGCTAACGAAAGATTATAATGAGGGAGTGGGCGATGGGCATAGTACTGGCCTCAAAAGAACATTACGGGTAAAAGACCTTACAGCCATGGGCATCGCGGCTGTTATAGGTGCTGGTATTTTCTCTACCATAGGAAAAGCTTCATTTGATGGTGGACCTGGAGTTATCGCCTTGTTTGTGATCACTGCCATTACCTGCGGATTTTCTGCGCTGTGCTATGCAGAGTTTGCAAGCCGCATTCCGGTATCTGGCAGTGCCTATACTTATGCCTACGTTTCCTTTGGCGAAATGGTGGCTTGGATCATAGGCTGGTCACTCATCTTGGAATATGCTATTGGCAACATTGCAGTAGCTATTAGCTGGAGCGGCTATTTCAATAACCTGCTTACAGGCATCGGAGTGCATTTGCCCACCTGGCTCGTCAATAACTACGACAGTGCTTCACCTGAAGTGTTGGCAGCAGCGCCTCATATAGGGAACATTCCAATTATCATGAACCTGCCTGCCTTTCTCATTGTGGTATTGATAACCTGGATTGTGTATATGGGCATTCAGGAAAGTAAGCGTACAACCAATTACATGGTCGTTTTGAAAATAGCAGTGATCATCTTTGTAATAGTGGCCGGATTCTTTTATGTGCAACCGTCAAACTGGAATCCTTTCTTTCCAAATGGATTTGATGGTGTATTGAAAGGCGTATCGGCTGTTTTCTTTGCATATATTGGATTTGATGCGGTATCAACCACAGCAGAAGAATGCCGCAATCCGCAACAGGACCTGCCCAAAGGCATGATCTATTCTCTGCTTATCTGTACCGGTCTATACATACTCATTGCCTTGGTGCTGACAGGCATGGTTTCCTATACGGAATTAAATGTTGATGATCCCCTTGCAGCAGTTTTCATGAAAATAGGGCTGCCCAAAGTAAGCTACGTAATTTCCGTGAGTGCAGTCATTGCTACAGCCAGTGTATTACTCGTATTTCAGATGGGACAACCGCGTATCTGGATGAGCATGAGTCGAGATGGCCTCCTTCCTAAGCGCTTTAGCAAGATTCATCCAAAATTTAAAACGCCCTCCTTCGCTACTATTTTGACAGGTTTTCTGGTAGGTATACCTGCTTTATTCCTGAACCTTACTATTGTAACCGATCTTACCAGTATCGGTACTCTTTTTGCTTTTATTTTAGTGTGCGGAGGCGTATTGACACTTCCGAAAGACGATTTGGCTACCAATAAACGCTTTAAACTGCCTTATATCAATGGACAATGGATCGTGCCTGTGCTGGTCATTGCCATCTTTGCAATCTTTTGGCAGGCCATTGCCGACCGGTTCGATTTTTCTAAAGGATTCGAGTACTGGAAACATTACATACCCTTCTATCTGTTTCTGGTCGTGGCGGTTGTATTAGCCATTAGGAGCTTTATCTTTAAGCTTTCGTTTATACCCGTAATGGGCATGTTAAGCTGCTTTTACCTTATGACAGAGATTGGGGTAAAGAACTGGATAGTATTCTCCATCTGGATGGTCATCGGTCTGGTGATCTACTTTGCCTACGGTTACCGCAAAAGCAAATTAGCTCAGCGCTAAAACATGCTTCCTGATCTGAAGCAGATATGGTTCACCTTGTGTAGCAAGTATACCAGCAATGCTGAGTTGACGGAAACATTGTACAAAGAACTTTACCGGAAGTACACGGGTTCCGGCCGGCACTACCACAACCTGCAGCACATTCGTGAGCTGATTGGCCTGGCGGAGCAGTATGAGCAATACCTGCACGACAAAGACGGGGTTCAATTTTCTATCTTTTACCACGACATCATATACAATGTCCTCCGTAAAGACAACGAACAGCGAAGCGCGGTACGTGCGGTAAAGCGCCTGACGGAGTTAGGGGTACCTGCGAGCAGGGTGGAAGCCGTCGGCCTGTTTATTGAGGCCACCAAGACCCATCAGGTGCCCGAAACCGCGCCCGGCAAAACCGACCTGACCTTGTTCCTCGATTTCGATATGGCCATCCTGGCAGCACCCTGGGAGGCCTACAGTACGTATACCGGCCAGGTTCGCCGGGAATACCGCATATACCCCGACAGGCTTTATAAGCCCGGCAGAAAGGCTTTTTTGCAGCAAACCCTGCAAACCACCCACATCTTCCACACAGCCGTCTTCCGTGAACAATACGAGGCCCGGGCCCGCGCAAATATGGAAAAAGAACTGCAAGCGTATATCTAAACTCCCACTCGCTCGCCTCTGGCTACGCCCTATTCATTCCCATTTCAGCGAATTATAATAATTTTGCACCATGAAATTTCAGATAGGCGATAAGGTGGTGGTGCTCCACTCGAATGACGACGGGGAAGTAGTGGATATAATCAACGACAAGATGGTAATGGTCGATGTGCGCGGCGTGAAATTCCCGGCCTACACAGATCAGTTGGATTTCCCCTATTTCAAACAGTTTACACAGAAGAAGATTGTTCCGGATAACAAGCCCAAAAAGAAATACATCGACGATCTCCCACGCGAGAAAAAGATCGTCAAGGACAAAGTAGTAGATGGCGTATGGCTCACCTTTATACCGGTGATGGTACCTGATGAGTTTGGCGATGATGTGGTGGAAGAATTGAAAGTACGCCTTATCAACAGAACACATACGGGGTACAAGTTCATTTATAAGCTCAACTACCAGGGTGAGACATCCTTTGAACTGCCCAATCAGATACATCCCTTCGAAGACTTCTACCTGCATGATGTGCCATTCGAAAACCTCAACGACAGCCCCACATTCTCTTTTGAGTTCTCACTGATGACACCCGATAAGAACAAGGCAGAATATTACGAGGCATCCCTGAAGCTGAAGCCTAAGCAGGTCTTTACACGAATAGAAGAGCTGAAACGAAAAGGAGAAGCTACCTTTTCTTATAAGCTATTCGACACTTACCCACCACGGGTGGAAGAGCCGACCATCGATGTAAGCATTTTGGGCAACAAAGGATTTAAAGTGTATGATGCTTCACAGGCACGTCAGAACCTGGAGCCTGCCAAAAATGAAATAGACCTTCACATCGAAAAGCTCACACCCGATCCGGATGCGTTGGACAACCTGGAAAAGCTCGACCTGCAGCTCCGTACCTTCGAGAAGTACCTCGACCTTGCGATACTGCACCATAAACCCGCCTTCATCGCCATCCATGGCGTAGGCAGCGGCAAGTTGCGCGACGAGATCCACGAAATCCTGAAATACAAGAAAGGAGTAAAGAGCTTCTTCAACAAATACCACCCGGCCTACGGCTATGGCGCCACCGAGATCTATTTCCAGTACTAAGCGGTATTGAAAGGGTGCTAAAGGCTACGGGAGTGGTAGTTTACTGGTAAGGGAGTTGCCTGAACATGTACTGGGGCCTCTATCGATATGCTCAGGGACCGTACTTGCGAGTAGTACAGGATGCAGAGCAGTCGCAGTATATACGTTGAGGGGTTGGTATGGATATTAGTGCTATTATACTGCAATAAGGCTCCAATATACCCCTCTGTATGTACTCTATAGTTCCTCTGTATATTCTCTGTAGGTTCTCTGTAGCTATAGTCGTATTTTTATATTTTTAATGTGTTTATGGCGGTGCTACAGTAATGAAGCGTAAAAAAGCATACTGCTGCCTTCAAAATAGTATTTTTGCAGTAACTACAAACCGGGTTATCGCTTCCTGGTCTTGATTGGGAGGAGGAAAGTCCGGACAGCATAGAGCAATGTACCGGTGAAGAGCCGGGTCCTGGTAAAACGGGAACAGACAGTGCCACAGAAAATAACTACCGCCATGATTCGTGTATCACGAACCATAGTGGCAAAGGTGAAAACGTAGGGTAAGAGCCTACGGTGCTGTACAGTAATGTATGGCAGGGGTAAACCTTACATGCTGAAATGCCATGTATACCAACGGCGGAGGGCTGCTCGTCCGATTATCGCAAGATGACCGTTGGGTGGGTAGGCAGCAAGAGCCTGTCAGTAATGCCAGGCCCAGATAAATGATAACCGTATCTGTCTAACGACGGGTAAACAGAATCCGGCTTACAGGTTTGTAGTTATTTATAAAGTCTGAAAGTCCGCAAGTAGTTTTCCTGGAGCTATTTTCGGACTTTCGGTCTTTACTGACTTCCGGACTGGGCTAAACCTCCAAGCAGTTCCATCAGCCACGCAATGCCGAGGTGTACGATCAGGCCACCCCAGATATTCCGGGTATGATATACCACTACACCCAGAATGGCCCCTCCAAAATAAGAAGTGATACATTCAAACAGCGGCTTCCCAAAATGGATAGCACAATAAAATGCGGCCATGGGTAAGATGGCATCCTTGCCTGCATACCGCAAAAAGGCCAGTATCATGAAACCGCGAAAGAAGAATTCGATGGTGAGAAAGTCGATGCCATAAGCAAGCTCATACAACAGCTTCCACGGCCAGGAAGGAGTGGCATAATCATCAATAAAAGCAACCCGCTGTACCTTGGGATAAGTATGTTGAAAATCTGCCTGCGTGGCAGCAAATACCAGGAGAGGCACCATGAATAGCAACAACAGGAAATAAGGCTTCACGTCAAAACCCCGCCGCTGCGTCCCTGCTACGGGCCCTTCATACTTGCCAAGCCGCCATACCAGCAACACCAGCAACCAGGCCAGTAGGCATTTCAGCGGCCAGTTGAGTGTCAGGTATCCATACCTGTTCCAGGGCTCCTCCAGGCCAGCCGTGAGCCAGCGGGCAATATCATCGGCCGAAACCTTGATGGCAAAGATCATAGGACAGGCAATCAGCAGCACATAAAAGAAACGGGGAGGATAACTTACATTGCTCACGAGCAGGAACTGTAGCAACCAGGCGCTGCCATATACAAACAGGAAGAAGCAAAAGTATCCAGCCAGCCGGTCGAAGGTATCCATCGCCATCAGGTGTCGTTCAATACCGGTAGAGTAATTGATATAAATGAGCACAGCCATCAGTAAGCTTACCGATGTCAGCACTTTCATATTGAGCCCACGAATGTATTCCCGTAAATACCCGAGGATAAGTTTCATGAAGAAAGCTGTTTCGTGTTACGGGTTTGAGGTTCCGCGTTACGGATTGGGAGTTTTGCGTTACTACGTAACTGTATAAAGGTAGATGGAAAGCAAACGTTGTAAAGGTGGATCAGGGAAATTGTACTTGAAGAACCCGAATTCCGAAATGCTAAACCCGGAATCAAGCGGTGAAGCTGTCCTTCATCTTGCTCATCAGGTCGGATTCGATCATCTTTTGCGCTACCTTGATCATGTTGGAAAACGCTTTTGCATGCGAGATGCCATGACCAATGATCACCGGCTTGGCCACACCCAGCACAGGCGTGCCGCCGTACAGCTCAAAGTTGAACAGATCGAAATATTCGTGCCTGATGTCTTTACGGTGAGTAATGTCGTAGATCGATTCAGCCATCTTCAGGATCACATTACCGGTAAAGCCTTCACACACCATCACATCGGCTTTATCTTCCAGTACGTCCCGGCCTTCGATATTGCCGGTAAAATTGATCTGGGTATTGGCTTTCAGCAGGGGATAGGTATTCTGAGCAAGGATATTGCCCTTGCCTTCTTCTTCACCAATATTCAGCAGCGCTACCCGGGGATTGGAGATGCCAAGGATATGCTGTGCATACAGGGAACCGAGGATGGCAAACTGGTTCAGGTGTTCGGGCTTGCAGTCGGCATTTAAGCCAACGTCGAGCAATAAACCTGTTTTACCGTTCTCTTTGGGGATGATGGTAGAAATGGTGGGGCGCTGAACACCTTCTATAGCTTTGATGCTATACATGGCGCCTACCAGCATGGCTCCGGTATTACCTGCGCTGATAAACGCTTCCGTTTTGCCCGATGCCAGCAGGTGAAACCCGATGGCAATAGAAGATTGTTGCTTTTCCTTCAGCGCTTTGGTGGGGTGTTCGTGCATGTCGATAACCTGTGGCGCATGCACTACTTTCACCCGGTCTGCAGGAATATTATATTCCTGCAGCAAAGGATTCAGCTGTGCTTCGTCACCGGTTAGAAACAATATTGCCGGACTATCAGTTTCCGACAAATATAGCTGGATACCTTTCACCGCTTCCAGCGGTGCAAAATCTCCACCCATCATATCTAAACCAATTATCATCCGGCAGGTAAGATTTGTACTAAAAAGGATTACTTAATGGGAGAGTTTTCTACTACCACTTTACCTTTATAATACAATTTACCCTCGCTTGTGTGAGCGCGGTGACGCACGTGGATCTCACCAGTAGTGCTGTCTTTGCTCAATGTAACCTTCTCAGCTTTGTAGTGAGTTCTTCTCTTCGCACCCCTTTGTTGGGAATGTCTGCGTTTGGGATTTGGCATGACCTCAAAATTTATAAACTACTAAAAAATCAATTGTCTCCTAAATCTTTGAACTTTTCCAATCCTTTCCATAAAGGATTTTTGGGAGCTTCATTGTGCTGATCGTCCATTTTCTTCAGCACCGCCAGCACTTCTTTATTACAGTGCGGGCCTCCCATTTCATCTTCACTGCACATCCGCTGCATGGGAATACTCAGGTTGATGAATTCGAATATCCATTCCGATACACGTAAGTGGCTTTCGCCCCTGGATATATAATATACATCCGGATCTTCTTCCTGCTCATTCATCACTTCGGGGTCTTCCACCATCTTTACTACGATGTTGAAATCTTCCCACAATTGCAGCGGCAGGTTATTACCACAGCGGTCGCACGTCACTTCCAGTTGTCCGCCTACTTCAAACTTCAGCAACATAAAACCGGCCTTCTTGTCCAGCGTCAGCTTTACCTGGGCTTTGCAGTTGCGGAAGTCCTGCTGTGGATAATCTACAAAGAACTTATCGTCGATAGTATACTCAAACTCATGAATCCCCGGCTTTAACCCTACGAATGCGATATCAAAATTCCTGCGGCTACTCATGAGCATCCCTTTTAAAGAGTTTGCAAAGGTAGGGATAATCCACTAAAGATTAAGCCCTAAGAACAAAAAAGGCGTAAAATATTCCCACATTTGTTAGTAGGTTCATATCGGCCTGTAAATCAGGCCCAGAGGAATCTATTTCCCGTTTTCGATACACAATCTGGCGCGTTTTCCGCACCTTTGTAGTACATTAAGGAGGAACCGGACAACTAAATACCTGTTCCGTCAGTCAAAGTAAATTAAAAAAAGAACAGATGAAAAAGCTTTTATTACTGGTGGTAGCCGCCACAACCTTATCACTGGCCCAGGCCCAGCCCCCCAAAGGACCCGCCAATCCCGGCGACGTATACGGAGCCCCCACTACCGCCAAAGGCGCTATGGACATTGCCAAACTGCCTGCTGCCCTGGCTAAGAAAGACAGCATCGGCCAAACCAAGGTGATTGCCAAGGTATTGGACGTTTGCCCCAAAAAAGGCTGCTGGATGAAAGTGCAGATTGACGACAATACGACCGCTTTCGTGAAAATGAAAGATTATGGCTTCTTCGTTCCTATGGACGTAATCGGCAAAACGGTGGTACTGGATACAGAAGCCAAGCTCCATACTACTTCAGTAAATGAATTAAAGCACTACGCCGAAGACGCCAAAAAGCCACAAGCTGAAATAGACGCCATCACCGAACCCAAGAAGGAGATCCGTCTCCTCGCTAATGGAATATTGGTGTTGAAATAAATGAACTGTATAAGAGAAGGCAGGCTATCAACAATAGCCTGCTTTTTCATTTTATTACCTTTCCTTACTTCGAAATAAGTTTAATCAGCAATATCGTAGAAAGCCGGATAGGGGCATTTGGGTAATTTATCCGTAATATTGACAATTATTATCAGCGATTCATATGAAAATATTTTACACTGTAGTCGGTACCTTACTCTGTTCAGGCGCTATGGCGCAAACGATCGACAGCCTCGAAACCATTGTGGTAACAGCACAGAAGAAAGAAGAAAAATTGCAAAAGATCCCTGTGAGTGTAACAGCGATCACCTCAAGGCAAGTGATAGATTATCGCTTGTGGAATACACGCGAGATCACAGCCATAGTTCCCAATCTCTACTCCGCCGACCCAGGCGATAACAGGAATGTAACTTCCATTCGTGGCATTACCACTACTTCCTACGATCCGGCAGTAGCTACTTACATCGATGGTGTGAACCAGTTTGGACTGGATACCTACATCGCTCAGCTATCCGATATCGAACGTATCGAAGTATTGCGTGGCCCACAAGGCACTTTGTATGGACGTAATGCCATGGGCGGTGTCATCAACATCATCACCAAGCAACCCGGTAACAACATTACTGGCTTTGCAGAAGCCAATATCGGTAACTACGGACAACAACGCTATGCAGCCGGTATCCGCACAGCCCTGATCAAAAATAAACTCTACCTGGGCGTATCCGGTATGTACGACAAGCGCCATGGGTTTTATAATAATGTATTCAACAATAAAGATTTCGATCGCCAGCATAACGTTTCCGGTAACTACTACCTGAAGTATATTGCCAACCCACGCTGGTCGGTTACTTTCAACCTGAAGCACCTGGCCAACCGCAACAACGGAACCTTCCCTCTTGTGAACGGCGTGGAAGAAGCACTGGAACAACCATTCCAGCTGAACCAGAATGCCGTAACAAAAATGATCGATAATACATTCAACACGTCGTTATCCATCAATCATACCGGCCACGCATTTAATTTCAGTTCACAAACAGCATGGCAGTCCAATCACCGGTATTACAACAGTCCCATCGATGGTGACTTTTCGCCCATTGATGGAATAACCATTATCAACGACTACGGAAAAGACTTCAATAAAGTAAAAGTATTCACCCAGGAGTTCAGGTTCACATCTCCTGCTACAGCCGCCTCACCACTCAAATGGACCGCAGGCACTTACTTGTTTGTACTGGACAACCCGGTAAAACAGGCCACGCATTTTGGAGAAGATGCTCCATGGGTGACTGGTACTCCCGAAAAGAATTATGCACTCATCAATACTTCTAAAGGCAAAGGTTTTGGCATTGCCTTTTATGGCGAAGCAAATTATGCCCTCAACAGGCAATGGGAAGTAATCGGCGGCCTGCGTTATGATTATGAGCGTAAGAAACAACAGGTATTGGGAGAATACAAGCCCGACGACCAGCCAGCACCTATTTTTGATTTTCAACCCGATACTTCAGCGAGGGCAAACTTCAATGCATTCTCTCCCAAAGTTGGTTTGCTGTACCACGCTGCTGCCAACAATGACCTGTACGTTACCTATAGCCGCGGTTACCGTGCCGGTGGTTTAACGCAGCTGGCCGCCGATCCGTCCACACCACCTTTATATGCTTATAAGCCCGAATACAGCAATAATATCGAAGTAGGTAGCAAGAACACTTTCTTTAGCAATAAGCTCCGTGTAAACGTAGCCCTGTTTTATGCTACGATCACCGATGCACAGGTGCCTACGCTGGTGCTGCCCGATGCTATCACCATCACTAAAAATAGCGGAAAGCTCAGCAGCAAAGGTGCAGAAATAGAACTGGCTGCGCTCCCTGTAAAAGGACTGGAAATAAACTACCAGGCCGGCTTTACCGATGCCGAGTACAAAACCCTGAAAGTACCACAGGGTGGGGCAGAAGTAGACCTCTCCGGCAAGAAACAACTCTTTACTCCAGACATGACCTCTATGCTGGCCGTTCAATATCAATTCCCTATTATTGGTTGGCAAAATATTCAGCTCATGGCGCGGGGCGAATGGCAGTACATTGGCGAGCAATATTTTGACCTGTCCAACAATATTCGTCAATCACCTTACAACCTGATCAATAGCCGCGCAGGCATTCTCTCTAAATATGTAGACCTGCTTTTCTGGGGCCGCAACTGGGGCAACAGGAAATACATCAGTTACGCCTATGATTTCGGCGCCGTTCACCTCGGAAATCCCGAAACCTGGGGCTTTACCCTGCGGGTGAAATGGTAAAAAATCAGTAAATTTATTATGCTGTCATATGGGAACCCTGTGTTGCTAAACCCGTAATCACTAAAACAGGTTGACCATGGTGAATAAGGAAAAAGACAAACTCAAGATCAGTGCAGATAATAAACCGGCCCTTGATGCCGGTAATACAGATGATGCAGCCAACGTGGCCGCTAAAGGAGCCGTATTGCCCGATCCCGAAGAGATCAAAATGCCACGGCCACATAAACCCGAAGAACACCGCACCGTTATAGATGGCGGCAAGCCGAAAGAAAATAATACCAAAGAAGATAGTGACGAATATAAGCCGTTCGATTACCGGGGAAATAAATAGTTATTTAACCTGCTGATCAGGCTGCACATTGTATATTTACGGCTCAACTATCGATCCCCATGAAATATATGCTGCCACTGCTGTCTGTAACTTCGGTTATTGCAACGTTTGTCCTGTTCTCCTGTAAAACAACTCAAAAAACGGCTGCCATCAATCAGTTTCCCGCATTTTATAAAGAAGGCCATCGTGGCACAAGAGGGTTGATGCCGGAAAATACGATTCCTGCCATGACAAAGGCCATTGAAGCAGGCGCCAACATCATTGAGGTGGATATTTACATTACCAAAGACAAGCAGGTATTGATAGCACATGACCCGATGGTGAATGTAAACCATTCATACTATGAAGATGGAAGTGAGATAGCCAAAGAAGATGCCAAGAAATATATATGGCGTCAGATGAACTATGCGGATATCCGCAAGTTCGATGTAGGCTCCAAACCATATAACGGTTGGCCACAGCAGCAGAAAATAAAAACATACATGCCTCTGTTGGGCGAGTTGATCGATTCAGTAGAAGCATTCACTACTGAGCGAAAACTGACACCAGTTATCTACAATATTGAAGTGAAAACAAGCCCCAAATACGATAGCCTTGGTTACAATGCGGGCCCAGAGGAGATGATCGAATCGGTGATGGATGTGGTAAACAGCAAGAATATTGGTAAACGCTTCTACATACAGTCATTCGATATGCGCCCGCTGCAGGTGGTGCACCAAAAATATCCCGGTGTTACCATCGGTTTCCTGACCGACTCTAAGACTGCGTCAGTAGACCAGAACCTGGCACAGCTGGGCTTTACTCCCGAGATCTACAGCCCTCACTACAAACTGGTAACCCCGGAAGTGGTAAACGCCTGCAAGCAAAATAAAATGAAGCTGGTGCCCTGGACTGTCAATACCGTCGAAGAAATGAAAGCCCTCGTTAAATTGGGTGTCGACGGCATCATCACTGATTACCCTAATTACTTCAGCCAGTTGTAAGTCAATTACTTCCATCATTTCCCGCTTCCGTAAATTCCTTTTACCGAAACCGTAACCATTTTATGCCTGCTCCGGGCCACATTTGCATACAAGAAATCAGGTGGGGCCTCCGGAATGCTTTCCAGCGTTGAATTTAACGGATATGTGGACCTGAATTGAACATCATCACGCTCCACCCTTTTTTCAAAATAACTGTCACCCTGAGTTTGTTGAAGGGTTGTAGAAGATAACCTAAGTAAACGCAGGGAGACATTAGACCGATACTAAGTCCTTTGAACGGTTCCATTTACCTATGAAGAAAAGCTAAACCGGTTCCTTTAAAGGCACTAATTATTCGCAGAAGTCCTTCATTATTGGAGGACTTCTCTCGTTGTATATACTGTTATTTTGACTTCACGAAGCATTGATAGACAGTAATTCAACAAGTATATACCCGTAAAAGAGCAATTGAAAAGGATTGATATTCCATCCTTATCTGTAGATTCTACACATAAATACCACAAACAGGGAATTTTTTATATTTAAAAAACTCTCTATTTTTACGTCAGTTTAATGATACCCGCCCCAAGGGACTCCAACCGTAGCGTAACCATCCAGGTTATCACCCATTGCCCGTAAGCAAGGGCATTTACAGAGATCAAGACTTTCCTCAGCCTGTTGTGTATTGACATGCCCGGATGATTTCCAGCTTTGTTCACATGCCTGTGAGCGATTTAGATCGCATTGAATGCATTCCCCTGCGTTGCATAATACATAGTGCAACATGACCTTACTGTGCCTGTTCCTTTTCCACACAGCATCATACTCGCTGCCATTGGGCAGTGAGCGGATATATATTCTGTATTGTTTAACCTTTAAAATACACCAACCTGCTTATGGGTAAATTTTACAAAGCATGGTGCGTGTTGCTATTGGCGGGTGCTACCTGGCAGGCAACAGCGCAGAGTGCCAAACCTTTCGTATTGAATGCAGCAGGAGGATCATTCAATGATCCCAATTCTTACTTCCACTTTGAATGGAGCATCGGTGAACTCACCCTGATCAATGCCATGGCTCCGGCTGACAGCGTTATTCTGCTGACGCATGGCGTATTGCAGCCTTGCACAGAATTTGTAACCAAGTCGAACATTTCAACATTGTTCGCCACCGGTGAATACCGGCTCTTTCCCAATCCCACGGCAGGCAGATTTGAACTGGACTTCTTTGTACGCGAAAGCGGGCGCATGGAGTTACAGCTGACAGACAGTTATGGGAAGATATTGGAAAGAAGAGAATACCTCTACAGTGGCTGCTGCCGTATCGAGTTTTTCAACCTCACGCCTTACCCAACAGGCACCTATTATGTAATTGCCAAATTATCACCCAACAGGAACAACAGCGATGGCAGGATGATCACCCGCCAGAGTGGTTTCCGGGTAGTGAAGATTGGCAACTGATAATGACAGGCTGATGCCTGTAGTCTTTTAAAAATGATTAGCGTCTCTCTAAAACCATAAAACAATCAAACTATGAAGCGATTTCTATGCATACTCCTGGTATTGCAACTGGTGTCCATGATCACGATCGGGCAGGCGCCAAACCTCCTGAACTACCAGGGGGTTGCCCGTAACTCCGTAGGTAACGTCTTGCCTAATAAAGATATTAAATTGCGGTTGAGCATCCGGGATGGCTCAGCTGCCGGTGCTATTGTATATACCGAAACAAGAACTGTAACTACCAATCCCGTAGGCCTGTTCAATGTGCAGGTAGGAAGCGGTGGTGCTACGAATGTGACCGGTACTATAGCTGGTATCAACTGGGGTGCAGGTGCCAAATATATGCAGGTAGAAGTGGACCCCAATAACGGTAATTCGTTTGTATCCATAGGCACCAATCAATTGTTGTCTGTGCCTTATGCCATCTATTCCGGTGGTGGTAATCCGGTAGGCCCTGCAGGTGGTGATCTTACAGGTACTTATCCCAATCCAACCATTGCAGCCAACGCCGTGACTACGGCCAAAATAGCGAATACTGCAGTCACTACCGCTAAGCTTGGGGATGGAAGTGTTACCACTGCTAAGGTAGCAGATGCCAATATCACAACAGCAAAACTCGCTGACGGAAGTGTGACCACTGCCAAAGTAGTAGACGCCAACATCACTACAGCTAAGTTGGCTGATGGTAGTGTAACCACAGCCAAGGTAATGGATGCTGCTGTGACTACTGCTAAACTGGCCGATAACAGTGTAACTACTGCAAAAGTGATAGATGCCAACATTACTACCGCTAAGCTGGCTGATGGTAGCGTGACTACCCCTAAGATAGCAGACGGAAGTGTGGCAACGGCAAAGCTGGCTGATGGAAGTGTCTCTACTGCCAAAGTAATGGATGCTGCTGTTACCACTGCCAAGCTGGCCGATAATAGTGTTACTACCGCAAAAGTGATAGACGCCAATATTACTACCGCTAAGCTGGCTGATGGTGCAGTAACACAGGCAAAGATCGATCCTGGTGTGATGTTCCTGCCAACTGGCCCTGCGGGCGGTGATCTGAGTGGTACCTATCCCAATCCTGCTGTGGCAAAGATCATGGGTGTAGGCGTTTCAGCAGTGGCGCCGTTGTCCGGGCAAGTGTTGAAATTCGATGGTACCAACTGGGGACCCGCTGCTCTGGGTGGCGGTGGTTTTTCGCTGCCTTATGTAACACTTGAGAATAATGCCGGCACTTTATTTTCTATTACCAACGATGGTGATGGAACTTCTGTAGAAGGTGTAAATAATACTACCACTTCAAGTATTGCCGCTGTACGCGGTATCGTTAACTCCACTGCTCCCGGAGGATTCTCTTCCGCTGTGCGCGGTATCAACAACGGTACCGGTGGATTGGGTATTGGCGTATGGGGTTCACAGGCTGGCTCGGGTTGGGGTGTTTATGGCGTTACGCCTAATGGCTTGGGTGTATACGGAAATTCATCTGCCAATGGTTATGGTGTATATGCCAATAGTAATACTGGTATAGGCTTACAGGCTACCTCGAATAACGGAATAGCTGCCAACATGTCTATCTTTAACAACGCCAATAATAATAACGTACTGGTTGCCAATACGGTGGGTAATGGCACTGTGATCAATGTCTCTACCACTGGTAACGGAGCGGGCGTATTTAGCTCTACAACTGGTGGTTTTGGTGTGCATGGTGTTACCAGCCAGCAAACCTCTGCCGGTATCGTAGGCGATAATAACGGTGCCGGTGAAGCGGTAGTAGGTCGTACCAACAGTAATATTGCAGGTGCTGTGGTAGGCCGTAATGATGGTGGTGGTTATGGGGTGCGTGGGTTTGTTGCCACCAACACTTCAGGTACTGCGGTAGGTGTACTCGGACAAATAGGTTTGAATAACAGTACTGGCCGTGCCGGTCGTTTTGAAAACTTCAATGCTACCAATATTGTTGGTAACACCTTTGAAGTAGAAAGCAATGGTAACGGTAATATTCCTGATAATACACAAGGTAATGCTTCTTCGTTTCTGTTGGATAATACCAACAGTGTTGGAGCTGCGGTAAGAGCAGAGGTGAACACCATCTTCGGCAACTTCGGTGCAGCGGGCGTGTTTGGTATTTCTTCCGGAACGGGTGGCCGTGCAGGTCTTTTCTATGCATCCAACCCGTCTGGTAATGGCGCATCACTGATAGCGCTGACAGATGGCAATGGGAATGCCATCACCGCCAATGCCGGTAAAGACGGAAATGGCGTGGAAACCAATATTGATGGGGCGGGTAATGCCCTCTATGCCTGGGTGCCTTCTTTTGCAACAGGCCGGGCAGGTCGTTTTGAAATCTTCAATGAAGGCAATACCAGCGATGTAATTACAGTGAAAACAGTAGGTAATGGCACTGCTGGTGATTTTATGGTTGATAGAGTTACAGGAACCTCTCCTGCAGTAAGAGGTGAAGTAAATTCACAATTCGCCAATTTTGGTACGGCCGGTATATATGGTATTTCGTCGGGCACAGGAGGGTTTGCAGGTCTGTTCCATGCCTCTAATCCAGCGGGTAATGGTCCAGCCTTAGTAGCGATAGCGGATGGTAATGGTAATGGTATTACGGCTAATGCCTCCAATGGTGGCGATGGCGTCGAAGCTACTGCTGACGGTACAGGTACAGCTGTTTTTGGTTGGGTGCCCAACTTCGGTAATGGAAGGGCAAGCCGGTTCGTAAATTTTAATACAGGTAATACGAATGCAGTACTTACAGTAGAACAACATAGCAATGGTTCTATTGCTCTCTTTAAAAGTGGTAATCCCGGAACTGTCAACGTAGCAAGAATCAATTCTGCCGGAAGAGGTTTCTTCAATGGCGGTACGCAGGTTGGTGGCGCCGACGTAGCTGAGTTCTTCAATGTGACAGGTACTGCAAAGGCTTATGAACCCGGCGATGTACTGGTGATTGCTCAGGATGCTGACAGAACAGTAGAAAAATCTACCGGTGCATATTCTACATTGGTAGCCGGCGTATATGCTACCCGTCCGGGTGTATTGCTTTCTGAGGCACATATCGATGACAACCTCGATCACCAGGTACCTATGGGTGTTATCGGAGTCATTCCTACTAAAGTATGTATGGAAGGTGGCGCTATCAAACGTGGCGACCTGATCGTAACATCTTCTACAACTGGTGTAGCTATGAAAGCCGACCCGGATAAAGTAAAGGTGGGACAGGTGATTGGCAAAGCCCTGCAGGACTACAACGCCAATGGCGTAGGAAAGATCAATGTATTGGTAAGCATTAAATAAACACTAAAACAACACGTATGATATTCAAACATCAATATAAAGTAATGATAGGTGTGATGGTATTGCTGGCGCATGCCTTCATTGCTAATGCGCAGGACGACGAGAAAAGAAATACCGGCGAGAGTCTCGGAAAACAGTTTCTCAATAACCGGGTGTCCGGCATGCAATATGCACCTGCAAAACCAAAGATGCAAAGAAGAGCTACCATTGCGGAGCAACAGGAGAACCACGACGAAAGCAGTGGCATGCAACTGAAAAAAGGAACCATCAAGGGGATGCGTTTTGAAGGCGGAAGTGGGTTTACGCCAAATGCTGCCCGCAGAACAGTAAAAACGCAGGCTACCGGAGGAACATTATCCAGCGATCAGAAAGCAGCGCAAAACACTACGCCTGCTGCCAATACACCTGTTGCGCCTGCACAGGGTGGTGTAAAAGAATCGCTGGAGCATAAGAGTACGCCTGCTACGGAGGGAAAGACGATCAACCCGGGAGCAGTGAAAAAAGCAACGACAGAAAAGAAAGACTAATAAAAATCCGGAAGATCAGCTATAGCGTGTTGCGGGGTCCTGTGTGGCTCCGCAACGTTTTTTTATACCATTTCCATCCAGGTGTGATCGGCTAATAATTTTACGGCAGCTACAAAACGCTTGTAAGGACCGGCGCCACCGCCCCATTCACGGGGGCTTACCAGCGACAGCAGGTGGTTGCCATCGCTCTTCTCATACAGATAGTAAGTTTGCCCGATCACTGGAGCGAAGTTGAGTTTGGCATTATAGATCAGCATCGACAACTCTTTGCGCTTTTGTATTTCCTGCGCCTGCAGTGCCAGCAGTTCAATTTGCTTGCGTATCTGCACCAGCTGCATATTGGTTTGCTCTTCCATGGCAGTAAGCGCTTTGTGGCGTATCACGCCTTCTTCATTTGGCTTGATCAGGGCGCCTGATACAGAAGCAGAGTAGGGCAATACGCTCATCTGCTTGTGATAGTACTCTACATTGGTGTATTCCCGTTGAGCAGGTGTAAATCCTTTCTGGGTGATCTTAAGATAACCGTTGGGCATGATCTCATTCACCACCTGCAGGATAGGCTGGTTGTCCTTATAGAACTCGGTTTCGAATGTAATGCCGTCGATGAACAGGGCTTTGCTGGCATCGGCGATCTCGGGGTTTTCAAAGCTATGTATCTGTCCATCGGGTACCAGCAGGTACTTAGACTCGAAAGCCTGATGCTCCAATGTGACCCAGTTCATGCTTACAGATAATAAGCGTTCATTTTCTACAGTCTCCATTTTATAGATACCTGACAGTGGGCGGTCTCCAAGCTCGTATACGCCTTTTTCGGGAAACAACTGCCAGCTGGCAAGGAAGTTATATGCTTGTACCATGGTACAAAAGTATAAAACCTTGATAAAATCAAGCAGGCTTATCGGGTCAATAGCCGGGCAAACACTGTAAGTGCTGTGTTAAGATTAGTTATTGGAGGTATAAGGCTTCAAACGTGGCCAGTAAGTCCTGTCCTTTCAGTAACTCCAGTTTAGTGCCTGTGATACGATAATGCGTGGTAGTATTAAGTGCCTGAAATAATTTATTCTCCGTTTCCATGCCTTCCTGGCAAAACATTTTGGTGCTGCCTACGCCAGTAAAAGTAATAGCAGATGCCTGCGTAGTATATGCTCCAAAGTAGCTGTTGCATCCTGCAAAGCCTTTGATGCGGCCTGTATCGAGTTGGAGGAACACGTCTTTTGATAACCTGGGCAACCCATTGGGGAGACTGGTGAGGGCTGTCAGTTTCCATCTTGTATTGGTGAGCGAGCTGTTGGCTGTTTCTTCTTTAACAGGAGTGGTGTTGCGTGCACAGCCGGCAAGGAACCCAACGACAGCCAATAATATTAATACCTTTTGCATAATGTATGTTTTTGTTGCTGAATAGATGCTGTTCGGGCGGCAGATACATACTATGGTAAAGGGGATTAACAATTCTTTGCAATAGAGCGGGCTACAATAAAAAGAGCTTCTGCACAAACCAGCGCAGAAGCTCATAATAAGTTGTAAGAGGTGTAGTTATTAAGCTGCGTCGAATACTACGAGCAGTGCATAAATAACACCGGGGATCCAGAAGATCAGGGTCAGGATAAGGCTGATCCAGAACTTGCTGTTGATCTCTCCTTCTTTAAGGTATACAGCCAGTGGTGGCAGCAGGATGGCCAGGATAGCCAGCAACACCTGATCGGTCTCTTCTTTCTTGCCAGCCTTTTTATTGGCTTTGTAATCTTTAAATAACTTCTTTGCCTCTTTCAGGCGGTGCCTTCTCTCGCTGCGGGGGAGGCTTTTGAAATCATTCATTGCGGCTTTTACAGCTTCTGGGTTGGGCTCGCTGGCAGGTGTGGAGGCTGTAACGGGCTCAGTAGTGCTGGCGGCCATGCTAACAGGAGCTACTGTACCTACCATGATCAACAATACAAACAGGCGAAGGAAAAGTCTTTTCATAGTGATTAATTTTGGTATACAATGGCGTGAAATTAACATATATTTTTGATTCTCAAAGGGGAATTTGATCTACAAGGGTATCAATCAGTGCCTTCGGGGCAGCCTTGGAGGCATCACATTTCCGGTAACTTATCGGGAGATACTTGCAAGTGAAATGTTTTATAACTATCTTTCCTCATATCTCAAATCACCACCCCCTGATACGTTTCTATAAATTCAATCCTGCGAAATCACCCGGCTTGCAACCTATTGGCCAGGCGTTTCTGCATTATTGGAACTTCATCAGATCTATAGGGGTTACGGCCGAGATGGAGGAGTACGACAAGCGCAGGTTGAGCATGTTCAACCAGCTTAATCTCTTCAGCATGCTGGCTGGTCTCGTTTTAACCCTGGCCGGTATCTTCAGCAATGACCATTTACCTCCGCTGGTTTGGTATGTAGTATGTTCACCGCTTGCAATAGGCATCATTATACTTTGGCTTACCTACGAGCGGTATTATGAAGCTGCCCGCCTGATCTACTTTAGTGTTTACCCAATTGTTACGTGCCTGGTGTATCTCGGCAAGGTTGATGCAGGCGTATCGCTATTCTTTATTCTCTATGGGGTGATGTCTGTATTCTTTTTACAGAAGTTCAGGAGTATTGTATTTGCCTTTTGCTGGTCGGCTGCCTGTTATCTTGTTGCCACCGTAGTGCCACATGATCATTATTTCAGGTTGGCTTCGGTCAACTACTGGCTATATGTATTCCATCATATTACGGCCCTGGGCTTTATCTTCTATACCCTGGTCCTGATCAAAAGAGAGAATGCCGATTACCAGTTGAGCCTGATGGCCAAGAGCAGAGAGCTGCACCGGCGCAACATGGAGGTAGGGCGGCAGAAGCAGGAGATCGCTGAAAAAGCACGCCTGCTGGAGCAGCAGACAAAGGAATTGACAGAGCTGAACCAGGTAAAGAACAAGCTTTTTTCTGTTATAGCCCACGACCTTAAAACGCCCATGTACGCTTTGCGTAACCTGTTTTACAATATGCAGCGGTATAAGCTCTCCTCACAGGAGATATTGGATATGGTGCCCGGTATTGCTACCGAGATGAACTATACCACCAGTCTCATGGAGAACCTGCTGCAGTGGTCCAAATCGCAGATGAAGCATGCCAGGGTAAACCCCGAAGTGTTGGATGTGCAAAGAATGATGATCGAAGTATTGCAGTTGTTACAGCTGCAGGCTGAGAATAAGCAGGTGTACCTTGAATGCAAGCTGGATGAACCGATCTATTGTTTTGCCGATCGTGAGATGGTGAACCTCGTATTGCGCAACCTGCTGTCGAATGCGATCAAGTTTACGCCTAAGCATGGAACAGTATATATAGGCGCCACAGAGAAGTCGAAACAAGTGGAAGTTTTTGTGCAGGATACCGGCATTGGCATGAGCCGGGAAAATATGCAACGTATTTTTGGCGATAGTTACTTCACAACCCAGGGTACCAACCATGAAACAGGTACCGGCCTGGGCCTTAAACTGTGTAAAGAGTTTCTCGAAAAGAATGGCGGTAATATCTCCGTAGAAAGCGAACCGGGTAAGGGCAGTATTTTCTCCTTTACACTACCCCGCTACGAAAATCAGGTGGCCTGATCTTCCGGTGAAAGAGGGGGATAAGCTGTCCAATCTCCGGATAAAGGTTCTTCCGTTCTCCACTCACTCCATCCATAATATTCATCACCACTGTAATGGGCGACTGCTCCATAATCGTTCAATTGATTGCCAAACAGGGAGGCATGTACCGTATTCTCGCTTTCTTTAGTAAAGGAGTTGTAATGTCCTTTTAAATACAGTGAGCTGATGGATAATGGCAGCAGCTTATAACCATTGAACTGTTCACGTACCAATTGCTCTGTTGTTGTAAAAGCTGTAGCAAAATCACCACTGGGCGAAGTGACGATGGTATTGATGGTTCGGATCATGCCATCTGGTCCTTCTGCATTGTAGACGGTTACAGCTGTTTCTTCAACTCCATAGAGTGTGAAGAAAGGGCCGGCAAAGCTCACTGAAAGTATTAGTTTTTGTACATGTGCGACTGTTTCGTATTTGAAACTGTTCAGGATGACTTCTGTAGTATAAGCAGGGAAATGAATGCTGCTGTAATCGAAAGTCTCTTTTTGTAACGTTTGCCCTATCAGCTGCCGGAAGTTGCTCCATGCTGCAAATTGGTTGTCCCCGAAAGCATGAGCGATCAGTTCATTCAAGGCAATAGTACCTGGGTATTGCTGTCTGAATCCGGGCCAGGTTATATGATCTGTGCCTAAGGGATAGTATTGGCCGATGGTTGTATAGACCGGCCAGTAATTATAATACTTCGCGTTGAATGAAAAATAATTTCTCATGATCAGGCTGATTACAAAAGTTACAGGTTGGCTTTAAAGCCCAAACCATAATATTGACGGGAACCGGTGAGCTGGAACCAATCTCTGTCCTGCTTCGGGTTCCGGGTATCGGCATATATTTCAAAACCTTCGGCGCCTTTCAGTTTGAATTGGTAGCCTATATATGCGTTTTGTAAAGCTGCCGCATCTATGCGATAATTGGTTGTCGTAGTAGGGTTGCGGTCGGGGTTGAAATAATAAACGAAGTCGAAACCGAAAATAACCCCTTTGCAGGAAAAGCGGTTTACCCAACCACCTGTCCAGGTAGTTCTGCCACTGTTGTAATCGCCTATAACTATACCACCTAAGGAATAGCCAGGCAGGTCTTTTGATTTGTTTCTAATACTGGTGGCATTGATGCCAGTGGTAAAGGTAAAGGTGTTTTTATCGGCCACATTTATCATCAGGCTGATGTGTTGTGTGTTGGCGCTGAGTTCGGGATATCTGATAGTATAACCGGTTGGTGTCATCAGATAAACCGGGGTTGCATAGTTCCGGCGTTCAAAGTAATAATTCAATGTTAGCAGGTTGTCCAACAGTCCCAGGCGGGTACCTGCCTGCCACGCTTTATAGGAACCTTCGGGTTCTAAAATGGGTGGAGATGAAGATCCGGGGCCTGTAATGATGGTGAGCGGGAAATTGATGTTGTCGGCGTGCTGGTCCATACGGATGGCATAGTCGCCTGTATTCGTATTTTTTGCATAGGAAGCAAAAAGTTTCAGGTTGTGCCGGCTGCCGGGCTGTACCAGTTGCCATACGTCCACGCTGGTGCTTACAAAGGGCAGTATCTTTTCAATATCCTGGCCGTTGGTCTTTGACAGGTTGGCCAATAAGCCACCCTGGATATTGAAGATGTTCTTATAATATATGTTAACAGAAGGTGTAACTAAAAAAGCCCTGCTATCATAGTTATAATTATACTGGTTGACATAATTGCTGCCATTGATACTCCCTTTTGAAGTTGCTTCATTATCGTATTCAGTATACCTGAACATTGCATTTACGGAGGGGGCAATCGACCAGCCATTATCGAGCGTTCCGTGATAAGTGATCTGGTCCATCAACAGCACTTGTTTGGTTCTATAATCCAGTTCAACGCGATCTATATTGCCATTGGCTCCGGATGTTTGTACGATATCTCTTTCTCCTTTTCTTTTATACGCAGCATAGCTGGCCGTGAGCTCGTTTGTCAGATTTTTCGACAACCCTGAACGGAGAGCGATGGTTGGATTGAAGGCTAATTGATTGCTATGACCTTTATAGCTTGAAAGATCAGCGTTTACATTGGATCGTTCGAGGTCTGCTATCTGTGGGACCGCATTGATCCTTACAGAAAGGTCGTGTGCACTGCCCAGCTTCATGTTGAGCCAGCCATTCAACCGGATGCGGTCAAAATTCATAGGTGTAGGTGAGGTGTTCGTTCCTATTTTAAACATTGGCTCTACCTCCCGCAGGTAATTGGCAGATATGCCCATTTGAACGTTCTTTTTGTTGAACCTTGCCGCAAGATGGTATTGATGGAAATAGTTTTTTTCTGATTCATAAGGTGTACTATACACTCCCCGATAATTGTTTTTTACCTGGAAGCTTTGTCCTGCTACAGTAATGCCTTGCTCTCCGGCGCCGCCATTGCGCGTGGTAACTACTGCGAGTAATTGTTGGCGGAGGCTGCCATTAACCTGCGTCAATGCGTTTTGCACGATGGTTACTTCCCTGATATCATAAACACTATAGGCGTTTATATCATTGATCACAACGCCGTCTATTACATAGACTACATTGGCTGAATTAATAAAATAACCATATGTCCAGGCGCTAAGGGCATCGCTCAGGTTGGTGAAGGGCATCCTTTCCAGCTGTTCACCTTTGATGGTAATGGATTGTGTGAAGTCTTTTTGGAGCTTTACTCTTCCGAGATTGAGCGTGTTGTTGGAAGTGTCGGTTTGTGAATAAACATTGTGCAGTAAGCAGATTGCAGCAGCAACGGTTAGTAATGGTTTTAGGGCTTTGGGCATTGTTCAAGGGGTGTTTGAGGCTGAAAGATAATAGAAACTGTCAGGTAGCCCAAACCGTATGTGTTAAAATTGCCCCTGTAAGCAACAAAGGCTATGGAGCCGTCATGAACGGGCAACCATAGCCTTTGCAATAAAATTATATATGATTATTTGAATATCCGGCCGAAGAAGTCCTGCATGTCTTTCCAGGAAGCTGTATCGGCAGCAGCGTTGTATTTGATGGGCATCTTAAAGCGCTCGCCAGTTGCAGTTGCATTGGGGTTGGTAAAGGCATGTGTTGCATCGGCATAGGCTTTAAAGGTGTAATCTGCACCGATAGAATCCATTTGCTTTTTAAACGCGTCTACCTGCGCCTGAGGAACAAAGCTGTCGGCCAGACCATGGCATACCAGCACTTTTGCTTTCAGCAGGTTCTTGTCGGCTGGCACACCACGCAGATCGCCGTGGAAGCTTACTACGCCATTTACCGGGGCACCCAGTTTGGCAGCGTTCAATACCATCGAACCGCCGAAACAATAACCAATGGCGGCTATTTTAGTAGTATCTGCCTGCGGGTAGGTTTTCAGTTTACCCAAAGCTGCGAGGAAACGGCTGTTGCCCAGTTTAGGATTGGTGTAAAAAGGCGTTGCATATTTGCCGGCAAGGGAAGGGCTGTCCGCTATAAGGCCATTGCCATACATATCGGCCACGAAGGCAATGTATCCCAGCTTAGCGAGTTCACGTGCGCGCATTTTGGGATAGTCGTTCAGTCCCCACCATTCCGGTATGACCAGTACGGCTGGTCTTTTGGCTGAATCTGCTTCGTTGTAAGCTACAAAGCCGACCATTTGGGTAGTGTCTGCATCATAAGTAACGGACTGTTCTTTGATGATCACTGTATCTTTTTTGGGGCCATCCGTAGTCGCGGCTGGTTGATCGCTGCAGCTGGTCATGGTGGCGCTTACTGTAAGGATCGCAAGGCATAAAGGAATGTACTTCATAGTAATGCTGAATATTTGAGGTTAAATCAAACGATTTTGCTGAGGGGCACGAAGTTCGTGTAAAAGACGATTATAAGGCGCAATTTATCCGCTATTAATCAATGCTTAACCATAATTATTATGCCCGGCTTCCCGGCTTATGGGCCAAATCAACTAATCCTTATCTTTGCGCCCTTATGACACAAGAATCAATCAAGGCTATGAGGGACCGTGTAGTGGTCCTGAGGAGGTTTCTTTGACGTCGATAACAGACGTGACAAAATAAACCAGGATAAACAATTGGCTTTATCTCCCGGCTTCTGGGATGATAATAAGCGGGCTACCGAAATCCTTAAGAACACCAAACTGAATGAGTACTGGGTGAAGCTGTATGAGCAATCAGAGGCTTCAGTAGAGGATTTTGCCGTACTGTTCGATTTCTGGAAGGCAGGGGAAGCTTCGGAAGAAGAGACGCGCGAAGCTTATGACCGATCGCTGCAGCAGCTTGAAGAGGCCGAGTTCAAGAGTACGTTGAATCAGCCGGAAGATGAACTGCCCGGCGTGCTGCAGATCAACAGCGGTGCGGGTGGAACGGAGAGCCAGGACTGGGCCGAAATGCTGGCCCGGATGTACCGGATGTACGGTGAAAAGCAAGGCTGGTCAGTGACGGAGCTGGACTGGCAGGATGGGGATGGGGCCGGCGTTAAGAGCGCTACCCTGCAGTTTGACGGGCCTTTTGCTTACGGCTTCCTGAAAGCTGAAAGCGGGGTGCACCGGCTGGTGCGGATATCTCCTTTCGACAGCAATGCCCGGCGTCACACTTCCTTCGCATCTGTATACGTGTACCCCCTGGTAGATGACAGTATCGAAGTGGCGGTGAACCCGGCCGATCTCGAATGGGAGTTTTACCGCAGTGGTGGTAAGGGTGGTCAGAACGTGAACAAGGTGGAAACGGCTGTGCGCCTGAAGCATATTCCCAGTGGTATCATCGTGGAGTGCCAGAAGGCGCGTACACAGGGTGAGAACCGGGAGATGGCATTGCAGATGTTGAAGAGCCGGTTGTACGAAGAGGAAATGCGTAAACGCGAGGCGCTGAAGAATGCCGCCAATGCCAATAAGAAGAAGATCGAGTGGGGCAGCCAGATCCGCAGTTATGTGTTCCATCCTTATAAAATGATCAAGGACCACCGTACGGATTTCGAGGTGGGCAACGTGCAGCCGGTGATGGATGGAGAGCTGGATGGTTTTATCAAGGCCTACCTGATGATGGAGAAAGAAACACAGAGTTGATTCCGGGTTTCGGGTTCTGAATTCGGGATTGCTGACGAATAGCAAACTATGATTATTGTAATTAATAAATTTCAAAGAATATGAGCTTAGGTTATTTTTCATATCCTCTCCCTGTTAATGAGCCTGTTCTTAATTATGGCCCGGGTTCACCGGAAAAGAAAAGACTGAAAGAAGTATTGGCTGAGCTGAAAGGCAAGGAAGCTGATATCCCCATGTATATTGGTGGTAAGGAAGTGCGTACCGATAACAAGGTAGCGATCCACCCTCCTCATGAAATAGCGCACACGCTTGGCTATTTTCACTATGGAGAAGAGAAACATATTAAACAGGCGATCGATTCAGCGCTGGCTGCCAAAGAAAGCTGGGCGGCCATGAGCTGGGAGAACCGTGCGAACATTTTCCTGAAAGCTGCTGACCTGATCGCTACCAAATACCGTCCTTACATGAATGGCACCACCATGCTGGGCCAAAGTAAGAATGCTTTCCAGGCCGAGATCGACAGTGCCTGCGAGATTGTCGATTTCCTTAAATTCAATGTTCACTTTTTAAGTGAGATCTATAAGCAACAACCTATCAGCGGTCCGGGCATCCACAACAGGCTGGAGTTTCGTCCGCTGGAAGGTTTTGTACTGGCTGTTACGCCTTTCAACTTCACCGCGATCGGTGGCAACCTGCCTACATCTGCTGCTATGTGTGGCAACGTAGTGGTATGGAAGCCTGCCAATACGCAAGTGTATTCTGCACAGATGTTCATGCGCATTATGCAGGAGGCTGGCCTTCCTGATGGTGTCATCAACCTGATCTATGTGGATGGTCCTACGCTCGGAAAGGTTTGCTTCAGCCACCGTGATTTTGCGGGTGTTCACTTCACTGGTTCTACCGGCGTATTCAATAATATGTGGGAGATCATCGGTAAGAACATGTCTTCTTACAGGTCTTATCCAAGGATCGTAGGGGAGACCGGTGGTAAGGACTTTGTGGTAGCGCACAAGAGTGCTATTCCCGATGTAGTGGCTACTGCCTTGCTGCGTGGCGCCTTCGAGTTTCAGGGTCAGAAATGTTCTGCTGCTTCCCGTGCTTATATTCCTTCCAACATTGCTGCAGAAGTAAAGCAAAAGGTGATCGACGGTATCAAGAGTTTTAAAATGGGTACTGTAGAAGACTTCAGCAACTTCATCAATGCGGTGATCGATGAGAAGAGCTTCGATAAGATCAAGTCTTATATCGATAATGCCAAAGCCGATAAGAATGCGTCTATATGGGCGGGCGGTACCTGCGATAAGTCAAAAGGCTACTTTGTGGAGCCTACTGTCATCGAAGCCAAGGACCCCAAATATGTTACCATGTGCGAAGAGATCTTCGGGCCTGTATTGACCGTGTATGTATACGATGCGGACAAGTTTGAAGAAACACTGGCATTGGTAGACAGTACTTCTCCTTATGCGTTGACTGGTTCTATCATTGCGCAGGACAGGGCTGCGGTAGAGTTGGCCACCAACAAGCTGCGGCATGCTGCCGGTAACTTTTATATCAATGATAAGCCAACCGGTGCTGTTGTAGGCCAGCAGCCTTTTGGTGGCGCCCGTGCTTCCGGTACCAATGATAAAGCTGGTTCTATTCTCAATCTTTATCGCTGGTTGAGTGCACGTACCATTAAGGAAACTTTCACTCCTCCTACTGACTATCGCTATCCATTCCTGGCAGAAGCATAACTGTCCGGTTTCGATACATATTTGATAAATCTACAAAGCTGTACTCAACAAGTGCAGCTTTTTTATTATTTGTATCCCGGAAAACAGGGAGAAGGACCATGCATACGTTAATGGAATATTAAATATTAGTTTTGATGTATGCGATATTTTTTTGCGGTTATACAAACTTGTTTATTTTTATAAGCGATAGCGTATTCTTTAACCCAACCAAGCAACTCTAACAATGGAAAATATATACACCGCACACCTAAGTAGCCTATTCGGGCGTTACCATCTACCGCGCAGTTAGTTTTTTGTTGTAGCAATTAATTTTCAGGACAAGGCAGTTGATTCCATATTTCAGTCAGTTGAGGCTATAGAATAGTCAATTGATGTCATATAAGCGTTAATGCTCAATTAACCCTCGTTTACTTTGGTTTGTAAACAAGGGTTCAGTTGGGTTGGTTACTGAATATAACTCAATGTCGTGCAGAAATTATCACTATAAACAATTTCTCGGGGATAACGCCGAAATCCAAGAAAAGTCAGGCGGAGGAAGCTGAAAATCCAAAGAGTAAGCGTAACCTAATTATCTTTATTTATGAAGTTTTTTAAACCCTTAACATTGCTGGCGATTGCAGCATTTTCTGTACTGGTGTTTACTTCTGCTACTCCTGCCAGTGAGAAGCCAGTTGACCCTAAAGTAGAAAGAGCGGTAGCAGCCTGGGAAAAGGCAGCCGTAGATGGTAACATCACCAACAAGGAACTGAAAGGAATCGTTACTGAACTGAAAGGTGAAAAACTGACCCTGAAAGAAAAGATCGGCCTTAAGCTTTTTGGTAAAAAGATTGCCAACAAAATGGAGTCTTTACCTGCCAGCGGCAACAAATCTCAGCTGGTAGCGCTGCTGCTCTGCTTCTTCCTCGGTGGTCTTGGTATCCACAGGTTTTACCTTGGTTACACATGGCAAGGTATTGTTCAACTGCTGACTTTGGGTGGTTGCGGTATCTGGGCGCTGATCGACTTTATCCGTATTTGCACGGGTGATCTGCAGCCTAAGGATGACACTTACGCTACAACTTTATAATTTTTCATAGAGGGCCGGGTTTGCCTGGCCCTTTTCTTATTTCCCTGAACCATGCAATTCCGTTACTATTTTACGATAGCCAAGCTGCTTTTTATAGTTGCTGTGCCTGTTACGTTGCTGCTATTGCCGGCCGACTTCTTCGATAATGGTGAAGCGGTTTGCTTATCGAAGGTGTTCTTCAATGTAGAATGTTTTGCCTGTGGCCTTACGAGGGCCTGTATGCACCTCATTCATTTCGAATTTGAAGAGGCTTTTGCGTATCACATGTGGTCGTTCATTGCATTTCCTGTATTGGCGATCTTCTGGGCACGGTGGGGTTATAAAGAATGGAAGGCGTTTCGAAAGATGCGTGGGACGCTACAACAGCCCGCATAAGGGCTCATTTGGTATGATCAACGTATTAAGGCAGGCCACCGGTACCTGGTGCCTGCCTTTTTTATTCGATAAACTTTTGTGTTCAATTACTTCTTTGCGCCGCCACCGAGGTGGATCTGGAAGCCGATGTTTACACCGAAGTTGTTGGCACGGTCATCGCCAATGGCATCGCCACCAAGTGAGCGGTATTGTAAAGCAAATTCGAGCGCTGTATTGGGCGACAGAAAGATGGCAGGGCCTGCGGAAAATGCAAAAGCATTGAGGCTTTCGCTGTTTCCTAACCTTTTAGAAGAACCAAAGCCATAGCTTCCATCAGCGAAAATATTCACTTTGTCAGCGGCTGGCAGGAAATAATAACGAACAAAAGGTGCAATCAACAGATCGGTTGCAGCATCAGCGCCTTTTGGCTTGGTGCTTTCAAAATCTACCCGAAGACCGCCAGCAAACTTATCAGCGAAGAAATAGCCTCCTTTAGGACTGAAGGTGAAAGAAGTGCTTTTGGCATCACCTTGTTTTGTAGATTCAAAACTTACGTTGCCACCAACTAACCATTGGCCTTTGTTTACCTGTGCGAAAACTCCTTGTACTGCAATCGTCATTAATGCTGCGAATAAAACCTTTTTCATTTTGTGGTTTTTTTAGGTTAATTAGAAAATGAATAAAAACTACATGTAGCAATTCTGTTATAAAAAAGGTATAATTAACTTTTTTATTGTGTGATGGGTTATAAATTTTAGCAAGTATGCTGTATTGTTAGTGTGTAAGTAGAACATGTTAAGCATTGTATCCGGGTGGTATTGTGTATTTCATACTCTATAATCGACAATTCATCCGCTGTATTAGCCGTCTAACTTACAAGCATGTGATACGGATTGTCTGTTTTAAGCGTAAAACCACATTTTTATGTTATTGGCTGCAGGGTTGATTTAGCGGAGTTTTGCGGCATCAATAACCAATAAAAGATGTATAGCATGAAAAAGACTTTTTTGATCCTTACCCTTTCCGGCGCCTTCTTCGCTGCTAAAGCGCAGGATATTAAGTATGGTGTGAAAGCGGGTGTGAACCTGGCCAATGTTGCCGGTGATGTAGAGGGCAACAAGATGAAGATCGGCTTCAATGCCGGTGCTTTTGCGAAGGTTTCTCTTACTGAAGCAATCAGTCTCCAACCTGAGCTGTTGTTGTCTACACAGGGCGCCAAGGAAGAAGCGAGCTTTGAGGGGATAAATTACAAGGTAAAGAATAATACTACCTACCTCAATCTCCCGGTACTGGCTCAATACAATACTGCCAGTGGTTTTTATGGTGAAACCGGCCCCCAGTTTGGTTTCCTGTTGAGTGCTAAAGCCAAATCTGATGAAGGCAAACAGGATATCAAGGATGGTTTGAAGAAGTTTGACCTGAGCTGGGCTTTCGGTGTAGGTTACCTTACTCAATCGAATGTTGGTGTGAATGTACGTTATAACCTTGGTCTTAGCAATATGAGTGATGGCAAAGGTTATGACAGTGATGCAAAGATGCGGAACAGTGTTTTCCAGATAGGCGTTTTTTACGTACTGGGCAGCAAATAATATTGTTGTTTTATTAGTGTAGTGACCGGTCATCTAAAGATGACCGGTTTTTTATTAACCACCTTTTAACAGCATAGCTATTTGTTTTTATGTCTTTCTAACAGGTATCCATACATATACATTTATACTACGTGCATAGTATAATAATTTTTCTTATCCTGCGTTATTGGGGCTGAAATCAAAAGCTATGAAAAAACTTGTCCTATTGATCGTATGTGTGGCCTCTTTTGTTGCTACGCAGGCGCAAGCTAAGTTTGGTATCAAGAGCGGATTCAACTTTGCCAATCTTACCAATGATATCGAAGGTGACATGAAGCTTAGTTTTTATGCTGGTGCCTTTGCTCACGTGCCTGTTGCCAGCCGTCTTAGTGTACAGCCTGAACTGGTATTCTCCCGTCAGGGCGCCAGGTTCGATGATCCCGGTGATGATATCAAATGGCGGTTGAACTATCTCAACATTCCTGTTATGGGCCAGTATAATGATCCTTCCGGTTTTTATGCTGAGACCGGTCCTCAGTTTGGATTCCTGCTCAATGCTAAAGTGAAGGATGATGGTGATGTAAGAAGTGCCAACAGTTCTTTTAAGTCCTTTGACCTGTCCTGGGGTTTCGGTGCTGGTTTCAACTTTACGAAGCAGGCTGGTATCGGCCTTCGCTGGAACCTCGGTATGACGGATGTGTGGGACCATGCCGGTACTGTCAACAACAGTGTATTGCAGTTGGGTGTGACTTACAGGTTGAATTGATTACGGTATTATTACTAACTCATATTCTTTTAGGAGAAAACCACTGTCATTGGCAGTGGTTTCTTATTTTTATGGAAATTTTTCTCTTTAAAGGCTCCTGCTGTATTTTCCGGAATGCTTTGAAGTGAATAATATTTATGACATGAAAACGGTTTTGAACGAACAGCAACTGGCTTTTACGATCAAGCGTCTGGGTCACCAGATCCTGGAGAACCATGTAAATCTTGAAAATACGGTATTGATCGGCATTCAGCCCCGGGGTATTTTTGTTTCTGATCAGATTGTGCGGGAGATACGTGAGCTGGTGCCGGCCGATGTAGTAAAATATGGCAAGCTGGATATTACTTTTTACCGCGACGATATCCGCAATTCCCTGCACGCGCCCAATCATACTGATATTCCTTTCAGCATAGAGAATAAGAACGTCGTCATCATCGATGATGTATTGTATACCGGCCGCACCATCCGGGCTGCGCTGGACGCGTTGATGGGGTTTGGCAGGCCGGCAAAGGTGGAATTGTGCATCCTCATAGATCGCCGTTTCAGCCGCCAGCTTCCTATCCAGGCTGATTATGTGGGTAAATCCATCGATTCCATCATCTCGCAAAAGGTGCGGGTGTTTTGGAAGGAAAAGGATGGAAAAGAGGAAGTTGTGTTGTTGTAGAATGTTAGTATCCTGTGCTTTATCTTATTTTGTACCTTATATTTTTTTGCTCTAATTTTGCTGCCCGACATGCAACTTTCAGTTAAACATCTGCTCGGCATCAGGGATCTTACCCGGCAAGACATCCAGCTTATCTTAGATACTGCTACGGAATTCAAAGAGGTATTGCAGCGACCCATCAAAAAGGTTCCTTCTTTACGGGATGTGACTATTGTGAACCTGTTTTACGAAAACTCTACCCGCACCCGTATTTCTTTCGAACTGGCTGAGAAGCGTCTCAGCGCCGATACGATCAACTTTACTGCCAGCGGCTCCTCGGTTTCCAAGGGTGAAACCCTGCTGGACACGGTGAATAATATATTGTCCATGAAGGTGGATATGGTGGTGATGCGGCATAGTGCCAGCGGCGCCCCACACTTTCTGGCGAAGCATATTCCTGCCGCCATCATCAATGCCGGTGATGGTATCAACGAACATCCTACGCAGGGTTTACTGGATGCTTTCTCCATGCGGGAAAGACTGGGTAAACTGGAAGGGCTGAAGGTGGCCATCATTGGTGATATTATGCACTCGCGGGTGGCTATGAGTAATATCTACCTGCTTAAAAAGATGGGCGCCGAGATCATGGTGGCAGGTCCTCCCACGCTGATACCAAAGTATATCAGGGAAGCATTCGATGTACGTGTGGAGTACAACCTGAAGAAGGCGTTGGAATGGTGTGACGTGGCCAACGTGCTGCGTATTCAACTGGAGCGGCAGAACCAGGTGCTCTTTTCTTCTCTGCGGGAGTACAGTCTGGCATATGGTATCAATAAACGTTTGCTGGATAGTCTCAATAAAGAAGTGGTGATCATGCACCCCGGACCTATCAACAGGGGCGTGGAACTGGACAGTGATGCGGCTGATAGCAAACAATCTATCATCCTTCAACAGGTGGAGAATGGCGTAGCTGTTCGCATGGCTGCTTTATACCTGCTTTCAGGTGGAAGAGGCAGTATGAATTAACAGTTACTCTTTGTTGCCTGGATGGAGTTTTAAAGGTTTTGGCTTCGACAACCCTTCGACAGCCCTTCGACAAGCTCAGGGTGACATTGTTCGTTCCTTAAATTCTTCTTATGCAACAACGTATTGCTTTATTTCCCGGTACTTTCGATCCTATTACTATCGGTCACCTCGATATTATCAACCGGGCTTTGCCTTTATTCGACAAGCTGATCATTGGCATCGGGCGTAATATCAACAAGACGCCGATGTTCTCCGACGAGCAGCGTATCAGCTGGATCAACGAGATCTACAAAGGCAATTCCAAAGTAAGTGCTGTGCTGTATGAAGGGCTGACGGTGGATTGTTGCCAGAAAGTGGGCGCCAACTTCATTGTACGGGGTATCCGCTACGTTAATGACTTCGAGTATGAAAAGGCTATCGCGGACATGAACCGCAGCCTCGACAACAATATAGAAACTGTTTTTCTTACGTGCCTGCCTCAATTTACTTCTGTGGCTTCTACGCTGGTGCGCGATGTATTAAGGAATGGTGGTGACGTGATGAAATTCCTGCCTGATGTAGTGGCGCGGTCGCTGGAACAGCGGAAAAAGTATGAAATCTGAGAATACAGAATACAGAATCGTTTGCTTCGACAGCAGTGTTTTCCATTTTACGAATACAATATGATCTGGTTTCATAAAACGGTGCAGATTTCGGATATACAGCCTCTGGGTCAGCATACCATTGCTGAGGTGATCGGCCTTGAGTTTACTGAAATAGGGACTGATTTTCTGAAGGGGCGTATGCCTGTCGACCATCGTACACATCAGCCTTATGGCTTATTGCATGGCGGTGCTTCGTGCGTGCTGGCTGAAACGCTGGGCAGTGTAGCTTCTGCATTGGTGATCGATCAATCGAAGTTTATTTGTGTGGGCCTGGAGATCAATGCGAATCATGTGCGTGGTGTGCGTAGTGGTTTTGTAACAGGCACTGCCAGTCCTATCCATATTGGTGCTTCTACGCACGTGTGGGATATCAGGATCACCGATGAGCGGGACAAGCTCGTGTGCATCAGCCGGCTTACTGTTGCTATTTTGCCGAAAAAATAAGACCTTATTCATGCGAATAATCCTTGCTTTTATACTGCTGCTCCTTGCAGGTGTTTGTGCTGCGCAACCTACCCAGCCTGCTGATTATGGTCTGAAGGCTTTTTCCATACAGGATAAAAAATTAGGGACTATCAACTTCTATGTGTCGTCCGCAGGCATTGATTCCACCAAGCCTTTACTACTTGCGCTGGATGGTTCGGGGCATTTTCCATTGACCACTCTTGTACGGCTCAAAAAGGAGATGCGGGTGCTCAATTCTTTCGATAATGATATATTGCAATTAGCAGATAAATTCCATATTGTTCTTATCAGTAAGCCCGGTGTTGCTTTTTGTGATACGGTAGATATCGATGCGGACGATATGCATTTTGAAGATGTGGCTGAACGCCTGAAGCCTTCGGAAGAGTATACCAGGCGCGCGGGCTTATACTGGCGGTCGGAAGCGGCTTCGCGGGTGATCGATTTTCTCTGTAAGAAGCTTCCGGTGGATAGAAAGCAGGTGATTGTGTATGGGTATAGTGAAGGTGGACAGGTGGTGCCCCGGCTGGCTGTTATCAATAAGAAAGTAACCCATTGTGCGAGTATTGTTGGTGCGGGTTTAAATCAATTGTATGACTGGCTTACTGCACAACGTGTGTCGGCTGCTAAAGGGGAGATCACCTATCAGGAAGCGCAACGGAGGATCGACTCTCTTATGGCTTTATTTGCAGATATTTACCGGCACCCCACTGCTACCGACAAGGAGTGGGAGGGGCATAGTTATTTGCGCTGGGGTAGTTATTGTACGGATATTCCGCTGGAGAGCCTGACTAAGCTTACTATCCCCATCTTTATGGCTGTGGGGAGTAATGATAAGAACTCTCCTATATATGGGCTCGATTATGTGCCGCTCGAATTTCTACGCCTGGGCAAGCAGAATCTTACTTATAAGGTTTATCCTACCGATCATTTCTTCCATGAGATTGTGCATGCAAATGGTAAGGAAGAGGTGATCAGTCACAAGCAGGCCATGATCGATGACCTGTTAAAATGGCTGGGGAAGGGGAAATAAGTAGCTTTCTGTTTCGTTTTTTTAAAGAAACCCGCCTTCTTTTAATACATCTATAATCGAGGGGAAAGTGTTGTTCATGTACTGCTTCACTTCTGCTGCAGATACCCATTTCAATTGTGTGATCTGTTCTTCCGACTGGGGTATCAGCGCCTGCTGTCCCGGTGCTTTCATCAGGTACCAGTGCGACTCTTTCAATATATGTTTACCGCTTTCATCGTAGGTATGGTAGGTGACCAGTAATGGCTTTTCAAGTATTACATTGGTGAGGCCTGTTTCTTCCTGTACTTCGCGAACGGCGCAGGCTTCCAGTGTTTCTCCCGGGTCCAGCTTGCCTTTGGGGAGGTCCCATTTATTGCGGCGCTGCATCATCAATACTGCTCCTTTATCATTCAACACCAGGCCTCCGCCTGCCTGCACGATGGTGAACTTTTTACGGAAGGTCTTTTCCAGTTCTGCCAAATCATTGTGTACATAGATGCCTGCGTGTATCTTTTCCTGCCTCATTTCATGGATCATGGAATTGACGCCGGGCGTGGAAAATTCATCGATCAATACTGCATCATCGTGGTGTGCGTAGGGCTCAATTTCAGGCGTGATCTCATCCGTCAGGAACAAAGGTTTATCGTTGAAGTATATCTTGATGTGCATAAATAATTTTCCATTTTACCGCTTCAACCTTCAATTTCGCCGGACTGAATAAAATCTCTTTATGTCTCAGAACGAAAAAGCGGTAGCTGAAAAGCTTTTACAAATTAATGCTATTAAATTGAATCCGGGGGAACCTTTTACCTGGGCCTCTGGTTGGAAAAGTCCTATTTATTGTGATAACCGCAAGGTGTTGTCTTTTCCTTATATCCGTGATTTCATCAAATCGGAAATGTGCAATGTGATCTTTGAAGAGTATCCTGAAGCTGATCTGCTGGCTGGTGTAGCTACTGCGGGCATTCCCTGGGGGGCTATGGCTGCCGATCAGCTGAAGCTACCTTATATATATGTGCGCCCCAAACCCAAAGAGCATGGATTGGGCAACCAGATTGAAGGTTTTTATAGTGCTGATCAGAAAGTAGTGGTGATCGAGGACCTCATTTCTACCGGTAAAAGCAGCCTCCAGGTGGTAGATGTGCTGAAAGCAGCCGGCGTGCAGGTAATAGGAATGGTGTCCATTTTTAGCTATGGTTTCCCGGTGGCTACGGCGGCTTTTGAGAAGGCTGGTATTGCTTATCGCTCACTGACCAATTATCCTGCTTTAATCAGCCTGGCTATCGAAAAAGGGCTGGTAACTGCTGATCAGCAGGAGGTTTTGTTAAAGTGGAGCCAGGACCCTGGCAACTGGACCGGGAAATAGCTATATTTGGGAAAACTATGTCTGTATGAAGAAACTATTCCTATTGGTAGTGGCCATCACCGGCATCCTGACTACAGGTTTTGGACAAGCTAAGAAGGGCATCCAAACGGTTACTATCAAGACCCCTACGGTTCAATGTGAAAGCTGCAAAAAGCGTATTGAGGATTTCATGAAGCGTGAGGATGGCGTTCAAAAGGTGAATGTGGACTTCAAAAAGAAGGTTACCAAGGTCACTTTTGTTGCTGAGCGTACGAATATAGAGAACGTAAAGACGGCTATCGCCAATGCGGGCTATGATGCCGACGACGTGACGGCCGATACCGAGGCTTATAAGAAGCTTCCCAAGTGCTGCAAGAAGCCTGAAGATGGGGGTGGTGGGGATCACTAATACTACCAATGTTATTAAACATATTCTTAAGACCGTCTCAGTAATGAGGCGGTTTTTTCTTTTCAGGGGGGCTTTTTGATGGTTTCAGGTTGCAGGCTACAAGTGTCAGGGAGCCTTGGGGGCATTGTGATCCCTGTCTGATAGGTGTTTGGTATAGGTCTGATCCGGGTCTGGTAGGGGATTGCTATAGGAGTGGGTCTCGATAAAGTCTCGATAAGGTCTCGACAAGGTCTCGGTAAGGTCTCGATAAGGCTTGGGCAAAGTCCGGATAAGGTCCGGATAAGGTCCGGATAACCTCCGGATAAGGTCCGGATAAGCCTGTTAAATCAAAAGGGCCTGCCTTCTAAGGGTATAGGCAAGCACAGGCGGCTTATTGATAGCATCTCCTTCATAATCAACGTATTCCTGTTTTTGAAGCAGGATGTTTGGGTTTGTGTCCTGCTTTTTTATATAAGTAATTTACAAAATTTGATGGCCGATTCCGTGTTTACGGGAAGCAATTTTTCTGCAACAGGAGCGCAAAAGTGAGCCAAATCAACACCTTAGGATCAATGCAGGAGATAGGGATAGTTGAGTCTAAAATGCCCCTTGGGGGGAGGCTTTGGCGGTTAATTTTGACCTGTTATGGTGAGCTTTTAATTGGTCAAAAGTGACGTGGCTGACAAGGCGTGCTGCAGTTGTTGTAAATAGGATTTCCGGGCGTCAAAATTGACGCTTGCATGGGGCGCCTCCCGAATGGTCAAACAAGACCTGTGTTCCGGAGGTTTTTCTGCTTCGTTCAAGTTAGTCAAATTTGTCTTTGCAAGAGATAGCTGTTTTTGATAAGCCGGGTGGTCAAATAAGACATTCAGGAGACTGCAGTTTATTGATTCTTAAAGTGGTCAAATATGACCAAGGTTTATCTGCCCCGTTCTTCGAGAGTGAGCCAGACAAATAAGACTTACTATATGCCTTCTTGTAATGCCTTCTTTTCAGGTCAAGATTGCCCTTTTCTAAAGGCATGTTGTACGGCTTTTTATGGGTGAAATATTCAGGACTAAGGGCAAGCGTGGGACCATTTATGCAAATCTCAGGGCTTCCCGGAGGGGTAGAAGCTCCCTTTTCTACGTGACTAAAACTGGTCAAAATAGACTAAGGTTAGTGGTGCCAGGCTTTAAGTTATGGTGGTCAAAGTAGACCCGTTATTCTTTATTCACTACCGTCCTTGGATTGGTCAGGTTTGACCATTTTTCCGGGGTGCTTTAGGTTGCCCTGTGTTCAAAAAGTGACAAAGAGCTGGCATTGGTGAGTGAGTTTCTACCTTCTGAAAAGTGGACGAAATAGACCGGATTTGATACAGTTTTCCTGCTTGGTGTAATAGTCAAAATAGACGTATCCGGCTACGTGTTTTCAGCCTGGATAGATAGTCAAAGTTGACCCGGTTTCAAGCGTGCCTGATGGAACGATTTGCATAAAGAAGAGGAGGGGGCTGTCGTTGTAAAGCGAATTTCGGATGTCGTTGATCTGGTCAAAATAGACCTGTTGAAGAGTCGATATTTAGCCTGGAAGTAAGGTCAAATTTGACTATTCTATCAATAGATCGCTGGCGTTGTTTTACAGAAAAAGGATGGAGGCAGGCCGTTCCGTGGCAGATTTTCAGTTTTGTAATTACGGCAAATCAGACGTGTTTTTTGCTGGCTTTTGAGCTTGCATTCAGGGTCAAAGTTGACCAGTATATCAATGGCTTACAACCGGTAATAATAGTCAAGTTTGACTGTTTTTCTTTGCCCCGGGAGCCGGCTTTTATAGGTCGAAAATTCCGGATCTATGTACAGGATGAACCCGTTTAAGCAAATCTCAGGGCCTTCAAGTGAGGAATATTTCATCTCTTTTCAGCCAATTGTAGCGGTCAAAATTGACCAATTGCGAAGCTGTAAATTCTATTATCAGTTAGTCAAAATAGACCGTTTTGGGCCAGGCAATTTCAGGGTGTTTTAAGTCTAAAAAAGGGGAGGTCAGGCGAGCTTGCCGCAATTTTCCTGTTTATAAAATTGGTTAAAATTGACCTTTTTCGCTGGGCTCTTCTGTGTCGGAGAAGGTCAAAATCGACCTTTGATTCCGGGGCTTTTCTACCTTGTCCAAGGCATTATAATGCTGAGAATTTTGAAAAATCTGTGCAGTTGTAGCACGCTGGGAGAGGGCAAAATTGACCGGCCCTGTATCGAGCTAAAGTCGTTGTAAATAGTCAAAATAGACCTTGCGGTAATGGCTTTTTTTCTGGTTGCCGGGTCGCGGTTGCTGCGTAAGACACAGGGCTTATTGCCTGGCTTTTAGCTGTCCTTGCCGTCAAAAATGACCTTCTGCAAATATACTGCCGGCTAATTCCGGAGCAATAAAAAGCCGATTTCCCGGCCAAAACGGAATGGAAAACGATCTTCTTGGTGTGTCAAATATGACCGTTTGCGCCGTTCTTTTTTGACCCTTATTTTCGAACAATTCTGCTTGCTTTGACCTTCCAGGTCTTTCTATTGTTGGTTTTGCATATGTCAAAAATGACCTTTCGGGGACGTCATTTTTGGGATGATGCAGCACTGCTTTAAAGGCATTCCATCCTTCGCTTTTGGGCTGATCTAATCGTTTGAAGGGACTATTTTGGGTGCCTTACTATTTTTGAAAGGTCAAAAATGACCGTCGTTTTTGGCCCCTAAAAATCGAAAAACTGCTAAAATTGGCGGCTAAAAATTGCCTCTTTGGTGAGTTGGTGGGATGCTTTTGGTGCACCTGAATCCTTGAAAATGCAAAATCCAAGAGAAATGAAAATGGGCCATTTTCGAAAAAATGACCCATTTCTGTTTTGTCGTTATCTGTAAAAAAAGACCGGTCTCATCACAAAAATTGTTTACCCCGATCCGGCCGTTTGATCTTATCTATAAATACCGTTCGCCTGTTGAAATTTTAAAAGGTCATTTTAGACCTTTTTTGACGGATGCTTTTTAATGCTGCAAAATGTCTTTTTTGACCTCTTGAGCTATACTTTTAAAACTTCAATTTCTGAGCTCCCTCATACTTTATGGGGTAATTAATGAAAATCCCGCCCCGGCCAATCCGCGCTTTTCCATCCAGTTTGATCATCACTTCCTGCTGTCCTCCGGCCAATGTTTGTATCAATCCAATAGCCGTTGTTGACATATTGACAGTCATCTGAACGGGCAAATAGAAGGTGTCTTTCCTGGGAATTTTGATGGTTGAGTCGAGTGTGCTGTGCCCAAAAAAGTTGCTGTTGACATAAACATCGACCTCTGCATGCTTCATGGTGACGGGAAATTTGTTGGGATTATAGTATCCAACCTCCGCTGAAATGGTCGATTCTTTCAGGTCAAACTTGACCACTTTTACGTTCCTTATTCCAAGGTAATCGAACCCGGTTGGTTTGGCGCAGGCTACCAGCAGGATGGGGAAGAAGGCTATTAGAAGCTTTTTATTCATGTCTATTTTTTGTGGACACAAAGTAGGGTATAAATTTTTTCTGCCAAAAACGGGGTTGTACATTTAGGAAAATCTTTGCTAAAAAGTTTAGAGATTTTCGGGCTCTTTTATGATGAAAGTATTCAAAATCAACAACTAACTTGTTTAGCTTACAATTTTATGTTTATAAACTTAGTTTAAAACATTTTAGGTCCTATTATATTGAATTTTTATTTTAATGAAATCTGGTTGCAAATGCCCGGATTTCAAGAAAAATGAATCAACCTTAAACAGTTTCCTGAACAAGTATTTTATAATGAACTTAATAATTGAAATACAATATTTTGCACCTGTTATATTCTATAAAAAGGTAGATAAAATTTCGAATGTTGATTATGATGTATATGAGACTTATCAAAAAATGAGTTTTCGCAACCGATGCATCATTTTGGGCGGCGGCGGGCCGGTGACTTTAAGTATTCCGCTGGAAGAAGGCCGGGGTCAACGGAGGCTGACCAGAGACGTCCGGATCGCCAACCGGTACCCCTGGCAGTCGCAACATTGGAAGAGCATTCTATCGTGTTATAACCGGTCGCCCTGGTTCGAATTTTACCGGGATGAGCTGGAAGGCCTTTTTCAAAAGCAGGTGGAATTTTTGGTCGACTGGAATTTGACCTGCTGGGAATGGGCGTCTAAAAAATTGGGACTGGAGGTAGCAACCGGGATAACAAAGGAGTACCACGCGAACTATGATATGACAAAATGGCTTGATCTTAGAAATCAAATATTACCAAAATCTATTATGCAAAATTTCCCGGAACCGGTGGTTTACCGACAGGTTTTTGAGGACCGGACCGGGTTCATTCCACACTGCTCAATTTTGGACCTGCTTTTTTGTGAGGGAAAAAATGCCCGGTCATTGTTGGCCACCGATCCGGAATAATGAGATGAAAAATTTTGAGACTCAGGAGGGTGAAAAAGGGGGCTAAAAATCACTTGATGTGAACTTCATTTTCGATCAACATATGGCGCTTTTCCTAATGCCATTTAGCCGGGTAAAATACCCTTGGGAATCCCACGAGGGCTGCCCCGAATTTCTTATATTGCAATAGCACCCTTCCGTTGCAAAAACCGGAAGGACCCCATGAGAAAATCTATACTGCTTAGCTGCCTGGTAATTTTATCAACCTTATCCTGGGCCCAGGACTTTACCAACAAAGGGAAAGAGTTTTGGCTGGGCTATGGCAACCATCAGCAGATGTATAGCAATGCTCAACCGGGCATGGACGTTTATGTTACCTCCGACGTCGATACTGAAGTCACCCTCGAAATTCCTGGACTTGGTGTTACGCAGACCTTCGACATCTTCGCCAACCAGGTCCGGCAGATCGCCATCCCTTCCCGGGCATTCCTCGACAATGAGGGTTTATCCAATAAAGGCATTCACATCACGGCGCTTAAACCGGTGGTCGCCTACGCGCACATTTATTACGCGTCGGTGTCCGGGGCTTCACTTTGTTTGCCGGTGGCAACTCTTGGCCGGGAATATTATTCGGTCAACTTCAAACAGGAGGCACAGGCGGATGTGAACAGTAATTCTTACTCCTGGTTTTTTGTAGTGGCTACAGAAGACAACACCGAGATCGAGGTGATACCATCGGCCAATACCCAGACCATGACGGCGGGACGAACTTATACTCAGGTGCTGCAGAAGGGCCAGGTGTTTAATGTTCTTTCCTCCACTGACCTCACCGGTTCCACCATCAGGTCGATCAATAATGGATCGGGTTGTAAGAAGGTCGCTGTGTTTTGCGGAAGCGGGCGTATCGGGATTGGTTGTGCTCCCGGCGGCGTCTCTTCGTCGGACAATCTTTTTCAGCAAATGTATCCTTCCAGTACCTGGGGCAAAAAATACATCACTGTTCCGAGTACTACCCGGCCGCTGAATTATTACCGGATCATCCGACCCGATCCTGCCTCGGTGGTCAGGCTGGACGGCGCCGTCGTTCCTGCCGGTAATTTCACCAATAACTTGTATTACGAATTTTCAGATGCTTCGCCGCATATTATCGAGTCGAACAAGCCGATCCTGGTGGCCCAGTATTTCACTACGCAGGAATGTGGAGAGCGAACCGGCAATGGTGATCCTGAAATGATCTACCTCAGTCCGGTGGAGCAAACCGTCAATAAGGTGACGCTCGTCTCCATGCGACTGATCAATAATGTGAGCAATGTCCATTTTGTCAACGCGGTGGTCAAGAACAGTCCGGCCGCCATCAATACCTTCCGGATAGACGGTGTTGGTTATGCCAGCAGTTTTATGCCGCATCCTGTCGACCCGGCTTATGCGTTTGCCCGGATCGTGGTGGATGGCCCTGCGGCACATACCATCACCTGCGACACTCCTTTCAATGCGATCGCTTATGGTTTTGGGCGTACCGAATCTTACGGGTATTCTGCCGGCAGCAACCTGAAGGACCTTTACCAGTATGTGTCCATGCAGAATGACTATGCCGTGGTCCATTTTCCGGCAGGCTGTAAGAACACGCCTTTCCGTTTGGCCATGACCTTCCCTTATCAGCCGACAGAAATAAAATGGGTGTTTGGGTCTACGCTCAACGCCATGGGATTTGCTGACGTAAATATCAATGCTCCCGTTGCCGATTCGAGCTGGGTGCTCGATGGCCGCACTTTGTATCGCTACAGATTGCCGGGTCAGTATACCATCAGCACACCGGGCACTTACCCGATCATCGTGAAGGCTAATAACCCGACAGCGGATGGTTGTAATGGCGAGCAGCAGATCGACTACGACCTGGAGATCTTCGAGCGCCCCCGGGCCGATTTTTCTTTCACTCCCAAATGCGTGGGCGACCCGATTGCTTTTACCGACCGGATCGACGGACAAGGGCGTAGTCTGATCAAATGGTTTTGGAATCTCGATGATGGGAATGTCAGCACGCTCAAAGATGTGACACACACTTATGCAGCCGCCGGTCTATATAAGGTGAAGCACTGGGGTATTACGGACATCGGCTGCCTGTCGGATACCGTTGAAAAAACAGTTGAATTAGCTTCTCTGCCGAACGCCAATTTTACCCTTTCTCCGGTGCATTGCCAGGACACGCTGATTACTTTTACCGACCAGTCAAATGTGACCGGTGGAACGCTGACGAAATGGACCTGGGATTTTGGCGATAATTCGACGTCTACGGCGACGAATAATAACCCGCTTACGCATGCTTATAATACGCCCGGAAATTACACCATCGGATTGGTGGTGGAAACCACTTTTGGATGCAAGAGCACGGTGCGTCAATTGCCGGTAACTATCCATCCGAAACCGGTGGTTGATTTTAGTCTCCCCGGCGCTGTTTGTTTGCCTGCCGGTACGGCTTCTTTTGGAAGCCTGGCCACCATCGCTGATGGCACTCAAAACCTGTTTACTTTCCTGTGGGATTTTGGTGATGGTCAAACAGCTGCTACCAGCAACCCGGTTTACCAGTTTACCGGTGTGGGGCCTTACAATGTGAAGTTGTCTGTGACCTCCGGCAACCAATGTATGGGCAGCCGGGTAAAGACGCTCAATACGATCTACCCGCAACCTAAAGCCAGCTTCGATGTGAGTGGCGAGATGTGCCTGGGGGCTGCTATCCAGTTTACCGACAGGAGTGATGGAAAGGGTAGTACGGTCACTCAGTGGAACTGGGATTTGGGCAATACGCAGGCTTCCACTCAACAGAATAATACGCTTACTTATGCTACTGCCGACACTTTCGATGTGAAGTTGTCGGTGGTGACCGATAAAGGCTGTAAGTCTGATACGGCTATCCGGCAGGCCATTGTTCATCCTTTGCCTACGGCGGTGTTCAACTTTGCGGCGCCTACCTGTGAAGGGGCGCCGGTGGGCTTCACGGATGCTTCTACACCCAATGCTGGCACGTTGGTGAAGTGGCAATGGTCGTTTGGCAATGGGAATACTTCCACGCAACAAAATCCTGCTACTACTTATACTACGGCCAATACCTATACTGCCAGCCTCGTAGTGGAGAGCAGTAAAGGCTGTGTGAGTGCACTGGCGTCACAGCCTATCACGATACACCCCATGCCTGTACCCAATTTCACGACCCCGGAAGTATGTCTATTTGATGCAGTACTATTTACAAGTACCAGCACGATCGCGGACAATAGCCAGGCGCAGTTCAGCTACTACTGGAATTTTGGGAATGGCAATAGCTCTACACAGGCCAGCCCGCAGTATAATTATGGAGTGGCCGGCGATTATCAGGTAAGTCTCTCTATTACTTCTAAAGACGGCTGCTCCAAAACTGTTACGCATCCTTTGGCGGTGAATGGTGATGTGCGGCGGGGTGCTTTTGCTGTGCAGGATCCGGCAGTGCTTTGCGTCAACAAAGCGGTGCTCATTCAGGACCGTTCGGAGGTAGTGTCGGGTAAATTGATACGGGTGGAGATCTATTGGGATTATACAGGTGACCCCACCGTGAAGACCGTGGATGAAGATCCTGCCATTGGTAAATCCTACACGCATAAATATCCCGACTTCGGTTCTCCGGCCACCAGGGCCTACCAGGTGCGTTATATCGCTTATTCCGGCGAAAATTGCTTCGAAACGGATGTGCAGACGATTACGCTCAAGGCGAGTCCTGTTGTTGAATTTAACGCCTTACAGGCCGTTTGTGAGGAGGTGGCGCCATTTGCTATCAATACTACGCGTGAGCTATTCGGCTTTAGCGGCACTGGCAGTATCAGTGGCCCCGGTATGAGTGCAGATGGTATTACGTTCAGCCCGCGTGCTGCCACGCCGGGACTGCACACGCTGCGGTACGACTTTATGGCCAGCAATGGTTGTTCTGCTTCCCGTGAACAAACGATACGGGTCAACCCTACGCCTGTAGTCAATGCAGGGGCTGACAAGGGTGTACTGGAAGGTGGTTTTGTGGTGCTGGACGGCCGATCGACCGGTTCGGAGCTGCGGTATAGCTGGACGCCTGTTACCGGTGTCGACAGGCCTGATAAGCCGACACCGAGGGTAAGTCCTACGGCGGATATTACTTATAAACTGACGGTCGTTTCCGGTGATGGCTGCACGAGCAGTGATGAGGTGTTTGTGAAGGTGTTGAAGGAGGTTATCGTGCCCAACACGTTTACACCGAATGGTGACCGGATCAACGATACCTGGAAAATATTGTACCTCGAATCTTATCCGGGTTGCACGGTTGATGTGTACAACCGGTATGGTCAGCGTGTCTTCTTTTCCACCGGCTATGGCCGTGAATGGGATGGCACCATGAATGGCAATCCGCTGCCGGTGGGTACTTATTACTGGATCATCAATCCGAAGAATGGGCGACAGCAGCTAAATGGATCGGTAACGATCATTAGATAACACGAATCAGGACGAATTACACGAATTGGCAGACGGGTAAATTTTTTAACCAAGAATCAGTGTGATATGAAGAGCATGCTTAACTGTTTATGGGGAGTAGTTTTGTGCCTGGGGGTGCAGGCTCAACAGCAGCCGCATTACACGCAGTATATACTCAATCAATATATTCTCAACCCGGCGCTTACCGGTATCGAAAACTACGTTGATATCAAGGCCAGTCATCGCCACCAGTGGGTGGGGTTTGATGGCGCACCTGTTACTACGTATTTTACTATTCACGGACCTATCGGAAAAAAAGATTACCGTACTTCGGCTACTTCCTACCGGGTGCCGGGTGAAAACCCGCGTGGTAAAAGTTACTGGGAAAATTATGAAGCGGCTGAACCGCACCATGGGATCGGGTTGCAGGTAATCAACGACCGTACTGGTCCGCTCAATCATTTTTCAGCATATGCTACTTATGCATATCACATCGGCATCAGTGCGCGTACCAGCCTGGCGGCGGGCTTTGGTGCCGGGTTTACCAATTTAAGTCTCAATACCAACAAGGTTTTTCTGGGTATACAGGCGCCTGTAGACCCGGCAGTTTATACCAGTGGTGTGGTCAATAATTTCAAACCTGATTTCAATGCGGGGTTGTATCTCTATTCGGCGGATTATTTTGTAGGGTTATCGGCTCAGCAGCTCATTCCGCAAAAGGTGAATTTCGCGGAACGTAGTGTGGTAGTGAGAGACGCCAGGTTTGTGCCTCATCTTTTTGCTACAGCTGGTTATCGTTTTTTACTGGATGATAACTTCAACCTGATCCCCTCTGCTATGGTAAAGTACATCCGGCCATTGCCGGTGCAGGCTGATCTCAATTTAAAACTGCAGTACCAGGACCTTGCCTGGATAGGGGCTTCTTATCGTACCGGCGAAGGGTTTGCAGGTATGATAGGGATGAATATTTCCAATACGCTCAACGTGGGGTATGCGTATGATTATACTACTTCCAATCTTAATACAGTCAGCAAGGGCACGCATGAGATCATGATCGGTTTTCTCATTGGGAATAAATATGGTGACTGGTGTCCTAAGAATGTGTGGTAGTATGCATTGCGGCCAACCATGATGTCCTATTTTACGTCAAGTATAACCAGGCTATTTATAATTAGCAGGCCTGGTGCTGATTAGGAATTTCTTTTATTTGTTAAATAATTCATTAATCGGTTGTGCGACAGGTTCAGCTGTGCGAGCAATTTATATATTTGACCAACCCTAACCTTTTACCCTGCATGTTGGCAGCCAACCGTTTAACCAAAACCTGTTTAGCCCTTTTTGTATTTATCCTATCTTTTGTATCCGCCTCTGCACAGAAGAATGTGCTCAAGGGGTCGGTGGTAGATACTGCCGAAAAGAAGAATCTTCATTATGCCATTGTAGCGCTCATCAATAAGGCTGATAGCACTTTGTATCGCTCCATCCGTTCGAACGAGGAAGGTGTTTTTGGCTTTACAGGTGTACCTGCCGGCCGCTATACTGTGATGGTTTCTTATCCCAAGATGGCCGATTTTCTGCAAGACATTACTGTTTCTGATACCTCCAAAATAGACCTTGGTAAAGTGCCTATGACCACAGAAGCCAAGCTGCTTGAAGAAGTAGTGGTGCGGGCCGGTGTGCCTATCCGCATGCGTGGCGACACGCTGGAATATACGGCCGATAGTTTTGCCCTGAAGCCCAATCAAACAGTGGAAGAGTTATTGAAGCGTCTGCCTGGCATTCAGGTAGAAAAGGATGGAAAAATAATAGCGCAGGGACAGGAGGTGAAGACAGTATTGGTGGATGGTGACGAGTTTTTCTCCGATGATCCCGGGCTTGCGTTGAAATACCTGCAGGCCGGTGCGGTGGACAAGGTACAGGTGTTTGACAAAAAAAGTCAACAGTCTGAATTTACGGGGATCGATGATGGCACGCGTAATAAAACAATTAACCTCAAGCTCAAGAAGAATAGTAAGCATGGTTATTTCGGCAAGCTCTCTGCGGGCGCCGATGGGAAGAATTATTATCAGCATGAGGCCATGGGGGCGTTGTTTGACGGCAATAAGAAAATTTCGGTTTTCGGTTCTGCTGCCAAAACAGGGGCTGCAGGGCTTTCTTACCAGGATATGAGTAAATATGTGACGCAGGATTATGAAGCTATCGGTGATGGCATGGGGGGCGTTGCTTATTATACCAGCAATAGTGATTATGAAAGTGACCGGTATTGGGGTAATGGCCTGCCATCGGTATTGTACGGTGGCGCGCATTTTTCGGATAAATGGGGTGGCGACAAGCAAAAGGTATTTGCCAACTACCGTATTAAAGAGATCAAAGCTGATGGTTGGAGTAATTCAAATGGCTCCAACATTCTGCCGGATGGAACGGGCTTTTTCAATAAAAGTGATAGCCGTGAAAGTTCTTACAGTTTTTCGCAAAAGGCCAGTGGCAGTTTTACAACGAAGCTGGACTCATTTACCACGTTGAAATTGTCGGCCAATGGCAGCCTGGGCAGGAATAACAATAATACCTGGTCCACTTCGGAATCCAAAAACGAAAAGGGCTTCCTGGTGAACAACAATGAACAATCTCACAAGAACGAATCGGAGAATAAACGTTTTGGTAGTGATATCACGTTGCAGAAGAAGTTCAGGAAGGATGGAAGGACTTTTGCATTCAGTTTCCAGCAGGAGTACAGCAGTAATATTGCGGATGCGTATGCTTTCACTGCTACGAATTATTTTGATCCGGCCACCGGGAACTTCAAAAACGCCGATACGCTGAACCAGCTTCAGCAAACGCGCAGTCCGTTTGAGTCTTACGCCGTGAGGGGTACTTATACCGATAAGTTTACCAAGGAGCTGGGCATTTCATTAGAGTATGGCTGGAAAACTGCTCAATCGTCCAATGTATTCAATACGTTCAATGATGTTAATGGGAAATATACGGCCCGTGTTGACAGTCTCAGTAACGATTATGATTTCACTGTTAATACGCACATCTCTGCCGCCATGTTGAGCTGGAGCACCAAGAAAATGAACATCACTGCCGGCAGCAGGGTTTTCCATACCGGCATGGAGCAGGTTAATAATGATCTTAAGAAAGGTGTAACGCGGCGGTTTATAAATTTTGCTCCTAACCTGAGTATTGGTCTGCGTGTCATCAAAAACACCAATATCGATATTGGTTATAATGGAGAAACTTCTCAACCTTCTGTTGATCAGCTGCAGCCTTTGCGCAGAACCAATAACCCGTTATATGTACAGGTAGGTAACCCCGATCTCAGGCCTTCTTTCAGGCATACCGGCCGTGTATCATTCAACAGGTTTAAGATGAATGGCAATTACATGTATGGCAGTCTTTATTATACTTATACGGATAATGCCATCACCATGCAGCGTTCTACGGATGCACAAAACCGTACCGTGAGTCAATTCATCAACCTGGATGGCGTGGGAACGCTCAGCGGTAATCTGGGGTTCAGCTGGAACCTCAAGAAATGGAAGCTGCGTCCGTCTCTTTATATCAATGGTAGCAAGGGTGGTGGTAATTCGGTACAGAATGGCATCACTATTAAAAATGAGAATATTTCTTCCAGCATACGCGGTGGGTTGAGCCATGATTGGCCGGATGTGATGTCGACTAATTACTCGAACAGCTTCACGTATACTGTAGGCTGGTCTGATGCGCCCAATAACCAAACCAACCGCAATTTTTCTCACACGCATACGCTGAATAACCGCTTCTTTTTGCCATGGGACCTGGAGATCGTTTCTGATTGTAATTTCCAGTTCCAGCCAAAGAATAAAGCGTTTAATAATAATATCAATATCATTCAATGGAATGCTTCTGTGGAAAAGAAGCTGCTGAAGAATGAGCAGGGGGTGATCAAGTTTTCGGTGAATGATATCCTGAACCAGAATACGGGTTACAGCCGGTATATTTCCGGTAACAGTATTAACGAGTCGAACAGGCTGGTGCTGAAACGGTATTTTTTATTGACGCTGACGTGGAATTTTATGAAAACGTTTTAAGAGCACGAATTACACGAATCGATACGAATGGCACTAATCGATGTGAATTACCTGAATTGAATTATATGAGACAGTTTATTCTTTTTTGCATATGCATTTTCCTGGTGGCAGAGGCTGTCGAGGCGCAGGACTTTATTACCCGTGGTAAAATCGAATATGAGATCAAGCGGAATAATAAAAAGATATATGAGGATGAAGGGGGGCATAATAGTTCCTGGACTATGACGCTGCCCGAGTTTGATGTGAGTTATCGCGATGTGCTTTTTTCCTGGGACCGCTGGGTGTATCAGCCGGGCAGGGTGGGGGCAACGCTCTCCAATAGTATTACTGAGAACAGTGTTTATGTTGATCTTGGTGCGAAGGAGATCGTTTCCAAAAAGCGTTTTCTCGACGACTATTTTATTTATGGGGATAGTCTGCCAGCTATTAAGTGGCGCATAGAGCAGGAAACGCGCAAGATAGCAGGGTGGGAGTGCCGCAAGGCTATCGGGCGCATCCATGATAGTGTATATGTGGTGGCGTTTTATTGTCCGGAGATCGTGACGCAGGGTGGGCCTGAGCTATTTACGGGTCTGCCGGGAATGATCTTGGGGTTGGCCATTCCTCGTTTTTATACCACCTGGTTTGCCACAAAGGTGGAGATTGCCAGTATCGATGAGTCGACTATTGCGCCACCCACCATGAAGAAGGGAAAGCAGTACAAAAAACGGGAACTGGCAGAAATTCTGTTTAAGAAATACAAAGACGCCGGCTGGTGGAAGGACGTAACTGTGGAAAAAGTAATGGACGATATGACCGGTTATTTATTGCAATGAGATATCGTTTCACGCATTATATTTGCGCCTAAACTTGTCTACATGCGTTTACTAAGTATTGCTTTTTGTGCGGTATTGGCCCTGACGGTGGCCGGATGTAAAAAGGATGATAAAGAAGGGGGATGTACCCCGGCAGCTGAAATCGATGCCAGGATGCTGACTTACATTTCTGCGAATGGCATCACTGCTACCAAGCATCCCAGCGGCATGTATTACCAGATCATTAATGCCGGTTCCGGTGCTACTCCTACTATCAATTCGACTGTTCAGGTTACTTATGTTGGTAAGTTCACCGACAATACATCTTTTGACAGTGGTACCACCAGCTTTCCGCTCAATGGCGTGATCGAGGGTTGGCAGATAGGTATTCCGCTCATCAAGAAAGGCGGAAAAATAAAGCTCATCATCCCTCCTGCATTGGCTTATGGATGTAACGACTACAGGGGCATTCCCGGTAATTCTATCCTGGTGTTTGATGTAGATCTGCTGGATGTGAAGTAATTACTTCCAGGCCGACTGTATATACTTCCCAACTTCATTGGTCAGGCCTTCGGGCCGCTGTTCGTCAACTGTCCAGTTATTATTGGAAAAGGACAGGTTGCCAAACATTGTTTCGTTCAATACGACATGGAAAGACTTTGGCTTTCCGTCGGTTCCTTTTTTGTCTGAAGGTGTTACCCATCCTTCATAATGGGTGCCTTCGTAGTCGAGGACTATATTGAATGTTTTATCGTTCATGTAAACGCCTATGCAATTCAGGGGCCACATAAAAAAAGACCGCCTGTACGGCGGTCTCTGGCTATGAATGTTTTATGTTTTTATCAGATCACTACGATCTTTTTCTTCTTTGCTGTCTTGGCTTGTGTGGCTTTCTTTTCTGTTTCGCAGGTGGTAGCTTTTTGATTTTCTCCTAACCTGTCCATCAGTATTTGATATTGTACCTGTTGTTGTTTCTCTTGTTTTTCCTGGCGGGCCTGGTTGTAGCGCTCCATTTGTACTCTCAGGGCTGCCTGTTCTTCGGCCATTTCGCGGCGGGCTTCAGCAATGGCTGCTTCTGTTTCTTTGTTTACTTTTTTCCAGTCTACTTCTTTCAGTGCTTTCCTGATCTCGTTTTGCAGCTGTTCGATGTCTACAGTGCTTTCACCTGTGGCTTTCAACCCTTTTTCGAGCTTTTGCCAATCGATCTGTTTCAAGGCCATCAGGGCTTTGTCCAATGATTCCCTGGCTTCTTTTTCGGCCTGTGTCATCGTGTATTTCTTGGGCAGCAGGGTATCTTCCAGTATCTGTACGATGAAGCTATTGCCTGGCACAAAAGGATGTGTATTGATAGAACCTACTGAAGCCAGTGCTTCTTTGGCTGCCTGCATGGAGTAGTCGCGCATTTCCTTTGTTTGTACAAAGGATACCATGTTCTGTACTATTGGTCTTTGCTGGGATGCGAACTGCACCAGCTCGTGACGCAGGTTGCTATGGTCATCTGCATCCATTTCGTCGAGGTCGGCCAATGGATCAAGGTCTGTTTGTTCTTCCTGGCCGTCGTGAACCTGTACTGCTGCAAAATCATCTGCAACGGCCTGTGCTTTGGGGGCGGCCTTTGGCGATGCTGCCGGTGCAGGTAAGGCCGGTGTGCTGATATTGGCAGCAAACTCAACGACAGGGTTTTCGGGCGCTGTTACGGCCGTTTCTTTGATGGTGGTTACAATGGCCCTGCCGGGGTTGTACCAGCCAATAAAGCCTATCAGGAAGGCTGATAGCAGCCAGGCTACGAGTTTCTGGTTGAGCGCGATGGTAACGGGCTCTTTGGTGAGCATGCGTTTTACGCGGTTCAGCAATAAGGTATTGTTGCCGGTGGCGGCTACTGCCAGTGCCGGCGATCCGATTGCTCTGTTCTGCTCGAGGGTCAATAAGGCCCTTGCGTATTGTGATGCGTCGTAGCGGAACTGCAATACCATGTCATCGCAGCTGTGTTCCCGCTCGCGGCGTATGACGCCGGAGAAGAGCTGTGCGAATGGGTTGAAGAATAGAATGATATCGGTGCAGGCGATGAGCAGGTTCACCAGGTAATCGTTGCGCCTGATGTGGTTCAGCTCATGCAGTATGATCGCTTCTGTTTGTTCGATGGAGAGGTTATTCACTGCGGCTATGGGCAGCAGGATAATAGGTTTCCAAAACCCGATGGTGAGCGGTGTATCGACGAGGGAAGACAACCAGATGTTCACTTTCCGGTGGATGCTCATGTGCTGTACAGCCTGTTGCAGGAACACGCGCAGCTCAGGATTGGCTTTTTGTAATCCCTGGTGAAACAGCCGGCGTGTGGAGCGGTACTGGTGGTAGAAACGGAAAAACAGACCAGCGGTAATGAGCAGGTAGGCCACTGACAGGAAGGGGAGTACCGGTTCCAGAAAGGTGGACATACCGCTTTTTACAGCAGGCAGGTTTTCGCCTGCATTCACCACGAGGGTAATCATTTCGGGGGCTGCTGCGGCCTTATAAAAGTTGATGATCAATGTTGTCAGGAACCAGCCCGAACCTCCGGCCAGCGACAACAGGGCCAGCGTATGACGTTGGCGTGCATTGAATCTTCTTCCATTGGCAGTCAGCAAAACATAGATCAGCCACAAAGCTCCCATTTGCCACAAGCTGTCTAATAATGACCATCCCAATGCTTTTAGGAAAGCGGATTGGTTGACCAGATTCATCGGCTACTGTTTTTTTAGATTGTCTAACATTTTCTGGATCGCTTCCAGTTCATCTGCGGATGCCTTATGATTACCCAATGCCTGGATGACCAGCTCGGTAGGTGAGCCACCGAATAAGGAGTCGATCATTTTTCCCAGCAAATGTTTCTGTGTCTTTTCCCGGCTAACAGCGGCCTGGTAGATGTGCGTTTTGATGGAATCATCGCGCTTTACCAATCCCTTCTCGAACATGATCTGCATCAGCTTCAGGGTGGTGGTGTACCCGGCATCCTTGATCTTCAACAGTTCTTCATGTACTTCCCGTACACTGGCAGTTCCTTTGATCCATAGGACCTGCAGGATCTCCAGCTCGCTCTCAGTGGGTTTTATACTTTTGGTTGTGGACATAGTGGAACAACGTTTGCCTTAAAAATACGACATATTTCGTAATGAACTGTTAAAGGAAGGTAAAGAACATCTTCTTTTTAATCACAGCTTAATCAATGAATGGGGATAAAAGGTGGCGGGCGGTAGGCTGTATTTAAAGCCATAATCCGGTCATTTTCGTATATTAATGAGTATCCGTGTTTTGTAATAAGTATATTTATCCCGTTGATAACACCATTACCTACTGTGAAAAAAGGCTTGCTAAACATCCTGTTCATGCTCGTGGGGGCCCTTGGAGCGGCTGCTACTCCGGTTATTCCTCTTTCTGACGATGCTCCTTTTCTTCGGATTGCCACTCAATGTGGCTGGTTTGTTGACAGCAGTGCCCGCCTTACCATGGGCGACGTTACGAGGCCCGACTTTGCCGCCAGGTTCCAGCCTGTCCGGCATGAAATAGGCGCATTTGGTAAAACGTATGCGGCCGTGTGGGCCTATGGCAGCTACACTTACTCCGGCACTGATAAAGTATACCTCCTGATCGATTTTGCCAATATCGACAGTATTACGCTTTTTTATTATGATAAAGGCGCATTGAAAACCGTTCATTCCGGTAGTCATACGCTCCTGAAAAACAAGCCGCATAACATTCCTGGCTTTAGCCTTGAGCTACCGGCTACCGGCGGGCAGCCAAAAGAGTTCTGGCTGCGTATCCGAACGGGCAATGCGGTCATTGTGCCGTTGACAATTACTACCGGGGCGGGCCTGCCTCAATCGTTTCCCGGCATGTTCCTCGTAGGTATTCTGTATGCCGGTGTGGTGTTGGCCATGTTCCTGTATAACCTCACGCTTGCTATCTGGATCAGGGACCGCGCTGCTTATTTATATTATCTGGGTTATCTTTTCTTTCTCGCTGTTTTTATATTGCTGTACCTGCTCGGTTTTCATGTGTACCTGCGGCAGACCCTGTCGTCCTGGATCAACCAATATGGTATAGGGGCGGTGGCAGTGAGCTATATGTTTGCGCTGCAGTTCTCTATTTCTTTTTTGCATGGTAAGGAATATGCGCCGCGGCTTACCCGCGTATTCAATGTCCTTACCTGGCTGTTACTGATCACGGTTGCCTGTTGCCTGGCTGGTTGGCGACGCGCCACCATTTATCAGGAGGAAGCTATCTGTTTGATTGCTCCCATCCTGTTTATCGGTATGGCCATCAAAGCCTGGCAGATCAATTATAAACCTGCTATCGTATTCATCATTGCCTGGGGGGCGCTCATTGTGAGCATCGTTTTGTTTGCGCTCACCAATATGGGTGTTCTGCCTTATGGCAGGTGGACTTTCCATTTGTTGCCTATTGGTTCTGCCATCGAAGTGGTGATGCTGTCCAAAGCATTGTGGTACCGGTATGCATTGAAAGAAAAAGCCAGGCGCACGAAGCAGGAAATACAGATACAATCGGCCGCCGAGCAGAATACTTTGCTGGAGCAAAAGGTGAGTGAACGTACGTACGAGCTGCAAAAAGCGTTGGAACAACTGGAGGGGCATAACCAGGCGCAGGATAAGATGCTGAATATTATTGCGCATGATATTCGCAGTCCGCTCAATAATCTTTCGGGTTTCCTTGAGCTGGCAGAAAAGAAGGTGGTAGAGGCTGGACAGATCCAGCAGTTTGTGCAGGTGTTGCGACGGAATATCAGCCAGATCGGTAAAACCATGAACAACCTGCTCAACTGGTCGCTGGTGCATAAGAATCTTATAGAAACGGTCCCTTCCGAAGTAATGCTGTCGCCCGTGACCCGCCAGATCATGGATACTTACCGGTTTTCGGCAGAGGAAAAAGGCGTGAACCTCAAAAAGAATATGCCGGAAGAACTGGTAGTGATAGCCGATAGCCATCAGCTGGAACTGGTGCTTCGCAACCTGCTCGACAATGCCATCAAGTTCACGCCCCGGAATGGGACCATCACCATCGGATGCCGGCCTAAGAACGGACATGTAGTGATTTATGTGAGCGATACGGGCCATGGCATGTTGCAGGAAGAGGCGGAAAAGCTACTGCATAGAAGCAGTTTCCATACTACCGGGAGTTCATCTAACGGGAAGGGGACTGGCCTGGGGCTCCAATTGTGTAAGGAATTTGTGGCCAGCAATGGTGGCGTGCTACAGGTGAAAAGTGTTCCGGGAGAAGGGACTGAATTCTATTTTAGCCTGCCTGGCAAACTACAGTTATAAGAGAAAGATTATCTGTTTTAAAGACCGGGACCTTATAAAATGTAAAGACCCCATGTGGAAACATGGGGACTTTGGTATTTGGTATGATATAGTGCCTTTAGTTATGAGTAGCAAATATAAATGCTCTGAAGGAATAAATAAGGGTTTCCCTGTAAAATATTTCCTTAGAATTTTGCTACTGTGATATTACCGGTATTCTCATTCGTTACTACCACTTGCTCACTCTTTTGTGTTACCGGTTTGAATACTTCTGGCTCAGGAAAATAAATTTGCTTCAGGGACGGAGCGATTACCAGTGACACAATGGACATCAGCTTGATCAGGATGTTCATAGATGGACCGGAAGTATCTTTAAAAGGATCACCTACCGTATCACCTGTTACAGACGCTTTGTGCGGCTCTGATTTTTTGTAATATGTCTGTCCGTTGATCTCTACGCCTTTTTCAAAAGACTTCTTGGCATTGTCCCATGCGCCGCCGGCGTTGTTTTGGAACATACCCATCAGTACACCGCTAACGGTAGCACCTGCGAGGAATCCGCCGAGTGCTTCAGGGCCAAATGCAAATCCGATGATCAGGGGAGAGATGATGGCGATAGCGCCGGGCAGCATCATTTTTTTGATGGAGGCTCCGGTAGAGATGGCTACGCACTTGTCGTATTCAGGTTTGCCGGTACCTTCCATGATGCCGGGTATGGTACGGAACTGACGACGTACTTCTTCTACCATGGCCATGGCTGCCTGTCCTACCGCGCGGATGGCCAGGGAAGAGAATATGAAGGGGATCATGGCGCCTACAAACAGACAAGACAATACATCAGCATGATAGATGTCGATACCTGAAATGCCTGCTACACCTACAAACGCAGCAAACAGGGCCAGCGCTGTGAGGGCAGCAGAAGCGATCGCAAAACCTTTACCCGTGGCGGCGGTAGTGTTACCTACAGCATCCAGTACGTCGGTCTTTTCGCGTACTTCTTTGGGCAGTTCGCTCATTTCAGCGATACCACCGGCGTTGTCGGCAATAGGACCGAAGGCGTCGATGGCCAACTGCATAGCAGTGGTAGCCATCATACCGGCAGCAGCGATAGCCACACCGTACAAGCCTGCGCAGTAGAATGAACCATAAATACCGGCAGCCAGCACGATGATGGGCAGGAAGGTGGATTCCATACCTACTGCCAAACCACCAATTACGTTGGTAGCGTGGCCGGTGGATGACTGGCGTATGATGCTCATAACCGGGCCCTTGCCCATGGCGGTATAATATTCAGTGATGATGCTCATGAGGGTACCTACTGCGAGACCTACACCAATAGCGCCCAATACGCCCCACTTGGTAAAGGCTTCACCGCGCAGTTCCATGGTTTCAGGTAGCAGGTAATAAACCAGTCCTACGGAAGCGGCGGCAGTAAGAATGATAGAACCCCAGTTGCCCATGTTGAGGGCTTTTTGTACCACGCCGGTGCTGATACCAGCGCTATCGCTGATGCGCACAAACAAGGTAGCGATGATGGAGAAGATGATACCTACGCCGGCAATGAGCATCGGCAGCAGGATGGGAGCAAAGCCGCCAAACTGGTCAACGGAAATGGTTTCCTGACCCAATACCATCGTGGCGAGCACAGTAGCTACATAAGAACCGAACAGGTCGGCGCCCATACCGGCTACGTCGCCCACGTTGTCGCCTACGTTGTCGGCGATGGTGGCGGGGTTGCGGGGATCATCTTCGGGGATACCGGCTTCTACTTTACCTACGAGGTCGGCGCCTACGTCGGCAGCCTTGGTGTAGATACCACCACCTACGCGGGCAAAGAGGGCGATAGACTCAGCGCCCAGCGAAAATCCGGTAAGTACTTCTATGGTTTTCAGCATTTCTGCAGAAGAAACTTCTGTAGCGCCGAAGTAAGATTTTAAGAGGATGAACAGTCCGCCGAGACCTAATACGGCGAGACCGGATACGCCCAATCCCATTACGGCACCGCCGGTGAAGGATACGTTGAGGGCTTTACTTAAACTGGTACGGGCTGCCTGTGCAGTACGTACGTTGGCTTTGGTGGCCACTTTCATACCGATGTAACCGGCAGTGGCGCTGAATACGGCTCCAATAGCAAAGGCAATCGCGATGGACCAGTGTGAGTGAGGATTGGCTTGTGCCATAACGCCCAGCAGGATACCCACGATCACTACAAAATAGCCGAGTATCTTCCATTCCGCTTTCAGGAAAGCCATAGCACCTTCTGCGATGTAGGTGCTGATCTCCTTCATACGGTCTGTGCCGGCATCTTGCTTGGATACCCAGTTGAATTTCACCAGGGTGTACAGCAGGCCAATAACTCCCATCACAGGGACGAGATAGAGCAATTTGTCCATAAGTAGTTGATTCTGATTCGAGTTGTGTTTTTAAGGAGGGCAAAAATAGGGCAAAATGCCTCAAAATCAATATGGGAGCGCGTTTTTTTAGGTAGGTTGGAAGGTTAACAGGTTGAAAAGTTGATAAGGGGGAGAGGATTACACAATTAAGTTTGGTTGGAAGGTTGACAGGTTGAAAAGTTGATAAGGGAAGGCGGTAACTGGTAGTGGAGTGGTAGGGGGATGCTCTGGGTATTGCCTGAGGGTGGTCTAAGAGTGGTCAGGGAATGGCCTAAGATAGTACTACATGGAGTAGGGGTTCCAGGCAAGTCTCAGAGCATCCCTTGACCATTCCCTGGCAAGTATGCTGCCATTCCACTACCACCCGACTACCACTCAGTTACAATACAACTCCTATTTTGCCCGATAATATGGCCGGTTGATACAAACAATGGAATCTTGTTGCAAGGCGGGTCGATTGTCAGTAGTTACTTTCAGAAAACAAGGTACATATACGCTTCTGCTGATTTTGAGACGGCGTTACCTTAGTTGGAGGATGTGTAATTAATAAAGCGGTTGCTGGTTATTGTTACACATGCTTTCACGTCTTTTTAAAACCTCAAATCTTATCAATTATGGAAATCGATCAACAGCAGGTCGATGAGCTTAAACAGCTTATCTACCGCAATTCCGTTACGCTTTCTATTTTACAGGAAATACTGGATTTTCTTCCGGACTGTGAATACCAACTGATCAGCTTTATGGAGCAACAGGGGGTATGGCAAGGACCCCAGCCACAACTGCCACCCGACTTTAGTGAAGGTACTATTGAACTGGGCCTGATCTTATACTGGTTAAACAACCCCGCACAAATAGACCTGAGCCAGTTCTCTTTTAAAGAACAATTGGCGATCATAACATTGGTCGTTGGGCTGGATGAATTGCTGGTCACTTCCAAAATGACGGATGAAAATGCTGCTTATTTTACCAACAATGAGCTGATCTATACTGATGGTAGCGTGCTGAGCACTAAAACGTATGCTACTTATGATCAGGGCTGGTTGTTCGCTTTTCTCAACCTGATAGAATCTGTGACGCGTGGTCTTTGGTACAATGGTGGGGTATTTCCTGCTACCAAGCCTCCGAGGGTTCCGCTGAAGGGGGCAATAGCCAATACTGTCAGCATAGCGATACTGGGCGATTGGGGTACAGGTGATGCAACGGCAAAAGCTGTTATGTCTGCCGTTACTGCATTAAAGCCCGACTACATTGTGCATGTGGGTGATGTATATTATGCCGGCACTCCCCTGGCTACCAGTCCGAATAGCGCTCATTATTTTGCTGCGGGCGAAGAAACCGGCAACCTGCTCAATCTATGGCCATCATCATATGCAGGCAGATCTTTTACGCTCAATTCCAACCATGAAATGTATAGTGGCGCCAATGGTTATTTTTATGAAGCGCTAAAGGCGCAGGTCTATGGCGCAGGTTCTTTCTTTAGTGCACAGGAAGGCTCCAGTTGTTTTACTTTACAATATGGTGGCTGGACTATTTTAGGGCTGGACACTGCCTTTATGAGCTCGTGTATCGATGCGTTTATGACGGGTAGCATTGGCGGGAGTGCCGGCACACAAGGCCAGTGGATACAGAGCCTGGGGCTGGACCCGGCTAAAACTATTGTGCTGACGCATCATAACGGTTTTGCTCCGGACTGTAGTGCTGCTTCGCCGTTATGGGCCGAAATACGTGGTGCGTTAAAGGGAGATCCTTTTGCCTGGTATTGGGGCCATGTGCACAATGGTATTGTATATAATGCTCCTATTACTATTCCTTCCATTCCTAAACAGCCCGGACTTACCACCAATACGCTTACACGCTGTTTAGGACATGCGGCGCTGCCTTATGGGCTTGCGACATTAAACCAACAGCTTGTAGCCTGGAATGAGACCAACGCTCAACCTGCCCCTTCCAAAGAATTGTATAATGGGTTTGCTATTCTTACGCTTTCTGTAAATAGTCAGAATCAGGTATCGGGGATTACAGAAAACTGGTATGATCTGAGTCCGGCTAAGCAGCCTGTGTGGACTAAAAAGTTATTGTAAAAGGCGCGTGATAAAAAAGTAAATGGCCAGTGGGATAGTCATCTCCACTGGCCATTTGCTATTCAATGCGCTATTATAGCGTTATTTGCTTTTTTTCTTAAATTCTTCGGGTAATGGATGTCTTGCCAGGAATGCTTTTGCACTTTCCACTTTCTTTTTAAAAAAGGGGTCCTGACTGTAGTCCTTCATTTTCTTTACTACTGTTACATTTACAGAGGTACTCTTTTTAGTAGTTACTGCAGGCATAATTTCTGATTCTCTTTATAGTCTCGGTGAAGCTTCAATTTGATTGAACAATTAAAAGTTAACGGGGTTGTCCCGGAAAAAGGAGCGGAGCATGGAGGCATATTCTGTATCATCTTGTGTGCTTTCCGCTTGGCATTGTCTGACCATATTTACGGCCTTTTCCTTCAGTTCAGGAGGGAATGCTGGAAAGAGTTTTGCCAGATCGTAAATTGTTCTAATCCTGTTTAATGTGGTTCTACGTTGTTCATTGAGCTGTTCTCTGTCAAGTCCCAGTTTCGAAATTGTTTCTTTTCCTCTTTCATTACTGTCGACTGCTTTCGGTATCTCCTCGCTGAAAGTAATAAAAGTCTCTACTTCTTCATTAGCTGGATGTACAAATAGGGGCTGCTCATTTCCTGCATTATCATTATGGCTCAAAGCTCTTGGTGAGCCGTGTAGGAGTGGGAAGAAATTTTTCTTATGCCGTTGATTACAAAGCTGGCAAGAAAGTAAGAGGTTGTCCCATTCATAAGCTAACCAATAATAACCTGGCTTATTTAGTTTTTCATCGTTCTGTATCCACCCAGATTTTGGGCGGAAGTGTTCTACATCTCCAGGGCTGATGTGTTGGATTTTTGATTCGCAAAAACAACATTTTCCATTCTGTGTTTCAGCCAAGGCTCGCTTAACCTCGCCATGCCCATATATTTTTTTGTCAAAATCTGTACTTTCAAAATTCCTTTCACCGGCATCATAACGTTGAATTAACACAGCAATAGCAGCTTTGCCTTTAGATAGCAGTATAGCAGGTATTGGAATTGTAGCTTTTTTTCTGATCCTGATCATGAAAGCTTATGCTTTTTGATTCTTTAAGTAGTCTGCCGCTTTCCGGATCAACTCCATTGCCTCTATGTCTTCTTTGTTATCAGCCGTGGGCAGATTACGTGCCTTTTGATTTAATTCGTTTAATCTGCCTTTTTCTTCTGCAGTAAGTGATTGTTTTTGTAATAGCTCTTTGCGTTCTTCCAACCACTGTTCTGCTTCGGGGCCACGAGCACTTTCAACTCCGAATAAGTCACTCGTTAGTATCTGATCAAGCCGCCAGTTTTGGACGCTCTTAATATCATTGTCAATAATTACATGATCTCCTTCTTTTCTCAAGAGCACAATGTTGGCGTCTTTAGGAGCTGACTGTACAACGAGTGGGCTGTGAGCAGTAACTATAAATTGTGTTTGAGGAAATCTTTCAGATAGGTAATCAAATATTTTACGTTGCCATTTAGGGTGAAGGTGTAGGTCTATTTCATCTACTAATACTATAGCAGGTTCAGCCAATGGATTATCACTTTCGGGGTAGCGTTCAAACATTCTTGCGGCAAGATCTACCATCCAGGCCACCATAGTTTTGTAGCCTAAGCTGAGTTGATGGATGGTTACCCATCCGTAAGGGGTTTTAAATTCGACGGTGGATTTGAAGCTGCGTTTAGTTGGCGCTCGAAACCTCATTTCTTCTACGTCTGGCAATAACTCAATTAAAATTTGGTTAACCTGATTCCTTTTTTTAATTGCAAAGCCTTTTATATTAGATTCTTTACTTGCTGCATAATCCAATTGTAGTAGCCATTCTTCTGCATTGTAGAGTTTTGCATCGTCATTGAATAACGTATCCGAATTATCAGATTTTTCATCAGTAAGGGAACTTGAACTCATTGAACGATTAGCGCCGTATCCGAAGCACTTTAGAAAAAGGAGTTCATCTTTCCCTCTAACCTTAGTCCATTCAGGATATTTTTCGGTATCGAACACATCGTTATAAAACCCCAAATTAACTGAAAAGCTATTTGAATCAATAGTTGAGAAAATGCTAACCTCGCCAAATTTGGGGTTTTTAGAGTCTTGAAAATAATGATCGAATCCCGGAAATTTCTTGAACCCAATAGAATGTCCATCCATTAAAGAACGATTATCTTTTTCGCTTGCGGCCAAGATTTGTAATAGTGTTGTTTTGCCCGTCCCATTATCTCCCAAAATCACCGTCCACTTTTTCCAATTACCTTTTCCGTCACTTAAATCAAGCGTTGTTTTAGGGCCGAAACACCTCACATTCTCTACTTCCAATCTTGTAAAATAAACCGGTTCACTCATATTGAAATAGTTACAAAACTTAAAGTTAAGGGATAAGATCAGTATCAAGAAAAATCCCTAACCACATGAAGGTCAGGGATTTTATTGAATTATTATAGCTTTTACTGCTTCGTGGTATCAGTATCTTTCTTCTTTTTCTTGAGGATGTTATTGATCAATCCTTTGCCGGTTTCTTCCAGTCCTTTCTTCACATCTTTGGTGCCACCTGTGGTACCAGTACTGTCTTTGGTGCCGGAGATCTGTTTGATGAGCTCGTCTTTCACACCTTTTACTACCTGGTTCTTGGCAGAAGCGATGGAGTCTTTCGTGGCTTGTTTGGCGGCAGCTACCGCGCTGTCGGCGGCGGCTTTCTTGGCTTCTACAAATTGATTAGCCTGATCTTTGATATCCTGCGCCAGGCTGCTGCCGGCATCTTTCAGGTCGGTTTTGATGGACGGACTGGTAATGCTGCCCCCGATGTTCACTTTCAGGTTGATGATATCACTCAGCTTCACCGGTATGCCTTTGCTGCTGGCTTGTGAAGCGAGGTTGTTGACAACCTGATTGGCTTTTTCGCCCAGCTTGGCGCGCGGCACTTTCAGGTTCATCACATAATCCAGCGATTGATCGAGGCCGTGCATACCACCTATTTCCATGTCCATATCTTTTACCTTTACGTTGAAAGGTTTCACCAATACTTTGCCGTTGGCAAACTCAAAGTAGTTCTTGATATCTTTTACAGAGATGGCCTGCAGCTCTGTAATGTTAAGTGTAGAGGCCAGCTTTTCCATGGGCTGGAACTTGCTGAGGAAGCCTTCCAGCAGGAACAGCGTACCATCACCGGTCAGTGAGCTCATATCGGGCATCATGTCTTCTCCCAGCTTTCCTTTCAGGGTCATCTTGGAAGTGAGCTTGCCGGCAATGAACTTGCCAATCGGCATCAGCTTTTGTACGGTATTGAATGCGTTGAATGTCTTCTGTACGTCCAGGTTCTGCACATCATAAGCCAATGTGATATCTGGTTTTGTTTTGCTTACCCGGGTAGAGTAGGAGCCGCTGAGTGCAATGCTGCCATCGAGGGCATTCATCTTTACATCCTTCAGCGCTACGGTTTCATCTTTCAGCTGCAGCGTGCCGTTGATGTTGCTGTAATCCACTTTGTCATACTTCACATTATCAACCTTGGTATTCAGTGTAAGCTGAATGTTCTTGGGAACAGCAAACGGCGCAGTGCTGGCAGCTGCTGTGGCTGTATCCGGAGCATCGCTGGTAGCGCCCATCAGTTTGTTGAGGTCTACCTTGTCGGCAGACACATTGAGGGTGCCCGTTAATGGTTCATCCTTCATGGCATAGCCGATCAGGTTGTCGAAGCTGCCATTGGCGTTGAAGTTTGTTTCCATGAACTTACCAGCCAGGTTGTTCAGAGTTACGTTCTTCGGCGTGAAGGTCAGCATGCTGTTGCTGATGTTTACACCATCTGGATAGTCTTTTGATTTGTAGGATACGTTAGATGCCTTGATGCTGCCAGCTGTCTGGAATGCTTCGTACTGGCTTTTATCGATGTATGATTTCTTTCCTTTGAAGGCTACGTCGGCATTGAGCAAACCAGCCAGTGAAGTGCCCGGCTCGAAGGTATAGAACTGGGCTATGTTGGCCAGGTTCAGTGAACCCTTTACGGTGCCATCGAAATAAGGATCGGAGGCCGGTGTTTTCAACAGCAATGTAATATCTGCTGCATCTTTACCTACTTCCACATGGGCTGCGGGTATTTGTACTGTAGTATGATCGGGCACACCGTCGGGGTTCTCGATATTGATCCTGGCGCTCGTGTTCTGTATCGGTTGCGGGAAATCTTTGGAAGCGTAATACAGGTTGGCGACATCGATAAAGCCTTTGGCACTGAACTCGCCGGGCTTTTGCTGACTGATCACTGCAACGTTTCCTTTTGCTTCTACATCGGCGCTTACCTGTCCGGCCAGTTTGGTATCGGGCAGTTTTACAAATTGTGTGATGCTGGCCAGGTTCAGTTTGCCCTTGGCAACTGCATCGATGTATTGATCGGTAACAGGTTTCTTCAGCACCAGCCGGAAGTCGAATGGATCATTACCAAACTCGATATGCGCTTTGGGGATGTTGACTACTGTATTATCGGTTACGCCATCGGGATTGTTCACCTTCAGGTCGATGTTGATGTTCTTAACCGGTTGCGGTAGGTCAGGGTATTGGAAGAAACCATCCTGTATGCCCAGGTTGATAGCATAAGCCGGCATTTGAGTGGCGCTGTAGGTACCTTTTACAAATCCGTCGAACAGGGCTTTACCGCTCGTTTTGATATTGGCAAAGTCCTGCTGGTATACGGCAGGCACCAGCGACAGGATGCTTTTAAATTCAGTAGAAGGTGCTTTGAAAGCAATGTCCATATTGTAAGTGCTGTCGTTCACCAACTGGAAGAATCCTTCTGTGCTCACCTTCAGATCATTCAATGCGATCTCATCGGTCTTGAAACTGTATTTGCTATTCTTGTTGTCGATCTGGAAATCGGCATCGATAGCAGTCTTCGTTTTATTGAGGTAGGGGATGCCGCCATAGCTGAAGGTGACGGCATCGGCCGTTGTACCTGTTTGCAGCGTAAACAGATCGGCCGTGAAGTCGCCGCTGCCTTCGTGGTTGAGGTTGACGATCTCACTGCTCATGCCGGCGCTGGCATCTTCATAGTAGAGATAGCCATTGGTAATTTCATACTTCTTCAGGTTCAGCTTGAAAGGGCTGGCTTCTTCTTCGGGTGTGGCGGCGGTTGAAGTATCGGGCTTGGCAATGTCCCAGTTGGCCTTGCCTTCTTTGGTCACCAGTGCATGGATGCGGGGCTCGTCGACGCTGATGGAATACACCTTCATGTCTTTGGCGCTGAAAACGCTGAAGAGGTTTACGGCTACGTCGATCTCTTTGGCACTGATGAGGGTATCTTTTGCAAACTCTCCCAACCCGATCACCTGCAGCTCTTCGAGGGCAAGGGACACCTTGGGGAAGTGCCGGAAGAAGGATAAGCTGACATCTTTAAAATCAGCCTTCGCATTAATATTTTTGTTGATCTGTTCTTTGGCGATCTTAACGATCTTGCCTTTGAAGATAAAGGGGGCTGTAAAGAGTATCACGATCAATACCAGCAGGGTAATACCGGTGATCTTGAGAACTTTTTTAAGCATAGGTAATTGGGTTTGCTGAAGTTAGAGGTTGCAAAAATAGTTTATTGTACTTTAGCTTTCAATATTTTACAAATATGACGCCAGAAAGAAGGGAAAAGTTGTTATCGGTACTAAATAAACGGCAAAATGACCTTACGATTGTTCTTGAGAATGTATTTGACCCGCATAATATCTCAGCTGTAATGCGTACCTGCGATGCCATCGGCATCCAGGAGCTGTATGTGCTCAATAACCGGATACCGCGCCACAAGAAATGGGGGGCCAGAAGCAGCAGCAGCGCGGCCAAGTGGCTTACTATACACCAGTATACGGATGCGGAGGAATGTTTTAAAAAGCTCCGCTCGTCTTATTCCCGCATTTTAACGACCCACCTCAGCGGTGATGCTGTAGATTTGTACAGCATCGATTTCACCGGCTCTGTGGCGCTCGTTTTTGGTAATGAGCATTCCGGTGTTACGGATGAGATCAGGGCGATGGCGGATGGCAATTTCATCATTCCCCAGCAGGGTATTATTCAGTCGCTGAATATTTCGGTGGCCTGTGCAGTGACCTTGTATGAGGCTTACCGGCAGAAGAAAAACGCAGGACACTATGAGCAACGGAAGATACAGGAACCGATGTTGGGGACGCTGTTGGATGAGTGGGGATTTTATGGGGAGGATAGAGAAGTCGGAAAGTCCGAAAGTCAGTAAAAGTCCGGAAGTTGTAAAAACGGATTGTCTTCAGGTCTTCTTATCTTCCGGACTTTCGGTCTTCCCGTCTTTCGGACTTACTTAATGACATTAACTATGAAACGAATCATTCTAACCTCATACCTCTTGCTTCTGACTGCATTGCTTTCCGCGCAGGTGAAGAAGATCAAGATCACCGACCTCGAAGAGTATATCAAGAACAGCGATCATCCATTGGTGATCAGTTTCTGGGCTACCTGGTGTGCGCCCTGCGTGGAGGAGATACCCTGGTTGCAGGAAGGGGTGGCTAAGTTCAAAGATCAACAAGTGGAACTGGTGCTGGTAAGCCTGGACTTCCCCAAAGACTTCCCGAAGAATATCGATGCTTTCATCAAAAAGAAAAACTTCAGCGCCACCTTTTACTGGCTCGATGAAACCAATGCTGATTACTTCTGTCCCAAAATACATCCCCGTTGGGAAGGCGGCATACCGGCCAATTTGTTTATAAACAACAAAACCGGTTACCGTCGCTTCTTTGATCGCGCGCTTACCGATCGGCAAGTGGTGCCTGAGATCAACGCTGCGCTGAAACCAACAGGTTAGAACCATAATTCTGTTACTTCTTCTCCCCTGTATTCCTGTTCCATCCCCATTTAGGGGAAACTTTTCACAGGCCTGACATTTGATTTAGGTTGCTGTAAACTCCTGTATGAAGAAAATGTACCCAATCTATCTGCTGCTTTGTGCCAGTAGCCTGATAGCCTTTGCTGCCTGTAATAAAGAAGAAGATGTGGAAGTGAACGCTAAAAAGAAAAAGGATACTTCCAGCGAATGTCAGGTTTTATCGATGTATTATGCTTATTCTTCCGATTCCATTGGTGTAACCGTTTCTTATAATAAATGGGGCTCGCCGGTCCGGGTCACCCAAACTTTAACGGGCACAGGACATCCCGATGGTATTTTCTGGTATAATAATAAAAAGCAGCTTACTGATTATATCGGCGCCTACAACGATAACAGTTTTGAGTTCTGGCACCGCTATGTGTACGATAACAAGGGCCGTGTGATCCGGGACACCACTTATTTCTTCGGTTATATCGTGAACGGTGAGCCGGATACTTATTACGATCTGGCTGTGATCACTTATGAATATGACCAGGAGGAACGTATTGTGCATACCGCGCAAGCCTGGTTCAACGATCCCGCTAACCCGCTTCACACTTATTACTCTTATGATGGCAGTGGCAACCTGGTTGTACCGGGAGTAGTGTATGATGATAAATCGAGCATACACCGTACAAATCCCGTCTGGATGTTCATTGACCGGAACTACAGCCAGAACAATGGCTATGCAACTACCTGGAATGCAGATGGCTTGCCCACCCATATGAACCTAAGTGATAAAGGCGGCCGGTTTGCCGGATTTTACTACGGTCGTTTGAGCAACATACAATATCAATGTGATGGTAAAAGCGGCAAGGGCAAGGGTAATGGTAACGGTAATAATTCACCTTTCTAATACTACGGCCCTTCACTAACTGAAATATTCTTGTTACAGACTTATTGGTCACATGAGCGACAGCCGCAATCAAATTGCGGCTGTTTACATTAGTTTTCCTGAATACCACGAAATGGTAATTGTTGTTTCCACTAACTTAAGGTAGCTTTAACTATTCTTTTACACCTCTCCGTATACGGTCATCATTCTGCTACCCGACTTCCATAGTCCTTCTTTTTATTTCCAGTAAACCTATTGCTGCCTGATAGCGGCCTGGTACCTCTTTTCTTAACCTCAAACCTGTTAATATGAAAAGCGTATATCGCTTTGCCCTGATGCTTTGCATTGGCGGCGCAATGATTGCTTTAGCCGGATGTAACAAGATGGTAGAATACCTTGAAGATAACCCCACCGCAGAATATACTGCCTGCAAGATCAAAAAGGTAAGCTGGAATAGTGTCTATTCACCCATGACCTTCCAATACAATAATCATGGTGATCTTGCCGGTATCACTCCTGCTGAGGTTGGAACGGGTTATCCCAACCGTATCTTCCGGTATGATGCTTCCCACCGGCTTAAAGAGTATATCATGCCCTATAGCAGTGAGAATGGCGGCTTCGAATTATGGATTCGCTATGTGTACAATAACCAAGGGCGTGTAATACGCGATACAACCTGGTCATTTGGTACGTATGGAGAGAACCCTGCCAATGAGTATAATAAGGGTGTTACTACTTATTCTTACGATGCGCAAGGCAGGATCAGTCATACGCATTATCAGTCCATCACTTTCCCGCAGGCTGTAACAGATATTGACTATGTATATGATATTAGAGGCAACCTGGTGGTTTACGGGGCCACGTATGACGACAAGATCAATTATCGCCGTACAGATAAGGTACTGATGTTTATAGAACGCGATTATAGTGTAAACAATATAAAACCGGTAGGTACCTATAATCAATATCATCTACCCGTGAAGTCGATAGCGACTGCCCTTACTCACCAATTTCTTGACCTGCAGACTGACCAATTGAATATTGAATACAAATGCAATTAAACCCCATTTTATGAATAAAAATAGACGCATTGTTTTGCTGTTGGGTGCTGCACTTAGCATCCTGTTCGTAGGCTGTAATAAACTGGAAGATTACCTGAAGGATGACCCGCTGGCCACCTACGACCAGTGCCGGGTAGAGAAAATGTTCTGGAACTATGATGGAAGTATTCTTGAAATGAATGTTACGTACAACAAGCATGGAGATCCTGTCAGTGTCATAAATCCTCAGGGAGGCACCGGGTCGCCCAATATGCTTTTCAAGTATGACAACAAGCGGCGGCTTACGGATTATATTATAGCTTATGCCAATGGTGGCTTCGAGCAATGGCACCAGTATGTGTATGACAATAAAGGTCGCGTGATCCGCGATACGGCTTACATGCTGGGATGGAATGACAATGGCGTGCCGGCAGATTACTATGATGGCGCGGTGATCTATTACGAATATGACCAGTATGGCCGTATCACCCATACTTCGCAAGACTGGTGGAGCTATCCCGGTAACCCGCTGGAAACTTATTATTCTTATGATGCCCAGGGCAACCAGGTGGTGCCGGGTGCTGTATACGATAATAAGATCAGCATTCACCGTACACACCGTGTATGGATGTTCATCGACAGGAACTATAGTTTGAACAATTGCCATGCTACGGCTTACAATGCCAACAACCTGCCTACCAACCTGAAGCTTGGCTGGCCCAATCCTTCGGGAACCAAGTTTGCCGGTTATTATGTAGGCACGCTCGACAGTATCGTTTACAAGTGCAAATAAGATAGCAACATTCCGTACAAAATGAGAGAGGGCTATCGTAATGATGGCCCTCTCTTTTAAGATTTTAAAAACGGGGATCCTATGCTTTCAGTCTTTTAATACCACATCCAACTGAACGGGACTTTTTTACACTTACTTCTTTACCGGCTGTTGCTTCATTGATGGCCTCTTTCAGGTGTTTGCGGCTTACTGAATTTTCATCGTTTGGGTTGTCATCGATAGCGCCATGGTATACCAGCTTACCTGATTTATCGAACAGGAAACATTCAGGTGTGCGGGTAGCGCCAAAGGCATCTGCCAGTTCATTGTTCTTGTCTTCTGCATAGTACCATTTGAAACTTTGTCCTTCTGCATAAGACTTCATGGCAGCGAGTGACTCTGTAGTGCTGCGATTGCCTTCATTGGAGTTGAGCAATACTACACCTACATTTTTATCCTGGGCATATTTACAGATCTCATTGGTACGGGATTGGTTGTTGATCACTACAGGGCAGGTGTTGCAGCTGAACATGACC
>JAGIBF010000027.1:0-69553 GCA_017744515.1 Niastella sp.
GTGACGTCTACTTCATCCCGCTCGCCTATCCGCACCACACCATTCTTATCAGTATACAATGCATTGATACGATTATCTGAAATAGTTCCTTCCCGGGCAGGATCATATCTATAATTATAAAAACGGTCAGTTACCTTATCATAAACATGCAACCCACCATACCTTCCTCCCATCCATAAACGCCCACGCTCATCGGCAGTAAAACAACTGATCTCGTCATTTTTAAAAGAATAAGGATCGGCGGATTGCTTGAATACAGTTTCCTTACCTGTTACAATAGAACGACAATACAACACCTTATCCCAGGAGCCAAACCATACCTTTTCATCATCGGCAAACAAAGAAGTGATGGCCATATGCGGTAATTTGGCATATAGATCATCATAAACAGGCTCAGTCTCATACCGAAGCGTACGCGGATTCATCTTCAGCATACCACCACCTACGCGGCCCGCCCACAACATACCGGTTTTATCCAGCTCGATATCCAGCATCGTCATGGTGCCATGCTTCACCGGCTCTGTAAACCTTTCCTGCTTGCGGTCAAAGCGCAACAAAGCAACCCCACTGGTAGCAATCCATAAAAAACCCTGTTGATCCAGCTGTAGCTTGTTGAGCATATTAACAGGAATCGAATTACTGTCCCCCGGAGAATGCCGGTACTGTTTAAACTGATGCGCTCTGGATTGCCGGTAATCATACCGGCTTAACCCGCCATCAGCCGTAGCGATCCATAACACCCCTTCCTTATCCTCAACAATGTCATTAATTACATTTCCTGAAATAGTACTACTATCACCGGGCTTATGCTGGAAGACCACAAAGTTATGTCCATCGTAACGGTTGAGACCGTCATCCGTACCAAACCACATAAACCCACGCTGGTCACGGATAATACAATTCACTTTATTGTTAGAAAGACCATTTTGCATAGTTATCCGGTCAAAATACAGCGAAGAAACCTGTGCCCGCATGCAAAACCAGCAGGATAAGAAAAAGAACAAAAAGAAAGACTTTCGGCACATAAACTCTATAATTAGGACAACGGGGGCCAATACATTAAAAGTACAGAAGTCCGGTCAAACCCGGCTGGTACTTACAAAAGCAAAAATACCGCCGGATGCTGTTGACATGCCGGCGGCTCGATATAACCCCTACCTGAAAAGACAAAGCTTAATAGCTTAAATATTATTTACTTCTTCACCGGTTCATCATAGATGAAATTATCCAGGATCACCAGGTCATTAGTACCACCATCACTTACATCCTTACCACCAGTAACCAATGTCCCTTGATGCCCAACCCTAATCGACGTCACCTTATCCGATTTGAAATACACACCGAGAAAAGAAAAACTACTTTGCCCACTGCGTACAGGCACAAAAAACTTCCCAAGACTCTTATTCCCGTTGAAAAATTCAAGGAAAGTAGAATTGGCAACATCTACATCCGAAAACACGACCCCAAATCCACGGACTGTAGCAGCCACTGCCTGCCCAGGCACTTCAGGCTTGATAGGCCAGAGATCACTACTGATATTGGCAAAAGTCTTATCACCGCTGAAAGCAGCAAACTCCCCACCAGTAGAATTGTTCACTTCAATAAAATTAGTAGCACTCACCCTGAACTCGCCAGCACCTGGATCATACGTTAAACCCCGTTGCCTGCTCGCCGGAACCCCTTCACCAACTGTATTGAAAAAGTTATTAGGCATGGCTTTACCCACCAGTTCATCGGGAACAGCATCCCAGTTGACCTCCCGGTAGCCACCTACAGCACCAGGTGATGTATTAAGCTGTCCACCCAAAACACTCCGAAACTTATCCAGCTTCGACTGGATATCGCCCGAACCACTTACGATGACAACTTGCTCATCATCCTTTTCCTTGTCACAGGCAGATAATAAAAAGCTGAACAACAACACAGCAGCCAGCCACTTGCCCGATTTAATAAATAAATACCCTTTGTTTTTCATGTTGCTATCATTAGTTTTTGAAGGGTACAAATGTCCGCCACAACACCGCCATCTGCAATCCCCACACAAGGGAAACGGCATCCCCACAAGTGGGGATAACACCCACTGTCAGCCTGAGCCCATGGTGTCAGGCTGAGCCTGTCGAAGCCTTACAAAAGGCCGGCTCACCCTCCTTAAAAAAAGAAACCCGCCGCAAAAACGGAGGGACCATTCCACAGGGCTAACCTTCAAAACCTACGCTACATCATTAAAATATATTTCCATACTATGACAATGCAAATGTGCATTGCACATGAAGCCTGTACAATCGCCGAAGATGTGCGATATGTTACTGAAAGTGGGGAGAGTAGAAAAGTACTACTGCAATGCTGCTATAATTTCCTCAGCATGTTGCTTATTTTTGGGACGAAGGAAGATTTTACGGATGATACCTTTTTCATCCAATACGAAAGTAGTACGCAGAATGCCCATATACTTACGGCCATACAATTGCTTTTCATCCCAAACACCATACTTATCGATGATCTTATGTTCAGGATCGGCCAGTAAAGTAAAAGGAAGATTGTACTTAGCCTCAAACTTCTTATGCTTCTTTTCTTCATCAGGGCTCACACCCAGCACCTCGAAACCGGCCTGCTTCAACAGCCCGTAATTATCACGCAGGTTACATGCCTGTACCGTACAGGTAGGAGTATCGTCCTCAGGATAGAAATACAAAACAACCTTCTTGCCCTTAAAGTCAGCCAATGAAACAACATTCCCATTCTGATCCTTGCCCTTGAATGCGGGCGCCTTGTCCCCTGCCTGTAGAGTTACCATATGCTATTTAATTTCTCCTTTTCAACCTTTAAACTTGTTAACTTATCAACTTGCATACATACCTGGCGCAAGTATGCAGCCCAGCCATGCGCGTGAGCGTACTTTTGCCTACCTCGTAAACTTAATTACCTTCTCCACCCTATTCCCCGCCTCATCCTCCGCACTGATCTCCAGCTCATGCGGGCCAGCCAGGCACTTTTCATCAAACCGGTAAATAAAAGAACGCCCCTTATCATTAGTAAACCGCAGCCATTTACCATCCAGCAACGTACGCACATTTTTAACCCGGCCCATATTATCCGTCACCGAAAAAACTATGCGGCTGGCCTTACTAAGATTAGCCCCATCGGTCAGACCGGGCGTATTGATCTGCGGCGGCACATCATCCGTCACCAGCCGGAAAGAACCAAAATCCCGGAACCGGGCAGAAGCCCAGCCATTTTTCCATTCCACCCTTTGCACATCATTCCGGCTGCCACTGGTCCACTGCATCAAAGTACGCTGCTGCTCATTGACACTTAGCGGGCGACTTGGTTGAATCCGTACCAGGAACGCCTCCTGCAAAGGAATAGAAGAAGCACCGATGGTATGTACAGCAGAAACACCCTGCGGATGCGTATTGGTACTCTCACTATGCCGAATATGTACCGAATCATACAAACAACGCTCACCAATATAAAACTCACACCCCTCCGACTCGAAGCCATCAAGCATAAAAGGATAAAACATTTTGGCATCATTGACAACCGGTGCCACGGGCACCCCGTTGTATTGTACCGAATAATCGAGCGTAGCCGTATTGCCATAAGCATCCTTTACCACAATATGCACCTTGTGCACCCCGCCGTCACTGATATCGATGACGCCATTACCCTTCACCTGCTTGTAAATAGAATTGATATAACCGGGCGGATCACTCAAATGCTGCAACCAGGCGCCACCGGCCGATTTGGTGCGGTAATCGATATGAGCGTTGAGATAGCGGGTATCATTATAACTGATATTATCCATTCGGAAACCGGTCACCACCTGGTCATCTACATACAACAACCCTTCATAAATACCATTCAGGTTCGAAGAGCCGGTATGCGTATCAAAAGCCGTAATGGCAAAACTTACCTTAGGCGAAGCAACCGAAAGCAAGGCAGGTGTCGTAGAGTAATGATTACCGCTGGCCTTTACAGGAATAAGGCGGGGCGATTGCTCATATATGCTCTTAGTCCGGTCATATACGGCCAATCGCAATATCCGGGGAGCAGTATTATCAGCAAGCGGCAAACCGAACAACATAGGATTTACATTCACATCGTCCGCCGTACGCCTGATCTCGAAATGCAGATGCGGCGCCTGAGAGCCACCGGTATTGCCACTATAAGCCAGGAAGTCTCCCTTCTTTACAGGGAATTGGTCAGGCGTTAATTCGAGAAAAACATTCCACGATTCACGCGCATACTGCTGTTCCTTTACCCAGTTTTCCAATTTTGGGTTGAAATCATTGAGGTGAGCATACAGCGTTGTAAAACCGTTGGGATGATTAATGTAAATGGCGCGGCCAAAACCACCCGGCTCGATCTTTACCCGGGATATATACCCGTCGGCAGCTGCATACACCAGTTGATTTTCGACCTTCAGCGTCTTCAGGTCAAGACCCATATGATAGTGATTAGGCCGCAGCTCGCCAAAGTTGCCGCTCAGGTCCATGGGAAGCGCCAGCGGATTACGAAAATAACCTTGCGGGTAACTCGCCGGAGGGAAAACCTGAGCCTGCAAACACAGTGAACAACATAGCCCAAAAACAAAAACCAATACACGCATCCTGTCTGATCATTTAATAAGTTAGTAGTAGAGCGCAAAACTACAACGAAACCGTCCAGAATCCGGAATACAACATCCCAAATCAGGAAATAGTCAGTTCACTGGAAATAGACTACCATCCACTCGTTTTGTTTACTACACATGAATAAAAAACGACTAATTGCATTAGAATTAGGTTAGTTAAAAGCCCTGTTTGAGCTGCCAATATTAAACTAATATTAAAAGTTCAACAAGAGGGTTACCCGGCACGGCAATGGGTATAAACATACAAGAGACAACCAATCGCTATAGGTATGTTAAGTTTCAAAAATACCCACTTAGTGGTATGGTTTTTTGTGAACTCTGGAACAGCTTTTGGCGTATATAAATTGTCTAAGTATATAGGAAATGAAAGTATAAATCTACAACCTGTGTTTTATGAGTACGATACGTAACAGGACGGTGTTACTACTGGCATTAACGGTAGGGTCCATAGTAGGGATGTTTAAAGGAACAGAAGCAAAGCAGAAATGGGTATTTCGTATCAAGAGTCGTTTTGAAGAAAAACGTCATCTGGCAGAAGAAAAGAAAATCGTCCGCCAAGGTGGTGTGCCATTGGACGATATCGAGATCGCTGCTTTTCATGCTAACTGATCACATACAAATTAATTCCAGCCAGCAAAATATAGCCTCTGCCGGTGGTAGAGGCTTTTTTATGTCCATACCGCACTTATCGCTCTTAATTGGTCAATTTTACCAGTCTTCTAAAAAGGCTACCTGGGTTGACCCTTATCCGGACCTTTTCCGGAGGTTATCCGGACCTTATCCGGACTTTGTCCGGACTTTGCTCCTCAAATCCTTCATACCAGCCCTGTCTCCCATCCCTTCCTGATCAATACCAGGCCCATCTCTTCTATCACCTATTCCTCCCTTTCCTTCCCCTTCAACTTGCCACCTTTCAACCTGTTGCCTAAGCTCTCATCCCCTTTCAACTTATCAACTCGTCAACCTATCAACCCAGCTTCCTCCCTCCTTTTCAATCCGTTAACCCTATCAACTTATCAACTCCAAAACGTCAACTTTGCCATGAATTAAAAAATAATCCGTATTATTTCCTCCATCCCCTTACTTTTGCGCAATTTATCCCGCCAGTAAGACCGGGAATTTTTTCAAAAAAGCAAAAAAACAGCGTAAAAGAAGATGCCCAAAGACACCTCGATCAAGTCAGTACTAATCATCGGTTCAGGACCCATTATCATCGGACAAGCTTGTGAATTTGACTATTCCGGCTCCCAGGCTGCCCGCAGCCTTCGGGAAGAAGGGATCAAAGTGATCCTTATCAACAGTAACCCCGCCACCATCATGACCGATCCTATGATGGCCGATAAAGTGTACCTGTTGCCCTTAACAGTAGAAAGTATTGAACAGATCCTGGAAGAAAACCAGATTGACGCCGTATTGCCTACCATGGGTGGACAAACAGCCCTCAACCTGGCCAAGGAAGCCGCAGAACTCGGCGTTTGGGAGAAATACCACTGCCGCATGATCGGCGTGGACATTGCAGCCATCGATACCGCAGAAGACCGGGAGAAATTCCGTCAGCTCATGGTAAAGATCGGCATGGCAGTAGCCCCTTCCAGAGTAGCCAACTCCCTCCTCGAAGGAAAAGAGTTTGCCCAGGCCATTGGGTTCCCTCTTGTAATTCGCCCCTCTTTTACCCTTGGTGGTACAGGCGGCGGATTTGTACACGACAAGTCAGAACTGGAAGCAGCACTCGACAAAGGCCTTAAAGCCTCACCCATCCACGAAGTACTGGTGGAAAAAGCCGTACTCGGATGGAAAGAATACGAACTGGAGCTCCTGCGCGATAAGAACGACAACGTAACCATCATCTGTACGGTAGAGAACGTAGACCCCATGGGTGTACACACCGGCGATTCCATCACGGTAGCACCCGCTATGACCCTGAGCGATACCGCCTTCCAGGAAATGCGCGACAAAGCCATCCTGATGATGCGTAGCCTCGGCAACTTCGCCGGAGGTTGCAACGTGCAATTTGCCCTCGATCCAGCAACAGAAGACCTGATCGCTGTAGAGATCAACCCCCGCGTAAGCCGTTCTTCTGCCCTCGCCTCCAAAGCAACCGGTTACCCCATCGCTAAAATAGCAGCCAAACTGGCCATTGGTTACAACCTGGATGAGCTGAAAAACCAGATCACCCAAACCACCTCAGCCTACTTTGAGCCTGCACTCGATTACGTGATCGTGAAAATGCCCCGTTGGAACTTCGACAAGTTCAAAGGAGCCAATGACACCCTCGGTCTGCAGATGAAGAGCGTAGGCGAAGTAATGGCCATCGGAAGAAGCTTCACCGAAGCCATCCAGAAAGCCTGCCAAAGTCTCGAGAACAATGCAGTGGGCCTCGGTTACTACGGCCACAGCCGTATGCATGCCGAAGAATTGATCGAATACATCAAGACCCCGAAATGGGACCGCATCTTCCGCATTAAAGATGCCCTCACCCTTGGTGTATCCGTAGGCACTATTTCCAAAGCCACCGGTATCGATCGTTGGTTTGTGAATGAGATCCAGAAGATCGTGAACATGGAAAAAGAGATCGCTAAATTCAAAATGGCAACCCTGCCCGATGAATTACTCAAACAAGCCAAATTCCTCGGCTTTAGCGACCAGCAGATCTCTTTGATCATGCAGGATGGTAACGACGAAGCGATCTATGAGAAAAGAAAGGCCGCCGGCATCACCCGCGTATTCAAAATGGTAGATACCTGCAGCGCAGAGTTCGAGGCCAAAACCCCGTACTTCTATTCCACTTTCGAAACAGGCAATACCAACGAAAGCATACCCAGCAAGAAAAAGAAAGTAATAGTATTAGGCTCCGGCCCCAACCGCATCGGACAAGGTATCGAGTTCGACTACTGCTGCGTGCACGGCCTGCTCGCCCTCAAAGAATGCGGTTACGAAGCCATCATGATCAACTGTAACCCCGAGACCGTTTCCACCGACTTCGATATGGCCGACAAGCTCTACTTCGAACCGGTGTTCTGGGAACACCTTTGGGAGATCATCGAACTGGAAAAACCAGAAGGAGTGATCGTACAGCTGGGTGGACAAACAGCCCTCAAACTGGCAGAGCGCCTGAACGAAAAAGGCATTAAGATCATCGGCACCTCCTTCGACAGCATGGACATTGCCGAAGATCGTGGCCGCTTCAGTGACCTTCTGAAAGAACTGAAAATACCTTACCCCGATTACGGCACTGCCTACGATGTAGACGAGGCAGTAGAAGTAGCTAATAAAGTAGGTTATCCTGTACTCGTTCGCCCCAGCTATGTATTGGGTGGACAAAGAATGCGGATCGTGATCAATGACGATGAAGTAGAAAGCGCGGTAGTAAGCCTGCTGAAACACATCCCCGGCAATAAGATCCTCATCGACCACTTCCTCGATCGTTGCCAGGAAGCAGAGATCGATGCCATCTGCGACGGAGAGACCGTACACATCATGGGTCTCATGGAGCACATCGAGCCCGCAGGTATCCACTCCGGCGATAGCAACGCGGTATTACCCCAGTTCAACCTGTCGCCCCTGATTGTGGAAACAATGGAAGAGTACGCCAGGAAGATCGCCTTTGCCCTTAAGATCAAAGGACTCATCAACATACAGTTTGCCATTAAAGATGGTAAAGTATATGTGATCGAAGCCAACCCACGCGCTTCCCGTACCACACCATTCATTGCCAAAGCCTACCAGATACCATACCTCAACATCGCCACCAAAGTAATGCTCGGCGCACAAAAGCTCCGTGACCTCAAAGTGGTGAAACGCCTTAAAGGCTATGCGATCAAGGAACCGGTATTCAGCTTTGAAAAATTCCCCGGAGTTAACAAAGAGTTAGGCCCCGAAATGAAATCGACCGGCGAAGCCATCCGCTTCATCAAAGACCTGCGTGATCCTTACTTCCGCCAGTTGTACAAAGACAGAAGCATGTATCTCAGTAAGTAAATACCGTATGACCGTGATGGTCATACAATAATAAAAGGTGAGCCGTCCCGTACTTCAGTCGGGACAGCTCACCTTTTTTGTTGGAACGATTTTTATACAATAAAAACTTTAGATAAACGAATACCATGAATAAAGAAATACAATATATCATAACCAACCTGCAGGAAACCCTCGATGGAGATCCCTGGTATGGTCGTTCCATTGCTGCAATCTTTAAAGAGGTAGACCCCACCAGCGTCTTCGTCAATCCCGAAGAAAAAGGCCATGCTATTATCGAGTTGCTATACCATATGATTGCCTGGGCGGCGTTTGTCCAAAGCAGGTTGGAAAACGAAGACCCCAAAAAGAACTCGGCATATTTCGAAACACTGGACTGGCGGGAAATAGACCCAACTATTCATACGTGGAAAAATGGAGTCCATGAATTAAAAGCCATTCATCAAAAGATCATTACATTGCTACAATCCCAAAACGACGACTTCCTCGAATCGCCCGTAAGAGAGCGCAAGTACAACATGGGGTACCTGTTGCGCGGATTAATACAACACAACATTTACCACCTGGGACAGATAGCCTATGTAAAGAAACTGCTGAATGGAGATGAATGATCAGTTTAAGCTTCCACCATTCCATGCCTGATAGCATACAGCACAAGGCCCACCCGGGTCTTCACCTTTAACTTATCAAACAGGGAATTACGGTAATCGTCTACCGTACGAGGGCTTACAAACATCTTAGCCGCGATGTCTTTGTAGGTAAGCTCCGAACAAACCCATTGAAGAAACTCTTTTTCCTTCTCTGTTAAAGCAACGGGCTCATCAGGCTGGTCAATATCCTTGTGCAAACCACTGATGATCTTGCCAGAGATATATTCGGAAAGATAGAAGTTCTTTTCCATTACCGAGTCCAGCGCCATCTTCAGCTCCTCGGGCTCCGTGTTCTTCATAATATAGCCCTTGGCGCCTAACCGCAGCATGCGGATGATAGTACTTTCATCACTCGACATAGATAAGGCCAACACTTTAATGTGAGGGTGGTTCTTGAACAACCATTTTACGGTCTCATAACCATCCATACCCGGCATATTCACATCCAGCAAAAGAATGTCCGGAATAATATGCCTGCTGATCTTATCCTTTACATCCGAGCCATTATCAGCTTCAAATAAAATTGTGTAATTCTCGAAGGTGCTGATCAACCTGGCTAATGCCTTACGCATCAGAGTATGATCATCTGCAACCGCTACCTGTATTTGTTTACCAACTGTCATGGGGAGAGTGCTTAGCTTTCTTGAGGCAAAGATAATCGAATGGTAACAGTAGTTCCCTTCCCCAGCGTACTTTTCATATCCAGGTCAGCACCAATCAGCTTTGCCCTGTTGAAGATACTCTTTAATCCAACACCGGAGGAAGAAGACACTGAATTTCTCTTGGCTTCTACGTCAAAACCCACGCCATTATCCGCCAGGGTAAGAATAAATTTATCGTCGTCTGGGAAATCAAGGTTTACCATTACCTTACTGGCCTGGGAATGCTTTAGAATATTGTTCAACATTTCCTGGAACATCCGGAAAAGGAAGATCGATTGCTGGCCGTCGAAATGAAGCTCCGGCCCCGTTACCTCAAAATCCACCTCCATCAGCCCACTCTTGCGTACACTTTCCAACTCAAACCTGATAGCCTCCACCAACCCTATCTGAGCAATCCGGTCACTGTGCAGGCTCTTCGTCAGGTCCGACAGATCGATCGCCGCCTTATTCAATATCTGACGCGAGTTAAGGATTGGTTCATATGCCTCATGCTCCTTGTCGATAGGCAATATCGCCAGCGACAGTTTAACCACAGATAACACCTGACCAATATTGTCATGCAGCTCCTGCCCGATCATCTTGAAAGTCTCTTCCTGGATCTCCAATTGTGAACGCAAAACCTCTTGCTCATATTGATCCTTCATCCGCGTCAATTCCCGTTCATGCCGGTGTTGCCTACGTTGGTACTGCAGCACCATGATGACGATAAAAGTCACTACCGCGATAGCTAATATACCGCCGATAAGAATGATAATGTAAAAATCCTGACCCTGATTATTCATGTGCTTATTCCTGTTAACAATACCCGTGAAGGCATGGCAAACGGCAAATTACAAAATAAATCCCCCCGGTAATGGCCGGCAAAAAATACTTACTTATATATAGATTTCTTCATCTTGATACCACATAAAAAAGCAGTAGTAAAAAGCGTATACAACAATGCATTCATCACAATCAGAATAGTCGCAATATTCCCCATGATGATGTTCGACACAGCATACAACAACTTGTACAATCCAAACAAAGGGAAGCTGCAGATATAAAAGAACATCAAAGCCGTACAGATCCAGAAAGCAGGCTCACGCAACAAACTTCCGTAAACAGGCAAATGGAAAAGTTCATAAAAGTAATAAATGCAGAAACCCACGGTCAGCAAACAACCCAATGAGTAAGATATGGAAGGAAACGCCTTGACCTCGAAAGAGAAAATATCTACCAGCGCAAGCGCAAAATAAATAACCGTCATCAGGTAGATGAACCGCTTCACCTTTGCCGTCCTGATAATACAATGCAAGACGTAGAAATAAAATACAAACTCAACAGCTAAAAAAAGAAAATACAACAATGAAGCATCTATTTCTTCACCAGCCAGTTTCCATCCAATTATTTCCACCACTAACGTGACGAATAGAAAAGGAGGAAACAGTTTCAGGTATAACGGTATACCCTTTCGTAAGTAAAGAGTAAGCGAGACAAGCAGGCAGAAGAACTCAAAATATACAGTTCCAGGGAAGTTCATGGCACCCAATATAGTATATTTCACTACCCTTCTGAAAAAGAAAAACCTCCGATGGGGAATATCGAAGGTTCTTCCGTAGAATATATGATCGATTAAACGATAGTCAAACCTTTAGGACCACGGTCAACAATGGTTACACCAATGCCACCCCAGTCATCACCGCTGGGTCCATCAGGACTGCCGGAAGGCTTGCTGGTGCCGCCGCCATTGTTGCAGGTAGGAGGGCAAATAGTACCCAGATTGTAAGCCAGGATTTGGCCTGGGTTAACATATAAGTCCTTGTTGGCGATGCCTGCCTCACTTTCCTTGCTACGCGTAGCAACCATCACGATAGTTTGACGACTGCTGTATTCAGGCCTTTTCTCGAAATGCTCAGGATAAGCACCAAAATACATTCTCACACCGTCACCGCCATGAGTCTTTATCTTTTCAATGAATGCTTCCAGATCTTCTACACTATACCATACACTCAGAGAGTCTTCCTTACCGATGTGCTCTGAATTCTGTACCCACCTTTCTCTCTTGTAATTCCGGATTACGGTGTCTACATGGTTTGTGTCAACAAAGCGACCAACCTTTAAGGATTTTTTTTCAATAGTAGTCATTGCTTGGGGGATTTAAACATGAATGATTTTGATAACGATGTAAAATTAATCAGCCACAACGGAGTTCTTCGGCTACAAGAGAGTGTTAGCCAAATAATTACAAATTAGTATTATTCGTAAATTGAAGTAATTCAAGGAGTCAGGTGAAAAACATCGGCAAAAAACCGTTAAACAGGCAGACATAAAACCGTCAAATCCCGGGACATAGACCCCGTAAAAAAACGGGGCTGCCACCCCCGCTATTCAACTGCTCAAAATCCCGTCAATAATAAAAAGCCGATTGTATGGGTAGATTAATTATTTGTCTGAAATTAGATACTGGAGAGTTGCTATCATCCCGTTTTTCAAAATCCAATACTCCTGTGAAAGCCAGCCGACAGATTTCCTCAAGGCATTTGTTACGACAATAACTTGAGGAAATTTTATTCTGATCTTCCCAACCTGACTTTAAAGCACCGCAACTACCATATTTTCCATTACCATTATTACCTTATCCTCTTTTTCGCCTGGGCGGTGGAAGTGGTGCTTTTTTCTTCTCCTCATTACAATACCAGTAAGGCAATAATGCCCTTTTTCTAAACAGAGTTTAGCTTTATTTAGTATGCGTTCGCCCGGATTATTTGACTGGAAAGAAGCCCCTTTTTTACGATTTATTCCCCCCTTTATAATAGGCATTATAATTCAATGGTATAGCAACCTGTCCCCTGCTATCAGCTGGACCATCGCTACAGGCTGTATAGCTGGCCTGGCGCTGCTTTCCCGCCTTTCTATACCACTGCAATTCAGGTACCGTTACCTCTTCGGAATACTCCTGAATGGACTATTATTGGCAGCAGGATTATTACTCACCTGCTACAAAGACATAAGACACCAATCGCAATGGTTCGCTCACCATTACACAGCAGGAGATACCCTTGTTGCAACCATTGAAGAACCCCTCACCGAAAAAACAAAAACATACAGCACTACAGTCACTATAAAAGCCATCATAAAAGATGGCAAACAACACACAGCAAAAGGAAGATTACTGCTATACTTAAAAAAGGAAAAACAGCACACCCAATTGCAGTATGGCGATCAGCTGTTCTTTATTAAAACACCCGTTCCCATTACCAATATCAGCAACAAAAATGGCTTCAACTATGCGCAATATTGCGCATACAAAGGCATGTACCACCAGGTATATCTATGTGAAACGGAATACACAATTGCAGAAAAAAAGCAGATTAACCCCGTAAAAAAAGTACTATTCCATACCCGTAAAAAAGTGCTCGATATCATCCGGGAAAACATCCCTGACAAAAAGCAAGCCGGATTAGCAGAAGCTATCCTAATTGGTTATAGAAATGACCTTGACAAGCAACTTTTACAATCTTATATCAACACCGGCGTAGTACATGTGATTGCAGTTTCAGGGTTACACCTCGGTATAATATACGGTCTGCTCATCTTATTATTCAATCGGGTCCACAAACGGTGGATGCAACAGTGGACCAAACCCATTATCCTCATAGTTGCCCTATGGCTATTTGCATTGCTGACCGGGGCATCACCATCTGTCCTGCGTTCAGCTATTATGTTTACCTGCCTGATTATCGGCAACCAGCTACCACACCCCTCTTCCGCATACAATTCATTAGCCGCATCAGCGTTCCTCTTGCTATGCTATGATCCCTTTCTTTGCTGGGATGTAGGCTTTCAGCTTTCCTATGCTGCTGTTCTCAGCATTTTGGTATTTATGAAACCGGTGTACAACAGTATCTACATATCTAACAAGTACCTCGACCAGGGCTGGAAGCTGGTAACCATTACCATCGCCGCACAAATACTTACCCTGCCAGTCAGTATTTACCACTTTCATCAATTCCCCAACCTCTTTCTCATCACCAACCTGTTGGCAGTCCCGCTATCAGGCATTATACTGATTGGAGAACTTGTGCTGTGCGCTGTGTCCTTTATCCCCCTTGCAGCAAAAGCCATCGGCTGGCTGCTCACCTGGCTCATCAACCTGTTGAACAACTTTATAGAGGCAGTCACCCGGATACCCTACAACACAACCGACGATATACAACTCAGCCTGTCACAGGCCATATTATTATATATTATCATCGGAGGCTTCGCCAGCTGGTTATTACAGAAAAGGAACACTGGCCTCATTACAGCGTTGGGTGCCATCTGGCTATTCCTGCTCACCGGCATAGCTGCCCAGTGGCAGATTGCCAATATTTAGGTCTCGAACATATTTATATACAACTGAAAAACAATTAGATACGCTTCCTTAACCCATACTGGCGACTGGAGGCGCTTTTGTTTTGAGCCGGCATTAAGCTACCTTTGCGCCTCTCAAAACATTTACCTGGCCATTTTGTAGTAGAGAACCACGCTCACTACAGAACCCGCTTAGAAAATTTAAGTTGTATGACAAAAAAGATACAGTCTGCCCTCATTTCAGTTTTTTACAAAGATGGATTGGAACCCGTAGTACAGCAACTGCACAAGCAGGGCATTACTATATACTCTACCGGCGGCACCCAGAGCTTTATTGAAAAGCTCGGTATCCCTGTAGTACCAGTAGAAAACCTCACTACATACCCATCCATCCTGGGCGGACGGGTTAAAACACTTCATCCTTCAGTATTTGGAGGTATCCTCGGACGTCGTGACAATGAAACCGACCTGCAGGAAATGAAGCAATACAACATTCCTGAGCTGGACCTGGTAATTGTAGACCTCTACCCCTTCGAAGAAACAGTGGCCAGCACCAGCGAAGAAAAGCTGATTATTGAAAAGATCGACATTGGCGGTCCTTCCATGATTCGCGCTGCCGCTAAAAACTTCAGAGACCTGGTAGTCATTGCCGCCAAAAGCGAATATGCACACCTCGAACAACTCCTGAAAGACCAGCAAGGCACCACCACCATTGAACAACGCAGAGCCTTTGCAGCCAAAGCATTTGAAATAGTAGCCCACTATGATGTGGCCATTGCCAAATACTTCAACCCCGAAAACGCACTGTATTTCGTAGAGTCCATTCCCAATCCCAAAACAATGCGCTACGGTGAAAACCCTCACCAAACAGGCGTATTCTATGGCAACCTCGAACAACTGTTCGACCAGCTCAACGGAAAAGAACTCTCCTACAATAACCTCGTGGATGTAGATGCAGCCGTACAGCTCATCAGTGAATTTGAAGGCGGTGGCAATCCCACTTTTGCCATCATCAAGCACACCAACGTGTGCGGCATCGCCTCCCGCAGCACAGTAAAAGAAACCTGGGATGCAGCACTGGCGGGAGACCCTGAGAGTGCCTTCGGCGGCGTATTGGTTTGCAACGGCACGATCGATAAAGCAACAGCAGAAGCCATCAATGAGATCTTCTTTGAAGTATTGATCGCCCCATCATACAACGAAGATGCGCTGACCATCCTGAAGTCGAAGAAAAACCGCATCCTGCTGCAACAGAAAGCACCTTTCACTAAAGCAGAAGAATACAAATCAGTACTTAATGGCGTATTGGTACAAGGCGCCGATAAAGGCAATTATGTAGAATGGAAAGAAGTGGGCGGCCGTGATACTACAGCCACAGAAAAAGACGACCTCGCCTTTGCCAACCTGGTGTGCAAACACCTTAAATCAAACGCCATAGCCCTGGTAAAGAACAAACAACTCATCGGAAAAGGATGCGGACAAACCAGCCGTATCGACTCCTTACGCCAGGCAATCGAAAAAGCCAACCAGTTTAAATTCGATCTCAACGGAGCAGTGCTGGCCAGCGATGCCTTCTTCCCCTTCAACGACTGTGTACAGATGAGCCACGCTGCAGGGATCGTAGCCTTTATACAACCCGGCGGTTCAGTGAGAGACAAAGACTCCATCGAATATTGCCAGCAAAACAAACTGGCCATGGTCATGACCGCCATGCGCCACTTCAAGCACTAAAGCCTGAATGACCGACCCAACCCATAAAACACCATTCCTACAACAAAAAGGTACCCGGTTTAAGGCCCTGTTTGCGTTAGGAATGGTGTGCTTTTTTTGGGGCACTACATGGATAGCCTCCAGGCAGGGCGTCAAACACATGCCAGCATTGCAACTGGCCGGCATTCGCCAATCTATTGGAGGGCTACTCTATGTGATCTTCTTTCTCGGAAAAGGACGCACATTACCACGCGGCAAAGAATGGGGACCAATCATCATACTAAGCCTCTTGAACTTTGCATTAAGCAACGGCCTCTCTACATGGGGAGTGAAATATATATCGGCAGGACTGGGATCGATCATAGCCGCTACATTTCCCTTATGGATTGTTATCATCAATATGTTTACAGTCCGGTCAGGTATTCCCGCTAAGGCAGTTATAGGACTGTTACTGGGTTTCACAGGCGTATGCGTTATCTTCTATGAACACCTGGCCGATTTCCTGCAACCCGAATTTCGCTTCGGCATCATGCTTTCCCTTGCCGCCTCATGGACATGGGCATTCGGCACCCTCTACACCAAGCAACAGGCTGCCGCCTTCAATCCCTACTTCAGCCTGGGCCTGCAAATGCTTATATCTGGTATCTTGACGAGCGTGATCGCAATAGCCAGCGGTCAAACCGTAGCCATACAGGAAATACCCTGGCAGTCATGGACCGCAATAGCTTACCTGGCCATCTTTGGATCAGTCATCTCATTCATTGCCTATCTCTATGCTTTGCAAAACCTGCCCACACAACAGGTATCTATTTATGCATATATCAACCCAATGGTAGCAGTAGTGTTGGGATCACTGATCTTTGATGAAAAACTCACCGTATTCATCGTTGTAGGTGGAGCTATTACTTTATTAGGAGTACACCTGATCAATCAGGCCTATAGAAAACGTCAATCCTGATATGCATCCCAGTACACGGTCTCTCGCATAAACAACTCAAACATCTCCCGCCATCCGGCAAAACTCACATCAGTGCCGAGAATAGAATTATGCCAGATAGAGATCATCATACCATTCAGCTTACGTATCTGCTCATGATACCTGATCAACTCAGCGTAAGCCACTTGCGGAGAATCCTTTTGCTCATAAAAAGAGTTGGCATCCATAAAACAAAAAGGATAGATCAATAGAGAAGTAGCCGTTTCCTGCTCCAGATCATACCAGGCAAAAGAAGAACAAACAGAAGCACGGAAACCATTGATACTACCATAGCCCATGGAGAAGTCCTTTTCAATACCCACCTTCATTAATTTACGATAGGTATCCGGCAATGTAAACCGTATATAATGTTGGCGGCTACGGATGATCTCCGTGTCAGCCACCACCTCCAGCCATTCCCTTTCTTCCCGCAACAGATCGAAGTCATCGCCACTTTGCCAGGAGGGATGTATACCAGTCTTATAAGTGCGGGCATAATATTCAATAAGCTGGCGAAAAGACTTCACCTCCGTAGACGTGTTCTTATCATAGCCCACCTGTTTACGCGCCACCAGGAAAAAATAATAAGGCCGTAAACGGCAATACAAATGCAACGCATCCAGCCATTCAAAACAATCATAAGGGTCCTTCTTTACCCCGCGCAACACATCCAACCGGTCTTTTACTTCCGACCACCTGCCCTGCAGGATCGAACGTGCAAACCCACCTGCCGTACGCACAAATCCCTTGTGCAGATAAGACCAGGCAATATCGATATCATAGGAAAGAATACACTTGAAGTTCTTCTTGCGAAACAGTATCCCGGGAAACTTTTGCGCCAGTACCTCTTTAAAATAAAGCAACCAGTAATTCACCAATGGCTGGTCCAGGAAACCCTCCCGGAAAGCCAGCGAATTGATATGCGCATATCGCCCATATTCATCCTTCTCATGCGGCAGGTATTCTTCATACCGGCTGAGCAAATAAAAAGAAGCAGCGAAAATGTCAAAAGGAAGATCCCCGGTAGTGGCAAAGAAAGCAGTACGGCCATTAACCGTAAAACAATCGATCGCTTGAGGTTGAATACCACTCTCAAAAAGCAAACCGGTAGGATGAATGCACAAGCTCTCGCCCGGCAAGGGCTGTGAAGAATAGTTCAGTTTGGGGCCATTGAACTGCTCAAAAACAATGCTTTCTGTAGTAATTGAAATAGGCGATTCAAACAATTCCTTGCTGAAAAAGTCGACAATATATAGCAGTCGGGGAGAAATAGTATTGCAATAAAGCAGCATCCGTTGCACAAAATAAAAAAGTCAACCGATAAAGTTGACTTCCTGCTAAATAATATTGTCATTTTTTATTGGGAGGGCCATGAAGCTCCTGCCATTGCTCATTGAAAGTTTTAGGCGCAAAATCCAGCGGTCCGCGGTGAGCAGTCCAGCCCTTGAACGCCTTATTCACCATCCAGTTCTTCATCTTCTCATTCCCTTTATTCATCCATTTCCGGTTGAGGCTGGCGATCTTCCAGGCCTTCCACGCCATCTTCTCAGTCCATCCGGCCGCACCCTCTTCCACAGCTTCATGCCTGTTCTCCAGCAATAACTCATGCAAGTTGATCTTGACAGCACAAACCTCTGTGCAATTACCGCAAAGAGAAGAAGCATAACTAAGATGCTTCCATTCATCTATCTTCTTAAGATGAGGAGTAATCACAGAACCAATCGGACCACTATAAGTAGTGCCATAAGCATGGCCACCGATATTCTTATAAACCGGACAGGCGTTCAAACAAGCACCACAACGAATACAATAAAGACTTTCCCTTGTTTTTTCATTAGCAAGAATATTCGTGCGCCCGTTATCCAGCAGGATCACATACATTTCCTCAGGCCCATCCGTTTCACCGGGCTGCCGGGGGCCGCTCACGATGCTATTATATACAGTAACCTGCTGTCCGGTACCATACGTGGCCAGCAAAGGCCAGAACAAACCAAGGTCATTGATAGAAGGGATGACCTTCTCGATCCCTACTATAGCAATATGTGTTTTTGGAAAAGCGCAACTCAAACGGGCATTGCCTTCATTCTCTGTAACCGCAATGCCACCAATATCTGAAATAATAAAATTAGCCCCGGTAATACCGATCTCAGCCTCCACATATTTCGTGCGCAACTTCTCTCTGGCAACCAGCGTCAGCTGGCTGGGAGTAAGGTTAGGCGCCGTGTGCAGCTTATTGTAGAACAACTTCGCAACGTCTTCCTTACTCTTGTGCATGGCCGGCGTCACGATGTGATAAGGAGGTTCACCATCAAGTTGTTGAATATATTCACCCAGGTCAGTTTCCACACTTTCAATCCCTTTCTTTTCCAGGAAATCATTCAGATGGATCTCTTCCGTCACCATGCTCTTGCTCTTCACGATCGTCTTACAGTTCTTCTCTTCACATATTTTGGCAATCTCTTCCAACGCCTGTTTAGCATCCTCGGCCCAGATCACCTTGCCGCCCCGCTTCATAAGGTTAGCTTCAAACTCCTCGAGATACACATCCAGCATTTCGATCGCACGCCACTTTATATTCTTTGCACGCTCCCTCGCCAGGTGCACATTGGAAAACTGCAGCTTACCCAGCGGTACCGTAGCATTATACTTGCTGATGTTGAAATTCACCTTGCGCCGGTGCTCAAGGTCTGCTGCCTTTACCGTACTCTTGGCCATGAAGGTTGAAACAATATCGCTCATGATGCCTGTTGTGAAGTGAAAAACGTGGTTAATCCTCCTGCTTCGCTGCAAAATAGTCTTTGGCTACCTGATCCAAAGCCTGATAAAAATCTTCGCCATATTTGCGAATGATAGGCTCCTTCAGGAACTGGTATACGGGCACCTTTAGCTTTTTACCCAGGCTGCAGGCTGGCTTGCACAGTACCTCCCGTGGTTCGTAATTCATGCGGTCGAAATCACCCTTGCGACCATTCTTCTGTATAATGGGGAAAAAATGACAACTGATAGGCTTCTTCCATCCGATAACACCATCATTATAAGCCTGTTCAAAGGCACACTTAATGATCCCTTTGGAATCGCGGATACCATACACGCAGATCTCATTATCATTACCCAGCGTAGGCGTCACCCAGCCAAACTCCCGGTGGTAAACATACTTGCCCTTCCGCTCGATCTCAGCTATTGACTCCCTGGAAAGATAAGGCTTCACCTTATCGTACAACCCTACCATCAGGTCCAGCTCGGCATCCTCCAGTGGCGCTCCCGCGTCACCTTCCTCGCAGCACCCGCCTTTACACTTGACGAGATCACACACAAACTGCGCTTCCACTACCTCATTACTGATTAATACATTATCGACTGCTATCAAGAGAATTAGTTTTTACCGTACAAATTTACAACTAAAATACGAAGCAGGGCCACTCACACATTCTCCAAAGAGCCATGCCCCTTCTTCCTCCTAAACACCTTATCATAAAGGTTCCGGCCTTTAACCAGCAACAAGTGCTGCGAAGTGAGATAATGGATCACCTTCTCTTCCAGCCAGTGGTGCAATGGCAACAGCATGGCAATCAATATTATCTTGATCAACATCACTTTCCAGGGCTCCCCATGCGTCAGGTCATGGATCTTATGATCAGCCAGCAGAATAATAAACTCGAACAGGAAAATAAAAGCAAAGAAACCAAGCACTTTGATAGTAGTCTTGGATACCCGGAAAATACCTGCCATCACCAATAACAGGAAAATAACAGCAATAGCCACTACCATACCCAAATATTGGATATTATGCTTGCGTGTCAATTCTACCTCCTTTTGCTTTGCTTCCCGCTCTTTCCGCTTATTTTCATCGTCAATTTCAAGCGATAGCAAATCCTTTTCTTTGGCCAGCTTTTGTAAACTGTCCTTATACTCATAATACAAATTCGTATAAACATGAGCAGTCTTGAAATCACCTTTCCATTGATACAACGAATCAAGACTGCGAACAGCTTGTTGTTGCAGATCGATACTTCCTACTTCATCACCCACTTGTTTGGCCTTTTGCCAGTATGCGATTGCATGATCATAATCACTCCGCTTACGGAAATAAAACCCGTAACTGCTATAAAAAAGATACTTATTTAGTTTGGTAGCCCGGGTCTCAAAACCAGGTTCCGCTAATTTAAAGTAATAACCAGCCGAATCCAGTTTATCCAAAAATGTATACATGGTTCCATATCCCTGGTAAAGGATAAAATCCATTCCGTTACGAAGGATATATTCCTTCAGCTCCTGGTGTGATTGAAAATAATCCAACCCTTTTTGATATTGGTTACTGGTCAGATGTAAGTTCACAATATTGAGATAAGAGTTCAACTTATATACGCCAAAATGAATACTATCGGCAAGGGCAATCGCATTTTCATAATACTTCTCTGCCAGATCATACTGTTTATTATTCCTATACAAATGCCCAATGCTGTTGTAAGTCTCCACCAGGTCATACTTCCGGTTATTGGCCCGCTGCAGGTCTATCTTCTTAAACTCAAAGTCTTTGGCCTTTTCATAATCACTGAGCGCATTATAAAAAGTAGAAAGGTTGGAATAAGCGTTTCGGAGTAACGAATAATCCTTGCTTTCTTCAGCTATATCGAGCGCCTGCAGGTAATTACGAAAAGCCAGCAGCTTCTCATTCTTCACCAAATAAACACTCCCCAGCGCCATATAAGAAACAGCCTTTGCAGAATCACTACCACTATTAGTCGCCATTGCAACAGCCAGGTTGGCTGCATTAAAAGCCTTGTCCATTTCGCCGGTATTCCTGTACGCCCTGGACTGATTAGCATAAGCTATTGCAGCATAATCATCAAGACCGCTGCTTTTAGCCAGCTCAATTGCCCTGTCAGAGAAATCCAGCCCTTTGGCCATCGTTTCCTTGGTGCCTGCATAATCAAAATAACGGCGGGCATTATTGACGTACGCCTTGATCATTAATTTCCGGTCGCGGCTTACTTCAGCTATCTCCAGCATTTTATTCGCAAAACTATCCGAGAGCTTGCTATTGATCCCCATGTAGTAAATAGAGAGTCCGGCCATATTGATGATCCTATCCTGATCATTGGTAGCCTGGGCCAGGCCACGTTTTAAACTATCTTCAAGGGGCATTTGCGCAGTGAGCGTAGCGCCGATACAAAGGCCCAGCAGTAACAGGAACACACCTTTCATGTACGTAGTTTTGGTTGAGTCAGATAAAGCGAAAAATAAAATAAGTTGGCCGGAATGCCAAAAGAAAGCAATCAATCGCGTTAATAGGTTTCTGTCACAAGAAAGGACTTTCAGGCAGCTATTTCCACTGTAGTGAATTGATCAGGTGCTTCATATCAGTTTGTAGAAAATCATATACAATACCCAGAGAGTCCTCGTTGGGAGTAGCATCAAAATACAGAGCGCCCCGCAGAAAGTGCTTTACAGAATCCGTGACAAAAAACTGCTTACCAGTCGCAGCATTGCCACCCACATTGAAGAATAGGCCACTAATACCTTTGGGCGTTTTTATCAGGGAATCCGTTATTTCTGTTGCTTTAGAAGTATGCTTATACGTCATCTTGAACGCATCATCCACCAGCTTCGTGAGGTTATTCGAACTCATCGCTTTATAACTGATATAGATCTTCCCATTGAACTTGGGAAAGTCAATGTTGATCCAGTAATCATTCTCAGGCTTACCCTCAAAAAAAGTAGTATCCTTTACCACCCTGGCGTAAATAGGATATTCAAAAGTATAAGGATAACCAGGCTGGTCGAATGACTGATATTGATGAGGAGGGAAATCGATCTTATAATATCCGCGCCGTTTAATAGAATAATCACTGTTACAGGCAATCAGGATACATAAAACCAGTAAGCACCAAATGGATCTGTTCTTCATACTATAAATCAGTGATTATTATAATTCCTATTCGCCGCTACAAAGCAAAAACACGCACAACTGACTACTCACAATTACACCGTCCCCGGCTTGATCGTTACCTTCACCTTTTTGATCCGGTTACGGTCCACCTCGAGGATGGTAAATTCAAAATCCCCTATGGGTACCACATCTCCTGCTTTAGGGATCTCACCCGCCAACTCCAGGATCAGGCCCGCCAGTGAGTCGCTTTCCCCTTTCACCTGGTCAAAAGTATCAACCGGCAGATTCATAATACTGCAGGCATCATAGATCATCATGCGGCCTTCAAAAATATACGTAGTATCGTCAATCTTCTTATTGCCCGACTCTTCCTCATCAAACTCATCCTTTATTTCCCCGATGATCTCTTCCAGGATATCTTCCAGCGTAATAATACCACTCGTACCACCAAACTCATCCACCACCACAGCAAAGTGAATACGCTTACTTTGAAACTCTGTCAACAAGTCCTCTATAAACTTCTGCTCATGCACAAAATAAGGCGGTCGCAGCAGACTCTGCCAGTCAAAATTATCCGGTTCATTAAGATGAGAGATCAGGTCCTTCGTATGAATGATCCCCTGGATATCATCCAGGCTACCCTTATATACCGGCAGCCGGGAATAATGCAGGTCTTCCACCGTCTTTTTCAAAGCCTTGAAAGAGATATTATGCTCCACACCATGAACATCCAGCCGGGTACGCATTACCTGCTTTACCGTAATATTGGCAAACTTGTAGATACCCGCGAGAATACGCTGCTCCTCTTCCTCATGGATAGTAGATCGGATAGCTTCCTCCAGTTGCTTTTGCGTATAAGCCCTTGAAGCCTTACCTCCAAAGATCTTTTCCACCCGGTCAGAAAGATTGACAAGCCACACGGCCAGCCGCTTAAAAAGATAATAGATCACTTCCACCAGAAAAGAAGACTCATAAGCCGAACGAAGATTGTTCTGGTTGGCCCGCACCTTCGGCAATACCTCTCCAAACAACACGATCACACTGCAGATAACCAGCACTTTGATAGCATATACGATAAACTCTACAAACCAGCTATCCTGCTTGAAAGTAAATATAGGATCGATAAGAAAATTAGCGAGAATAATGATCGCAATATTGATCAGCGTATTAGCGATCATCAGGGAAGCCTGCAGAGCCCGGGGCTCTTCCAGCAGGTTGGCAATGCGCTTCCAGCCCGAATCCTGCTTGGTTTTGAGCATGTTTACATCCCGGAATGTCAGTGAGAAAAAAGCAACCTTGGCCCCCGATATAAAGAAAGAAAGCAGTAAGAGGAACAATACTACGGCAGACAATATAGTAGTGGCTTGTAAGTTGACCGCCAGGAATACAGGCTGCCATACTTCACCTAATAACAAACCTCGGAAAGGGTTATCCAAAGCAATTGGTTTTTGTTAACAATGATCGATCAACATGACCGGCGGTTTATACTACAGGCCGCATCAGAAAGGCAGGTCAATAACCTGCCCCTTATAAACAAATTTTGTGCAAAAATATTATCATGCGCTGTAACGATCAAAAGGATTTACCGGCAACTTTATAATGTTTTTAATCCGCGAATCCTTTTAATCCCGGGTCCGCGATTAAAAAGGTAGGTCTTGCGAGGATTCACCCAGCGGGGGAATATCAGCGTTGAATCCTTCTATATTTTCACCGTGTGTATTGGTATGAGGTCCATGATGGCCTGAATTATCAGTTCTTTTATCCAACATAATCAGGTTGTCACCAACCACTTCGGTAGCAAACTTCTTATTACCCTCCTTATCCTCCCAGCTCCTGGTACGCAAACGGCCTTCAATATATACCAGGCTTCCTTTATGAAGATACTTTTGGGCCAACTCTGCCAATCCCCTCCAAAGTACCACCGTATGCCATTCAGTCTGAGAAATAAGCTTACCAGCTCTGTCTTTGAATGTTTCAGTGGTTGCCAGGGGAAACTTTGCTACTGCGATATTACCTTCCAGGTACTGTACATCCGGGTCCCTTCCTAAATTGCCAATGAGCATAACCCTGTTAACGCCTCTCATAAAAGATGAGTTTATTGTTAGAAATCGTCTACCGGTTTTATTTACTCTTAAAGTTAATTTTTTTTACAGATATTATTCCAATTATTTGCCCCCCTAAGTGTTAATATAGGGAAGCCATTTCAGATCATACTCAACAGATTAAAATAACTGTGCCAGCGAGCTTTTCTCCTCCAGGAACGTGTTTATAAGCCGCGGAAAAGCATACTTTTTTAATTGCTTTTTATCAACCTGTATGAAATCTTTTAATGCCGTTACAGGCTTCAGCGCAGTAACAGTAACAAATTGTCCATGTATAAGTTGATGAGTCAGCTGCTGATGATAAACTTTACTAATATGAGTGACCGAATATGACTGCTTGCCAAACAGCTTTTTTAAGAAAGGCAACTCCTGGAATATCTCCTGAACAGGGCTGCTGGCCTCATGCAGAACAAACTCATGCAGGTCTTGCCAGATATCTTTCTCAGTACGCTGCCGGATATACAGCTTGTTCTGATAATGAATAACAAAATAATAGAACCAACGCTCCTTCTTGGCAAGGCTCTTTTCCTTGACGGGCAACTGCTTTATTAAATTGTGCTTAAACGCTTCACAATCGGATTGTTGCGGACAAACAGTGCACAAAGGATTTTGCGGTTTACAGATCACAGCACCAAAATCCATGATAGCCTGATTATAAATGCCCGGCTGTTCGGTGTCAAGCAAGGCTGTTGCCAGCTCCTGGTACATCTTCTTACCCGATGTGGTATCGATTGGAGTAGAGATCCCGAAATAACGCGCTATCACACGTTGCACATTACCATCAACAACAGCCTTCGGTTCATTAAAAGCGAAAGAAGAAATAGCAGCAGCAGTATAAGGACCAATACCTTTTAACTCTTTTATCTCATCGTAAGTAGAAGGAAATTTCCCTTTGTAATCATGCACAACTTTCTGAGCAGTAGCAATAAGATTTCTGCAACGTGTATAGTAACCAAGACCTTCCCACAATTTAAATACTTTCTTTTCAGGCGCTTTGGCAAGATGTTGAATAGTAGGAAAAGCCTCGATGAAACGCTCATAATAAGCCAGTCCTTGCTCTACTCGTGTTTGCTGTAAAATGATTTCACTCAACCATATTTTATAGGGATCTTTTTCGCCTTTCCAGGGCATGGAGCGGGTATTTTGGGCTTTATTCCACGCTAAAAGCTTTTCAGTGAATATTGGTTTCATGGTAAATATTGAATATATAACATTCTGATAATGAGAGGGGTTAACTGTAACCCGGCATGAAAATTGATACCCCTCAATATCAATTATTTAGACCTTTTCTTGCAAATGTGCGAATTAACATTTAATTTGAGTAAAGAATTGATTTTGTGACAATTGCCGTTTAAAGTAAATAATATTTTGAAAACCCGTTAAAAATTCAACGACATGAGAAAGGCAGACCTCGTTAACCAAATATCTGAAAAAACAGGTATTCCCAAGGTTGATGTTTTGGTTACGCTGGAGACCATGTTCAAGGAAGTGAAAGATACCTTATCCCAAGGAGAAAACATCTACATTCGTGGGTTTGGCAGCTTTATTACTAAAAAACGAGCTGCTAAAATCGGCCGCAACATTAAGAAAAACATTGCGGTACACATCCCTGAACATTTCATTCCTGCATTCAAACCTGCCAAAGAATTTGTGGCAGAAGTTAAAAAATTACAATCCGTCAAAGAAGATCAGCCAAACCCCGATGATGAGATGTAAATTTGCTGCTCATTAAATTACACTGATTTGTGAAAAAGCAGCAGATGATCTTGGTAGGCGGCGGCGTAATGCTGCTCTGCCTGCTTTATTTCTTTGGCAGAACCATCCCCCCTAAAGATAACACCAGGCCCGCAACAGCTACCGCTGCTGCGGGACAATTGGACATTGAGACAATCCTGGCGGCCTCCCGCCAGAAGCTCACTCCATCCCAGCAAGCTCACGTAAGTAAGCTTGAATCTGCTGTTGTTCGCGGCGACGTGAAAGAACAGCAAATAAAGGTATTCCGGCAGTTGGCAAACTTCTGGAGAGACTCCGCACACCTGCTACTTCCTTACGCCTGGTACACAGGGAATGCAGCTAAATTGGAAAATTCTCAAAAAAACCTCACCTTTGCTGCCCAATTCTATTTAGACGGTGTTCGCCGACAGGAAGAACCCGCCCTGAAAAGATGGATGGCTTTACAAGCTAAAGAGTTGTTTGAGAAGGCTTTAGTATTAAATCCGGCCAACGATTCCCTTAAGATCGGACTCGGAAGTTGCTACCTCTTCGGAGGCATTAGCGACAACCCGATGGAGGGAATTCAATTAATTCGTGAAGTAGCCGACCGCGATCCGCATAATACCTATGCACAATTTATGCTGGCAGTGGGAGGTCTCGTTTCCGGACAGTTGGACAAAGCAATAGAAAGGTTAAACCATGTAGTAGAGCATGAGCCTGCTAACCTGGAAGCTATATTAATGCTGGCAGATGCCTGCGAACGGAAAGGAGACAAAACCAATGCCATTAAATGGTATACAGCTGGCAAAAAACTCCTCAAAGACCCGGGCTTCGAAAAGGATATCGACGAGCGCATTAACTCGTTAAAGAAATAAAACCTTTCCGAAAGCCCTTCATCCCCACCATAAGATGAAGGCAAAGCTTAAAATTATTAGTTAATTAAAAATCATTGGTGTTCTATGCCTTGTGGTAAAAAAAGAAAGCGTCATAAAATTGCGACGCATAAGCGTAAAAAGAGACTGAGAAAGAACCGTCATAAGAAGAAAAACCGCTAACGTTTATCTTCTTGCAACGGGTCCCGTCACCACGGGGCCCCTTTCCTTCTTTAGCTGAATTTATTATTTGTCATTTATTTACAGACCTGCTGCTTGCAATCCCTGAACGAATGGATATTTGACAAATAATTCTGCTTCAGCGCCTTCCTTGTGTGATGATTGGTAAGACGGTATAAAGATGTTACGCTTGAATAAGGAACTTATTATAAATGCTGCACCTCAGGGCGTAGAGATCGCCTTGTTAGAGGATAAAAAGCTGGTAGAACTGCATCACGAAAAAGCGGATGCCAGCTTTGCCGTGGGAGACCTTTATCTCGGCAAGGTGAAAAAACTCATTCCTGGCCTCAATGCTGCCTTTGTAGATGTAGGCTTCGAAAAAGATGCATTCCTCCACTATACCGATCTTAGCCCGTACGCCCGCTCGTTATTGAAATTCACCCAGCAGGCCATCAATGACAACGGCAAAGATTTCGACTTCGGCACCTTCCAGGTAGAGCCCGAGATCATCAAGACCGGCAAGATCAATGAGGTATTAAGCGGTAAGCCCAATATACTGGTGCAGATCCTTAAAGAGCCCATCGCCGCCAAAGGCCCACGCCTTAGCTGCGAAATATCCCTGCCCGGCAGATTTGTAGTCATCACTCCTTTCAACGACATCGTAGCTGTTTCCCGGAAAATACATTCAGCCGATGAACGCAAACGGCTGCAGAAGATCGTCGAAGCCATCAAGCCAAAGAACTTTGGTGTGATCGTTCGTACAGCTGCAGAAGGAAAGAACACGGCAGAACTGCATGAAGACCTCTCCATGCTGGTAGAAACCTGGAAAGCCATCCAGCACAACCTAAAAGGAGCTGTAGCACCAGCTAAAATACTCAGTGAGCAAACAAAGACCACCAGCATCCTGCGTGATCTGCTCAATGAGGACTTCAACAAGATCGTGATCAACGACCGGAATATCTATAATGATACCCGGAGTTACATACAACGGATTGCCCCTGAAAAGGCCGACATCGTTGCGTTTTACCACAACGGTCTGCCCATCTTTGATCAGTTTGGCATCACCAAACAAGTCAAAGCAGCATTTGGCAAAACAGTTAACCTGCCCAGTGGGGCCTATCTTATCATAGAGCACACTGAAGCACTACATGTAATCGACGTAAACAGCGGATACAAAAGCGTTGGTAACAACCAGGAATTGAATGCCTTGGAAACCAACCTCGAAGCCGCAGCCGAAATAGCACGCCAGCTTCGCCTGCGCGATCTGGGCGGTATCATCGTGGTAGACTTCATCGATATGAAGCTGCCCGATAATAAGCGAAAGCTGCTGGAGGCCATGGAAGAATTCATGAAGCCCGACAGAGCCAAGCATGCCGTGTTACCAATCTCCAAATTTGGTATCATGCAGATCACCCGGCAACGCATGAAGCCGGAGATGAACATCAATACACAGGAAGTTTGCCCAACCTGTGCCGGCACTGGTAAAATTTCATCTACCCTGCTCCTGGAAGATGAAATAGAAAAGAACATGAGCTACCTCATTACCCACCAGCATAAAGACCTTACACTGGTAGTTCACCCGATCATGCACGCCTACCTTACAAAAGGAGGCTGGCTCTTCCGTTCAAAACAATGGAAATGGCGCATGAAGTACGGGCAAAAGATCAAGGTTATCGAAAACACCAATTATCACCTCACAGAGTTTCACTTCTTCGACAAACACGAAGAAGAAATTAAGCTGTAATCAAATAGAATGTTGTTGGGGCAGAGATATTAAACTCCGATACAGTATTTCCTTCAGAAGAGAGATGTAGGTAAGTTATCCTGGTTGTAACGGATACCATTTGCAGTACCCTCCTCACACTTTTTTCCTCCTAATCCTGCAAATCCACCTAATCATGGTTCAGACAAAAAAAATCGGGTACCGTAGGGAGTACCCGATAGACTATAGAAAGGCGAACCAGAAACTCTCGTGGAATCAGACAGTTAAGTCGTCGTGAAATTAAGTACGGACAGTCATTCCTCCTACTACAAACCTATAACCGTGCAGATTTGGCTTGTAAGTGTGCAGATTTGGGCAATAAGTGTGCAGCGACTTTGAGCTTTTTCTTCCCCCCAGACCGGTATTTGACTTCCCGAATTCATCAAACCCCGGTATTCACCACGTATATAAGCCCGAAACAGGTACAAATAAAAAAAACTCCGGCAGGAAAGCCGGAGTTAGCGTCACAGTTAGCATTGGTTATTGATAGCCGGGACTCGTAGCAGGTTCAACCCGGCGCAGTTAGATATGGTGACCAGAGCGGGCTCACAAAAGCCCGAAGGCCGGAAAAAAGCTTCTTTTTATAAATTTTGGAGGTTGGCGCCCATGGCTGACAGGCGCAAGCACGCTAACAAGACAGGAAAGCTGTGCAGGTTGCTGCACAGCTTTCTATCAATTTGCTAAAAGTTTCAGAAAATTTTTGGGAATTAGTCCCTGTCCCGGCTACCGCCCAGGAAGATGAGAATATACTGGACCAGGGTAGCAACGGAGGCCACGGCAGCCACTACATAAGTCATAGCAGCCCACTTCAACGCATCCTTTGCCTTTGGGTATTCCTGCCTATTGGTGACATTCGTACGCTCCAGCCACGCCAGAGCCCTCTTGCTGGCATCAAACTCTACAGGCAAGGTGATCACAGAGAATAAAGTGGTCAAACCGAAAAGGATGATACCTACTAATAATAAAGTAGGGAACGCATTGATTAACAATACCCCACCCAACAGAATCCACTGTACGATACCGGAGCTGAACTGCACTACCGGAACAAGGCGGCTACGCATCGTAAGCCATTGATAAGCAGTGGCATGCTGCACTGCGTGACCGCATTCGTGCGCTGCTACGGCCGCTGCCGCAATGGAAGTACCATTATATACGTCCGGACTGAGATTTACAGTCTTGGTTGCAGGGTTATAGTGGTCGCTTAAAAAGCCGTCAACCGATATCACTTTCACGTCATATATGCCGTTATCTTTAAGCATTTTTTGGGCCACCTGGCTGCCCGTTAAACCGGCAGAAAGAGGTACCCGGCTATACGCCGTAAACTTGCTTTTCAGCACCCCTGAAACCAGCATACTGATACCTAAAAAGATCAAAGAAATAATCAGAATTGATGGTGTCATTTTTTGTGCTATTTTATATTATATAACACCTGTACATCAAAACAGTTACCAACCATTTTGAGGTGTTTTTTTGTCGGTTTAAGCACACAAAAAAGGGGCATTTTGTCACCGCTAAAGTTGACAAAAGACAATTGCTGACATTTTATCACAAAGACTTACCCATAAATATTAATATGTTTCTTATTAATTGATTATCATTAATTTATGCACTTCCAGAACATCGTTCCCGCATACCTGAAAAGGGGGTTAAAATTTATTCACAACCCTAAAAAATAATTTTGTTATGTGGCGCTTATTTGTAATTTAGTGCAAGAATTTAATGGGTTAGTAAGTAAGGGGTCAACAGCAATGTTGGCCCTTTTACTTTTAAAAAAACTCAACGTCATTAACCACACTTTTTTCGCCCGTTTTTTCACATCTTTTTTGCGCATAAAAAACTACTTCACAACATCACATCAACGATTACTTTTTCACACAACTTTTTTTAATCAAACATTCAATTCTTTTTATACCACTAACTTTATCGCATGAGTAAAGTTAAAACGGCATTCTTTTGTACTAACTGTGGATATGAAAGCGCAAAATGGCTCGGCAAATGTCCTTCATGTGGAACCTGGAATTCTTTTGTGCAAGAAGTCATACATAAAGAAACTTCCCAAAAAGAGAACAACTGGAAAAACTTTCACGACGACAAGAAAGAAATTAAAACAATAGCACTACATGCAGTAACTACACCCGAACAAAAAAGGATCATAACACCAGATGCAGAACTCAACAGAGTATTAGGAGGAGGTATAGTTCCCGGAAGCATCACATTGATAGCAGGAGAACCAGGTATAGGAAAATCAACACTGTTCCTGCAGATTGGATTACTCTTAAAAGATATCACGATCCTCTATGTAAGCGGAGAAGAAAGCGATCAGCAGATCAAAATGCGCGCAGACCGCTTAAAGATTCAGAACGATCAATTCTACCTGCTCACGGAAACTTCTACACAAACCATTTTTCAGGAGATAAAAAAACTAAAACCCCAACTGGTAATTGTTGACTCCATTCAAACTATACAATCGCCTTATATAGATTCATCACCCGGAAGCATTTCACAAATACGGGAATCGGCAGCCGAGTTTCAGCGTTTTGCCAAAGAAACCAATATACCTGTATTCCTCATTGGACATATCACCAAAGACGGCGCAATAGCAGGCCCCAAAATATTGGAACACATGGTCGATACAGTATTACAATTCGAAGGCGACAGACACTACACCTATCGCATCCTGCGCACCATTAAAAATCGCTTTGGTGGAACCGCAGAGCTCGGCATTTATGAAATGACAGGCGAAGGCATGCGCGGCGTCAACAATCCCAGCGAAATACTGATATCACAAAAGGAAGATCGCCTCAGCGGTATTTCCATAGCAGCCACTATTGAAGGTATGCGCCCTTTACTGATAGAAGTACAGGCCCTCGTTACCCAATCAGTGTATGGAACCCCGCAACGTACGGTAACAGGCTTCGACCTTAGGCGCCTGCAACTGTTGTTGGCTGTGCTGGAAAAAAGAGGAGGCTTTCACTTTGGCGTTAAAGATGTATTCCTCAACATAGCCGGAGGCCTCAAGGTAGAAGACCCTTCCATCGACCTCTCGGTGCTATGCTCACTCTTAAGTTCTTATGAAGATGTTCCCCTTCCCCATCTGATCTGCTTCGCAGGAGAAGTTGGCCTAAGCGGCGAGATAAGGGCAGTAAATCGGATAGAACAACGCATTGCTGAAGCAGAAAAACTGGGATTTGAAAAAATAGTCGTATCACGCTATAACCAGAAAGGCCTCCACCTGCAGAAGTTCAACATCGAAGTAATAAGCATGGGCAGAGTGGACGAAGTATACCAATACCTCTTTTAAGATAGCTGCGAGCTATAAGCTTCGGGCCGCGAGCCTAAAACCATTTTTCTGATTATCCCGTATGTTTAAAGCGTTAGGGGCTATTAGCTCGTTACTTGCAGCTCATAACTTGTCCCGCCAAGCGGGAGCTCGAAGCTTGTATTCCATGAAATTTACCGAAACCGCCAGATCACTCCTCCACCTGTTCTTTCCCCATTGCTGTGTTGGCTGTGGCACCGATGTATTAAGCAACCAACAGATCCTTTGTCTCCCTTGCATCAGCCAACTGCCGGTTACCAACTTCCACCTGTATGCCGACAATCCTGTTCAACAAAGATTCAGGGGAAGATTGCCATTGATCGATGCAACCAGTTACGTGTATTTTACCAAAGATTCCATGCTACAGGAAATCATGCACCAGTTTAAATACAATAACAGGAAAAACATCGGGACCTGGTTTGGCAGGCGTATTGGCGAAGCACTGCAAACTTCCAGTCGTTTTACCATGCCCGATGCATTGATACCAGTCCCCCTTTTTGATGCCCGGAAAAGAAAGCGGGGCTACAATCAGGCGGAACTCTTGTGCACAGGTATCGCTGAAGTCCTGGAGCTTCCGGTATGGAAAGATGTTATTACAAGAACAACACTTACCGAATCACAAACCCGTAAGAACAGAATACAACGATGGCAGAATATGGAAGGCAAATTTGCAGTAATGCAACCAGCCACTATCCGGGGCAAACACCTGTTATTGGTAGATGATGTGGTAACCACAGGCGCTACCCTTGAAGCCTGTGGGCGGGCATTATTGGCTGTAGGAGAGGTAAAACTCAGCATTGCCACCATGGCCTTTGCCATCAGGTAGCCGGCAACAATTAATACCCCGGATATACGTTAAACGATAAGAAGTATTACTTTAGCAATCTGCATGAAGCAACTATTGGCCTTAATATTGATCGTCACCATTGCCGCTACCGCCTGCAAAAAGGATTCGTTCATCACCGGCAATGCCAACCTGAGCACATCAGCCGATACTCTACACTTTGATACCGTATTTACAAGCGTTGGATCAGTCACTCACTACTTCCGCATCTTCAATGACAACGACCAGAAGCTAAAGCTCCGGAACGTATCCATCGCCGGCGGGATCAACTCCGTCTTTAAGATCAACGTAGACGGCACACCCGGCCCTGCAGTAAACAATATTGAGATCGAAGCCAATGATAGCATATACGTCTTCGTATCCGTTAAAATAGACCCTACAGTAGAAAACCTGCCCTTCGTATTAAAGGATAGCATCCACATACAATACAACAACCAGGAAAAGTGGGTACAGTTGGAAGCCTGGGGGCAAAATGCACACTTCCTGCGATCACGGCTTATCGCTGCTAATGAAACCTGGACTAACGATAAGCCCTATGTTATCCTCGGCGGCATACAGGTAGATACCAATGTCACACTCACCATGCAACAGGGATGCCGCATCTACTTACATGCAGATGCACCCTTCCTCGTTGATGGAACCCTCAATGCGATCGGAGAAAAATACGATAGCACAAAGATCATATTCCGCAGCGACCGTCTCGACGATCCCTACCGCGATTATCCCGGCGCCTGGCCAGGCATATACTTCCGGGGAGAAAGTAAAGACAACCAGCTCCAATACACCGTCATTAAAAACGCCTACCAGGGCATCATCACTACCGGACCTTCCACCAACGCCAACCCCAAGGTCACGATAAGCGAATCCATCATCGACAATTGTTACGATGCAGGTATACTCGCCGTGCAATCCAATATCAGGGCACAAAACTGTCTCATCAGCAACTGCGGAAAAAACATGATACTGGCATTGGGTGGCAACTACAATTTCAACCATTGCACATCGGTCGCATATTCCAATAACTATATCCAGCATAAAGACCCTGTGTTGCAGGTAACAGATTTTATCCGGGATGGCAATACAGTCTTGACAGGAAACCTCACTGCCAGTTTCAGCAACTGCATCTTCTGGGCCGATAACAGCATCGTGGAGAATGAGGTCATAACCGCCAAACAAGGCAACGGCACATTCAACGTTAGCTTTCAAAACTGCCTGTGGAAGTTAAAAACCAATCCGGGCAACATTACAGCCAACAACATCATCTCCAATGAAGCACCGGCATTCGATGGCATCGATACACAAAAAAGATTCTACAGCTTCCGCCTGAAGGATGGGTCACCGGCCTTGAACAAAGGAGTAGCCTCATCAGCCACGATCGACCTCGATGGAAATCCCCGCCCGGTTGGCCTCCCCGACCTCGGATGTTATGAAAAACAATAGCCATGTGTCATCCTGAGCCCCTCGAAGGATTGACGTTCAAGGCCTTCGTCGCCTTTAGTTAAGCAATCGTTATCACCATTACCGTCGGTAAATTTTTCAGGGAGAGCAACCAATTAAGCACCATCTTTGTATTAGATTTATTATAATTAAAACCTCACATCATGATACGCCTGCTCATTAGTTCGCTGCTACTGGTTGCAGCTACCTCTATCTATGACTTTAAGGTCCCTTCCCTTGAAGGTAAAGACCCTATTAACTTTGCTAAATACAAAGGCAAGAAAATATTGGTGGTAAATACCGCTTCCAAATGCGGACTTACGCCCCAGTATACCGAGTTGCAACAGCTGTATGACAAATACAAAGACAAGTTGGTGATCATAGGCTTCCCTGCCAACAACTTTGCCAACCAGGAACCTGGTACCGCTGCAGATATCGAAGAAGTGTGCAGAAAGAACTACGGTGTAACTTTCCCCATGGCAGAAAAAGTATCTGTTAAGGGAGATGACATCCATCCCCTGTTTAAATACCTCACAGACGAAGCCAGGAAGCTGGGCGTGGAAGATCCTATTAAATGGAACTTTACCAAATTTCTCATTGATGAAAATGGTAAGCTGATCGCCGTTATCCCAAGTAGGACAAAACCGATGAGCGAAGAAGTTACTAAATACCTGAACTAAGCCTCTACATTCATTATTATACACACAGGCGGCGGATACATAGTATCCGCCGCTTGCTTTTAGGTCCCATCCCGCCACTTACCCCAACTCGTTTGATTATTGTCAAACGACTGATAATGAGCCTAATACCCGGCTTACTGGGCAACATCAGCCAAATAGGGTCAAAAATCGTAGAAAATTATCCACCCACCGAATAGATTTACTGTTGTACTGACAATTAACCAACTTTACATCACTGAACGATCCAATACCTGTCGAAAGGCAAAACGTCCAATAACTTAGGAAACAGATAAGGTCCAATTCCTGCGAAGAAAGCAAATCCGGTAAAACCAGAAAGACCACATCCAATTCCTGAGAAGAACGAACAAAAGATATCCATGAATGAACCACCGCTGAAATCCTGATATCCATTGACTAAAGCCCTATCCTGGAGCGAAGACCTTCAAGAATGAATTTTAGCTCAAACACACGACGATAATCCGGGATATCCTACTTAAGACCTCTGTTGAAGTCGTTTCCGTTAGGAAGATTTTTAAACCGTTCGCCACCACTGCGAACGGTTTATTTTTTACGCCTATCTTCGCCCCATGTCTTTTAAGGATATCATCGGGCAGCAAGAGATCAAAGAACACCTGGCGGGAATGGTACAGCAAAACCGCCTTAGCCACGCCTTACTTTTCCTTGGCAAAGAAGGCAGCGGCGCCCTGCCTCTGGCCATCGCCTTTGCCCAATACGTTGTTTGTGAAAAAGTAAACGGCAAAAAACAGGCAGCCCCCGCCGGCCCCTCCCTTTTCGGCGAGCCTGAACCACTTCCAACTGACAATGCACAACTCACAGATGCCTGCGGTGTCTGCCCCTCCTGTCAAAAGGCAAGTCAGCTGGTGCATCCCGATATCCATTTTTCCTATCCGGTCATCCCCCGTAAACCAGGCGACAAGCCAGTAAGTACGGACTATATTACAGAATGGCGTGAATTCCTTACCGAAACACCCTATGGCAACGCCTACGATTGGCTCCAGCATATAGGCGCTGAGAACAAACAGGGTAATATTACCGCCTACGAATGCAACGAGATCATCCGCAAGCTCAACCTCAAAAGCTTTGAAAGCGGGTTTAAAATATTGGTACTCTGGATGCCGGAATACCTGGGCAATGAAGGCAACAAACTGTTGAAACTCATTGAAGAACCACCAGCCGATACCCTTTTTATCCTGGTGGCCGAAAACGAATCCCAGATACTGGCCACCATCCTGTCGCGCACCCAGCTGGTCAAAATACCGGCCATTGCAACGGAGGCCATCACGGAAGCCCTTGTTTCCAGGGCCAATTGTACCCCCGAGCAGGCAAGGCCCGTAGCATCGATCGCTTCCGGCAACTACCGGGAAGCCCTCCAACTGGTCCAACATGCGGGAGAAGACTGGCAATCCCACCTCCGCGAATGGCTCAACGCTATCCTCAAGAACGGCCCCATCGCCCAGGTCAAGTGGATCGACGAGATCAGCAAACTGGGCCGGGAAAAACAAAAACAGTTCCTGCTCTACTTCACCCACCTGCTCGAACAGGCCATAAGACTGCAGGCAATTGGCACCAATGGCGTATATCTTCCTGATAATGAGCGGGATTTCGCATTAAGACTCAATAAGATCGCCGGTTTTGAGCAAATGGAGGCCATTATTGAAGAGCTGGACAAAGCTGCCTATTACATCGAACGCAATGCCAACGCCAAAATGCTCTTCCTGGCACTCACCATCAAACTATACCATATAGTCGCCCGAAAGCAGGTCGCCCGGCTCATGTAATGTTTTACACTTAATCACCTATATTTGTAAATCGGCCTGAGGTGTAAGGATTTGCAGGGAGTGGCTGTAGCGGGTGGATTTGTGTAACAGGAGCGTTTTACCAGGTTATCTTACTTCGCTATATTACTTTGTATTGCAATTGCGTAACGTCTCTCCTGCCAGGTAACAACTACCGGTTTAAGGCAGGCAGACTTCAATATTGTATACCCGTCGTTCAAAGGGCAGTATACAATACACTTATAAATGAACGCTTGCAATACTACCTCCCTACATGTGCTATCGGTAGCCGTCAACAATTTTTTTCATCGTAATTACTCATAGAATGGGATGTAGTTCATGTGGAACCACAGGAAAAGTGGCTGGCTGCAAAAGCAATGGAGGTTGCAGCACAGGCAGTTGTAATAGGATGAATGCTTACGATTGGCTTATGAACCTGCCAATCAGCGATCAGGATACCGTTTGCAAAGTCATGGAGGTAAGCTTTAACCAGGGCAGCCGGAAAGACTTCTTCCGGAATACCACTATCCAGAACTTTGAAAAAGGAGACCTGATAACAGTAGAAGGTATCAGCGGATTCGACGTAGGGGAAGTGAATCTCACAGGAGAAGTAGTCCGCATACAAATGAAGAAAAGGAACGTTAGCGAGTACGATTCCGACCTGAAAAAAGTACTGCGCCGCGCCTCCGATAAAGACATCGAGATCTGGCATCAGAATAAAGCCCGCGAAAAAGACGCCCTCATACAATCCCGGGCCATTACAAAACAGCTCAACCTGGACATGAAAATGAGTGAAGTGGAAATACAGGCCGATGGCCGTAAAGCCACCTTCTTCTACATTGCCGATGACCGGGTCGACTTCCGGGAGCTTATCAAGATCCTTGCACGGGAATTCAAAGTAAAAGTGGAAATGCGCCAGATAGGCGCCCGCCAGGAAGCCGCCAAAGTAGGAGGCATTGGAAGCTGTGGTCGCGAACTCTGTTGCTCCACCTGGCTTACCGATTTCAAATCAGTCAATACGACTGCCGCCCGTTACCAGAACCTTTCCATCAACCAAAGCAAACTCAGCGGTCAGTGTGGCCGTTTGAAATGCTGTCTTAACTACGAGCTGGATACCTATCTTGATGCACTCCAACATTTCCCGGACAATGCAGATATGATCCAGGTTGGTAAAGGCAACGCCACCCTCATCAAAAAAGATATCTTCAAAAATTTGATGTGGTACGTATTGCCCGATAGTAACAAGCAATACCCCGTTACGATAGAAAGAGTGCGTAAGATCAAACAACTCAACGCACAAGGCATTATACCAGACCAGCTCGAAGCGGTAGAGGTCACCAGTTCCAAACCCAAAGAAGTAGAACCAGAGTATGCAGATCTGGTAGGGCAGATCAGCCTGCGCACCTTGGAAAGAGCCGAGAAGAAAAAGAAACACCAGCATAAAGACAACCGCCAGCAACAACGCCCGCAAAACCAACAGGGCAGACAGCAAGGCGGTGGTCAACAACAAGGAGGAGGACAACAACATAAGCAGCAAGGTGGTGGCTCAGGTCAACAAGGCCAGCAGCAAAAGCCCCAGCAAGGCGGTCAACAACAAAGACCTCAACAAGGTCAGGGTGGCGGCCAGGGCAACAACCAGCAGAGACCACCACAACAGCAACGAAGAGACAATCGTCAACAGCAACAACCACCCAAAAAAGACGATCGCCGTCCACCTAATCCTCCACAAAAAAAGAACTAAACTAATCGTTTAGATGTAATGTACATACCACAGGCTGCCCCAACAGGCAGCCTGTCTCTTTTCAGCAATTCATTATCTTCATCCTACTGTAGAAAAAACATGAAACGTCTCATGAAGAGATCAGTTATGGTACTTACCATCCTCATCATCGTATGGCTGGTAGTGGCCCAGGGATGCATGACATTCCGGACCGCTGATAAGGAAATGATAAAACGCTTTCAGCAAAAAGGAGTACCACTACGCTTCACCACACAAAAAGTAGAAGGTAGGAACATACACTTTGCAACTACCGGAAACGACACCCTACCCACCATCGTTTTTATACACGGTACACCCGGAAGTTGGGATGCATTTGCAGGTTATATGCAGGATAGCGCATTACTCCAACACTATCGCATGATCTCTATCGACCGGCCAGGATTTGGATACAGCGACTTTGGTCACCCCGAACACCTCACACGCCAATCAGAACTCATCAGTCCGGTTCTGGAAAAGACCAATAATGATAAGCCGGTCTACCTTGCAGGCCATTCATTAGGAGGTCCACTGATCATTCAGCTGGCCGCAGACAATCCCATATTGATCAAAGGCCTCGTTATGATCTCAGGATCGGTTGATCCTGCAGAAGAAAAGCCCGAAAAATGGCGGCCCTGGCTATACAAAACACCATTGAACTACTTCGTCCCCGGCGCCTTCCGTCCCTCCAACAAAGAACTGTGGTACCTAAAAAAAGACCTTGTACAACTACAACAGCAATTTGCCAACATTAGCTGCCCTGTTTACTTCATCCACGGCGCATCCGATACCTGGGTGCCGCCCGGCAATGTAGCCTATGCGAAAAAATTATTGGTAAACGCAAAACGGATCAACGAACTCATTATCCCCGGAGCAAACCACTTTATCCCCTGGACGAAATACAATGAGATCAGAGACGTTTTGTTAAAAGTGGACACCGAATAACCTAAAAACAACCGCTATTTCGGAGATTCAACTAATTTTGTATCTTGATCAAATAAAACAGAACAATTATGGCCCTTTTCAAATCCAGCAATCCGGCATTAAGTGAAAAGATCTTCGATCGTGCGATTGCAACACCTCACGCAGATTCAATGACCGTGCGTGGCACCCTCAACAAGTTTGGGATCCTCATGATTCTTGCCCTGGCAACCGCAGGCCTTGCCTGGAAAATGGCAGCGGCTGGCGTAAATGTGGTACCCTATATGATTGGAGCTGCAATCGGAGGATTGATCCTTGGATTGGTTACCGCTTTTAAACCACAATGGGGCGGCTACACAGCACCCATCTATGCATTATTGGAAGGTTTCTTCTTGGGAGCTATCTCCTCTTATTTCAACTTTGCCTTTGCTAAAGTAGCACCCAATATTATCATGCAGGCTGTAGGCCTCACCTTCGGTGTGGTAATAGCCATGTATGCACTTTATCATTTCCGGGTTATCCGTGCTACAGAAAGATTCAAGGCAGTAGTGATCACAGCCACAGTAGGTATCGGCATATTCTATCTTATAGCATGGATACTTGGCATGTTTGGTGTTACGATACCATTCATCCACGAAGGCAGCACCATCGGCATCATATTCTCCCTTGCAGTAGTAGCTATTGCCGCACTCAACCTGATCCTCGACTTCGATATGATCGAGCAGGGAGCACGCCAGGGAGCACCTAAATTCATGGAATGGTATGGCGCATTTGGCCTGATGGTAACCATCGTTTGGTTATACCTCGAAATACTGAAACTGCTGGCCAAACTGGCCGACAGAAGATAATACAGAGAATTCTCTATATAAGAAAAGCGTCCCGCTAATTGGCGGGACGCTTTTTTATTGTATGACTTTTCGTGGCTATGCATTGCAACAATATTGCATATTGCCCCCTTTCAGAAACAGCCCTTCCCCCTACTACAACTCATCCACCTGCACCAACCATTTCCGCCGGCCGCAAATGGCTCATTCAGCCTCCCTAACCCGCAATTAATAATTAGCTTTAAACAATCGTGGGATATATTTATGAGAAAACTCTTATTCATTGCATTATTCATACCATGGCTTACCACCAAAACAACTGCGCAGCAGCAGGATGATGAACGCACCCTACAACTGAAAGCGCGGCTGCCATTTACCACCGGTACCGAACGCGTTGATTGCCTCATCAGGATTACAGCCCGCTATACCTATGCCGGAGTCATAAAGTCCGATTCAGGAATTATATATGCCGCGCAGGCCGAAGAAGCCGCGAAGAAATATAACTACAAAACGGGACTATGTGCGGCCACCAACCTGTATGGCAATATATTGTTGCAACTATCAAGACCAACAGAAGGAATTGAGAAATACCGGCACTCTGCACAGATCGCCACAGAACTTCACAACGACACAATGATAGCACTGGGATACAGAGGCATGGGGCAAGCCCTCTGGTACCAGGGCAATTTCGACGAGGCCATATCAACCATCAACCTGTCCATTCACTACTTTAAACAACTCAACAAGAAAAGAGACATATCAGATGCAGTCATGACCATGAGCAGCATCTACGGCAACCAGGGCAACTATGAAAAGGCATTTGAAATAGCACAGCAGGCCCTCGCGCTCAGCAAAGAGATTAACGATGGCTCCAACATAGTCCTGTCGCTTGTAGAAATAGGTAAATCATATCGAAATATTGGCGATCATGCCAGCGCGTTGGAATATTACAAAAAAGCCTATGACTATAAGCCTGGGAAGATACACTGGTCTTACAGACACCTATCACAATGCATGGGCGACCTCTATTGCGATCTGCAAAAATTCGATTCGGCCTTTTACTTCTACCAGCAAAGCTTTAACGGCAACCCCGGCAGCAAGTCCACCAAATGGCGCATAGCAGAATACTACCTCCTCCGGAAAGAATACGATTCAGCACAGGCAGAGTTTACCTGGCTGTACAATATCCTGAAAACAGGAGGAGAAAAACACATATTGATGTACTCCATGCTGGGGTTAGGCAAAGTATACCTCGCTAAAAAAGACTACAGGAAAGCTAAGCATTATGCCCGTGAAGCATTAACCATAGCACAGGAAAAAAATGCCCGCCTCAATATCCGCGAAGCCTGCCAGCTCCTGTACAACGTTTTCGAAGAAGAAGGCCAGCCAGGACAGGCGTTCTATTACTATAAGCAATACGTTGAAATGAAAGAAGCGGTCTTGAACGACCAGCTCAAAGGAAAACTATTCGAATTCCGGCGTATTGCAGACGATGAGAAAAAAGTAGCTCAGATAAAACTGCTTGAACAGCAAAAACAGATCAGCGAACAAAAACTTAAAGGCAATAAGCTATTAAGAAATATTCTCATTGGAGGCCTGCTGCTGTTGGCATTCTTTAGCCTGGTGATATTGGGAAATGTCTCCCTGAAACGCAAGAACGAAAAGCTGCAAAACGAAAAAATACAAAAAGACCTGGAGCACCGCGCTACCGAACTGGAAATGCAGGCCCTTCGCGCCCAGATGAATCCACACTTCATCTTTAACTGCCTGAGCTCAATCAATCGTTTTATCCTTAAGAATGAACCCGACAAAGCCTCCGATTACCTTACCCGGTTTTCCCGGCTCATTCGCCTCGTACTGATCAACTCACAAAAACCACTCATTGTACTGGAAGATGAAATAGAAATGCTACGCCTCTACCTCGAAATGGAACAACTCCGCTTCAAGAACACATTTGATTATAGCATTATCTATAACAACGATATCGAGCCATCCAACATCCTGCTGCCCCCATTACTATTGCAACCCTTCTGTGAAAATGCCATCTGGCACGGCCTCATGCACAAAGAAGGGCATGGACAACTATCCATAGCATTTAGCATGCGCAATAATATTCTAAATTGCACCATCGAAGACAATGGGGTAGGAAGAGCCCGGGCAGCCGAGATCAAAAGCAAATCAGCCGAAAAAATAAAATCATTGGGTATTAAGCTGACCGCCGACCGGCTGGCATTGTTCAACGAAGACCGGGCTGTACAAACCTTTTACAGCATCGAAGACGTCTTGGAAGAAACAGGCCATATAGTCGGTACCCGGGTAACAGTAGAGATCAGGTACAAAGAATTTACACAGGAAACAGTTGGATAAACCATCATGATCAAAGCCATTATAGTAGACGATGAACCCTATTGTTGCGAAGTGCTCAGCACCCTGTTGGAAAAGTACTGCCCTGAGGTGACCGTCGAAGCCGTTTGCCAATCAGCAGCAGAAGCCATTACGGCCATCACGACCCATCCCGTACAACTGGTATTTCTCGACATAGAAATGCCCCACATGAACGGCTTCCAGCTATTAGAACGATTACCACGTATAGATTTCGATCTCATATTTACCACCAGCTACGACCAATACGCCATCAAAGCCATTAAGTTCAGCGCCCTCGATTACCTGTTGAAACCTATCGACCGCAGCGAGCTGCAGGTGGCGGTACGAAAAGCAGTCAATCGACTACAGCATCCCTTGCCACAGCAGTTGCAGATACTGTTGCAGAAACTACACCAGCCATCCCACCAGGTCAATCAAGTGGCCTTGCCCACCATGGAAGGCCTGCAATTGGTACCTTTGGACACAATCATCAGTTGCGCATCCAGTAGCAACTACACCATAATCTCATTGAAAGACAAACTAAAGATCACCGTTTCACGTACACTCAAAGAAATAGAAGAAATGCTCGAAGATGCCATGTTCATGCGGGTACACCACTCCTACCTGGTCAACCTCAACGAAATACGTAAATACATTAAAGGCGAAGGAGGAAATCTTATCATGAGCGATGGCTCATCAGTAGATGTGTCCCGAAGCAAGAAAGAACTGCTGTTAAAAAAATTGCAGCCCAGGAAATATTAACGTCCATTCAGAGCCCGGATTACTCATTCCAGGCCGCAAATGGCTCAATCTGACTGGCAATTGCAATAAACTGCACATAGCTTCAGTTATAAAAATCGAATACAAATCAGGCAGTATGTTTAAAAAAGAAAGACAAGCCTATATTCTCCAACAGATCACCGAACACCAAAAAGTGATCTCTGCCGATATCTCACAAAAAATGAATGTATCGGAAGATACCATTCGCCGTGACTTGCAGGAACTGGCCGAAAAAGGCAAGTTGATCAAGGTACACGGCGGCGCCCTGTCACTCAACTATACCGAAGAGCCCACCACACTGCCCGAACAGGAAAAAACAGTGCCCGACCATGGAATAACCCTCCCCGAAAAATTCATTGCGCAAAAAGCCATCAGGCTCATCCACCGGGGTATGTTTATTATGACCAGTGGCGGCAGCACTACTGCCCAGTTGGCCCGCAGCCTGCCCGAAGACCTTAAAGCCACTTTCATATCAGGAAGCATACAAGCCATTGTTGAATTTACCCGCCATCCATCCATCGAAGTCATTATCATAGGCGATAAAGTATCCAAGAACGGAAAACTCACCGTAGGCAGCGAAGCCATTGCCAAAATAAAACAGATAAAAGCAGATGTATGCCTGCTTGATATACAGGCAATCGACGCCCAGAACGGCATCAGTGAAATAGATTGGGAAATAGCACAGATCAAAAAAGCGATGGTCGAAAACTCCCAAAAAGTAATCGGTATGTGCAAATCGGAAAAACTAAATACAGTAAGGCCAGTACAACTTTGCCCGGTAAACCACCTCGATACGCTCATCACCGAACTGGAACCCACCCACGAACTCCTGGCCCCCTATAGAGCCGCTGGTGTGGAGATACTGTAAAGTTTATACCTTTACGGCACTATATGCAACAGGCCAATAAAGCAGCCGTACAAGTCGTATTCGTCATACCTCCAAAAGTTCACCTGCTGGATATAACCGGCCCGGCCCATGTCTTTTACGAAGCACTGAGCTATGGAGCCCCCGTTACCTCCTGGTTTTGCAACATCCACACAGAAGAAAGCGCTATAGAAAGCAGTAGCCAGTTATGGCTTGCGCACCTCACAGATTTTCACACACTACAGTTAAACAAAGGCGATATTATATTTGTACCCGGCCTCGACGCAACCCTGCTGCTCGACGACCATTTTCTCACGACAACATCCAAAACCTTCCAATGCTGGATGATCGAGCAACACGATAAAGGCGTCATCATTTGCTCAGTATGTACCGGCGCCTTCCTGTTGGCCCAAACCGGCCTGCTCGATGAAAAAGAATGCACTACCCATTGGAAATACCTCGAACGATTTACACAACGCTACCCGCAGGCACATTTACAGCAAAACCGCCTCTTTGTACAGTCGGGCAACATATACACCAGTGCGGGCGTAGCCTCCGGCATAGACCTGTCCCTATACCTGTTGGAAAAACTCTTCGGCTCCCACTTCGCCACACAGATAGCCAAAGAAGTAGTGGTGTACATACGCAGGAATCCTTCCGATCCACAGCTAAGTGCATTTATGCAACACCGCAACCACATGGAAGAACGCATACACAAAGCCCAGGACCTGCTGTCTCAGTCACTCGAAAAGAAATGGAACATAGAACAACTGGCCGAACAAGTACACATGAGCGGTCGTAACCTTACGCGCCTGTTCCGAAAAACGACCAACATCTCCATCAGCCAGTACCTCGACCAGCTCCGTACGGAACGTGCCCAACAGTTGATAAAAGAAGGCCATACCATGCAAGCCACCGCCACCCAGTGTGGCCTCAAAAGCACCAACCAGCTCCGCCAGCTCTTAAAGAAAAAGTAACTGATCCTATCTCTCACGTTTCACTTCTCACGTCTCACCAGCAAAATGTCCCGATACTGCGCTAACCTGTCCCGGCCTGCAACAACTACCCACACTACTTTTACACAAAGAATAATAGCCATGAAAGAGAAAGTCCTCCATTTCCTTATCCTTGTTTTATCATTGTTGAGCTGCACACCATTGACAGCCCAACAACAGAAAGCCTGGTATTGCTCACCTTGCAACAGTGACTGCGACAACCTTGAATTTAAAACAGCCGGAACCTGCCCCCATTGTGACATGAAACTCATAGAACAAACACCGGAAGAACACAAACAAACCATGAAAGCGAAAAAACTCACAGTAGCCTTCTACCTGCAGGATGGCGTGGAAGTGCTCGACTTTGCAGGACCTATGGAAGTATTTTCTTATGCGCAATTCAAGGTCTTTACAGTTTCCAGGACCAAGGAGCCTATTACCTCACAGGGAATATTAAAAATAATCCCCGATTATAGCATCGACGATGCACCGAAGGCAGATATCATTGCCTTCTTCGGCGGTAATGCAGGCAATGCTTACAATGATCCCAAAGTAATAGAATGGTTGAAGCGGCAACCTACACCCGACTACTATTTCTCCGTTTGCACCGGCGCGTTCATATTGGGTAAGGCAGAACTGTTGAATAACCTGACTGTTACAACATTTCATTCAAGCATCGAGAACCTGAAGAAAGCTGTCCCTTCGGCCAAAGTACTGTCCGACGTACGGTTTGTCGATAACGGTAAGGTTATTACAACCGCCGGCATATCCGCAGGCATCGACGGTGCTTTACACCTTGTAGCCAAAATACGTGGTCAGGAAGCCGCCCGCAACGTCGCCACCTACATGGAATACGACAAATGGGTTCCGGAACAAGGCTTGATCATAAAAAAGTAGTTACGCCTGCAACATGATCGCTTTGATCATCTGCACACATTCCAGGTGAGAAGCAGTCAACCCCTCATGCCAGGCAAGCCCCAGCTGCTTCAGGTCAAAATGTTTTATTATAGTACCTGCGTGAACAGTGTTACCGCCTTCATCCTTTGGATAACCAAGAACGTAGATAGAGTCAGCCAATTCCACAGCCAGCTCGATATCATGCGTACTGAAGATGATTGTGTTCAAGTCGTGTCGCTGGCTGATCAACTCAAATGCTTTCTTCACACTCATGATATTTCCAATGTCCAGTCCCGAAAAAGGCTCATCCAATACCATGTAATAGCCCGAGCTGAGCAACTGCTCCAGGATGGCCGTACGCTGACGCTGACCACCCGATAGAAAATTGGGGTACTGATCTTTATTCTTTTCCAGTCCCCACTCCTTTAGGTAATGCATGATCTCAGCTTCCTTTTCTTCTTTCGACATATTACTCTTGCGCAATGCAAACCACAAAGACTGATACACTGTTTTATGGCGAAACAAAGTGTATTGTTGATTGACGAAACCAACATCACCCTCCTGTACCAGCTTGGCTGGCTGCCTTCCATTGCCCGCAGGCTTGGAATAATCAGGGATGAGCACCTTGCCCGAAGTAGGTTTTTCCAAACCTGTGAGGGCACGGAACAAGGTTGATTTACCCCTCCCTGATCGTCCCAACACAGCAATCACCTGTCCTTGCGATTTACCCTCTCGTACCGTATCTTTTTCCATCAGATTTACATCCTGCAGAATAACCTTGTCGCCATAAGCTACAGTAAGGTTCTCTACATGCAGAATAGTATCCTTTTGTTCATAAGGAATAGCCATACCGATTAAAAAGTTGAATACTTGAAAAATGTTTTCCGGCCAAACTGCAATACACGGTCGAGCAACAAGCCGACAACGAGAATCACAAATTGAAGCGCCACAATGCGTCCATGGTTCATAAACTTATCACTGTTCTTGATCAGGACACCAAGTCCGCCAGCCGCCACAAGGATAGACTCAACCGTTACCAGCATCATCCAGGTGATAGACAGGTTTTGGCGCAACACATCGATCACATAATCCATACGCCCCTTGATGACCACTTCCCACAATACTTCCCACCGGCTGCATTTGAGCGAACGCGCATGATCGATTTCTGAAGAAGGAATATCCTTCAATACTGCCAGCAGAGAGGTAATAAAATACAAGCTCATGAAAATGAACAATACACTGATCTGCATAGTACGCGCATCCTTTACCAGGATAGCCAGGTAAAAAGTAATACCGGTGAGTGGCAGATAACGCAGCTTGCTGAATGTATGAGCCAACGGTTTCAGAGCAGGCAATGGCGATAAATAAACGATCACCAGAGATACCACGATCGAAAGCAACGTGGCTTGTAAGCACAGACCGAGCGAACTAAACACATGCACCACCAGCCCTTCATTATACAGCGATTTAAAACCATCCCATACTTGTCCCGGCGTGGGGAACAAATGCTTGTTCCCCGCCGAAGACAAAAACCAATAACCCAATACCAGCACCAGCCATATTCCACTGATCAGCAACTGCTGCTTCCTGTCCACCGACTCAAAGGGCCGCAGCCATTTCTTTATTTCCATTTTTGATTTACTACTTGGTTAACGATTAATACTGTCAGGCTGAGCTTGTCGAAGCCTACTTCAACAAACTGATCACCACTCTTCGATTCTGCGCTTTACCAGCACCAGTACTGTTGTCAGCGATCGGCTCATCCTGACCCTTACCATCGATCTTTTGGAAACGATTGGCAGGAATACCCTTTTGGATCAGGTAACTTTTCACGGCCTCCGCACGCGCAGTGCTCAAAGCATAGTTACCATCCTGTGTACCGGTATTATCGGTGTGGCCAACCAACTCCAGCTTGCTATCCTCCGCCTGCACCAGCAGGTTGTAGATCTGCTCCAGCACATCCTTACCTTCGGGACGTATAGTGGCGCGACCCGGATCGAAGTTGATACGCCATTCACCCGAAGCCACCACACTGGTAGCCTTCCTGGAATAGTCGGCCGTATAAGAAGCCCCCGCATCGATATCCTTCACATCCTTCAGGAACGTCAGGTTCACAGCCTCTTCATAAGGCACGATACGCTTTACGTTCTGGTTAAAACCAGCCGGGTTCAGATCCTTCAGGTAGCGCGAAACCTGGTCATACACGGCCTTGTAACGATTCGTACCATCAGTAATACCATAATACTGGTTGGCATCAGCCAGGTTGAACACCCTCGATCCACCCATATTATAAGACACACCACCCTTCTCACCTTGCTGGCCTTTGAACATGTTGTACCAGTACTCAGGAGTTTCCATGTTGAAAGCTTTGGCAGTCGTTTGCGAAGCCCTCTTTCGCCAGCTGTCATATTGCTTCATTTGGTTCGAAGCAGTGTAAGCCGATTTAAGAATATTGCTCACGACCGCTTTATTACCTTCAGCCCACTGGCGCAGGAAAATAAGGGTTGTCGCCATCTGGTTGTTGAACTCTTTGGTAGATACCACGTCTGTAAAACCATTCAGCGCATCGAATACCATCTTGTCGCCAGGCGTCCACGTAGCACAACCGTCTACCTTTTTGTCGATCGTTTTGCCGGTTAACTTACCGGCTTTCACTTCCTTCAGTGGCACGGTCCAGCCCTGCGTTTGAGATTTGATCAGTTCCTTGGCCGATTCGATATAGTCGTCATTCGCAGAAGCGAGGAAGTTTACAGCCTCAGCATCGTACGTGGAAGGATCAGGGTTGATCTTGATACCATTGGCGGAAGCATAGTTCACCGCAGTTACCCAGTCACCGTCACCGATAACAGCCGATACCAGCGCACCCTTCATAGATTGAGGGTTCATCTTCCAGCTCGGTGGCCCGATCAGCTTATCTTCACCATAACTTAAACCGACAGCACCCACAGCCTGCAATTGGTATTTGCCGGCACCGTACTTATCATCCAGCGCCTGCTGCGCCGAACTGATATAGAAAGGCACCCCATCACCCATGATGATAATACCGGCAGCACCTTCCCTGGGAGCACTATTGCCCTTGTCAAACTCCTCTACAAACTTCATTTGCAGGTTCCTCAGCTCCGACAACCAGTCCTGGCGAATGATCTCCACATTCACGCCATTCTTTTCCATGACAGAACCCTGCGTCGTTTTAGGGCCACCATTCGCAACGATAATACCCGATTGAGCATTCCATGCATACCCTGCTATTCTTACCACTGGCTTCGAAGCTACCGTTGAAGAAGCCTCTTCGCCCGGTACCGGCAATTCAGCTGAGGTAACAACATTATTGACATCCTTGTCAGAAACATTTAGTTTCTCCACAGCTTTGGATTCATCCACCCGCAAGCCGGGCGAGAGAAAATAAACCCCACCACCAATACCGCCGGCAACTACCAGGGCGATCAGTGATTTGGAAAATAAAGTAAGATTAGACCATTTCATTGTTTTAGTATTTTAGGTTTTAGTATTAAATCGAACTGTTGTATTTGTGAAGAAAGTGCGGCAATCGTTTCACGTCTCACCTCTCACGTTTCACAACTTGCCCCGACGTGGGGGGATTAATTAAAAATGTCTCCAAATCCTTTGCTCTCCTGCCTGTCTTCAGGCGACAGCTTGTAATTTGGATTGGTATATTTTTTAGATTCAGGAATATCATAATTATCCGTACGGATCTGGTCAGCCAGCTTATCCAGCTTCGTGTACAGCTCATCACTGTCAAGCGAATACTGACTCGTCAGCGAATCGAGGTCCACCAGATTCTCTTGTGTAGTAGCGAGGTCGATAGCGATCGTGTTCGTCACTACGTCCAGCGCATACTCCAGCTCCCAGCCCTTGGTAAATAGCATGGCACTCTTTGCCTGTTCGGTAGCACTGCGGGCAGCCTCTGCAAAAGCATACTCCTTCTTCAGCATATCGATACTCACTTCAAAGTCGGCTATCTTGATCTCCATGGCAGTATCTACCATATTCAGCTTCCTGTCGAGCTTACCGATCACATGCGCACGACTACCATACTTGCGCACAAGCCCGGTGCTCTGGTTCAGCATATGACTCACACGTTGCGCTTCACTCAGCGTCTTCATCATATTCGTCTGCAGGTCTACATACTCGTCGAGCTCCTTCGCCACTTCACCCTTCTTCTGCTCCAGCTCATGCATCTTCTGCTTGGTAGTAGCAGCTTTCGATTGCAGGCCCACCACTTTATCCTGATAATCCTTTGCTTCCTTCTCCGCCTTGATAGACTCAGCCTCCATGTTATTCTTGATCGCCTTGATCTTGGCCTTCGCCTCCTTGAATTGAACACGGTTCTGAACCATCTTTTCTTTCTGCTCTTCCAACTCACCAAAAGGATCGTGGCGAATAAGCATCTTGTGCGTAGACCGCGACAGTTTTTTCATCGCCTTCACGATCACCGGCAGCATGATGAAGAAAGCGATCACCAGCACGGCCGCTGCAATAGCACCCAGCATCTGACCGATCCAGGTAAATACAATAGGCAAAACATACTGGTACAAACCCCAGGCTATCGTACCCAACAGAACAAGACCTATCACCCAGGCAATGCCTTTCTCACCCTTCCGCCAATTCTTTGGATTGAAGGATATCTGGCTCTTTTCGAAGTGCTTGAGGATAGGCAGTTCAAGCACCTTGTTAGTTTCTACTGACATGATTATTGGTTGTTATTGGTTTACTGTTTAATGAACCTCGCAATACTTTCCCGGATGGATTGCAGCTTTTGTATGCTTACCGTTTTCGCGGTATCATTGGCAGCCAGTTTCTCCCGGATAGCCTTCTCTTGCGGCAGAAAACCCTCATCGATCTTCGACAACAAAGCCCGCTTCTGATTCACCCCCGACTCCAGCTGTTGAAGCTCCGCACGCAATTGAGCGATCCGCGTAGCCCCCTGATCGATCTCACCTTGCAGCTGCCCGTGTTCAGCTTTCTTCTTTTCCTCCAGTGAGCGCAGCTTTGCCTGCCCTTGACTTACATACTGCCCGTGCACTTCATTGATCTTGCTGATATAGAACTCGGCATCACTGATCAGCTTTTGAACGGTAATCGTTTTGTCCATCGACCTGGCCATCTGGTAAGCTAACTGATAAGTATGCTCGCAAGAAAGACCGGTACTGCTGATAGCCTTATAAAATTCATAGAAGTCATAACCAGGCATATTGATAGATTCCAATCCTGATTCATACACTTCAATTACTTCATTCACCACCGGATCGCCCACCGGCAACGGTGTTGGCGTAGAAGCAAGGCTGTTAGCAGCAACAGCAGGGACAATAGGTTCACTGGCCGGGAAAGAATAAGCTTCGGCAGCTTCATCCTTTCCAGCTTTAGGTTCATCTGTTTTCACAAACAGATGCTTCCAACTTTTAAGCATGGAATTAAGCGTTTATGTAATAATTAAAGTAGCATCCTGAAAGAAGTGTTCACTCGAACATTATGCTACATCAGTGTGTAGTGCGTAACAATTGTTACAACAGAAATATTAGAATATTTTTCTGAGATTACTTGCAACCCTTAGCATGTATAAGCCTTCAAAAAAATATTACACGTTAAGAGAAAGAATATTTTCTGCTCATTACAAAACCTTCACTACTGCGCCAATACCAATCAATTACATAAAATAAAAAAGCCACCCTTCCGGATAGCTTATAATATATAAATAATACAAACCTTATCAACTCGTCAACCCCACCAACCTGTCAACTGCTAATGCGGCAACCTATCCCTCACCTTTCCATACACCCACGTGCCAGCAACCGCACTCAGCAACACTACGATCGCCACAGTTACACCTGTACCGATCTGTGCAAATATCGGTCCCGGACAAGCGCCGGTAACGGCCCAGCCAAGTCCAAACAGCAACCCTCCAATAACCTGACCTTTATTAAACTGCTTTTTATGAAATTGGACCGGCTCGCCATAAATTGTTCTGATCTTAAACCGTTTGATAATTAGTACAGAGATGATGCCAACTACTACGGCCGAACCAATTACACCATACATGTGGAAGCTCTGAAAACGAAACATTTCCTGTATACGAAACCAGCTTACCACCTCCGATTTCACCAGCACAATACCAAACAAAATTCCAACCACCAGGTATTTCAGCTGGTGATACCACTTATGCGAAAGCTGCGATTCATTCACACAGATAGCATCCTGTGAGCGCATTTCAAAATCAGTATCGGGAATTGATTGCATAACCTATAAGGATAAGATAATTGGTAAAATAAAATTCGCCATGATCAAACCACCCACCATAAAACAGACAGTAGCCACCAGCGAAGGCCATTGCAACATGCTCAACCCGGTAATGGCATGACCACTGGTGCAGCCCCCGGCATACCGGGTACCAAATCCGATCAGGAAGCCACCACCCACCATCATCAACAACCCACGTATCGTAAACAGCTGGCCCCAGCTGAATAGTTCCGCCGGCACCTGGCTTTGATAATTATGAATACCATAACCCGCTAACTCATTCACAAGCGCAGGATTTACCTGAACTGGGTTAGGGTCTGACAATAGCCAGGCTGAGATAGTACCACCCAACAATACACCTGCTACTAAAAACAAATTCCACAACTCCTTCCTCCAGTCATACCTGAAAAAAGGAATGTTGGCCGGAAAACACATGGCGCAGATATGACGCAGGTTGGCAGAAATACCGAAGCTCTTGTTGCCAAGCAACAACAACGCTGGCACTGTCAACCCGATCAGTGGTCCCGACACATACCAGGGCCATGGCTGCCTGAGAAGCTCAATAAAACTATTCATGCAAAGCAAATTAATGCATAGAAGTGGGAGAAACACCTTCCCCGATCGAAAACAAGCCGGAATCTTTGATCGCCTTAAAACCACCCTTTACATCGACCAGCTTGTCGAAACCCCGCGCCCTTAAAATAGAGTTGAAAACCATAGAACGGTAACCACCTGCACAATGCACATAGCAGGTTTGCTGCTTGTCCAGCTTTTGGATTTGGTCATTGATAAAATCCAATGGTGTATTCTCTGCCCCTACAATATGACCAGTAGTAAACTCGCTCTCCTTACGCACATCAGCAATAAGTACGTTAGGATTACGCTTCAACCGATCAGCCAGTTCTGCAGGAGAAATAGATTCGATCAGGTCCAGTTCCTTACCGGCATCCTGCCAGGCCTTGATACCGCCCTTTAAATAACCGATGGAATTATCATACCCCACGCGCGCCAGCCTGGTTACTACCTCTTCCTCACGGCCTTCATCGGCAATAATGAGAATAGGCTGATGAATATCAGTGATCAGCGCCCCTACCCACGGCGCAAAGCTGCCATCGATACCAATATTGATAGAATTGGGAATAAATCCTTGCGCAAAAACTTCCGGTGCACGCGTATCCAGCATGAGCGCACCCGTTTCATTGGCAGCAGCTTCAAAAGCATCCACACCCAGCGGTTGAGTGCCCTGCTTCAACACCTGGTCAAAATTCTCATACCCTTCCTTATTCATACGCACATTCTGCGGAAAATAAGCAGGAGGAGGCAACAGCCCTTCCGTTACCTCGGCAATAAATTCCTCTTTAGACATATTGGCGCGCAACGCATAATTAAATTGCTTTTGATGCCCCAGCGTATCGGAAGTTTCCTTCGCCATATTCTTGCCACAGGCAGAACCGGCGCCATGAGCAGGATAAACAATAACATCATCGGGCAGCGGCATGATCTTGATGCGCAGCGAATCGAACAAGGTGCCAGCCAGCTCTTCCTGCGTCATATGAGCCGCCTTCTGCGCCAGGTCGGGACGGCCAACATCACCAATAAAAAGCGTATCACCCGAAAACAAAGCAACAGGCTTGCCATCCTGGTTATACAGCAAATAACAGGTAGACTCCATGGTATGGCCCGGCGTATGCAACACCTTGATGGTTACCCCACCGATCCTGAACACTTCATTATCCGAAGCAATATGCGCAGCAAAAGAAGGATTGGCCAACGGGCCATAAACGATCGTAGCGCCGGTGGCTTTGGCAAGATCAACATGCCCCGACACAAAATCGGCATGAAAATGCGTCTCAAAAATATATTTGATGGCGGCCCCGTTAGCGACCGCCTTGGTTATATAAGGACGCACCTCACGCAGCGGGTCAATAATAGCCGCTTCCTTACCACTCTGGATATAATAAGCACCCTGTGCCAGACAACCCGTATAGATTTGCTCAATTTTCATATACACCATTTAAAATATAATGATTCAGACACAAAATTGTTTATTTCCCACCACCTGACCTATGACATTTATCAACCCCACACAAAAAAAACAGCCGGGTCGCTCCCGCAACCCGGCTGTAAACATTGTTTTTCACTCGCTCACCTTCTCGTCGAATGACGGAATGAGCCTACTGCAGGACTCCTGCCTCATCAACGCAAAGGCAAAACTCCTCCTAATCCTCAAAATCCAATAAATCATGGTTCAGACATCCTAATCAATTGCTCCTTCAACAACCTCTTATTCTCCTCACTCGTAAACGCATGATCGATCGCCTCCAGATTACAACGCAGGAAATGCGCCTTCTCCCAACCAAACACTGTCGACAACAACTGGTACTCCGAACCCAAACTCACATCTGATATGGTGCGCGCATCCGTATTGATACTCATAGACACTCCCGACTGATAGATCTTATCAACCGTATGATCCGTAATACTATCATAAATAGCCGTCTGAATATTGCTGGTAGGGCATACCTCCAGGTGAATACCATGCTTCTTCAGATAAGCGATCAGAGAAGGATCTTCCATACTACGCACTCCATGACCGATCCGTGAAGGACGAAAATGCTCCAGCGTTTCCCACACACTGGCAGCCCCCTTGGCTTCACCGGCGTGAGCCGTACAGGGTATACCTTTTTCATGAGCATAGTTGAAAGCACTGGTATGATTATCGATAGGAAAACCTGCCTCATCAGCAGCAATATCAAAACCAACAATATGCGTACCCTTAAATCGTTCTGCCAGCATCACCGTTTCCATGCTTTGCATACGGGAATAATGACGCAGCGTACAAAGAATAACCCCCACCTGCACACCGGTCTGCCGCACCCCCTCTTCTACCGCATCATTCACTACCCGTACCACTTGCTCGGAAGTAAGTCCCTTTTGCAGGTGTTGCAGCGGAGCAAAGCGCAGCTCGGCATAGATCACATGATCCATCTTCAATTGCTGGATGACATCCAATGTTACAAGCCGTAGCTGCTCTTCAGTTTGCATCAGGTCCACCGCCTTGGTGGCGCGGGTGATATAATCAGCCAGGTCCGTACACTTGGCCGGCGCAACAAAATCACGCCGGTAAACGTCATAACTAATAGCGGGATTGAGTTTTTTCACCACTTCAAAACTAAGCGAACAGTCCAGGTGCTGATGCAATTCTACTTTGGGCAAAGTAGCCACATCGGTCTTTTGTTTTTCAGTACAGGCTAACATAAAAAGAGATATTAAAACCGTCATAAGGATTCGGCCGGTCAACATACATTACCAAAATTTCACGCAAAATACAGGACACTCCAAAAAAAGATAGGACATTTGTCCCAGCCCATTAACATGATAAGAACCAACCAGGAGTTATTACAACTCATAGAACAACTGCCCGGCATGCAGCAACACACCGTTAAACCGGGGCAGAAACTATTCAGGCAGGATGAGAAAGCCCGCCACCTCTATGTCATCAAACAGGGAATAGTGAAATGCTATATTACCGAAGAGAACACGAAAGATTACATACTCGAATTCTTTGGCGAAGGAGAAGTAATGGGAGAGCTGGAACTATTGACAGGTTCGCCGATATTGAGTACCGTAGAGGCAGTAACAGAATTGGTTGTATACAAAGCAGATAGCGCCCACTTTTTACAATTGCTGGAAACCAATGCCACATTAAACAAACTCATCCTGAAAGAGCTGGCTACACGCGTGAGTCAACTGGCCATCAGGGTCTCCTACCAGCAACTCTACCCAATAGAATACACCCTCTTAAAACTACTCTCGCTCTTCTCCTACCAGGAACTGCCATTATCGAAAAAAGACCTGGCCGATTACCTTGCCATCACAGTCAGAAGCCTCAACCGCACCCTCAAACAACTTAGAGAAAAGAACTTCATCCCGGGCGATGGCCTCGACATTCACCTCTCCAAAACCGAACTCGACAAACTCCTCAAACGATTTGACGACGAGTGATCTTCTTTACGAAGAGCACTTCCTTGTTTGTTACTTTGAACGAAGCTCACCTTTCTTTGACATTTCGAACGAAGCGATAGCGGAGTGAGAAATCTGCCCGCGACGCTTGTGGCTCGAAGCAAAAGCACATTGCCCGGTCCTTTAGGGCCGGGATAAAATCAAATAAATCCACTGGGCTTTAGCCCAATGCTTCACTAAACGCCTTCAAATATTTATCAATATAAACCTGCTTACTCTTAAGCTTGTACTGCATAATAAACCGCGGATGCTCCAGCGCCACGATCTTTCCAAAAAAATTAAACTTATCATTCAGCTGCTGTAAGAACTTTTCATTCTTACCAGTACCAAAACAAAAACACACATCCGTCTTCACCCCCATGGCAATCTGCTTCCGGATATTGTCCACCATAAAATCATACACCGCATCGGTGAGTGGCTTACTGTCGTAGTAATTATAATTGATCTCTTTCCCATTAGGCCCAACAGAAGTAAAACCCAGCGGACTCATGGAGTTGATATAGATCTTGCTATAAAACGCTTTGGCGCCACCAAAAGCATTCACCACATCATACACAAAAACAGAAGAAGGCTCATGCGTTTCCTTACCGGAGTAAGGAATACCACATTCACTTTTAAGACGCTTGGTATCGGTGAAAGGAATACCGGTCACACCACCGCCAAACCGGCCTGGGTTGATCCCAAGGATCAGGTGACGGACATTATTATCATCATAAAACTTCTTATAAAATGCAGAAGAAATAGGAATGATGTTGTCATCTTCCCGGAAAGGATTCATAATACGGATACCCGGAGGAAGCTTACCTTCAAAATGCACATGCTTGTTAAAGTCGATTACGCGGTCGGCAAAAGTCATTGCGCCAGCTTTCTTTTTCGCCATCAGTCATCTTTAAGCAACGAAAGTACCACGAAATAAGAAAACCTCACTTTTGTCATTTCGAACGGAGCGACAGCGCAGTGAGAAATCTGCCTGCGAAGCAAAAAAACCACTCGCCACTTACTACTTGCCACTTGCCCTTAACACAAACTCCACAATCACCGTCGGATTCGGCAAACTATGCGGATGATGCTTGGCACCAGGCTTATAGATCACGGTAATATCCCCTTTCAACTCCTTTACCTTCTTTTCAAACGGGATCGTATTCTCTTCAACCGCCACCGCTTCATCAGCATCGGCACAAAGAATAAAAATGGGATACCGTCCTTTCACGATCCTATCCACTTTATCGATGGGGCTTCCTGTAAATTGCTTCACTTGCTCATCCGTTGTCAATCCATAATCCGCTTTAAACAAAGCAGCTTCCTTAGGGTACGCTGGCAACCTGCCCAACCCCGCCGGCCACGACTTCAGGTCAAGCACAGGATTATCGACATACACACCCGCCACCCGTGTAGGATTTTCGGCAGCCCAGTTGAAAGCATACACACCACCACGGCTCATCCCTTCCAGCACTACCTTCCTGGCAAGACCATGCTTTATCATCAAAGCATAAAAAGAGTTCCACGTAGCTATAGCCTCCCGGTTACCAAACAACTCTGCCACATCACAATACACGATGTGAAAACCACGCTCCAGCAAAGCGATATCAGCCTGTGGCTCATGCCCCCAAAACCTGGCCCGCCATATCCAGGGACGATTGGGCGCAGTCCACTTAGGTTTTACCACCTTACAATTCCTGTTCAGGAAGGAAAAATCAGCACAGGCATACCCATAAAAACTACTCTCCTTTATTGGCATAGGAATACGCGGGAAAAAATCGAAAGCAATATCCCGCTTAGCACTGATCAACTCAAACAGCCGCTTCGCATAGATGGTCGCGCCTACAGCATTAGGGTGTATCCTGTCAGGCACCAGATCAGCCTTATCAACAAACAGCGAATGCATATCCACCACTTCCACCTTTTCATCAAAAGCCACCCGCTGAATACGGGGAATGATATCCTTTACAATAACCCGGTCGTAGATTTGCGCGGTATCAGAGAGCCATGAAGGAATAGGCAACAATAATACAATGCGGGGATGAGAAGCCAGTTGCCGGAAAGATTGAATAAAAGCAGCATAGTCGGCTTCATACTCACCCAGGTGCACACGATTGATCAGCTTACTGTCATTGCCACCCAGATCTATGATCACAATATCCGGCAGGCTGTTCAGCGCAGCCTGGTATTGAGCAGTACTCCAGTAAGGCCGGTCACCCTTACGTAACAGCGTGGTGCCACTCACCCCATAATTATTCACCGTATAATCCTTACCCAATAATGACTGCAACTGCGCAGGAAAAGAATTTTGCTCCCTGTTATCGATACCATGACCATACGTAATACTGGCGCCAATACAGGCAACCTTGAGAACAGCCGAACAGGGCGCCGCCAGGAAAAAGAAGAAGATAACGGCAAACATTTTCATAAAACCGAATATCGTGATTATCAGATAATCAATTTATCCCTTTCATTAACTTTAATTAGCACGCCCTGTATTGCAATCTCCTTTCCATGCTAATCATTTAATAATTGCTTTCGCATTAAACGCTAATTCGTGTAATTCGCCTTAATTCGTGTTAAAGACAGTCATTCAATACAAACTCTCTTACAGCCTCGCCAATCTCCGCCGGCGAATCTTCCTGAATATAATGAATCCCTTTTACAGAAACCTCCCGTTGATTAGGCCAGCTCCGGCAAAAGTCAAGCGCACGACCGGTAAGCAACGCACCAGGAGAGGCAGATATCAGCAACTTGGGAAACTGGCTGCCGGCCAGCCATTTACCATATTCCTCTACAATAGATACAATATGCGGCGGCTCGCCCTCGATAGGGATCTCGCGCGGGAACAACAAAGTGGGCAGCCTGTCGGCCGGATGTTGAAAAGGCGCCCGGTAAGCATCCATCTCTTCGGCACTCAGCGTGCGGATAATACTTTTGGGCAGCACCGTTTCGATAAAGAAATTATCCTGCAGCACCATTTGCTCCCCTTTGTCGGAACGCAGAGCCCGGAAGATGGCATCGCGACCGGCAGGAAAATCACTCCACAACCTTGGCTGCACAATTGCCTCCATGTAGGCAATCCCTTTGATCTGATCGGGAAAACGGAAAGCCCTGTAAAAACCAAGCGCAGAGCCCCAGTCATGCAAAACAAGTACGATATTTTCCCGCAGCCCAACAGCCTCAAACCACGCATCGAGGTAAGCCACATGATCAGTAAAACGATAAGAAGCATCGGGCGACTTACCCGATTGCCCCATACCCACAAGATCAGGCGCCAGGCAGCGGCGATACTTACTCAACCAGGGAATAATGTTGCGCCACAGGTAAGAAGAAGTGGGATTACCGTGCAGGAAAACCACCGGCTCCCCCTCGCCGGTATCTACATAACTCATTTCGGAATCCAGCACCTTCACCCTTTTACGCGGATGATTAATTTGATGAAAATTCATGGCTATACTTTTTTGATTGATTCGTTACAGCAACAAAACTAACCACCACTTCCTGACCCCATTAGGTCCATTTTCCCAAAACCAATAAGACCATTTTTATAGCCCATAAAAAAATCTTACACAATCACTAAACCGAATGGTTTACTTTATTATATTTGTAAACCGATCGGTTAATCATTAAACAATACCCCGTATGAGACGAGACGTATTCCAGGCAATTGCCGACCCCACCCGCAGAACCATCATAGATATGTTGGCACAAAAAAGGTCAACCCTTAGTGAAGTGGCAGACAACTTCGACATGAGCCTGCCTGCCATTTCAAAACACATGAAAATATTGGCCGAATGTGGCCTCGTAATTATAGAACAGGAAGGCCGTGAGCGCTACTGCGAAGCCAAACTGGAGAAACTGGCAGAAGTGTCCAACTGGGTCAACACCTACCAGACATTCTGGAATGAGCGACTCAGTTCACTAAAAACCTTTATGGAGAAAAAACACAAAAAAAAGTAACGATATGAACCAGCCCAACAACGCAGGTAACCGGTTGAAAGTTACTGCCACCAACGAAATCCATGTACCATCAGAAGAAGTATTCAATGCCTGGCTCGATCCGGAACTACTTTCCCAATGGATGTACGGACCAGCCATACGCGATGAAAAGATCATACACTTAAAAACAGACCCACGCGAAGGAGGGCATTTCACCTTCCTCGTAGAGCGGCAGGGAGTGCAGATCAATCACATAGGCACCTACCTCGAAGTTCAGCCTTACGACAAACTGGTATTTACCTGGGGCATCGAAGGAGAATCAGTAGATGAAAGCATTGTATACATCGACATCACCCCTACGGAAAAAGGATGCCTTGTAGAACTCACCCATGAATTGGACCCGAAGTGGGAAGCCTACGTAAGCCGCACCAAAAATGCGTGGGAGATTATGCTGAATAAACTGAAAGAGATACTCACGAAAGTATAACCATTCTTATTTTTTATGTATCCGGTGTCAGAGTTTATCCCGTTTTGCGGGACTGAGCTTGTCGAAGCCGCCTTCAAAAGCTGACACTCAAGCTGGTACTGAACCTTTCAGACAGGCCAGCAACTTTTCCACGCCTGCCTTTAACTTATACTTCGTAAAAGCCGTAAACCCAAGCAAAATAGCCGGAGGCTGACGATGCTGCAACGTAAAGCTGTTTACAAAAGTCAGCATCAATTGATGCTGATGGATAGCAGCCTTAAACTTTACCATGTCGATATGTTCCGGCAGCCAGCAAAGCAGGTGCATACCGGAAGGAGCAACACTTATACGTAAATAATCCTTACAGTACAATTGCAACAGGTTGATCAGTTGCTGCTGACGTTCGGCATACAACAACCGCATCTTGCGGATATGCCGTACGAAATATCCCCCTTCCATAAAAGCACACAACATGAGCTGATCCATCACCGGCGATTGCCGGTCCTGGTTGTCTTTTATTTTCTTAAACCTGCTTACCAGGCTGATCGAAGGCAACACGATATAAGCGAGTCGCAAGCCGGGAAACAATACCTTGCTGAAAGTGCCGGAGTAAATAACCCGGCCACCAGCGTCCATACCTTGCAGGCTGGGCAAAGGCCGGCCTTCATAACGAAACTCACTATCATAATCATCCTCCAATATCCAGCTATTGTGCTTCTGCGCCCATGCCAGCAACTCCTCACGTTTGGAGGCTGACAAAGTACACCCCATTGGAAACTGATGCGAAGGCGTTACATACACCAGTTTTGCATCAGGAAAATGCGCAACGCCATACGACACATTCAATCCATCTTGCTCAACCGGTACCGGACACAGCGCAACACCAGCAGTAGAAAAAGCGATACGGGCGCCATGATAACCCGGATCTTCGATCCACACCTGATCGCCCTGCTCCAATAAACAGGACACCACAAGATTAAGCCCCTGTTGCGAACCAGTAGTTACGATCACCTGGTCGGCCTCACACACAACAGCACGCGAAATACGCAGATAAGCAGCAATCGCTTTGCGCAGGTCCCAATAACCTAAAGTATCCTCATAACCGAGGTGCGCCTGCTTCAGCGACTTCAACACTTCATTACCCACCTGGTGCCATAACTTGTAAGGAAACTGATCGAGCGAAGGCATCCCCATCTGAAAAGCAGTGGCGCCAATGCGGCTGCCGGCTTGCATATCCACCGGAGGTTCAACAGGCGCAGCCGTTTGAGCAACCGGCTTTTTTATAGAAGCAGTATTACGCTTTCCGGCATTCAGTAAATGATCGGGTAGTTGATCGGCGACGAAAGTACCGGCACCGGTTTTGCCCAACACATAACCCTCCAGCACGAGGTGCTCATAAGCCTGACTCACGATCACGCGCGCCACACCCAATTCTTTCGCCAGGTTACGGCCCGCAGGCAACCGGTCACCCGGCCGCAGCCTGCCTTCTATGATCATCTTGCGAAACGATGCATACAATTGCAAATACAGCGGCACATCAGATTGCCGCGAAAGCACAATACCTGCAGGATTGATCTCAGCCGGTTCCTTCGCCATAATAAAACACTAATTTACATCACCACATTTATTAACGTCTTATTCTTCTTTGTCATTTCGAACGGAGCCATTAGAGACTTTAAAGAAGTATGCAGTGACGGCGTAGTGAGAAATCTGCTTGCGATGCAAAGGCATATCGCCGCAAACGGAATTGCCCGGTCCTTTAGGACCGGGGTAAAAGCCCAACACTTCTTTGGGCTTTAGCCCAATTGCCGGTTCTTGTAACCCAACCCATCAAAAGCATTCTTCACACAACCCCACCCTCGACAAATCCCGCACACAACAGCACATTTTTAAGAGAAATTAATCCCCATCATCACATACAACAACCGCTACCAGTATCTTTAACCCATGCCAAACAAACTACTATCTCTCGTTACAGCCATTGCCACCATTTATTTATTACAGGCATGTACAACAGCTAAAAAAACAGCAGTCCAACAACCCTTCCCACCACCCACTACAGCACCCAAAGCAGCCCGCGAGTTTCGCGCAGCATGGGTAGCCACCGTAGCCAACATCAACTGGCCCAGCAAGCCCGGACTTACCACCGAGCAACAAAAACAGGAAGCGATCACCCTGCTCGACTTCCTCAAAGCAAACAACTTCAATGCAGTGGTTTTTCAGGTACGGCCACAAGCCGATGCCCTATACCAAAGTTCATTAGAACCCTGGTCCTACTACCTTACCGGCACACAAGGCAAAGCCCCCAACCCATATTACGATCCATTGCAATTCTGGACAGATGCCGCACACGACCGGGGGCTCGAAATGCACGTATGGCTCAATCCCTACCGCGCACACCACACAGTTGGCGGTGAAGTAACAGATAGTTCCATCGTAAGAAAAAGACCCGAGTTGGTAGTTAAACTCAAGCAAGGCAACTACTGGTGGTTTGATCCGGCCCTCAAAGGCACCCAAGACCATTCAGCTGCAGTAGTAATGGATATCGTAAAACGTTACGACATCGACGGCGTACACTTCGACGACTACTTCTACCCATACCCTGAGTATAACAATGGAGCCGGCTTTCCCGACAGCGCAAGCTATGCAGTTTACAAAGCTGGTGGTGGCAAACTCGAAAGAGGCGATTGGCGTCGCGATGCTGTCAACAAATTCATTGAGCGCCTATACAAAGAGATCAAGGCAGAAAAGAAACACGTAAAATTTGGACTTAGCCCCTTCGGCATCTGGCGGCCTGGCTATCCTGAATATGTGGCAGGCTTTGATCAGTACAATGTACTCTATGCCGATGCCAAGCTTTGGCTGAACAAAGGGTGGATAGATTACTTTTCACCACAACTCTACTGGCCCATCAGCCGCCAGTTCCAAAGCTTCCCCATATTGTTGGGTTGGTGGGCTGGCGAAAACACGATGAACCGCCACCTGTGGCCCGGCATGAGCGTGGGCACCGATACCAGCATCAGGAATGTCAATGAGATCATTGGCCAGATCATGACCACCCGTGGCATGCAGCCCAACAGTACAGGCGCCATCCATTGGAGCATATCACAGCTCACCAAAAATCCCAACATGATCAATGGCATTCTCAATGGCCCTTACAAAAAACAGGCATTGATACCAGCCAGCCCCTGGTTGGATGACAAGGCACCTGAAGCTCCTGTTGTAACACTCGATCAATTGGGTAACGCTGTGCAAGTTAGCTGGACACATCCCAACGAAAAAGATGTATTCCACTACGTAGTATATGGGAAATACAAAGACAATGCGGGCAACTACAGCTGGCGTTATAAAATACTGAACCGCAATGATCGTTCAACACTCTTTGAATTGCCTGCTGATAAAAACATGCCTACACATATTGTAGTCACGGCAGTTGACCGTACCGGCAATGAAAGCACCTTCAAAGAAATAGAGAACACGGTCAGGATAGCAGCCAATGCGCCGGTCATAGTACCCCGCGCAGGCTGGAATGCAGCAGCCCCCAGACCATTCAGACAACAAACCCCGGTAAGAATTACTATACACCATGAAGGCGTAGAATGGGATTCCGCCAAAGACGCCACACAACACATCAAAAACGTACAAACATGGGGTATGGGAAAAGACAGGAATTGGATAGATATCCCCTATCACTTTCTCATCGCACCCGATGGCACGATCTATGAAGGCAGGAATGTAAATACGGTTGGAGAAACAGCTACAGAATACGACCCTTCAGGACATCTATTGATTTGCTGCGTAGGCAATTTCGAAAAACAGATCGTCCCTAAAAAGCAACTGGAAGCGCTTACAAAACTCATTGCCTGGAGCGCTAAAAAATACAACATCCCTTACGAAACCATTGCCTCACACAAAGATCACTCTACCCAAACCGATTGTCCTGGTAAGAACCTTTACCAGTATTTACAAAATGGATACATCAAAACAAAAGTGAAGGAACTGTTGAATTGATAAGAACACTAAATTCAACCATAATGTAAACAGGCGCTGGTAAAATACAAGCGCCTGTTTACTTTAAATATCTTTCCTCAAAAAATACAACCGGTAACTAAATTCATGTTCATGATAAACCGTAAACCCAAACCGCTTATACAATGGAAGGTTCTGTGTCATGGAAGTTTCGAGGTATACAGGTAGTCCCTCCTGCCGGGCTACTTGCAACACGTCAGCCACTAACCCACTGCCTTTCCCTTTGCCCTGGCTGGAAGGTAACACACCTACAAACCACAAGTACAACATATCCCTTTTACCCTTTACCTGATGAATGATCTTTTCCCGGCCAGTGATCTTGCCCACATTCCCTGCACCAAAACAGGTAAATAATAAGCGTACATCCCACCCTATCGTTCGAAGAGTCGTTCGCTTCTTCTGCGGATAATAAAACAAAGCCGCAGCATCCTTCTCCTCATGGAAAAATACCGATCCATAAGCCATGCATACATCGAAAGAATAAGCCATGAGGGCCTTTATGGCAGAACCCTTATCCTTTTTCGGATCGATCACATAATTGACACTCAGGTTATCCCAAAAAGCTTTCGTGAGAATATCGACAACTAACTTTTTATCAGCAGGAGATGCTTGCAGCATGCACAATATTAATCCAAATTGCTAATACCCTTGCCCACCCTTATAACCTTAAGAGCATAATACTTGCCGGTATTAGCCATTCCCCTTCCCATTAGGCAGCTCACCTTTACCAATACCATCCAGGGATCTTTTTCCGGTAGAAGAATAGAAAGTTTACACTCAACATATCCTTCCTCCTCAAAAGAAAATAACCGGGATTCAACACTATCAACACGCAACCCGTCTTCCCTGGCAGGATCTCCATGCAATAAAATAAGCTCTACAAAATAACCGGTAGGAAGAGAGCTGTGCTTCTTTACAAACCCTGCACCTGCCGGAAAATCTACGAACAATACACCATCTTTCTCTACTATCTGTAGTAGTTCATTCACAATATCCTGTAATGTATAATCCGGCTGAAAATCCAAACCCTGAAGAAAAGAATAGTCCATGCGCCCCGATTGAGCAAGGGATTTCTTGAATGCACCGGCAATCTTTACAACAGTACGTCCCAACATTAAATATTGAAGAAATGGATACAACTTTGCCAACACCCTTTTAGCAGCTTCATTGGTAGAACGGGTGGCAGCAGCATTAAACTGAAGTACGGTATTTAGCCTTACCGGCTTCACCGTTCCCTTCTTTCGCCGGGGATAGCCGCCCTCTTTGGAGTTTACCCAATCATACTTTTCAGGGTCATAATTCAGTTTATTATATTTTCTCTTCTTTGGCTTCCTCTTTTTAGGCATAAAACATTGGATTTTAATACCCTAATTTAAGAAATTTACATAATAAATAATCGGTATATGGTAAAAGCTACAGAGAATCTACAGAGAATTTCCAGAGAACCTTGTGAGAACGTACAGAGAGTCGCATTAAGGGATCAGCCGGGGGTTACCTATACCTTACCTATTGACTATTCTACCCAACCCTATCCGGAATACTACGCAGCTTAATAGTGCAACATGCTATTTGAATACACTCCATTACAACCAGCTGACCATCCACAGAGCATGGTCATACAACCTAGCACCAACCCACAATACATTTATTCCACTTCATCCACAAACTACTTACCCATCAAGATTATTTGGTTTAGCTACACTTAAATAAGTATGGAAAATCATGACTGAAATCACAGTTGCACGAAACCGGTTTCGCAATATCGCAAAAGATAATATTTAGTTCTCATTAACTTAATGCATTCATAACCAGAACTGACGGGCTATGCCCCCGGAAATCTAACAACTTTGCTACCTAAATTAAATTAGAGCCAAATGAAACTATTCAACCCACGGGTTACCGTGTGGGGTGTACTGCTATTGGCGCATCTGCTAATGTATGCAACTGCATTTACCCAAACGACCCAGACAACTGCCAGAGGAACTGTACTCAATGAAAGCTCCGCACCGATGCAAGGCGTCACGGTAGTGGTGGCCAACGAAAAAAATCAATTTAAAAGATCAGCACAAACAGATTCAAAAGGAGTCTTCGAATTCAAAAACCTCGATGCAACAGGCACCTACAGCTTCACTTTCTCCCACGTAGGCTACGCAGAAAAAAAAGTAAGTGGAAATAAACCCGATGCAGCCGGCGCTATCGTGGTGGATGTAACACTGGAGCCTTCCTCTTCCAACACGGCAGCAGAAGTAGTGGTGGTAGGTTATGGCAAATCCACCAAACGTGATGTAACCGGCTCCGTGAAATCAGTAAAAGCAGCCGACTTCAACAAAGGCATCATCAACACACCCGAAGAACTCTTACAAGGTAAAGTATCAGGCGTGAACGTTACCTCCGCCAGCGGTGAGCCTGGCGCTATCCAGAATATTACCATCCGTGGCCCGGGCGGCGTACGCACCGGAAGCACACCACTATTTGTAGTAGATGGTATGGCCCTCGACAACTCATCAGTAGGTGGCGCCATCAACCCGATCAGCTTCCTCAACCCGCAGGATATCGAGTCTATGGACGTACTGAAAGATGCATCAGCTACAGCCATCTACGGTTCAAGAGGCGCCAACGGTGTAGTACTCATCACTACCAAGAAAGGCCGTGCAGGTTTTAGCACAGTGAGCTATAACTTCAGCGGAGGCTTCAGCACCATGGCCAACCCATTACCCGTCTTCAAAACAGAAGAATATAAAAAACAGGTAGCAGCACTTGGTAACGCACTGGAAGATTTCAAAGGCAGCACCGATTGGCAAAAAGAAGTGAGCCGCACAGCCTGGACACAAAATCACAACGTTACCCTGTCAGGAGGCACCAACAAGTTCACCTATTATGGCTCCTTCGGCATGCAACTGCAGCAAGGTATCCTGAAAGGCAATGATGTAAAACGTTACAACGGCCGTTTCAATATGAGCCAGAAATTGCTCGACGACAGGCTGGTGATAGAAGCCAACTTAAGCGCCAATAACACATCCAACCTGCGCCCCAACATTGGTGGCCTCATCGGTGGCGCAATCTCTACCAACCCAACTATCCCTGCGTATGGTGCTGACGGAAAGCCCTTCCAGTTCCAGAACGGTATCAACCCGCTCGCAGTACTCGCCCTCGAAAAGGACATCACCTCCATCAACAGGGTGTTGGGTAATATCAGCGGTTCGTTGACCATCCTGAAAGGACTGGTATATAAGATCAACTTCGGTATCGATAACTCTACTGCTACAAGAGATATCCAGTCACTGCCCAACACAGTACCCCTGCGCCTGGGTCGCCTGGAAACCTATAGCAACGTTAACCGCAACCACCTGATCGAAAACTATCTGACCTACGCAACAACGATCAATAACCATAAGTTCACGGCACTGGCGGGTCACTCCTACCAGAAGTTCTTTATACAAGGTCGCGGCACCAGCATCAACAACTTCCCAATCTCTGATGTAGAACCCATCTATAACCCGGGTCTCGGACAGGAGCTTACCCTCGCCAACAACAGGCCTTCCGGTTATGCAGTCATCAACGAGCTGCAATCATTCTTCGGACGCGTAAACTACTCGTACGATGACAAATACCTGTTTACCGCTACCGTACGTGCAGATGGTTCATCTAAATTCGGAGCCAACAACAAGTATGGCGTATTCCCTTCCTTCTCCGGAGCATGGATAATTTCCAGAGAGAAGTTCCTGGAAAATGGCCCCTTCTATAACCTGAAACTGCGTGCAGGATGGGGAAAAACAGGTAACCAGGAAATCCCTTCCAAGATCACTCAGGCACTGTTCACCGCCACTCCAGGCGCAGCAGCCAGTTATCCGCTTTATCCAGGCACTGCCTACCCTGTAGGTACCGCCTATCAGCGTTTGGCTAATCCTGATATCCAGTGGGAAG
>JAGIBF010000027.1:69563-80476 GCA_017744515.1 Niastella sp.
GGGTTCTACATCAGAGATTGGGAAGTTTCTGCACAAACCGACATAGGTCTGGATTTTGAATTGTTTGGCGGAGCATTGACAGGTACCGTAGATTACTTCCGTAAAGTAACAGACAACATCCTGCTCGAAGTAATACCTGCCGATCCGATTCAACCGGCAGCAACCCAATGGACAAATGTGCCAGACATGACCATCACCAACAAAGGGGTGGAATTTGATCTCGCGTATCGTCATACTACCCCCAACGGGTTCTCTTATTCAGTAGGCGGTAACGTTACATTCATCAATAATAAAGTAGAACACTCACCCTACTCAGTGATCCCTTCAGGTTCTGCTTCCGGTGCCGGTCTTACATCCGCTACCATCAACGGATATGTGAATGGTCAACCCATCGGTACATTCTTCCTCCAGGAGTTTATTGGTTTCGACGCAAATGGTCTGAGCCTTTATCGTGATATCACAGGCGATGGCATCGCTAACGATAAGGACCGTCAGGCCCTCGGGTCAGCATTGCCCAAAACCATGTACAACTTCTATTTCAACCTTGGTTACAAAGGCCTTGACCTGTCAGCCAACTTCAATGGCGTATCCGGCAATAAGGTTTATGACAACACTGCCAACTCCAGCTTCTACAAAAACCTGCTGGCAAAAGGCGTGAACACTACTCCCGCAGCGATTGCCGATCCCAAAGAAGCAACCACCAACTCAGCACCCGTTTCATCCCGCTACCTGAAAGATGGCAAATTCCTGCGGATGAACAACCTGAGCATCGGTTACAACTTCAACACCAAAGCATTGGGCTTAGGTAAATGGGTTAACGCAATGAGAATATCACTCACAGGACAAAACCTGTTTGTCATCACACCTTACGATGGATACGATCCCGAAGTAAATACCGACAGGACCGTCAACGGCATCTCATCCTATGGCATCGATTACCTCAGCTATCCCAAAGCAAGGTCATTCCTCCTTGGATTTAATGTAACCTTCTAAAGCTAATTACCATGACAAAGAAATTATTTATACCACTCATACTTAGTGCCATCGTAGCAGGCACAGGCTGTACCAAGCTGAACGAAAAGGTACTTGACGAATCATCAGCAACAGGCCTTACACCCAAGCAGGCGGCAGAAGGCGCTATTGCACCCGTATATGCACAGCTACCCAACATCTTCCTGCATACCAACTACCTCGCTATCCAGGAGATATCTACCGACGAAGCAATTCTACCTTACCGCGGCGGTACCGATTGGGGCGATAACGGTATTTACCTGGCTATGCACAGGCATACCTATACCTCTACCGATCCCAACCTCCGCAACACCTGGAACCTGTTGGTACAAGGCGTTTCAAGGTCGATCTCGGCACTGAACTCATTGCCTACATTAAATGATCCATCCGTAAAAACCTTCACCGCAGAGGCCAGAGCCATGCGTGCATATTACAACATGATGCTGCTGGACCTTTTCGGATTGGTATTCGTAAAAGACGATCCCAGCGCATTGTCTGCTATATTACGCGGCACCGAAGCAGTAGAATATATTAAAAAAGAACTGCTTGCTGCAGAGCCCAACCTCGAAAGTGGTGTTACTACAGGCAGGGTTTCCAAAGAAGCCTGCTGGGGACTACTGGCACGCCTCTACCTCAATAGCGCAGCCTACAATAACATCTATGGCACGCAGCTCACTTTTGCACCAGCAGATATGGATAAAGTGATCGAGTATTGCGATAAGATCATCTCTTCCAACAAGTACCAGTTCTCTCCCGAGTACTTTGCCATCTTCGATGACAACAACGACACAAACAAGGAGATCATCTTTGCAGTAGACCAACGCGCCGACCTCAACGGTCACAACCGTATGGCTTACTTCTCTCTCTCCGGGGATCAGTTTCCTTTACCGGATTACGTAGGCGCCAACGGAACCGATGGCCCCGCCATTACATCCGACTTCTACCAGGTGTGGGCACAGGCATATGCACCAGCTGATCCTTCAGCAGACCCACGCTTCTATAAAGAAAACCTGTCTATCTATTCCAACCCTGCTGACAGCTGCGTACCCGCTGCACAGTTTTTCATCAACCGTGGCATCCTGCGCGGACAACAGTACGGTTTGATCAGAAAGAATGGCGTGTTTGTAAAATGTGTTAATGGCAGCATGAAAGTAGGGCAGCTATTCCACGACACCCGCAACAAGCCTACCCAGCCTGTGATCTTTACCGAAAAAGTAGACTTCACCACGGCTGGCAGCGATTATCCTTCCGGTTATCGCGTATCCAAATACATGTTTAGCCGCAAATCGGTAAGTGGTCGGAATTTCGGAGAAGCAGATATTGTGATCCTGCGCCTCGCAGATGTTTATCTTATGCGCGCCGAAGCGAAACTCAGAAAAAACAATGATGCAGCAGGCGCACTGGCTGATGTGAACGCCATAAGAGCAGCCCGCACCGCACGTCAAAAAGCACCGGCCCTCACCAGCATGACCCTCGACCTGCTGTTCAGAGAGCGTGGATTTGAACTCTACTGGGAGTGCCTGAGAAGAACCGATATGATCCGCTTTGGTAAATACGAAGGAACCTGGACAGAGAAGAGCGATAACAACCCCAGGAAAAGGCTCTTCCCCATTCCACAAACAGCCATCGACGGCGCCAGCAACCTGAAAGACTACCTGAAACAAAACGACAGTTATTAAGATATCGTAGGGAGTATTATAGTTAAGCGACAAAGGGTTCCGCCTGCATGCGGAACCCTTTTATTTTCATCCTGCCTACTTTTCAACTGCTCCTAAAGCTCAACACCAAGCCTTCCCCTTTTCAACCTATCAACTTTTCAACCTCCCCCAGCTTGTTCCGAATTGTACAATTCCAGAGCGCCCGGTCTGACTAACTTTACTAACTTTAAAGCCGGATTTGAGCGACTTATTAGTGTAAATCGTGCAGAACCAATGAACTATACAGAAATAAAGCCCGATGGCAGATTAAAGCATTACGTAAAATGCTACTTCATCTACGAATCCTCGTCAGACGTGGCATTTGAAGATACTGTCTACCCAAGCGGCTTGATGGAAATCATCTTCAATCTCGGCACAGGCAAGTGGCAAACAGCCGTAGGTGAAAGCTATATCACAACACCCTCCATAGAACTGTGGGGGCAACTCATCAAGCCATTGCCAATCAAATCCATCGGCAAAAATATCATGCTCGGCATCCGCCTCTTTCCACATGGCGCCGCCTGCTTCGTCCCAAACAACATCGACCACTTCAATGATCAGATCATCGACTTCCGTGCTGTATCCAACAATACAGTAGATGCCCTGTACACACAATTACAGGAAACAGCCGGCTGGCAGCAAAGAATAGAATTGGTTGAAAGATTCCTCCTGCACAGACTTTCCCGGTCGGAAAAGAGACTGGATAAAGTAGAAGTAGTCAGCGACATTATGAATGAATTGAAGCGCGAAGACTTCTTCGATAACATCGAAAACGTGGCCTCCCGTTATGGCATTTCTGCGCGATACCTCCAGAAGCTCTTCCTGCAACACACAGGACTTACCCCTAAGCTGTATAGTAAAATAAACCGATTCCAGAATAGCCTTCGCCTGTTGAACAATAAGAAAGACGTTTCCCTCACATCCATTGCCTACGATTGCGGATACTTCGATCAGTCACACTTCATCAGGGAATTTAAAAGCTTCACCGGCACTACCCCTTCCAGCTATTCCATCGACAACTCGCCACTTACAGTAGCGTTTGCCAGCCACTAAGCAGTTCCGTTTTATACAATTTTCAGGCATACCCCCTACGATAATTTTGATACCGATAACAAGACACATTAGTAATCGGTAAACAAAAAATTATGTCGTCAGCATTTGATCGGTTTAAAAAACTACACCACGCATCCGACCTGTTTGTACTGCCCAACGCATGGAATGCCAAAAGCGCCCGTCTCTTCCAGGAACAAAATTTCCCGGCCATCGCCACCTCCAGCGCCGCAGTAGCCAACAGTCTCGGCTATGAAGATGGAGAAGAAATGACGTTCGCGGAATACATACTTGTCATTAAACGCATACTATCAACAATACAGGCTCCTTTAACAGTAGACATTGAAACAGGCTACGGTACAACCGCTGAAGAGATTTATGCCAACATTAAGCAATTGGCCGACCTCGGCGTAGCCGGCATCAACATTGAAGACTCACTTGTCAATAAGTCAGGAAGAAAATTAAAAGAAGCAACTCCGTTTGCTAAAATAATAGAAGCAGTAAAGAATAAGCTGACTGCAAACAATACGAATCTCTTTATCAACGTCCGCTGCGACACCTTTATCCTCAATGTGCCAAACAAGTTACAGGAAAGCATACAACGCATACAGCAGTACGAAGCAGCAGGAGCAGACGGCATCTTTCTTCCCTGCATTGCCCGCGAAGAAGATATCTTAACAGTAATAAGCCACACAAACCTTCCCCTCAACGTAATGTGTATACCCGGCCTTCCTGGCTTTGAAGAACTCAACAACATGGGCGTCAAACGTGTGAGCATGGGAAATTTCTTCTTCAATAAACTGTACGACAACATCGGTACACTTTCCCGTGCAATTGCCAAAGCTCAAAACTTTGAACCCATCCTTTCATAACACAGGATTATACCAAATCATCATTCATCATAAAAAAATCAACAAACATGAACCTACCTACAAAGGCAGCAGACGCACATGCAACACTGGCAGCAGCATTCAATACAGGCGACGTAGCTACCGTCCTCAGCATGTATGACTTCAACGGCATCTTCGTACCGGAATCCGGCGAGCCACTATCAGGCAAAGAACAGTTTGAACAAGTCATCAAAACGATATTAACCATCAAAGGAAAAATGGAGATCAAAACAGTCTACTGCGTACAAACCGGCAACATCGCAGTAGGAAGGTCAGAATGGAATATTACCGACGGCGACGAAGTAAAAATAAGTGCCAAAGGTATCGAAGTAATGAAACAACAAGCGGACGGCACCTGGAAGATCGTCATAGACCACGCATTCGGCGCCCTCGAAAATATGGTGGCATAACTATTTCCACTTACGTACAGGCCTGGTTGAACAACCAGGCCATTTCCATATATTTACATACATGAAAACCATTCTGCGAATTGCTTCCATAACAGTAGTAGCCTGCTTTTTGTTAAGCAACCTCTCTTCCTGCAACGACACCTCTACGCAACAGCCAACGGTTACTGCCATACCCTATCCACAACCTTTTCCCGATTCTACGGCACTCATTTTCCTGCCCGGTATAGTATCCAAAGACTCCTTTGATTTCAATGCCGCATTTTCACCGGATGGCAGGTTCTATTACTTCTCAAGAACCATGAATAAACAATCGAAAATATATGTCAGCCACTACAACGGCACCGTCTGGGATGAGCCTGTGCTGCTATCAAATACAGAAGTTACCTATTCAGATGCCGACCCCGCTTTCGCACCCGATGGTAAACTGTACTTCATTTCCAACAGGCCCAAAGATCAGTCAGACACATTGAAGGATTACGACCTCTATTCCACAACACCATTACCCAATGGCGCCTGGACTAAACCCGAATACCTCCAAAATATCAACACCGATAGCAATGACTACTACGCTTCATTTACCACCACTGGCAACCTGTACTTCGCATCATCCCGTAGCGGCGGATTTGGAAAAGAAGATATTTATGTAAGCAAACTGATCAACGGACAATTCACAACACCGGAAAACCTGGGTGCAGCCATCAACACCCCCAACTCAGAGTTTGACCCAGGTATATCCGCTAAAGAAGATATCATCATATTCGCTTCTTCAAACAGAGAAGATGGCTTTGGAGCAGCAGACCTGTACTATTCCCGGCCAGGCGCCAATAACCAATGGCAACCGGCTGTCAATCTTGGCCCAAAGTTCAATACCCCTGCACGTGATTTTTGCCCTTATATTTCACCCGATGGACAATATTTTTTCTTCAGCAGCGAGCGCGAAATAAAGTGGATCAGTACCCGGTATTTACCAAAATAACTCCTTGTCAGACAAGCACTAAGTAGATACATATCATAACAATACAGATGCAGCCAATTTCGGGCTGTCACACCCCACCATTATTCCCTTTTTAGGAACAATATAACCATGTTGGGATTCGTTACCTGTTACAATGCCCCGGCTGCATATAATACCGGGCTATAATCCCTTTCCCATGATAAAATCTGTACATGCTTCCCTTTTAAAGTCATTTACAAGGAACAAACGCAAGCCACTGATGATAGCCACATGCCTGGCTGCGTCTGCAACCGTACTGGCAACAGTTATCATACCACAAGGTCTGCGAATAGCTACCGCAGCCAATAACGATATTGAGGTAGTGAACGTGGAACCTGAAATTGGGACCATCAGCAGATTATGGACCGATCAGAATAATATTAAAGCTACCATTAAGAACAATGGTACACAAGACCAGTCCGATATAACAGTAGACCTTACAGTAACGGGTGCCAATGCAGAGCACCAGGTACAAACAATTCCCTTCCTTGCAGCAGGCGCCAGCACAACTGTAACTTTCATGGGGTCAGTTGCAAATACAGGCACACAAACCATTGAAGTAAAAGTACCCGACGATGAAGACAATGCCAACAACACCCTATCCATCTCACAGGAAGTAACCTGTAACAACTTTGCTTATACAGGAACCGAGTCGATATATGATGGCTTTGGCCTCGCAGCACCAGGCATCATTACCGCCCGCTACAACGCACCAGGCGTGCCGGTACAACTTACAGGCGTTTCTTTTCACCTCGCCAATAACCCTGACAACATTGGTAAAACAGTGACACCCATGCTGCTCGATGAAGCCGGCAACATCATAGACGACGGGCCCGACTTTGTAGCTACAGCCAGCGACCTCAACACCACTATACAACTTCCATTCTACTATCCCGCCATCATCAATCCGGGAGAGGCATTCTATATAGGCATCCGCCAGGCAGAAGGAGGACACAATCCCGTTGGATTGTCGTCGCCCACAGCTACACCCGCCAACAGGTATTATACTTTCCCCGATGGCGGAGGTACAGGAACAGAATATACTGGTCCCGGCAATCTGAAGATAGGAGCAGTAGGAGAAATGGCTGCCGAACTGAACATATCAGTATATGGACAGATCATGGAAGGCAGGCAGGTAACATTCACCGCTACCTCCGGCTATGAACTGTACACATTCAAGGTAAACGGCAACGTTGTACAATCATCAGCCAATAACGAGTTCACCTATTACCCTGCACCATACGACCAGGTGCATGTAGTGATCAGCCGCAACGGCTGTAGCACATCGCCCATTGGCAACTATTCCATGGACGTGCTGGGCATCAACCCCACCAACAACATATTATACGTCAACAAAAACAGTATAGTGCCCGGTGATGGAAGCAGCTGGGATGCGCCCCTGATCGAACTGGCAGATGCATTGCGTTATGCCAAAGCAAGACAAATCAACTGGACTGCCGCTACTCCGCTGCAGATCTGGGTAGCAGGAGGCACCTACAAACCTTTGTATAGCCCCGCCGATAATAACTTCGGTAATGACGATGGCATGAACAACGCCTTCCTGCTGGTAAAAAACACCAGACTCTATGGAGGCTTTGCAGGTAACGAAAACACACTGGAACAAAGAGACCTCTCCCTTACTGCCAACAAAAGTATACTGAGCGGTGACTACTATGATGACGACCAGATCACCGGTTCCGGCGGCTCATTGACAATCGACAACCGCTTTGAAAATGCCTGTCACGTAGTGATTGCTTCCGGCGATGTGGAAACAGCATCGATGGACGGCTTTACCATCAAAGGCGGTGGTGGTGATGCGGAATCACTGAACGATATAGATGTCAACGGCAATACGATCACCAAACTGGCAGGTGCCGGATTACACAACTACCTTGCATCACCGGTGTATACAAATCTAATCGTAACCGGAAATACATCATCCTTCTTCGGTGGGGGTATTTACAACGACCAGTCCTCAGCCGTATATACCAATGTGCTCATTACAGATAACCTGGCAGAATTCCAGGGAGGCGGTATGGCAAACGCCAACCTCTCATCGCCAATCCTCACCAACCTCACCATCAGCAACAACAATGCGGCAGTGAGTGGAGGAGGTATCGCCAATATGTCTTCCAGCCCGTCCATTCGCAACACGATAGTATATGGCAACAGTGATGGCATGTCCAATATGAACAGTATGCCTTTTGCTGTATTCAGCTTAATAGAAGGTCTGCCTGAAGACCCGGCCAATCATAACCTCGATGGCGCCCTCGATGCCATGTTCCTGAATCCGGCAAGCGGCAACTACACCCTGAAAGCCGAAAGCCCGGGTATCAATGCAGGTAACAGGAATTATTACGAAGAAGGAGAAACACCCGATCTGTCGTGGTTGCTGACAGACATTGCCGGCAAACCACGTATCACCGGCAGTACCATCGACCTCGGTGTATACGAATCAAGCTCAAAAGATCAGAACATTACCGCAAGCGATATCAACCTTACCTATGGAGATGCCGACTACGAACTGACGGCCACAGCCAGCTCAGGACTGCCGGTAAGCTACACATTAGCCAGCGACTCCACCGCAGAGATCTACCAGGACCCCGGCGATGGTAAATGGAAAATAAAGATCAAAGAAGCAGGCGCAGTAACCATCACGGTAAGCCAGCCCGGTGACCTCGTCTACGATCCCGCACCAGATGTAGAGATACTACTCATCGTAAACCGCAAAGAACTGGTGGCCACTGCTGAGAATAAGACAAAAGCATATGGAGAAGCCCTCCCGGCATTGACGATCAGCTACTCAGGCTTTGTAGGCACCGACGGCATACACTCCATCATCGCACCAGAGATCATCACCACGGCTACCGCCACCAGCGCGCCGGGCGAATACCCGATCATATTGAAACACGGTGACGCAGACAACTACTCGTTTAAGCTGATCAATGGTACCCTGATCGTAGAAGGTGCTATCATCACCATACAGCAGCAACCGGTAGCACAAACAATATGCGCAGGAAGCACCGTCAACTTTACGACAAATGCAACGGCCTCCATGTCGGCGACCATTACCTATCAATGGCAGCAAAGCAGCGACAACAATGACTGGAATAATATAGCTGGCGCTACCAAAGCCGAGCTCAACACCACAGCGGTCAACGATCTCTACTACCGTTGCGTATTGAAAGCGCCGGGTAGAGAAGTAAATACAGATGCAGTGAAACTGGTAGTGAAACCTGTCGATAAGCCAATCATTAATGTGCCCAATACAATCTGCCTGTCAGAAGCACGATTCGCACTGAGTGCTTCCCTGCAAGGTGGCGTATTCTCCGGACAAGGTGTGGGAGGTAATACCTGGTACATCGATAGCCTGAAACCAGGCGGTCACATGATCCAGTACACGTACAACAATGCCAATGGATGTACAGTTGTTACCAGCAAATCTGTGAGCCTGTCACTGTGTGGCGAGAAAGACCAGGTAATAGCAACAAAAGCACAACCGAACCCCACTACCGGCCACGTCACTGTAAAAGCACTGCTGGCTGAAAGCACAAGGCAGAACATCACGGTTACCAATGCCTTTGGACAAAAGGTATTGCAGCAACAACTGAAGCTTACCAAAGGATGGAACCTAATACCCCTCGACCTTACATCGGTGGGCTCAGGCATCTACTTCATTACCATCACAGGATTCGATAAAACACCCGCTACTGTGATCAGGATCTTGAAAATGTAAGCACGAAACAAACTCAAACGCAAATCCCCCTTATAGCCAGCATGCAGGAAGCTAACAACTTCCTGCATTTTTTATTTATTCAGTATTCATACATATGTATCTTCAGGCTCAGTCGGAAGTTAGGCAATTTAACCTGCGCATTATTCATTTCGGCCCTCGTGAAAAAACGGTAAAGGCCGCCATGTGCTTCTTCAAGCGCTTTGCGCAATAAGTCGTAGTCGGCCTGCATGGCGTGTCGGCAACCGGGCTGGTTTGTGGAGTAGTCAATACGGACAAAACTGATAAGCCCACACCTGTGCATAAAATAATAAGGTGATAATGTAGTTTGGTTTTCACGACTAAGAGCTTTTGAGGTGGCTATTTTCAAAGTACACCCCAAAAACTCATTTGTGACAAGGCGGTAAAATTGGTTGCCGGACCTTGCAAGAAGGAGCGTGAGTATGCCTGGCTTTAACTATAAAGGGTAGTTAGTTTGCAAAACGGAAGTTCGTACAAACAGGGCCGGATAATCCACCACCAACCCATGCTCATCGACAATGATATCAGCTTCAAAGTCATTGGGTATATTCTCGTAATGGTAGAGTTTGTTGGAGAGGCAGCTATACAACTGGCGCACCGGTTGGATCTGTTGCTCCAGTACATCGCAATAAACAACCTGGATTTCCTGCGACTGACCATCACTCAGATTAAGCCTTCTGATGGGTAAGGTATTGGTAAAAGGAGTCAGCGGAATATCCACCTCGGTACACCCATTAAACTGGCTGGCATCGCGCCCATTCATCTGCCAGTTACCTTTCCCATCACATTCCAGCAGCAGGTGTTCCTTAAAATCGCTATGCCGGTAACGTAAATCCAGCAGCAAGGTTTGCCACAGTTGATTCGTCCTGATCATATAATCAACCTGGTATAACTTTTCCTGGTACTTACCAATAATGGTTGAATTGATCACAGCACCCGACTCCGATACTGTAACCAAACAGTTCTCCAGCGAATAATACTCACGTCCTGTCCAAAGCGTATTGATCTGCATAACTCATTAATTATGAACGCCGGTCTAAAAAGCTGAGCGCTCACTAAAAACATTAAAAAATCAGGCCACGGCGCAGTCTAAAAGGCTCTTTATAC